>CAZZHH010000064.1:0-18043 GCA_964653595.1 uncultured Lentimicrobiaceae bacterium
GCTGAATAGAACGTCAGATTCCGGTTCTGAAGGTCGGGGGTTTGAATCCCTCCGGAGTCACCATTCTTGCATGTTCGTTTATAAATAATCCTTTCTTATTAGTCCATTCAATTTTATAAAAATTCCTACAATGTATACCATTTATCACAATCCTCGATGTAAGGTTAGTCGCTCAGTATTAGACCAACTTTTAATGACAAATCAACCGATTGAGATTGTAGATTATATGAAAAAGAAACTTAGCGAAGATGAAATTCGCAAGCTTTTGATCGAATTACACATTGCTCCTATTGATTTGGTCAGAAAAAATGAGGAACTATACAAAAAAGAGTATAAAGGAAAGGTGTTTTCTGATGAAGAGTGGGTTCATATTTTATCTAAAAATCCCAAATTAATAGAGCGCCCAATTGTTCGCAAGGGATATAAAGCCTTAATATGTAGGCCTGTGGAACGGATAAATCAAATATTTTAGGTTTTTGTAAAGACATAATAGTGAAAATTCTCGACGAAAAATTTTAAATTCTGGGGATGAATTCGGGTTTTTACTTTTCTAGCGATGCATTCCCATGATGTAATACTGAAAAAGTCCCATTCCTTCCATGATAAGAGCTATTCCTGCATGTAGAAGCACGCCACCCCAGATATGCCGAGTTGTGTATGCCAATATTCCCAAAATATATCCGCCAAACATAGAACTTATCGTCTCACCAAGGGGTTTTCCGAAATGTAAAAACACATATACAGAGACCATCGGGAGGATTGCATTTTTCCCCAAAATTGAAACCACTCCAATTACCAGTGCTCCTCGAAACATCCACTCGGTCATTGCAAAATCGAGCACATACAACGATTCAAAAGTAATGGTAGCTAGCCATTGTGGCATGATCGACAGTTCTTCAAAATTCCACACCTTATACCGTGGATACATTTTTAAAAAATCGGGAGTAAACGAGGCTGCAATTACCAATGGAGCAACGATAAGCAACATAGTTAAGTAGGTATTTCCATTCCCAAAATTACGATTTAATCCATAATATCCTCGTAGATTTTTGTCGTAAATAAGTTTTAATAGAATGAAAGGAAGGGTGTATAGTAGAAAGCATTTGACTTGCGACGATAACTTGCCAATATAATATTTTGCGAGAGGATCCTCTATAAAATCAAACCATTTTGGGTTAAACTTAAATCCAGAAGTAGTGCTAATTAAAAATAGGAATAGAATGATTTTTACCCATAATTCTCTTTTGTGAAAAACTGCTAATCCATTTTTTATCCACAATTTTGGAATAGCTATTGCAAACCAGGCAAATGAATAATAGGCAAAATATCTAAAAATCACCACGACTTTATCTGGATGGTTGCTCAATATTTTTGTCTCAAATCGCAATGTGTAGTTAATGGCTATGGCTGAGCTGATAAAAATAAATGTCCACAAGTAAATCCAAGTATCGAAATCTTCTTTTATAAATTCTTTTAATTGATGAATGATTTTTTTCATGAAATCGTTAATATTTTTTTTTGACAATAATAGTGATTTTTTTGCAACCTATTTGCATTCAATCATTTTTAAAAACAAAAAAGTATGAAAAAATTATTTACAATGGTGGCATTTTCGTTTTTTCTTATTGGGTTAAACACCATAAATGCTCAATCTACATCAAGTGATCCAGTTTATTTGGAAACCATTTCAAACTCATCAAAAACAATCAATTTCATCGCTGGTGTTTATCCAAAAACGTACACATACAGCGAAGCAAACCAAAACTCGAAATTAACGCTGAGGATTAAAAATACAGCAAAAGAAGATTATCAATGGAAAGATTACAAAGTGTATATTTTACTAAAAGACAATTCTCTTTTTTATAATTATCAACAAAAGCAGAGTCAGGAGAGTATGCTTGTAATTACAAAATAGAAGGAAATGATGGTTTTCATGATCAAACCGTATGTTTTAGTAAAAAATTCGAAATAGGCGATATTAAAGATATGTGGCTCTCTTTTGGAGACGATACATTTATCCATTTGCTTTATGTTCCTGGAAAGTAAGGAATAATTTTCAACCATTAACTTAAGTGTTCACAAAAAAGCATTTTTTTATGGATGAACAATAATCACACAACCCTTTCTTTCTTTTTAATGTAAGGGTTGTGTTTTTTTTGATACTTTTGCAAAATTAAGTATCCTTTTTTTAATGAAATTGTCGATTAAAAAAATGGATATCAAATAAAAGTTTAATAAATCGACTACTCGAAGCGGATAAACAATGGGTGCAAATATTGTTATTTTAGATTATGGAATGGGCAATTTAAGTTCGGTAAAACGGAAGTTGGATTTATTGTCGATGCATTCGAAGGTTTCCTCCAATCCGAAGGATGTTGCCCTTGCAGATAAGATAATACTGCCAGGGGTAGGTCATTTTTCGAAAGCGATGGAGAACTTATCCAAACTGAATCTGTTAGAAGTATTAGAGGAGGTTGCTTTACATAAAAAGAGACCCATTCTGTGATTTGTCTTGGAATGCAATTGATGGCTAATTATAGTGAAGAAGGTCATGTAAGTGGTTTGGGATGGTTTGATGCAGATGTGTTGAGGTTCACCATTCAAAATAAGATGCAATTCAAAATACCTCATATTGGATGGAATCAAATTTCCATTCACAAAAGTAGTCCCTTGATGAATGGGATAGAGGATTTATCTGAATTTTATTTTGTTCATTCGTACCACTTTAGACCAAAAATAAAGGAAGAAATATTAAACACTACTACGTACGAAAATGAGTTTGTATCGGCAGTAGAAAAGGATAATTTATTTGGAGTTCAGTATCATCCCGAAAAGAGCCATCAAGTAGGGGAGAAGTTATTGCTTAATTTTTGTAACATTTAAAAAATCACCAATTGTATGTTTAGACCAAGAGTAATTCCTGTATTGTTGTTAAAAGGATCTGGATTGGTGAAATCTAAGCAATTTGGTCATTATCAATACATTGGCGATCCAATCAATGCGGTACGATTGTTTAACGATTTAAGAGCCGATGAGTTTGTTTTTTTGGATATAAATGCCACACCGGAGCAACGAACCATATCGTTGGATTTTATTAAAGATATTGGAGAAGAGGCCAACATGCCATTTGCTGTGGGTGGAGGAATTAGAACCTTAGAAGATATTCAAAAAATAATCAATGCTGGGGCTGAAAAGGTTATCATCAATAGTTATGCTTCCCAAAATCCGTTATTCATTAAGCAAGCATCCAATGAATTTGGTTCGTCTACCATTTCGGTGTGCATGGATGTGAAGAAGAAATTGTTTGGTGGAGAAAGGACTTGGATTCAAGGGGGGACAAAATCCACAAAATATAACCCGGTAGAGTTTGCCAAACTAATGGAAGATCAAGGGGCTGGTGAAATAATTGTTCAATCTATTGCGCACGATGGAATGATGGATGGCTATCACTTAGATCTTATCAAAGAAATTTCGAATGAGGTTACTATTCCTGTGGTAGCTTTAGGAGGAGCAGGTAGCCTACAAGACTTAAAAGATGGCTATCACCTTGGGTTAGCTAGTGGTTTAGCAGCAGGAAGTATGTTTGTTTTCCAAAGTAAAAACAGAGGAGTATTAATAAATTATCCTGAAAGAAAAGACTTGCAATTTTAAGTTTTTTATGGTACTCTTTTGTATAAAAGCAAAAAAAATTGTAAGTTTGAACAATCATTATATTCAATTATGCCCAATAAAAAATTCATACAAGAGTCGTTGCCCCCAAAAACTGTTGAACGATTAAGTCAGTATCGACGAGAATTGCTTTTGTTGTCGGCAGAGGGCAAAACGCATATCTACTCTCACGAAATAGCGGAGATGTTGAATATCACCTCTGTTCAAGTTCGTAGAGATATTATGTTGTTAGGATATGCAGGGTCGCTCCGAAAAGGATATGAAATTAAATCTTTGATTGATTTTATTGGAGGATTGATAGACACGAGTATTCCTATGCGCATTGGTTTGGTGGGAGCCGGTAATTTAGGAAAAGCAATTATCAACTATTTTAACGGAAAACGTGCTCAGTTGAATATTGTAGCTTGTTTTGATATAAATTCTGAAAAAGTGGGTACTGAAATTGAAGGTGTCTTTTGCTATCATGTTCATGATATGGCAGAAATTGTGATGTCGAAGAAGATTTCTATTGCCATTCTTACGGTTCCTAACCAAGTTGCTGTACAAACGGCAAAAATAATTGTAGATACAGGCATAAAAGGAATTTTAAATTACACTTCTACTCCACTGCATATTCCTGATGATATTTATTTAGAGCATTATGATATGATTACTTCTATGGAAAAAGTGGCCTATTTTGTAAAATTACAAAGCAACAAAAACTAAAATAATAACGGATAGATTGTGAAGATATTTAAAGGGCTGCCAACAGATTATGTTTTTGTTAACCCCGTAGTTACAGTTGGTATGTACGACGGGGTTCATTTGGCTCACAAAATTATTTTACAAAGAGTTTGTCGCTTAGCAAAGGAAATTTCTGGGGAATCGATATTAATTACCTTCGATCCCCATCCACGATCCATACTCTACCCCGAGGATAAAATTGAGATGTTAACTTCGATGGATGAAAAAATCGAGCTTTTAGAAACCATAGGGATCGATATTCTTATTATTTTGCCTTTTACGCTTGAGTTTTCTAAAGTGTCATCATCGGACTTTGTAAAATCCATTATGGTAGATGGCATTAGGGCGCGGAAAATTGTGGTAGGTTACAACCATTTTTATGGACACAACCGAGAGGGAAACTTTCAACTTCTATCTAAGATGGCTTTAACATACGGTTTTGAGGTGGAAGAGATCCCGGAGCAAGATATTCAAAATGAATCTATTAGCTCTTCAAAAATTAGAAAAGCGTTAGCCGAAGGAGATATCATGAAAGCAAATGCATATCTAGATTACGATTATCTTTTTAATGCCTCTATTGAGTTGGGAAATACCATATTTGAAACCTATTTTCATAGAGGATGGGTAGTAGAGGTTGATTTTGAAAACAAGCTGATTCCCGCTGCTGGGTTATATTACGTTCATGTTTTAGATGAAAACTCTACAGAAAAAGGGGTGTTGTGGATAGAATGTGGGTTGAAGAACAACCTTCAGCTATTTGTTGTAGACCCAGTTTCTAAGCAGAAAAGAGAGGTCGCAATAGTGCTTAAACATATGGTTTTGGCGTGTAATCAGAATACTTCTGCTGCAAAAATTCAAAAAACGATGGAAGCGTTGCTTTTTAAAGCTAATTTATAGGTTCAATTCGTTTTGTAAATCTCTAATAACCACTGATGCAGCATAACATCCAAACATAGCTGGCATATAAGATATTGTTCCTACGGTGGTTATCTTGTTTCTCTCCTCTTCTTCGTTCAGTATTACTACAGCCTTTGGAACAACTTCTTTGGAATAAACGGCCTTAAAACCAGTTGAAATATTTAACTTTCGCAACCTTTTTCTTACCATAAATGCAAGTCGGCATTGGGAGGTTTTTTCGATTTCATCTACCGCAATCAACGATGGGTCTAATTTACCACCTGCTCCCATGGAACTTACCACCCTATTATTATGCTTTAGAGCTTCATAAATAAAATATACTTTGGGAGATAAGGTGTCGATTGCATCTACAACATAGTCATATTGCTTGTTCTCAAATAATTCTCGGATGTTTTCATCTAATAAAAAAGTGTTGTAAACATGTAACTTTATTTCCGGATTGATATCCAACAACCGATCAGCCATAATGGAGGATTTCGGCTCACCTAATGTACTCGATAGCGCTATCAACTGTCGGTTTTTGTTGGAGAGTGAAACAATGTCGGCATCTACGATGGATAATTCTCCAATTCCCGCACGGCACAACATTTCTGCAACATATGCACCGACTCCTCCTAGACCAGCAATCAGAACATGGCTCTGGCGCAACTTATTAACAGCATCATCTCCTATCAGTAAACGGGTTCTTTCGCTAAAAATCATTCTTATTTAAAACAAGTGTTTGCATTTTCCGCAATTTTCTTCCGCAGTTGATCTACGGGAATCTTTCTTAAGAAAGCTGCTTGTTCATAAATATCGCAAATATCAAGTCCACTTGCATCGGTCTCTAAAAAAATATTTTTTATCGGAATCAATGGAAACACTTGATAGGCCTTAGATTCTGGATCTAATAACTCCTTGCCAAAAGAGAGATAAAAATTCATCTTTATCAATTGATCTGCAGTTTGCTTATTCGAATTAAACCCATGTATTATCCATGGCATCTTATATTTACCTGCTTTTCGAATTTCTTGTATGTCGGAATAGGCTTTTACACAATGGATTATCATTGGTTTTTTTAAATATTCGGAGATTGTAATTTGAGCTTTAAAATACTTTTCTTGAATATCGAAAGCGGTTCCAATAACTCTATCCAGACCTGCTTCACCCAATGCAATTGCCTCAGGCGTTGAAAATGCACTCATCAATATTGGTAACGACTCATTTAATGGATGTTCTTGTATGTGCCATGGGTGAATACCATAGCTACAAAAACTTCCGTTAATAGGTTTTTGCTGATAATTAGTGCTTACAATTGCTATTATTTCTGAATTAGAGGGGGTTTGATGCGTGTGAATGTCGATATACGGATCGTTGGAGAACATTTTTTTAGTATAAATATCTAATGAATTATTATTGATTGCAAAAATAAATATTATTTTAAATATCTCAAAATATGAACATAAATATTATTTTTTCACCCACCTATTTCAAAGGGTAATAAAAAATAACTAGCAGATTTTTAAACACTTAGTTAGTGTCCTCAACACAAATATTTTTCTTAAGTTTTTATCCAGAAAACAATGGTTATCGGATGAAGTTGGTGGATACCCGTTTTTCTTTCTTTGGTAATGCCACTCCGGCTTTGATTCCGGCTTCTTTAGATTGGATAAACCAAGCCATGTTTTTTCCCAATATGCGCATAATTTGCAACCCTTCTAAATCTTGTCTTACCTCCTCGGGAGTACTTCCATGGACCATATTCCAATACTGTGAGGAGATTATAGGCATCTCCGAGATGGTGAAATATTTGTTTAGCTGTTCAAAGGCAGAAGTGGTGCCGGCTCTTCTGGCGGAGACGATTGCGGCTGCTGGTTTGAGGTAAAAGCATCTGTGGATAGAGAAATGGTATTATCGACAGATTGGTTAAAAAACACCTTGATGTTTTGACTAAATACAAATGTTGTTAGAAACAAAAGATATAGCAAAAAGCATAATTGTTTAGTTTTCATAATATGTTGGATTAACGAGACTTCATTTAAACAAACTAAATCATCCGATTTCCAGCCTCATCCATGGTCGCTCCCAGCGAGAGGAACCCGTGGTTTTTGATCAGGAGATAGTTGTTGTTTTGCAACACCTGTAGCACCTCTCCCACTAACTCTTGCGTGCCATAAGGAGCTTCGTTTCGGGTGATTGGGGTACCCGGTTTCGGGTTGCTCAGCAACTCCTCGTTGTGGCCGTGAAAGATGGCGTTGATATCGGGACGCATTTTGTAGATGGCGAAATGGAGCATGCTTTCGGAGGATGGATCGCACAGACCTTCGGCATACACCGTCTTTTTGGTAAAATCCACATCCCAGACGGTGACAAAGTTGTTGGCCGACAATCTCCGGTTGAGCGCCAGCTGCGTGCCGGTAATCACAAAGGCGTTGGAACCCGGTTGCAGTCGGTAGCTGAGGTTGCCGCTCGAAGCTCCGTTTGCGATCGGAGTCAGGTTAAGTTTTTGAAACTCGTTGCACCAGTTCATCAGCTGCTTCAGCTTCGGATCGTTTTCGGGAGCCATCTCTTCGATAAAGAAGGTGCTGAATTTCACTCCGTTGTATTGTTCGCTCATCGGTTGAATATTTTGGTTCGTATTGATTGTTCGTTGGCTTCCACAATCCCCTTTTCGGTGATAAAGCCGGTGATATATTTTGCCGGAGTCACGTCGAACCCCGGATTCAAAGCCGTTGACATCGGGTTGGCGATGTTTATTTTGTGTTTGATGCCCTCTTTATCAAGCCCTTCACACCAAAGCACCTCCTCTTCGGAACGGTATTCGATGGGAATATCCAACCCGGTGTTGCAGTCGAAATCGAAGGTGGAACTGGGCACGGCGATATAAAACGGGATTCCATAAGCATGCGCTACGATGGCTTTCTCCATCGTGCCGATTTTGTTGGCGGTATCTCCGTTGCGCGCCACACGGTCGGCACCCACGATCATCATATCCACTTTCCCTTGACTCATCATAAACGCCGTGGCATTGTCGGGAATGATGGTGTGCGAGATTCCTTCGTGATGCAGTTCCCATGCAGTCAGGCGCGCGCCTTGCAGGCGGGGGCGGGTTTCATCCACCCACACATGGACTTTCTTCCCACTGCGGTGAGCGGCATAAATGGGCGAGAGGGCGGTGCCATAATCCACAAACGCCAGCCAGCCGGCATTGCAGTGGGTGGCGATGTTAAAACCATCTTTGATCAATTCGTTTCCGAAATCACCGATTGCCTGCGAGTCGGAAGCATCCTTGTCGGCCACCATTTGCGCTTCGGCCACCGCCAAGTCGACACCGATCATTCCTTTTTGAAATACTCGATCGATGGCGTAAAAGAGGTTCTGAGCTGTAGGGCGGGTAGCGGCAATCAGCTCTTTGGCGTTCAGGATAAATGCGGCATAATCATCCGTAGGCGCTTCCAAACAGGCCTGAGCCATGGCAAACGCACCGGCCGCGCCAATTGCACCAGCACCGCGGACGGTCATGTTGCGAATCACCTCAGCCGTTTCAGTATATGATTTGCAGGTGATGACTTCAAAAGAAAAGGGGAGAAGGTTCTGGTCAATCAAAGAGACGATTCCCTCGCTCATCCAAATGGTGCGATAGTGCTGGTTTGATATGTTCATCGATGTGTAATATTCATAGATAATTATTTTTAGGTGTAAATCCCTTGGATTTGTCTGCATTCAGGACTTACACCTTTTGCAGTTCTTCCATTAATGCCTTTCTCTTAGGATATTCTGTTCTCAAAAAAGCGATAATTTCATTAGCTTTGTCTCTTGCTCCTAACTTAATAATCTTACGAATATATCTACATGCATTTTGATAATGGTCTCGTCCCATGCTTTTTTCCATGTATTTTTTAATGCCATTTGCATATAATTCTACAATATCATCTGTATATTGTTTTGAAAGATACTTTTCGTATTGGTCAATTGTGTTTAAATCAGGTGATTTTTTAACCAATTCCAAAAGTCTACTCCACCATTCTTCTTTTATGAAAATACTTGCGATCAAACCTGTATTAATCCTTCGGGTTTTTGTTGTAATATCCTGAATAATTTCTTCAACAAATGTATTCCATTTTTCAGGTTTTACATATTGCTTAAGTATTTGGTAGTAATCCTGTTCATCCCTAAAATTGTCGATAAATAACAGACGTGCATATTCAATGATTTTCTTAGAATCGTTTTGGGCTTGAGCTATTCTTAGCAGCCAGTTGTACCATTCTTTTTCCAATCCGGGCTTGTCTTCCAAATCATAATCTACTCCGTCTTTGGCTATTGAAATTGCTTTCTCAAAATTTTTATTGTTTAATGCATTTTGAATTGCTTCCCGTCTTAAAAACGGGTTTGTGATATTTTGCTCAAGGTATTGTTCAGCGGCAATTTCACCTTTGGCCTTTAATAAAATATCGTACTTAATTTTCTGAGCTTCTTCTCTCTCGTAATCTGACATTTGTGCATTATCAATTTGCTTAAAAATACGCTCGATTTCTTCTTCAGTCTTTGAAAGTATAGCCGCAAGCTCCAGAACTTCTATGTGCCATTCCCAATCCGAAAAAATTTGCTCGTCTAAAGAGGTAAAGCAAAAATCGATTATTAATTTTCTGATTTCTTCGGAGGATTGTTCCTGTGCAATAGTCATGAGTATTTCATAAGCAGTATCAATATTTCCGCCAATTTCGCCATTGCTGTCATCAGAATTTTGTAAGGCTTCGATCATTTGTTCCATTACAGCAGTAGAAATAAACACAGCACTTTTATAATTGCGATTGTTTATTTGTTTTTGAGCTGTCTCTAAAAGATTGTTAATTGCATTACCGACCAGTCGTGTAGCCGACCAGTCGATAAAACCATGCCTATCGGAAGCCGATTTTATAATTGATTTTATCTGATCAACATAGAGTTCTTTCGATTCATTGGAATTGTGTTGGGCAAACGAAGACAAGAATAAATTTCTAAACGGTACGTTTACTGATGCTTTTTCTCTTACAAATTGTTTCAGTTCGTCCAGGGTGGTTTTTTCGAGCAATTCGTCAACCTGTTGGGCAACGGTTTTACGTTTAACAGATTTAGATTTTTGTTTTTTATTCGCTTTTTTGTCCAATTCCAACTCGTCTTGTTGCAAGTAAAAAATTACGGCAGCCACATGTTTGCAAACCGGCCCCATATCGTAAGGACAATCGCAAACATACTCGGTAATTACCCCGTTTTTAAGGGTAAATTCCACGGTGTAATCTTCGGAGCCTTCAACCGTGGCCTCGTATTCTCCTGGACTTATTTCTTCGGGTTCGTGTACATGTCCTTTTTTAAAATAGGACAACCCCCGTTCCAAGATGGTTTCGTCTATTAATTGCTCAAATTGGTTTAATGGAATTTGCATAATCTATCCTAATAATAATATTTCAATTTCTTTGCTTGCTTTTGCAAGTGCTTCTTTCGTTTTGTCTTTCAGTTGCTGGACTTGTTGTCTTATGTTTGTAATGTGGTCAGCAATTTCTTTTTGCTTGTCAAGCGGTGGAACTGGAATTGGTAAATTCAAATACTCATTCAATATCAAGTTTCTAATTCCATTTGTTTGGCTTTGCATTACGTCTGTGATTTTAATATTATGAATGGTTTTCAAATAATTGAAAACAAAATAAGGATTAACAATGCTTTCATTTACCCTGAATTTATGTACAAAATTACTGTACCCAATTGAATAATTTTCAGTAAGTTCTTTTGTCAAAATTGAAATTCTGCCAACTGGTTGATTTTCGCTACCACCCGATTTTTCAATTAGTAAATCACTGGCTTGTATATCCAAAGATTTATATTTTGTCTTACTAATTAGGCGGTATTTGGCTCTGCTTCCGTCAACATTCAAATTAAATTTATTATCAAATTCAGTTGCTCTAATCACTAAACAACGAACAAATTCATTTTCATCAAATAATTCTTTATCATCATTTCCCCAATCTCCAGAACAACTTTGAATAATTGCAGATTTAAGTGTTTGGTGTTTATAGTTTGTTTTATAAAGGGATTTAATTAGTTCTTTACTTTGAATAGAATAAAGTTTCGGATCAAATCTACCACCTGTTATTTCTTTAAAAGTAGTCACAAACATTCTATTCTTCAAAGTATTTTCAGGCGGTTTGGGCAATCTAATTCCCAATTCCTCTAGCAAATAATCGTCAATACTTGAAAGTAATTTGTCGGCTTGGGCTTCGTTTATTTTTTTCTGCTCAAAACAATTGTTAAAAACCTGAACTATCTTTTTTTGAATTTCTTTATCTGGTATTGGAATGGTTACATTACTTAACTCTTCTTGTGTAATTGCTGGATAGTTTCCACCACTACAGCGTTGTTCAAACTGCTTTAATATAATTTGTTGTCGTAAAATTGCAAACAAATATTCTCTGTCAATTTCAGGATTCGTAATGTTTCTTAGTACACTAAAACCTGTTGATGCAATTGAAAAATCTTGTTCTTTATTAATTAAAGCAATTGCACCTCTACTAGGTCGTGTAGTTGAAATGATAATATCGTTTTCACGAACAACCATTTTGGCTCTACTTGCTGCCTTCTCTTTTTCAACCTGAACAATATTCTGAATTTCACCAGAAATGGTGTCAATTTCGCTAATTTCAATATAGGGGAATGTGGATTTGAAGTAATCTTGTTGATTCCATGTTTCAGCTGAAAATCTAACAATTTCCCTCAATCGTTTATGATTGTTGCGTTTGATTTTTTCAAGATTCTCTTTGTATTCTTGTTTGTAAAATTGTGGGTCAAGTCGTTTTTCCAATTCGCTTTTTTGCAAAATGAATACTCGGCTTGGGTTTACAGTTGTTGATTGTATTGTGTAATTACTCATTCGTTCTAAGGTTTTAATTTTTTTGGAGCATCTTTCTCTTTCAACAAACCTTTTGCATTTATTGATGTAACAACCTTTTTACCTGTTTTTGCTTCAAGTTCTTTGCGTGCAACCTTTGCCACATTGCCACCCTGTTTAGCTACTTTTTTATTTTCTTCAAAATTTTTGGGTTCAACCGCTTGCGAGATGTCTTTGGTAGATGCTTCGGCAAGCATATTCAATATGAGTTCGGTATTGGTCATGTTATCCCTAAGGTTTTCCTTTTTCAAACCCTTTAAAACTTTATATTCTTTGGTGGTTTTATTGCTCCAAGCCTTGGTAATAATGTCGGTAAGCGTAGCAAACTGAGTGCCTTCTTTCATTCCCCGCTTTTTCCATTCATCGGTCAGCTCCTTTCTCACTTCAATGCTTTTTAGTCGCTGATTGATCCAGTTTTCAGAATATCCAAGTTTTAAGTATTGCTCCAATGCCCTATCGATAGTGAGTTCAGGGTCTTGCATTTCGTCTAAACGTTCACTGGCTATTTGTGCCAACCAAAGTTTAAAAGGTTCTGCTTTTGGGGAAGGAATGGATTGAATTAACCTGAAAAGCTCTTCTATATCAGCAACATCAGTCAAATAGAATTTACCATCGGCTGATTGCATTTTCAGTTGTCCCAATTTTTGGGACAACTCACTTCCTTCATTTTTAAGTTTGGTTTTTAAAGCATTCCAATACTTGCGAGGCCTTGGACTCTCTGTTAAAACTTCAATAACATCAATTATTGAGAAATACCATTTTTCATTTTCGGCATCCCATAAGGTTCGTACCTTCTTTTCTTCAAATATTTTAATGGAATTTTGTTGTTTCATAATGTATCAATTTTATAAAAAAATCGGAAATTCTGATTTTTCTCAATTGTTCTCCGTTTCGTTAATATGGGCTATAAATTTGGATAGTTCTTTGCCAATTTCAATCAGTTCGTTGTTATTGGTGCTTCTACCCGTAGCGTCATAGCCAATATCTTCGGCAATTGCCATAAAAATCGGATAGTCGTCCAATGTATTTTGTTTTGCCAAAAAGTATTTTTCGGTTAATTCTTCTTTGAGCAAGTTTACTTTGTCTGTATATGCTGTTTGAATTACTGTTTTGTTCGATTGTATTATTTCAGTGATTTCCTTTTTATTGGCTTTAGAGTTTAATGCTTTTGCATCAGCTTCTAATTTCTTAATTGCCGTTGCTTTTTCCTTTTCCCATTTTTCTATAGTGCTAACATACTGATAGTTTAACTTTATTTCTGACTTTATTTTTCTTTTGTAAGAAATAATATTCTCCGTTTGTTTACATTTATGCTTTCTCAAAAACAAAACCGAACTTTTCACACCTGCGCCTGTGGCACTAAAAGCGGTTTGAGGCATAGAAACAACGGCGACAATACGAAACATATCCTCTAAGTAATCCCTAACATATTGCATACTGCTATTTGTTAAAACACCATCGGGTAGTACTATTGCCATATAACCATGATCAATTAAAAAGCGATGACATTGTTCTATAAATAATGTCTCAGTACTTTGACTTTCTCTTGGTATGTTTTTATTTTGAGTTACTTCGGCTTTAATATCTAACCAATCAATTTCTTTTGTACCCAATGAGTATAAACTCAAATATGCTTTTTCGGAAAGTTTTATTGAACTGCCAAAAGGTGGATTTGTAATGATAAAATCAAATGAGTTGTATTTAAACTCCCTATTGCCCGATTTCTCCTGCATTTCAATGTCGGATAATAGACCATCCGATGCAATTACATTGGTATGTCCATCATCATGAATAATCATATTCATTTTAGCAGTTCGGGCAATTTGGTCGTTTATTTCAATTCCGAAAAGATTTTTTTCAGCAAAGTCGTGCCAATGTTTGTAATGGTCTTTCTCTTCATTTACAGGGTGGTAATATTCTGTAGCTTGTTCTCTAACTTTATCTAAAGCGTAAAGTAAAAAACCACCGCTTCCACAACTTGTGTCAAGGACTTTCGATTTATGGTTTATTGGCAAGCATTCAACAATAAACTTCACAATAGGTCTAGGTGTAAAATATGCACCAAACTCGCCTCTGAAAAAAGCTCCCATAAATGTTTCAAAGGCTTTCCCTTTGCTATCAAGGTCCGTTTTGTTTAGGTTTATCCTTTGCAGATATTTTACAATTGTTAAAACTTCTTGCTCATTTAATTTTATACCATCTGAAAATACTTCGGGCGCATCTTTTTCACCAATTGCATAAATCTTCTTTATCCTTTTTAAAAGAACTTCGGGTTCCTCGTCTCGAAAAATTTGAAAATCATAAGGCTCTCCTGTTTTTCGTGGATGCTTCTCGTCCCAAATTTTACAAAAAACTAACTTATCAAATTCATCAAAAGCTTCAGACGGGTTTCTTTTACCACCACCCCAAAGTGCTTGATGTGATTGTGTAAAAATCTTTGTCAATTCATTTTCGCTAACAACTTCAAGTTCAAAGAATTTCTGTTTCACATTGGGGTCGGGTTCACATACAATATTCTCATTAGTAAGTTCGGTATCTGTTTGTGAAACGCCACCTTTTACATATTTAAACGGTGCTAGTTTACTAATTCCAAATTGAGGTATATCTGGAATCTCAATTCTACTTTTCGGCTTTTTATCAGGAACTTCGTAATACTGATTTTTAATTCGAGAAGTTGTCCAAACATATTTTGCACCTTCTGCTACAGCATAGCTATATGCTTGGTCAACTGCAATATTAAATTGTTGGTCGGTTAAATCTTCTTTTTTGCATTCAACTAAAATATATGTTTCTTCGCAATTATCATCGTTATATACAATGATATCTGCTTCTTTGGTTTCCGAACCCATTTGTACAGAAACAAATTGCTTTATTCTATCAACAGAATAGCCATAGATTAGAACTAATGTTAAGAAGGTTCCAGCTTGTACTTTCTCTTCAGGATTATTATAATTTCGTTTTTTATTTTGGTGGATATATGTGATAAAATCTCGATTCTCGTCAAACCGAATTAATCCTTTTTCAATGCCCGTGTCTATTAAATTCATTATTCTTAGTCTTTTAATATTTTACAATCACAAATGTATCAATTTTCTATGATGTGTCGGCAAAAATATTTGTTTTACACCTTGTTATCTTGCTGCTTTTTTTACTCCAATTTGTTATAAGCTATTATTTCATTCCGCTTTTCAATCATTTTTTCAAGCGAATTTTTGTCTAATTTGTTTATTATACTATCCTGTATCAACATTTCTGTATCAAGTTCCACTATCCATCTTAGTTCTAAACTCATCTTTCTTTCACTAAACCCAGTAACTTCACAATTAATAATTTCACCATCACTTAATTTTCTCTTTGCTTCACTGATTATTCTTCTATACTTTGGTGTATAATCTTTTTTTAAAAGAGTGATATTGCCTTTATATTTTTCGTTTACTAAAAATCCAATTTTTGTTCCATCTGGATTTCGAACAACACGCACCCATACTGTTTTGCCAATTAATTCTTGAGGCTTTCCAGAATTCCAATCTTTTATTTCAGTATTTTGACTAAATATGAACTGCTCATCCTCATTTAATCTTTGGTAACATAATTGAATTTCGTCGCCAATGGTGCAATTTAAAAACGAATCTTTAAATCTAAACTGTGACTTATGCATTAATCCGACTAAAGAACCACATTTCCAGTTGAAATGACACCCAATATCGACTATGATCCCGTACTTTAACTTTTTAATAATTACTCCAATATATTCTTCTCCAACTATTAATTCTGTTTTTTTGAATTGTGGAAGATCACCATTTACAATTATTGATAGCGGATCTTTATTAAACTTATGAATTTTACAAAAAAACACTTTGTCTATTAATTTTGGCGAAATAGCAACCCAAGAATCAATATCGTAATATTTCCATGGCATGTGATTAAATGAAATAAAAGCAAATAAACCCGAAACTTTTACAACAAAACCCTTCTCTTTAATTTTGATAATTTTAAAAGGTAAATTTATGTCTTCAAACCGTTGTTTCTCTAAATTTTCTATTAGTTTGTCAAGCCATTCTTTCTTATCGGTTGAACCAAATACAATCTTTAAATCATTTACAAAATTGTCCCAAATCATGTGTTGTTTTTTTCTTGTTGGTCGTTTTTATTTGTGATTTTTATCTAAGTAATTTTACAAGGTTCTTCCGCTCTATGCCATATTCCACGGCAACAAAAATGAGTAGCAACAAGGTGTTGAACGACATTTTCAGAACCGTGGAATCAAACGGATTGAAGAGGCTTACCACGAACAACCCAATGGAAAGTGCAAGTATTCCGAATATTTTTCCCACCTGATAATCGACATGGTAGTACTTTTGTCCGATGATAAAGGAGATTACCATCATAGAACCGTAACAGATAAAGGTGGCCCACGCGGAACCCATGTAGCCCATCACCGGAATCAGGAAGTAGTTGAGCGCCAATGTGATGATTGCGCCAATGATGGAGATATAGGCGCCGAATCGGGTCTGACCCGTTAGTTTGTACCAGATGGAGAGGTTGTAGAAAATTCCTAAAAAGAGATTTGCCATCAACAAGATCGGCACTACGGCGATTCCCTCGCGGAAGTCTTTGCCGATAAAGTGTTGCACCACATCGATGTAAAGCATCACCCCCAAAAAGATAAACGAGCAGGTGAGCACAAAATAGGTCATCACCAATGAATAGTTCCGTTTGGCATCGCTGTCCTTGGCTTTGGCGAAGAAGAAGGGTTCAGCCGCGTATTTGAACGCCTGGATGAAAATGGTCATCAAAATTGAAATCTTGTAGCAGGCGCTGTAAATACCCACCTGACTTTGGGCGATGTCTGCCGGAGACAGTTCCTTCAATAAAATTCGGTCCATGGTCTCGTTTACAATGCCCGCCAGTCCGAATATCAGTAGGGGAAAGGCATACGAAATCATCTGTTTCCACAATTTCCAGTTGAAAGAGAGGCGGGAGGGGTGTATTTCGGAAAAGAGTAACAACAAGGTAACTGCACTGGCGGCAAGGTTTGCCAAAAAGATATATCCGATTCCTATTTCCTTGTTATAAATGGCATTCACCACATCTGGCATAACGTTCATTTTGAGCAACCAAGGACATAAGATTAGGAAAAAAAGGGTGACAAACACGTTGACGAAAATGTTGGCAAACTTGACGAAAGCGAACTTTTGTGGTCGGTTTTGAGCCCTCAATCGGGCAAAGGGCATGGTGCTGATGGCATCGAAAGCAATCACCAATGCGAACCAGGTGATGTATTCTGGGTGGTTATCATGGCTGAGCAACGAGGCCACATCTTGGTTGTAATAGAGTATGGCCACAATAAAAATCATAGAAGTTACTAAAAGCGAAACCAGCGATGTGCCGTATACTTTGTTTTTTTCATCATCGGGCACGGTGGAATTGAACCTGAAAAAGGCCGTTTCCATGCCATAGGTAAGCAATACGATGAGCAGACTCACGTATGCATACAATTCTCCCACCACTCCATATTCTCCAGTGCCAAAAATGTAGGTGTGAACCGGAACCATCAAATAATTGATAAGTCTGCTGATGATGCTGGTTCCCCCGTAAATTACCGTTTGACCGGCTAGTTTTTTAATTGAGCTCAAAACGATTATAGTTTTTATTACACCACAAAAGTAATGAATTTGTTTGTAGATTGACTATTATGGTCTTTCTGTACAACAACAATTTGATTGAAAAATTGTATTATCAGTGGGACATTAAGTTGAAAGTTTGAAAAGTTCATAAAGTCAAAAGTCTTTTTTAGAGGGTTTTTATTAATCCTGAGAGAATTTTAGATATTTC
>CAZZHH010000065.1:0-5685 GCA_964653595.1 uncultured Lentimicrobiaceae bacterium
CCCGACCAGCTGATTACAAATCAGCTGCTCTGGCCAACTGAGCTACATCGGCATTTAGTTTTATCCTTTCAAAAAACGCAGTCCCTATCTAACGGGACTGCAAATTTAGGAATTTAATTTTTATCTACAAAGTTTTTTCGTGATTTTTTTTAAAAAAAAAGCTTTTTTTTTAACTGCTCATCTTTTCTTTGCTCTTAGTCAGCTGTTTACGAATTGCTTCGATGGTTAAATCTGTTGCCGCTTCAAAACTATTTGAGGTTTTTTCTGCATGTAAATCGTTTCCTTTTATCTTTAATCGAATTTCGGCTCTTTTATTTTCTGGTTTATCCGTGTTTTCGATTTTTAGAATTACATCCGCTCCGATTATGCTATCACTCAATTTCTCAATTTTTCCAAGTTTCTCATGTATGAAGTCTTCAAGCTTTTTGTCTGCCTTGAAATGTAGTGATGTGATTTTAATGTTCATAAAAACCTCCTTTTTTATTGTGCTCTTGGATGAGCTTGTTTATAAATGTTTTTTAATCTATTGATACTGTTATGTGAATATATTTGTGTAGAAGATAAACTAGTGTGACCCAACATCTCTTTAATCGCATTTAAAGGTGCTTCTTCGTTAAGAAGATGAGTCGCAAATGTGTGTCGTAATATATGTGGACTCCTTTTCCCAATGGTTGTTATCTGATCTATGTATTTTCTTACTATTAAATAAATGCTTTTTGGATTTAATGTCTCTCCTTTAATGCTAACAAATAGTGTATCATTTTGTTTAATCTCTTCAAAAGAATCTTTCAATATTTGAAGATAATTCTCTAACGCATTTTTTACGTGCGATCCAAATGGGATGATACGCTCTTTGTTTCTTTTCCCTAAAACTTTAATCGTATTTTCAGATAAGTTTACGTTTCTTATTGTCAAATGCCTTAATTCATTGAGTCGAATTCCTGTCCCATAAAAGGTTTCTAATATCGCCTTATTCCTGTATCCAGTAAAATTGTCCTCAAAAGTAATGTTTGTAAAAAGGTTGTTCATGCCTTCTAATTCTATAAAGTATGGTAGTCTTTTGGAGTTTCGAGGTGATACTACTTTGTTCATTGGGGATAAAATAATGTATTGCTGGCGCAGACAATATTTGTAATAGGTCCTTAAGCAAGTTAGTTTTCGGTTCACGCTTTTTGAACTTACTTTGTTGTCCATAAGATGGGCTGCAAATTCTCTTATATGCACAGATTGTGCTTTTGTGGTATCCTCGATTTCATATTCATTTTTTAAAAACAGTTTGAATTGCTCCATATCAGATGTGTAAGCTCGCACTGTGTGAGCTGAAAGCCTCCTTTCAGAGATTAAATATTGGATAAATTCGGTAGTATACATTCGATTAGCGTAGTATAAAAAAATCAGCAATACTTTTGTAAATATACAACAAATATTGCCGATTTAAACACTTTAATCTAAAAAAAATTAAATCTCTTCTTTATCTTGTAAGTGTTGAATGTAGATTGCTTTGAGTTTTTGTTCTCTTTTAATAATGGAAGGCTTTGAAAACTTTTGACGAATACGCAATTCTTTAACAACTCCTGTTTTTTCGAATTTTCTCTTAAATTTCTTTAAGGCTCTATCGATGTTTTCGCCTTCTTTTACCGGAACAATAATCATAACAAATACCTCTTTCTTGATTAAATTAATATTATTTTTATCGGGTGCAAAATTACACTTTTTTATTTAAATGACAATAATTAGTTTTATTTTTTATAGATTTTTGAAAATATAATTTGTCAACATTATATATAAATGATACCTGGTGTATCCACCTGAGATATTGTGGTTTCTATTTGGATATATAAATTGATTGAATTGTTTGTTCTCTTTTATAAGTTGGTTTGTAAATTCCATGGTGTTTTGATAATGTACATTATCATCCGAACTGCCATGAATGATGAAGTAATTCCCCTTAAGTTTTTTTGCAAAATTTGAAGGAGAATTATTGTCGTACCCATCGCCATTTACTTGTGGCGTTTGCATAAAACGTTCGGTATAAATGTTGTCGTAATTTCTCCAATTAGTAACAGGAGCAACTGCTATGGCCGTTTTAAAGTAATCAGCGCCTTTTGTGATACATAAGGAAGACATATATCCACCATAACTCCAACCCCAGATTCCGATCCTCGAACTATCAACATACGATAGCGATGACAGGTATTTTGCTGCATTAATTTGGTCGATGGTTTCGTATTTTCCTAGTTGTAAGTAAGTGCATTTCTGAAAATCATTGCCTTTTCCTCCAGTTCCTCTATTGTCGACACAAACTACGATATAATCATTTTGAGCCAACATCTGATACCATGCTAAATCAAAGCTCCCCCACTGGTTTAAAACCGATTGAGAGCCAGGACCACCATACACATACATTAGAACTGGATATTTTTTGGCAGAATCAAAACTTTCTGGTTTTATCATCCACATATTTAATGCAACGCCTTCATTTGTGGTAATTGTGGAGATTGTTTTTGTCTGAAAGTTTAAATCTTTAGCCAATTTATTAATCCGATCGTTGTTTATCAAGGTTACTATGTGTTTCCCTTTATTGTCGTATATGCTATAGTTTGGAGCAGTGTTAGCATTGCTATATGATCCCAGGTAATACGAAAAATCACTGTTAAAATCCCCATCCCAAGTCCCAAGGGTTGTATGTAAACATCTTTTATTTATTCCATTGTTCGAGATAGAATATAAATCACTGTTTGTAGAAGAGCTTTCTGTGGATGTATAATAGATTGTGTTGTTTTTAATATCAACTCCTTTAATCTCTTTAACTATCCAATTGCCACTCGTGATTTGTTTAGAGATAGGTTGAATAAATCCATTTTTTGAATCCCTATATTTTATGTTGTAGATATGGTTGTATCCATCCCTTTCAGAGGTGATTATTAGCTCATTTGGATTTGTGAAAATAATTTTTCCTGGAACTTCAACCCATGCTTTATTTTCATCGCTATAAATAATATTACTCTTTTCAGTTTCAGTAGAATATAGATGGAGGGTGTATTTGTTTTGAAGTCTGTTGAGACGCATAAAAACAACTTCGTTTTTTTCTGGTATCCATTGAAAACGGGGAATATATTGATCGGTTTCGGATCCAGTCTCCATTTTCTTGGTTTTATTTTTCTTTACATCATATAAAAATAAGTCCACAATAGAGTTGGATTCTCCTGCTTTTGGATATTTGTATTTGTGCTCTTCGGGATACAATTTTCCCCATTTTGTCATAGAATACTCTTTTACATTACTCTCGTCAAATCGCATATATACGATATAACTCCCGTCATCCGACCATGAAAATCCTTTGGTGATATCCAATTCTTCTTCATACACCCAATCGGTAGTCCCATTGATGATCTTTCGGTCTTCCCCATCAGTTGTTATTTGGATTGTAGTATTTTCTGTTAAATCTTTTACATAAAAGTTGTTTTTGAAGACAAATGCTACTTTTTTACCATCTGGAGAAAATTCGGCTAAACGTTGTTTGCCACCCAAAAATAGGGGAGTGAGTTTTTTTGTGGAAATGTCATATACCCAAAACCAAGACTCTTTCGACCTTCTGTATATCGGTTTGCTTTCTGTTGAGATTAATATTTTCTTTTCATCTTTGCTGAAAAAATAACTATCAATTCCTCCCAAAGGTTTTTGTGTATTTGGATTGATTATCTCATTCGTATTGAGGATGTTATCGATTTTTTTAGCTGTTTTATACTCATATTTGTTTATTAATGTATTATCTTCTAACAAAGTATAGTATTTTCCATCTTTCATAGAAATCATCTCATCAGGTGATTCAGCATAAAAACTGTATTTTAACCAAATATCCTCTAGGGTGATTTTTGGTTTTACCTGAGATTTTAAGATGAATGGAAAGAAGATAAAAAGGGTAATGGGTATAATCCAAATTGTTTTTTTCATTCGGTTGTATGTATTAATAAATTGATTTTCTTAATTTTAATGCAAAGTTATTTTTTTTCTGGGGATTTAATACAATATCCTTAAAATATTTTAAACATTTATTGCCTTTGAAGCGTTAGATTGAATAAAATTAAAAATTATTTTTATGATGATGTCTAAATTAAGGCTTGGTTTGTTTGCAATCATGGTCGTTATTTCTTCTTCTTGCAAAAAAGAAGAGGAAAATCCTGAACCAATTATTCCACCAGTTGTTTCAACTGATTCTGTAAGATTTAATTTTAGTTTTGAACATTGGCTATCTACCACGGTAGACCCGTTAACCTATGAAGAGCCTTCGGGAGGTTATTGGACTTCTTTGAATTATTTATCTAGATTAACTTGCCCTGTAACGGTTACAAAATCTACCGATGCTCAACAGGGTAGTTATTCTGTTTCTATGGAAACTAAGCAATGGGGATCAATGGTGATACCCGGATTGTTGGTGATGGGTACTTTTATTCCACAAGATCCTTTTGTTATCCAAGGTAAACCTTATACAAATAAACCCACTTCAATCCATGGTTATTTTAAATACTCACCAGCTGATTCTGATACATGTGTTTTGTATGCTAGATTATCAAAATTCAATACATTCACTAACAAACAAGATACCATAGCGGAAGCATCTATGATAGTAAATCAATACATCCCAAATTATTCTCCATTCTCTTTGGTGTTTGATTATAGATTGGTTGATATTGTACCGGATTCTTTAACTATTTTATTTGTTTCTAGCATTGATGGAGCAAATTTTAGAGGTCATCCTGGTTCAAAATTGTGGATTGATAATTTGTCTATCAATTTTAATCCATTATTAAAACAATGAGTTATAAAGCCCTTTCTTTAATGTTTTGTGCTCTGTTCGTTATGCACTTTTTTTTGGTTGGACAATCGAACAAACAAGGTGTTGATATTTTTTTGGGAGGGCAATATGGAGGTCCAATCCCTTCAAAAATGAAGGATAGTACTTCGGGAAATGCTCTTTTCTCTCCAAAAATTGGGTACCGCTTTTTTTGCCATCTATCTAAAAAAATTGCAATTTCAAGTGGTTTTTCCTTTTCAAAAAAAGGTGCATCTTATGAGCAAAGTCTCAAAAAAGACACCATTGTAGATATTGGTTTTGGAGTTATACCCACTTTTTATACAGCAACCGTTAAGGGGAAAATGGAATTATGGTATCTGGATATGCCAATTAATTTAGGTTTTGTATTATCCAATAAACAATGGGTTGGAATTGGATTCAATACCTCTTTTTTAATATCTGGTTTTGATAAAGGTGTGGTTGACGTAAATGTTGGTTATGGAGGCTTTGCCGACTTTTCCGAAAAGTTTAATAATTATTCTAATATCCAGAAAATTGATTTTGGAGCTAATTTTATGTATAAGTATCAATTTTTAAAACAGTTTTTTGCTTCGATTGAAGTGTATCGAAGTTTTGTTGGTTTGTATAAAAACCAAAAGGATAATTTATATCATACGCATGCTTCTCTAACTTTTGGCTTTTCTTTCTGATAATTTGTTTAAAAAAAAATGAAATTCTTGAGTTTTTTGATTAAAAAGTAATATCTTTGCACCTCTATTTGCGCTGTTAACTCAGTCGGTTTAGAGTGTTACCTTGACAGGGTAGAAGTCACTGGTTCGAGTCCAGTACAGCGCACAAAAAAAAGTCTTTCAGTAAATTCTGATGGACTT
>CAZZHH010000065.1:5785-17293 GCA_964653595.1 uncultured Lentimicrobiaceae bacterium
TTTTTTCGTTTTCAACATTGTCGGGATTCGAGTCCAGTACAGCGCACAAAAAAAAGTCTTTCAGTAAATTCTGATGGACTTTTTTTTTGATCGTCTAAAGTAAAAGTAGAAGTCACTGGTCCCGAAAATCAGAACCAAAGGTTCTTGCATTTTCGAGGATCCACGGCACTGTAAGAAAACGAAGACCAAAAAGATCAAAAAAACTCTGATTTTTTTTCGTTTTCAACATTGTCGGGATTCGAGTCCAGTACAGCGCACAAAAAAAAAGTCCTTCTGTTTTGTGAAGGACTTTTTTGTATAAAAAATTTAAACAGGAAGGCTACATTTCATCTCCCATATCTTCAATTGTTCCATTTCTTTTTTCGCGTTTAGCTTTGTAATCATTAAACTTATAGGATAATCCTACCCACACCGATCTGCTTTCTCTGGTTCGAATAGATTTTGAGTAAAACCCATCTCCATAAGTAGTAGCGTCCATTTTCCACCAGTTGAAAATATCCGATACCCTTAGAGTCATGGATAATTTGTCTTTGTACAAATTGATTTTCGACCCTAAATCGATGTTGTAATTTTCTTTCATTTGACCTTGCCCGATTCCTTGACTGCCAAATCCCATGGTTCCAATGGTTAAAGTAGGGGATCTATAGTTAAAGGTAAGTTGTATGTCTGCAATTTTTCCTATATTGAAAATAGAAACAATACGTCCATTCCAACTATAATCGTCTCTAAGACTATTATCGAGGGACAAATCGCTGTATAGTGTTCGGTAATAACTTCCAGTTCCGGTTAGTTTCCACCATTTTGTGATGGTTTGACCAACTACTAATTCAAGTCCGTATGAGGTGCTTTTGCTTATGTTTTCATACGTGGTCATGGTCTTTACACTGTCGAACAAGGTGGTGTATCGGGTGATGATGTCATCCCTTTGGCGCAAGAACAGGGTTGAGTTTATCGAGGTTCCTTTGTGAATCCAATAGTGGCTTATTTCGTATGAATTGACAAATTCAGGGGCGATCTTTGGATTTCCCTTTGTTAAGTTGAGGGAATCACTGTAATCGACAAATGGATTCAAGGATCTGTTGGAAGGTCGGCTTACCCTTCTGCTATAACTGATTTGCAATGCATTGTTTTCTGTGAACTCATAACGGAGATGTGCCGTGGGAAAAGGATTGCTGTAATCTTTGTTGAAAGAGAGACTATCTTCTTTCAAGTCAAATGTTTCATGTACAAATTCGTAACGCAATCCGGCCTGGTATTTTAGTTTCTTCCAAATGGTGTTTGAATAAATGGCATATCCGGCAAATAAATTTTGGTTGTAGGTGAAATCGTTGTCTTGAGTTGGGTCAACAATCATGTTATCGTTGTTGGTGCCATTTAACAAGGTGTAATCGCTGGTTGTGGAACGCAAGGTGTATTTGACGCCAGTTTCCAGTCTGCCCCCATTTCCGATCGGAGTGACGAAGTCTGTAAAGGCATTGATGGTCTGTCTGCTGTCGTTGGAATAGTTGTTCTGCAACGCTCTTAAGACATATGGCTCGTATGTGTTCTTGATGTTGAAAGAACTGTCTTCACCGCTGTTTTTTGAGTAAAAAAGATCGACCGTCCACTCTTTTCCTTTTTTATCGAAGGTTTTTTTGTAATTTCCGGAGAACTCGTAACTGACATTGTTGTCGATGCTTTCAGAGGTTTGAAAGTAGTTTTGCTTGAGAATGTCGTTTATCGATGTTGAGTTGTATGTGTTTGATGTTCTTCCATGCGCTCTTCTTCCGTAGGTGGCGCTTAAAGAGATGGAATTCTTTTTGTTGAAAAAGTAATCTCCTCCCAGTTTGTAGTTCTGAAACTGACCACTGAAACTGCCATTGGATTCCTGCGTCATCAAGGATTTCATTTGTTCGATTGTCCGGTTCATGGTTCCTCCGAAATGATTGCTCATGTTGCGGTTGTCAAAACTAAATGTCAGGTTGAGTTTATCGTACCTGTAATTTAGGTTGGCGTTCATGCTGTTTTTTCCGAAATACCAATATGGGTCGTAGTTTCCTGCACCTACATTGGTACTGATCATTCCGTTGAATCCGTGTTCTTTCTTCTTTTTAAGCACGACATTCAAAATGCCCGACATTCCATCAGGATCATATTTTGCAGATGGATTGGTGATTACTTCAATGCTTTCAATCGAAGCGGCGGGGATTTGCTCCAAGGTCATGTTTGATGGCCGGCCGTCGATTAAGACCGTGATGTTGCCACTTCCCCTGATGCTGACATTTCCCTCGACATCCACCTGAACGGAAGGGATGTTTTGCAATGCATCTACTGCCGATCCGCCAGCGGTATTGATTGCTTGGTCTACGTTGAACACTTTCTTGTCCAAGTTGGTTTGTATCATCTCTTTTTGAGCGGTAACTTCAACTCCTTGTAAGGTTTTAGCTCCTGGAGATAATTTTATTTTTCCGATGGTTTTAATTGGATTCTCCTTAGAGATTGCAATATTATTTATCCAATGCGTATCGTATCCAATAAAGTTAATTTTCATCAGCCAATTTCCCCAGGGAATATCTTTAAGTTGAAATCTTCCTTTTTCGTTAGTAATACCACCACCTACACTGCTACTGTCTTTAGGGTTGAGTATTAGGATGGTGCAATATTCTAATGGATTTCCAGTTTTATCATCTGTAATTAAACCAGAAATAACACCAGTTGATGGAGTTACCATTTTTTTTAATTCTTCCATCATTCCTGCGCCTCTGCCTGGAGATTGATTTTCGTGGTTTTGGGCAAATAACATCATTGAAAATGAGATTAATGCGAGTAGAATTGTAAGTCTTTTTTTCATTCGTTATTATAATTTTGCATCAAATTGCCTAATATTTGGCTTGATAAAAAATCGCTATAATACGATTTCTTGATGTGTTGTTTTTGAAATTTCAGATTTGTTAGACAATCGTTAGCTGAAAAACTTGTACGCTTGAAGTGAATATTTATTATTTAAATTTTGGGGGATTAGAATGCAGGTTATTAGAGATAAAAAAACAAACTTGATTATGAAATCAAGTTTGTTTTGAATTTTGTTTTGCCTATTATTTTTGGATTATTTTTAACTTCTCTTCTATCTCTTTTACTTCATTTTTTGCAAGTTCAATTTTTTTGTTAAACTCTTGAATAAGTAATTGAGAGTTTTTTGAGACTGCAAAAAAGCCTAAATTGTTTTCCCAAATAGAGATGTCTTCACGTAGTTTAGCGATTTTGTTCTGCAAAAATCTTCGCTCTTTATCCAAAGCTTGCGTGCCATCGTTGTTGTCTATCAAGTCATGAACGTAGTTTTTGTAGTTATTGGTTCTCATTTCAGCCGAAGAAGCTTTCAGTTTATCCCAATGTTGGTTGATGAGTTCTTTGAAACTTTTATATAATCTATCTTTTTCTTGATTAGGCACATGTCCTATTTCCATCCATTGACGTTGGAATTCTTTGAGGGTGTTTAAGTTTTCATTTCTATTTTCACCCATTTCAAAGCTCTTAATTTTTTCTAAAAGTTCTTCTTTCAATTTTAAGTTTTCATCTTCGTGTTCAAATTGGGATGAAAAGTGAGTAGATTTGGCAGTAAAGAAAGCATCGCAAGCAGCTCTAAAACGTTTCCATATTTGATCGGAATATTTTTTTGGAACAGAACCAATTTCTTTCCACTCTTTTTGTAGTTTTAAAAGATCTTCTGTTGCTTTTTTCCAATCCGTCCTAGTTGTAATAGCTTCTGCTTCGTTGCAAAGGTTGATTTTTAGATTATAGTTATTGAGTTGATTCTCTTTGATCTTTTGTAAAAAGGCCTTTTTGTTTGCAAAAAACAGATCTAGTTTCGATTTGAATTTTTCCCAAATCTCGTCGTTGAGTTTTTTTGGAGCAGGACCTAGTGTTTTCCATACTTTAAGTAGTTCGGATACCTCTTCACTTACGTCGTTCCACTCTTTTATAGTGTTCCACTCTTTTATGGTTATCTCTTCTGCTTTATCGCATAGTGCTAACTTTGCATTATAATTGTTCAGGAGTTCAGATTGCATCGACTCGTAGTACTCTTTCCTGCGCATGTTAATGGTGTCTGATGCATTTTTGAATCGTTCCCAAACCTCTTCTTTTTTGTCTTCTACCACGTGTCCTATTGCTTTCCACTCTTCGTGGTACTGTTGTAATAGTTTGAAGGATTTATTGATAGAATTTTCGAGAAGTAATTCCTCTACTTTTTCACAAAGTTGAATTTTTTGCTCAAGGTTTTTCTTTAAATCTAAGTCTCTTAATTCTTTGTTTATCTTCACTTTATCGAAGAATTTCTCAACATAAAAGTGGTAATTTTGCCATAAATTGTTGATTTCGGATTGAGGAACGGGACCTACTTTTTTCCATGTCTCTTGAATCTCTTTAAAGCTATCATACGTTGTTTTAAGCAAATCATTTGATTCTACGAGCTCTTTGAGTTTTGTGAGTAGTTCATTTTTTATTGCTACGTTCTCAACTTTTTGTTTTTCAATTATTTCGTTAAGCTTCGCTTTTTCAGTTTTGTATATTTTTAGTGCTTCATTGAATCTGTTTTCTAATGCAGTAGGTTCGTCGTTATATTCTTCAGCTACTCCACCATTGTCGATAAAGGCTTGTTTTTTAATGGCTTTTTCTTCTCTTGTTTTTGCAGAAAAACTATTGCGAATAGCAGATACTTTTGATTTTATTTTTTCAGCTTTATATTTAACGGTTTCTTCCAGTAAAACTACCAATTCTTCGGTTGTCATATGGTCGATAGTTTCCATGCTGAATTCAGCATAAGAATCGTCATCATCGTCATCGTCATCGAGTTTGTCGTGAGATAGATTCTCATTATTAGAGGATTCTTCTTCTGTAAGTTTTATTTCCAATGGGGTTGTAGGGACTATTTCTGGAGTAGTTTCTTCAGGACTTTCCACTATCATCTCGGTGGATTTATCCATGTTTGTGTTATTACTTGGAATCTCCAATTCTGTGTTTCCCATTTGTAATTGAGTGTCGGCATTTACATCCATTAAAGGCTGTGTTTCCTCGTTAGAAGCCGTGTTGAGCGTGTTTTCCTTTTCCATTTTAGTTGATAGAATTTGATTTAACAATTGTTGTTACTATGATTTATTTGGAAGCAAAAATAATAAATTTTTAATCGTAAACAATCTAATTCTCGTTTTTTTAAGTATTGTTTAGATTTTTAATAATCAATAAGTTGATTTGAGTTTTATTTGCTTATAGAAGAATATAAGTTGTTTTTTACCGATTTTGATAATAAAAAAGTATTTTCGTTTGGAGTAATGAGTTTGTAATCCTTTTATAACATTGTCCGTTTGTTGAAAATAATATAGCCAAAGTTGAGGTTAAAAAGAAATGGTTGCGGGGAATTTTGAATATAGTATACAGACAAGCTGAGTGGACCCACTGGGGAATTGTAAACACCTGTAGCAGAAGCAATTATGTATTGGCTTTGGAAAAAAGGGGTGAATTTCGGGGATTCATCTACCCCTTTTTTTATGGATTGAATAGGTTGGTATAGATGTCCATCTAAACGTATGTCGATTCGATCGGTAATTTTATAAATGGTTTTAAAACCAAAAGTAACAAAGTTGTAATCTCTAAAAGTGGGTAAAAATTGAGTTGTTATCTCTGGCGTAGGGCTAAATTGTGGTGCTCTTAGTTTACTAGCGGTATATGTGGCAAATAAATCTTGGTTGGATAAGCTAATATCCGATTGGATTCCAAAAGTAAAGTGTTTGTTGTAGGGAATAAAATTTGTGTATTTTATCCTTAGTCCAATCCAATTGTGAGATTTTGAAACTTCTAGATTGTGAACTCCTGTGGTTCCAGGTATGTTTCGCTCTTTTCCATTTATTAAAAATAGAGAGGCAAAGAGGTAAACACCCTGATTTGAATAATATTGCCTTTTGTGTGTGTTGAGCTCGTAATTTATATACGGCTTTATCATGTCGAAGTTGTTAATATCAAACTGATCTAATCTTGTGAAGGTGTTCGTTTGATAGTAATTGTCTTTAAGTCCTGCAAAAGTAATTCCAATCTCCCACTTTGCTTTATTTGTGGAAGGAAAACCAATGTTATAGTTGAAGAAGTTTTCGTTTTGTTTTAAAAAGGAAGGAGTTTCATCTCCAAAAAAACTTCTGGATGTATTTGAAAAATTAAATTGATTAAAACCTAATAAAATCTCCTGATAAAATGGATTCCTTTGTGGATAATCCATTTTAATTGCTGCCACTGCTGAACTATAAAATCTCCCTAAGTATATGTTTCCAAATATATTTAATCCTTGTATCCCTAATTGTTTGTATCGCAGCTCTGTATATATGGTATTAATCGCATTGGATGAGATATTGCCTCCAAAAAGGAGTTCAAAATTTTTATCTTTTTCAACATCCAATAACATGTCATATTTTTTAGTCTCAGGATTGAAAATGAGTCTCGGATATATGTATGCTACCTTATCGTCGGAGATTAGTTTGAAATATGCTGCTTTTACGTCTTTTATGCTTGAAGAATCGCTGTTGTTGGTTAATAGTTTATTTATGTAATCGCTTTGAGAGGTATTTAGTCCGTCTACTTTAATAGAGCTGATGGTTAGCGGAGGAAGCCGTTTTTTGTAAGTATGTCTTCGTAGTTTTAAATCCCACAGAGGAATACTATCGACGACAAATTGTTTGATTTGGGGAATTTTTTCGAGTGTTGCAATGTATCCATTGTTGATAAATTCAGATGTTTTTGAAAGATCTGTCACCATTACTTCTTCTACTTTTGGCTCAATAAGGATACCGTTGTCGCATTTAATCTTATAGTCGTTGTTTTCCATCAACATGTTTTCAATAATGCTCATGATGTCGCTAGAATGAGGGGTTTTATTGGTTGTGGCAACTTTGCTCCCAATAATGATATCTGGGTTGAAATCATCTTCTGCAACATCTGCAGGAAAATTGTTTCTCATTCCTCCATCATACATAATGTTACCGTTTATGGTGATTGGTCGGAAGAAAAATGGAAAAGTCATAGAAGCTCTTATTGCTTCTCCAATATTTCCACTCCTTTGCACTTCTCCTTTGTTGGTTTTTAGATTCGTAGCTACGCATCTGAAGGGGATGAATAGGCTGTCGAAATTGCCATTTGCCAATGTATTTGCGCCTGCAAACATTTCTAAAAAGGCAAAGTCCATTTGATAAGGTGATATCAAGTTGATGGGTATTTTGGGAGAAAGAATGGAGTCCCAGTCAAATTTTATGGTTAACCACGATGGATTTGCCTTCTCTTTTTTGAAATAAAATTGGTATTCTTCTTCTATCTCCCCTGTAGACCAATTTTTAAATTGTGGACTCAGAAAAATAGCTTCAATTTCGTCTGTTGAATATCCTGCACAATAAAGACCACCAACAATGGCTCCTGCGGATGTTCCAGCAATAAAATCGATGGGAATGCCTGCGTCTTCAAGTGCTCTGATCACTCCTATGTGAGCTGCTCCTTTAGAGCCACCTCCACTGAGAACTAAGGCTACTTTTTGAGATTTTCCTGTGCTCAAAAATAATAGCATCAAAAGCGTAATACCTATTTTTTTGAAAATTGGCATTTCATTTTTTATTGCAAAAATAGCATTTTTTTTAACACATTGCTTAAAGATTTGGTTAATATCTAATTGGTTTTTTGATAAAAATTTTTTTTATATGATATTTTTTTTTATATTTGGTCTCAAATACTGGGGGATAATGAAAAAATTGTTTGTTCTAACTTTATTAATAGGGCTATATGGGATGTCTGTCGCCCAGAATCCTTTTTCTGCTCAAAATTTCAGTCCAAATCAAGCTGTATACAATAAATTGGATTCCCTAATTGTGGATGGGAAAACAGTCGTACGGGTCGATACATTTGACCTTTTCATAACTCCACCACCCTTTTTTATGAAAATTGATAAGAGAACTTTTATAAGTCCGGCAACAACTTCCTCAATCCAAGTTTCTGAAATTAAGCAAGTGGTTTATCCATTGGCGGTTCAAAATATTAAGGAAGAGGTTTTGGCTCCGCAAGGGGTTACTTTAATCAGCAAAGAGAATGTAGTCACTTTCGACAACAAAGAAGGTGTATTGGTAGTTGTAATGATGAAAGTAGACACCTTGGACTTTTATCGGATGATGCTATTTACGGGTGATTATATGCGTACAATATGGATTACTGCGAACTTTCCAGTGTTGCTTAAAGATAAGATGGAGGCTGTTTTAAGAAAAAGTATTTTGTCCGTTAAATTTTAATGGTATGGGACAATTCAGAAAAAAAATTTGTTGTGTTTTACTTCTCCTGTTCACATTGTGTTTTTCCAATGCCCAACAAGTGATTACTACTCCTATAAACTATCGTACTTCTCATCAGAGTATGTGGGACGAAGGTCCAGGATTTAATTTTAATTTTGATTTCGACCTTTTTCAGGTGAATCAAAATGGACACAATCAAATTGGAAGCATCACCGATATCTTTGGAGGACAGTTTGGCGCTATCGTGAATATAGACTGGCATTTGCTTTTGGGCTCATATATTCGATATAATGGATTCAATGGGGGAGAGGTAGATGTGCAATATCCGGTGGAAGTGATACTGACATTTCCCGATAACAATGCCTTTCATCAAGGCGATGAGGTTACGATAGAATCTTCCTACTCGGTTCAACCTGGTTGGGATTTAACATCCAGATTTCCAGTAGAAGGGATTTTTGAATTTGGAATCGATTTTGGATTTGACATTGACGTGAACGCTCAATTGTGCTTTATTGGATGTACAGATATCAATATTATTGATTTTTCGGTGCCCGATAGTTCCTTTAACATTATTGATATCAATACTTTTACAGGGATAGCCCATTATCCATGCTTAGTTAATAATCAGATTCAAATTTGTGAATCGCAAGTGTTGCCGATTGTTTATAATGATCTTGGTGGGATTGGTTTAAGTGGAACCATTTCTATCCCTTATGTCTCTACTACCGATTATTTAGAGTTGCCATCTAAAACTCTTTATGCCCATGGGGATAGCGCTTATATGACCACCGAACTTGATATTATTAGGTTTATAATGGCTCTTTCCGGACCAAATTCAGGAGTTTATCAAGCATTGAGCATGCTTCAAGATACCATAGATTTGGGTAGTGGTTTTACTCTTGCATACGATTTGTTGGATTTGGCACTTCGAGTTCAAAATTTTATGGTTCAAGATTTAAAATTTGATCCTACCCTATGGACAAAAGTAGATTTTCCTACCGCCATCGAGTATTCTGAAGTAAATCCCGCTTCTGGTGCCATTGTTAATAGTGGAATAGCAAGTTCCGTTCTTTTTCAAGTAGATAATAATTTAGTCTTTAAATACCCTTGTACGGGGTGGCCTAACATGAATTTGAATTTGGCCCATTCGATGACAAACGAGTTTAATAATCATACTTGGGACAGCATTACATTTAACCTTTTAATTGAAGCATTTACCTTTACCCTCGAATTGCCATCTTTTCCTTTTAGATCGGGTTCTGTGATGCCCGAATTTTGTTTGCCAGCTTCTTTGGATAGCAATTTTATTACTTCATCCTTTTGTTTGCCAGCATTGCCATTAACACCACTTGCAACTCCAGATATTGATTTAAGTTATACCATTGGTCCTCTCATTGATATTTCCATCCCATTAGGCTATATTCCACTAACTTGGTATCAACATAGTTGGCAATTGGCAGGTTTTTCACCAAATATTCCAGGAGATGTGATTCCTCAACTTGCTGGCAATTTTGATACAATTATTAATCCTATTACGATTACCCCAACTCCTCCATTTGAAGCCACTTTGTCGGGAACTACCGTTTTTTGCTATGGGGATAGTACTGGAAAGTTGATCGTAAGTGTTAATTTTGGAAGATCTCCATACACATATTCATGGTCAAATGGCGAAACACATATATCCAACTTTGATTCAGATACTTTAAATCTCGCTTCTGCAGGATATTATGGCGTTACAGTAATAGATGCTAATGGATGTATCGTATATAGAGAAATTACAATTCCCCAAAATACCGAATTTTTTATATCGTTATCAAAAACTGACGTATGGTGTCGTGGAGATTCTACTGGGCAGATAATTGCACTCGTTTTTGGAGGAACCCCTGGGTATGACTATAACTGGTCGCCCTCGGGCGATAACGCCCCAGTAATTTCAAATTTATATGCTGGAACTTACACATTAATTGTGACTGATTTACTTGGATGTTCTAAGCAAGATACTATTACTTTGGTTGAAATTAATCCGAAAGCTCCCGTAGATATTTCCTACTCTCCGATGGAAGGATGTCAGCCTCTTTTTGTTGATTTTGAAGAGGTTAATCCTGAAAATGGAAATTCTTACTTCTGGAATTTTGGAGATGGAAATACTTCTGAAGAAAAAATAGTACAACATCTTTATCAAAATTTTGGCTTGCAGACCGTTACACTTCGCGTTAGAACGCCACAAGGTTGTGATAGTTTAAGAATTTTTCCGAATATTATCGATGTATTTCCGCTTCCAACTGCCGATTTTGATGCCAATCCTACCCTGGTGAGAAAAAGCGATGATTTCTCTTGGACGGTATTGTTTACCGATCAATCGGAAGGTGCTAGTATACTTAGTTGGGATTTTGATGACCCTAACTCTGGATTATCCAATTGGTCTAACTTGTTTTCGGTAAGTCACTCATTTAGTGCAGAAGATGTTTACCAAGTGATGCTAGTTGCAACCACCAACCATGGGTGTGTAGATACCGCTTGGAAATCCATAACTATAATTGATGATATTCTCGAATTTCCAAATGTTTTCACACCAAACGGAGATGGGGTAAACGATCTGTTTATTGTAAAAAATATTGAGAAATATCCAGATAGTGAGTTGAAACTGTTTAACAGATGGGGAGAAGAAGTATACACTTATGTTGGGTATAGAAACGATTGGGACGGACGCGATCTCTCCGATGGAACCTATTTTTACCTACTTACTTATCAATTTAAGGGAGAACAAAAAGTCTATAAGGGGTCATTGTCCATTATTCGATAAATATGATTAATCATCTATTCATATTTTGGAAATTAATTCTCATTTTTCTACTGCCAATATAGTAGGTTCGTTTATATAATATCGGTTCGAAGTATAGGTAATTGGCGGTGCTTCGCTGTTCCACGAAGAGTGAATTCCCACCACAAAAACCGATTGCCTTGGGTGTTGCCCCAACCCTGAAGGGTGAATGGTTTTGGTAGGTTTTTGTGGTATTTGAACTCATTGGTTTCTGGTTTTACTTTCTTTGGGTAAAGTTAGAGATTTTGGGATAAACGCCAAGCGAAAGCCTGGCGTTTATTGGTTTAAATATTACTGAACAAATTTTTTTGAATCACATTATTTTGTTTTTATGGTTTTATTTCAAATCATTGTTGTCCGATAAAAAATTAAGAGAAGGAGATTGAGTCTCCTATCTCT
>CAZZHH010000066.1:0-17037 GCA_964653595.1 uncultured Lentimicrobiaceae bacterium
GCTGCCGACCTGGAAAAGGTTTATATCCAACAGTACATTCACTTCGTAATGATTCCTAACGATCAGTTCGTAAGTGTTCGTCGCTCGGGTGTGCCTATGGCAAACAGTACAATTCTTCCTTATGTGAGATTCTCACCAACGGTTGATTATGTAATTCCAAGACGTTTCGAAATCAGTGCTGTAGAAAAGAGCGACTTGATGTACGACATCAAGATGGCTGCTTATGCTCGTCAGGGATTCTCTGTTGGAACCAACAACGATCCTGTAAAATTGAATACAGAACGTGTATGGCAAGACAAGGGTGCTCCTAACTTTGGTGCAGGTCCTAATTTCTAATCTGGAATCAGATAGATACTAAACAATAAATTGAATCCCCGGCAGGAATACAGAGTCGTATCCTTGTCGGGGATTCTTTTATTCAGTTAACTCTCCCGAATGAGTTCAAGAACTAATATATCGAATAAACATCCCATCCCTTTCACAGAATGAATTAATCGCAAAAACATCTGTCATTTGTCATTTTTTAGCTCAGAACCCTTTGCCTGTCTGGGTTGTTGAGAATGATAGATGCCGGTGACGGATGCATTTTATCTGTCATATGTCATCTGATATTCCCTACGCCCGACTTTTATTGTGACCGTTCCACGATATCATCATATTCCTGCTTTACCTGTCTTGCATCTGCAACCTATAAGAGAACTAATCCTTTCCCGCTAGTTTTTTCGTCTTTTCCCTTCATACATCTACTCCGAATCCTTAAGTCAATTATTCGTTTAACAGCTGTTGAATGCAAAGTCAACAGCTGGATAACTTGCATTGAACAACTGTTAAACGCAAAGCAGACAGCTGTTGAACAAATACTTGTATTAATGAAAGCAACTAATACCTTACATGAAAGCAGCTAATAATCCGAAGTAAATTGCTTATCTCCGTAGGGCTATAATTAAACAAATTAGCATACTTAACCGTCGTTCGTTAATTTTTTTCCAATATTTGGATGATTCACATATTATATCTATTTTCGTGTCTCAAAAATAAATGCCAACCTAGGGAACACTAAATGATAAACTATTCATTCCATGACTGATCTTGCCAATCAATTATCTATCGATAATCTTTTTTGGAGAATTGTCACAAAAGATGACGAAAAGGCTTTCTGTTCTCTTTTTTATAACTTTTTCCCTTCATTGTGTGTATATGCCGGAAGATATATTGACAATAAAGAAGAATGTGAAGATATTGTTCAGGATACATTCTTTAAAATATGGCGCACCAGAAAATCACTCGAAATTACCTCTTCAGCCCGGAATCTATTAGTCACCACGGTTAAAAACAGCTGTATAGATTATCTGCGAAAAAAAGAAGTTGAATATACTTATATGGAACGCCAGGCAAAGAAAGAGTGGCTCATGTATCAGGATGATGTTTATTCAACGATGGAACTGGAAGAAATAATTTCTCGCGCCCTATCTCAACTTCCGGAGAATCTTCGACAAGTTTTTGAAATGAATCGCTTTGATGGTTTAACGTACGCACAGATTGCGGAGAAACAGAATATATCCGTAAAAACAGTAGAATCGTATATGAGTAAGTCCTTAAAAATAATGCGCACTGAGCTTAAAGACTATTTGCCTCTGATTTTACTGTTTTGCTGGTAATCTATATTAAGTTAATTTATTATAAAATCAATATAAAGGATAGGGTAACACTATCCTCTTTTCGTCAAATTATATATTTAAAAAGACACACACTTTGGAAATAACGAAAGATCATATTATACCTTACCTTGAAGGATCACTTCCTGTCGAGCAGGTTGCTGCATTTGAGCACTTGGCTGAAAGTTCACCCGAGTTTAGACAGGAGATTAAAGAAATACAATTTATTTGGAATGCTACCGAGAATTTGAAGAAGCAACGCTTAGTAAACACCGATGCCCATTGGAATAAGCTCGCAAGGCAAATGAGATTTCTTTCTTTCCGTCAAAAACTTTGGGATATTTCCCGCAATGCTGCAGCTATTCTTATTTTGCCTTTATTCCTGGTAACTATATACTTTATGAATGATTCTATTCCTAAAGAAGAAAGTCCCATCAATCAGGTTGAATTGCAAACAGCTTATGGATTAGTATCTAAAGTAATCCTACCCGACGGTTCGGAGGTTTGGCTAAACTCAGGAACTAAAATTACCTATCCGGAAAGATTTACAGGGAAACACCGTACAGTTAAATTAGAAGGAGAAGCCTATTTTAAAGTTACATCCGATAAAACAAACCGTTTCGATGTGGTTGTGCCCAACGGTATGACGGTGAGTGCTTATGGAACTGAATTTAATGTTTCTGCTTATAATGATGATAATAAGATTGAGGCCATCCTTGCCAAAGGAAATATCGACGTAAAAAAATACGATACAGAGAATGTGTTTTCATTAAAGGCAGGAGAACAAGCAGTCTTAAATAAAACAACCCGAAATATTACTATTTCGGAGGCTAACATATATACAAAAACAGCATGGAGAGACGGTAAAATGGTATTCAGAAGGGCTGGGTTCGATGAAATCGTTAGGAAACTGTCTCGTCATTTTAATGTTTCAATTGAGCTGCAAGGTAAAACTTTACATGAATATGAATATTCTGCCACTTTCACAACGGAAACATTACCAGAAGTTCTTCGTTTACTTGAAAAGTCAGCTCCTATCCGTTGTCAGATTTTAGATTCAGAAATAAATGCTGATTATACGTATGCAAAGCGACGCGTTATTATTAGAGAATACAGGTAAAGCAAAAATATGTTAAAATTATATTATTTTATAGGGTGTGCTTATTGCTTGCTCGTCTAGTAAGCGTATTTGAGGGATAAATGTAAATTAGAATGATAAAATTGTATTTAATAAATCTATTCATTAATGAAAGGACTAATAAAATGAAAAAAGAAACGTAATAAACAAAAAACAAACGGGAAAGTAGCTAGTTACTACTTCCCCGTAAGATCTAATTAAATGCCGTTACGAAAATCTCACCTGACGAACGGCAAAACTCAATTAAGTTATTTGGATAAACCTAATTAAAAAAGACGCATGAATTTATGAATAATTTTGTTACCAACAAAAGTTTTAGGTCTTATTTAGACTTATTGCTTAAAATTCCGATGGCGATGAAAATAACAGCTGCCTTGTTATTTATTTTTCTATTTCAGGCAAACGCTGAGATAGCTTACTCTCAGTCGACCAGAATTTCCTTGAATTTAAATAATGCTACTGTCGAACAGGTTCTTAATGCTATTGAAGAGAATTCTGATTTCTATTTTCTATACAATAGTAAATTGATAAATGTTGATAGAAAAGTTGACGTAAGGGCAAAAGAAAAATCAATTGAAAGTGTATTGAACGAAGTCTTCAAAAATACAAATGTTCAATACAAAGTGGAAGACAAGCAGATTATTTTAAGTAATAAATCGGCGACTGTTCAGCAACAACAGAAAACTATTTCTGCAGTTGTTATGGATCCCAAATTAAATGAACCAATAATTGGAGCGAATGTAGTTATTAAAGGAACTACCAACGGTACAATTACCGATATGGATGGCAAATTTACTTTAACAATTTCTTCACCCAATGATGTAATTCTGATAAGCTACATAGGTTATATTCCTTTGGAAATTAAAGCGTCTGATATTAAAGATTCTAAAATATTTTTAAAAGACGATACACAAAAACTAGAAGAAATTGTTGTTGTAGGTTACGGTACACAGAAGAAACTCAACCTTACCGGAGCCGTAGCTGCCGTAAGCGGTGAGGCTATGACGAAACGACCGGTTGTAAACCCCACCACCATGCTTCAAGGGCAGGTTCCCGGCCTTCGCGTAAACCAGGGATTGGGGCAGCCTGGTGGCGAAAGTGTTTCCATCCGGGTACGCGGACAGGGTACTTTTTCAAGCGCAGGATCCGATCCGTTGATTCTGATCAATGGTGTGCCCGGAGATTTAAATAACCTGGATCCAAGCGTAATCGAAAGTGTTTCGGTTCTTAAAGATGCGGCTTCTGCTTCCATTTATGGAGCACGTGCGGCCAATGGCGTAATCTTGGTAACCACCAAACAAGGCTCTGGCGATCAAAAGAATCGCATCGCTTATCACGGGAATCTGGGGGTGCATTCTCCAACTAAGATGTTTGATATCGTAACTAACTCGGTAGAATATATGGAGCTGGCCAATCTGGCTAAAACCAATTCCGGCTTGGGTGATAAATATCCCCAGGAAGAAATCGATAAATATAGGAACAACGTGGGATCCGATCAGTATCCCAACTTTGATTGGATCGATTACATGTTCAACCCGGCCCTGGTTCAGAACCACAACCTCTCTTTAGCCGGATCATCAGAAAAGTCTACTTACAATGTGGCTTTAAATTATGTAAACCAGGATGGAACCTTAAGAGGGTATAATTACAAGAAATACAACATGACGGTAGACCTTACTTCGCAGGCAACATCGTGGATGCGTGTAGGAACCTATATCGGACTAAAGTATGGTGATAAAATGCAGACCCGTCAAAACCAGGACGACGCATTCTTGTCCACTCTTTCGCAAGCCCCTACCTATATGCCTTGGCTGCCCGACGATGGGTCCGGTATCGTTCGTTGGACCAATGCGGCTTACGATTACGAATCACACAATAAAAATATGCCGGCAATTATCGCCACAGGTACGGTAAAACCCAACCAGGATTTTGATATCAACGGACAGATCTGGACCGAAATTACCCTGGCTAAAGGGTTGTCTTGGTATACCAAGGGAGCGGCCCGCCTTTATTCGAACAAATGGAAAGATTGGAGAGGCAAACCCGAACCACTTTACATGTTTCATACCGGTATAAAAAAGGGTGAGTTGGATAAAGGGGGAATCGGCCTGTCCGAAGGGGATGAAAGATTGTTCTATACCAATCTATATTCTTACTTGAAATATGATTTTACAACGCCAGGAAAGGATCATAGCTTTTCAATAATGGCCGGTTATAGCCAGGAAAATGAAAAATACCAATCCCTGGGGGCCTATAGAAGAGATTATCCTTTTGAATTGCAAACCATCGATGCGGGAGGAACCACCGGGTGGAGCAATAGCGGGTCCGAAAGAGAGTGGGCGTTGATGTCTGGATTTGGTCGCTTGAATTACAATTTTAAAGACCGCTATCTGTTGGAGGTGAATACCCGATACGACGGATCTTCCAGAATTTCAGAAAAAGGACGCTGGGGCATATTTCCATCCTTCTCATTGGGCTGGAGGCTAACAGAAGAGGAGTTTGTGAAGAAAGCGGATCTTTCGTGGCTGTCTAATGCGAAGTTAAGAGGCTCGTGGGGGCAATTAGGAAATCAAAACATCGGTTTCTATCCTTACCAGGCCATGATTTCGAGCGTGTCGTCTTATCCGTTCGATAAGAAAAACGAATCCTTGGCTTATACCCAAACCGCTTATGCCAACCAGGACATTAAATGGGAAACCACTACCATAACAGACTTGGGGGTTGATCTGCAATTATTCAATCGATTGAGCATTACGTTCGATTGGTACAAAAAGGCTACTACGGATATTTTAAGAGGTTCTCAGGTTTCTTACTTGCTGGGCTTATCGGCCCCGACAGTGAACAACGGTTCGCTGGAAAACCAGGGAGTGGAACTCGCCCTCAATTGGAGCGATCGAATTAAAGAGGGCCCCATGAAGGGGTTGGACTATAATGTTGGATTCTTCTTTGACCGTTCTCGTAATAAATTGACCAAATTTGGCGATGTGGAGTACAGCGGATATGGAATCCTGCAAGAAGGACTTCCCTACGGCGAGTATTACATGCTGGATTGCATCGGGGTTTTTGCTGACCAAGCCGAGGTGGCTGCCTCTCCGAAACAATTTACTGATAACACCCAACCCGGCGACCTGAAGTACCGGGATGCCAACGGAGACGGAAAGATCAATAACGACGACCGGGTGGTAATGTCTGGACGTTTCCCCGGATTCGAATATTCAATAAACCTGGGGGCATCATGGAAAGGCTTCGACTTAACGGTTTTGGGCCAAGGTGTGTCTGATAAGAAATACTACATTGATGGTTGGGGGGTACAACCCTTCAGACAGGGGTCCGCGCCTACCAAAGAATATCTTCAGGGAATGTGGACGCCCGAAAAACCCAATGGCGCCAAACACCCGAAACTGTATTGGGACAATCTGGGCGGTGGCAAAAACACGCGTACAAACAGCTATTTCTTAAGAGATGCCTCTTACTTTCGGTTGAAGAACCTGACATTGGGCTATTCCATTCCCAAGCAAATCACGGATAAGGCGGGTATGTCAAGGTTACGGGTGTATTTTTCTGCCGACAACCTGCTTACGCTTACCAATTTTGAAGGGCTGGATCCCGAAAGAGGAGGCGATGGCCGGGCAGCCCAATACCCGCAAAACAGAATCGTATCATTTGGTCTGAATGTTGAATTTTAATAAAGGTAAATCCATATGAAAAAAATAGTAAGTGCCATATCTCTGGTTTTAATGTTGTTGGCTGCAACGGCTTGTGAGGATTATTTGCAGAAAGATCCACCATCTTCTCCTTCTCAAGCCATATTTTGGAAATCCAAAGCCGATTTTGATTACGGATTGACGTCGTGTTATTCTGTTGTTTATGACTGGCCGGGCTCTTTGTCTCAAATTCAATCATGCTTTGACAACCTTACAGACAATTCGTTGTGTCAGCACGACGAAACAACTTACGGAAGTACAAAAACGATGGCCCAAGGGGATATTAACCCTTTTACCGGCGGATTTGTTACGGACATTTATCAAGTGGCGTACAAAGGAATTGCCCGGGTTAATTTGGTGATGTACCAACTGTCTCAGTATAAAGGGTCTGATATTTCGAATGATGACCGGAAGTTTATTTTGGGACAATGTAAGGCGTTGAGAGGTTATTTTTATTATTGGCTGTTCTTGTGCTATAAACAAGTTCCATTGGTAACCGAACTTCTTACCACCGGAAATATGTATCAGCCAAAAGCCGAAAGAGCTGCCATCTTTGCGCAGATCGTAAAGGATTTCGATGAGGCGATTGCCGAGCTGCCCGATCTTCCCTATTCCGACAACAAGGTTTCCGGACGCTTTACTCCGGCTGCGTTGAAAGTGTTGAAAGCCCGATTGATGATTTTTAATGCCTATGATGAGAATGGAAATGCCAAGCCTGATAAAATGAAAGAGGTGTTGCCGATATTAGAGAGTATCAAGGGGTATAGTTTGTCGGAAAATTTGCGGGATAATTTCGTTTCCACCAAACAACTCACTTCTCCCGAAATCATTTTCTCTGTTCGCTATTTGGCTCCGAACCTGACCAATAGCATTGATTTGTATTTTGCCGCATGGTCTACCAACATTGTGATGCGAAATCTGGTGGATGAGTTTGAGTGTACCGATGGCTTGGAATGGGGGGAGTCTCCTTTGACCGTGCCTGTAGACGAATCCCTGATCAACACCAAAGACGGATCGAAAAAAGAGCAGCAAGCCGCAGAACGGGCTAAGTTGTTTATTAATAGGGATAAACGATTGGCTCAGAGCATTTCGCATTCCGGCGTTCTAAATTTCCCGGAAAAAGAAGAATTTCCGCAACCGGTGGAAACTTCAAATAGTCCTTCCGGATTTAGTGTTATGAAGTTGATTCAGCCGTCGAAAACATCTCCGGGGTATGCAACCAATACGGATCCGGATGTGGTAATTGCTCGATATGCCCATGTGTTGCTGATGATCGCTGAAGCCGAGAATGAGGCAAATGGTCCAACCGAGAAAGCATACAATGCGGTGAATGCCGTAAGAATTCGTTCCGGACAACCGGCATTACCCGAGGGCTTAAATCAAGCTCAGATGCGGGAGCGTATCCGAAAGGAATGGCGAGTTGAAACTTGCTTTGAAGGATTGCATTATTTCCATATGAAACAGTGGAAAACCTTACCCAAGGTGAATGATATGGTAGATCCCATGTATGGAACCAAGTCGGTGTTTAAACCCGAATTTTATTTCTGGCCTCTTCCGCAAGGAGAAATCGATAAGTCGAATGGTGTATTAGTACAAGATCCGGCCTATAATTAAATATTGAATTAAATGGAAAGTTGTTATTACGACAACTTTCCATTTTGTCGTTTAATTTAAATAACAATTCAGGAGAAAGATCGTTGCTTTCAGACAAGTTGCTCTTTTATTGAATTGGGGCTTACTTAGGACGGAGGGGATTTGAATAATATTTTTAATTAATATAAAAAGTATGTATCGTAAAAAATGGTTTCTAAGTTGTGTCTTTGTGTTGTTCCTGCACGGAGGTTCTGCGTTTTCTCAGCAGAGTTGCAATACCCCATTAGAGATAACTGCCGAACAGTTGTCCAAAGAGCAGAATAGGGTCCAATCGCTGTTGAAAGATTTGAAAAAAGGAGATTTCTTTGCTTTGGAACTTCAAAGAATCGAAGCCGGTAAAAGCGGGAACGAGCGAATTGCGGCCTATAAATCCTTGGCAAAACAAGTGGTCTCGGTTTTACAGATCCAAGCCGAATTAAACTGGTTGGATCTGCAAACGGTAAAAGCGGCATTGGATGCAATGAAAATGCGCCCGGACTTTGATTCTGCTAAAGCCGAAAGTAAGTACAAAGAGCTAATTTCACTGGTTAAACAAGGATTTAATGGAATATACCAAAACGACAAGAACGCTTGGGAAAATGCCCAAAAAGCCTTAAAGCTGAAGAAGGAGTTGATGCTCTTGAGTCCGGATGTCATGATTGACAGATTGCTTACCGTTAAATATGAATTGGGGGAAAGAGCTCCTTTTGTCATGGCCGAAAGTTTGGGGGTACAGCCCAACAACTGGTCTAATCAGACCAGTGCAAGCCGGAATAATTTTAAGGCGGAACTGATGGAGGTGTCCGGATTGAAAAGCGGAAGCCCCCAAATCCGCCCCCTATTTAAACCAATAATGAGTGGTGCCGCCATTACAGATTTGGCTCCTCACTGGGATGGAAAACGACTTCTGTTTACCTCTTTGGATACATTACGCCGGTGGCAGGTCTTTGAAATAGGGGTTGATGGATCGGATTTAAAGCAAATTACACAGGTAAATGAAAAAGACCTGGAGTTTTTTGATGCGGCCTATCTTCCGGATGGCCGGATCGTTGCCGTTTGCAACATTGGCTACCATGGCGTACCCTGCGTAAATGGGGGAGACCAGGTGGGAAACACCGTGCTTTACGACCCGAAGACAGGTAGCCTGCGCCGGCTGACTTTCGATCAAGACGCCAATTGGAATCCTATTGTGCTCCCCAATGGCAAAATAATGTATACGCGGTGGGAATATACCGACCTGACCCACTACTTTTCCCGCATCGTGATGCATATGAATCCCGACGGGACAGAGCAGAAATCCCTCTATGGAAGTGGATCCATGTTTCCCAATAGCATTTTTGATATGAAACCGCTACCTCAGAAAACCAATCGGTTTGTGGGAATTATCTCTGGACACCATGGGGTTGCCCGTTCGGGAAGAATGATTATTTTTGATCCGGCTAAAAGCAGGATGGAAGAAAAAGGGATGATTCAGGAATTGCCTTTCGGTGGACGAAAAATTATACCCGAAATAAAAGACGGACTGGTAGATGGAGTATGGCCTCAGTTTATTAAACCTTATCCGTTGACAGACGAAACGTATCTGGTTACGGCAAAACTTTCACCCAACAGCCTTTGGGGTATCTATTTGGTGGATATCTATAACAACCTTACCTTGATTGCGAATGTCGAAGATGGCGGAATGATTTATTCTATCCCCGTACGGAAAACAGCGACCCCTCCCACAATTCCGGATAAGATAAAGAATGCAGAAAAAAGTGCAACGGTGTTTATCCAGGATATTTATGAAGGAGAAGGCCTTCGGGGCGTACCTAAAGGACAGGTAAAATCTCTTCGGGTATTTGCTTATGAATATGCTTACCAGCGCACCTTGTCCGATCATTATAACCATGGAATACAGGCTGGATGGGATATCAAACGATTGATTGGGACTGTACCCGTGGAAGAGGACGGTTCTGCTATTTTTAAAATCCCAGCCAATACGCCCATCTCTTTGCAGCCTTTGGATGCAGAAGGGAGAGCGATTCAATGGATGAGAAGTTGGCTTACCGGGATGCCCGGCGAGATTGTATCGTGTGTAGGCTGTCACGAAGATCAAAATACAATTCCAGTGCCCAGGAAAACCTTGGCTTCAACGCGCAAGCCCAGAGAGATAAAGATTGCCGAAGGCGGCGTACGGCCTTATACCTTCAAGTATGAAATTCAGCCAATTCTTGATCGAGCCTGTATTGCGTGCCATAATGGAAATAAGGCAACTATGCCTAACTTCAAAGATACGTCGAGTGTTTCCGTAACCGATTGGAGCGGTACCCGCTATATGCAAAAAAGTTATTTGGCTTTTCATCCCTACGTAAACAGACAAGGCCCCGAAGCAGACATGTATGTAATGGCCCCTTATGAATACCATGCATCCACAAGCGAAGTTGTCCGGATGTTGAAGAGAGGACACCACAATGTGAAGTTGACGGATCAGGAGTGGGATCACCTCTACACCTGGATTGATTTGAATGCCCCCGGTAGGGGAACCTTTGATGCGAATCCGATAAATGGCATTGACCAGTATAGCCGACGGATGGAATTGGCCGACCGGTACAGTAATTCGGCTGTGGACTGGCGGAAAGAGATTGCCGAATATGCGGCATTTCTTAAGCAAAAGGGCGCCATTGTTCCTGCTATGCCTCAGGAAGAGTCTCCGGTGATGCATAAAAAGGGTAAGGTGGGTGGATGGCCCATGTCAATAATGGACATTAAAAAATTGCTTTCGAAGGAAAAAGAGCTACGAAAAGAAATCGAAGTGGCGGAAGGGGTAAAGATTGCCTTTGTACGGGTTCCTGCCGGAAAGTTCCTGTTTGGATCCAATGAAGGGTATCCCGATCAGGTTCCCGCTTCCAAAGCCGTGATCAAGAAGTCGTTTTGGATGTCTGAAAACGAGTTGACAAACGCTCAGTACAACGCCTTGGTTCCAGATCATGATAGCCGAATCTATGCCCAATTCTGGAAAGATCATACCACACCGGGATATCCCGCAAATAAACCCAACCAGCCCGTGGTGCGTGTAAGTTATTTGGAGGCGATGGCCTATTGTGAAAAATTGTCCCAAAAGACCGGACTGAAGGTAAAACTGCCAACCGAAACACAGTGGGAATGGGCTTGCAGGGCTGGAAGTGATACGAATTTCTGGTACGGGGATATGGATACAGACTTTACCAAATATGAAAATTTGGCCGATGTTCAATTAGAGAAAATGGCTGTAACCGGGATTAATCCGCAGCCAATGGAAAAGGATAATCCATGGTTTCAATATTATAATTACATACCACAAATTGCGAAGGTTAATGATGGGTGCATGATTCCTGCAGAATCTGGTAACTATGAGGCCAATCCATTTGGGTTAATCAACATGCATGGTAATTTGGCAGAATGGACTAATTCTGTATATGAACCTTACGGTTCGATATCAAGGAGTAAGACTGGACCTGCAGATAAACAAATTGTTGCCCGGGGGGGATCTTGGATTGACAGACCCAAAGATGCCACCGCGTCTGTTCGGAAAGCTTATTTGCCATGGCAAAAGGTTAATAGCGTAGGCATACGGTTAGTTATCGAGGATTGATGTGCGGATAGAGATGATTAATTTACCTAGAGAGATGAAATTGGTTGCAGCTTTGTCTCTTTAGGTAACATATTTTCTTTTATTTTGCACTGATTTAGTGTGAAAATGATTTTTTAATAAGGATTTAGGTGTCGTGTTGACAGATGAGGTTTTAATGATTATAGTAGGATAAATACATGTCAAATAGGATTTCTATTTTTTTTGTGTTTTGTAAACGTCGATTAGTAAACAGAAGAGCTTTCGGATGACAAATATTCTATTGATTTCGGATGACAAAATTCTTCGGGAATTGTATAAAGGAAATCATAAAGCTTTGGAACAGTTGTTTCAACTCTATTATGTATTGCTTTGCTATGAGGCGCGTAAATATATTCCTGAAAAATACATTGTTGAGGAGTTGGTGAATGATGTGTTTCTTCGATTACGGGAAAACAGGGAGACCTTATCTATTACTTCCTCTTTGAGGGGATATTTGATTCGATCCATTCATAATGCTTGCTTAAGTCATCTCCGAAAGAATCAAGTCCAAATCGCTGAATTATCGGACGATTGTACAGGGAATTCGCTCCTATCCATTGGGGAATCTCCCTTGGATTATATTTTATCAAAAGAGTTGATAGAACAAATTGACAATGCAATCGCAGAACTTCCCCCGCAATATAAACGGGTTTTCCTGCTTAGTCGGTATGAAGACAAAACCTATATGGAAATCGCAGATGAGTTAAATATATCGGTAAATACGGTGAAGTTGTATTTGAAAAAAGCGCTTTCCAAACTTCGGGATAATTTATATGAATTTATGCATGCATAAAGGGAAGCCTCCCCGAAAGGAGACTTCCCTCATGCAAAAACAAAACTATCAACAAAAAATATATTCGTATTTAGCGAATAAACAACAGCTCGCGGTATTTGGGCAGGGTCCACATCTGGTCGTCAACGGTTAGTTCCAGCTTGTCGATGTGGTAGCGGATCTCTTCCAGCATGGGCACGATCTGGTCGTGGTAAGCGATGGCTTTGGTCCGTTCGCACTCAATCTTGTTGGCTACTTTTCGGGCTTCCACCATGGCATCAACCTTCTCTTTGATAAAGATGGTGCGTTTGGCGATGTCTTCGATGATTTCGAGGTTTTTGGCCGAAAGGAGCAGGGACTTGTCGCCCGGGAAAAGATCCTTCATCTTATGCACGTTGTCGATCAGCGACGACTGGTACTTTGTGGCCATGGGGATGATGTGGTTCATGGCCAGGTCGCCCAGCACACGGGCCTCGATTTGCACCTTTTTGGTGTACATTTCCCATTTTACTTCGTTACAGGCGATAAGTTCTTTTTCGGTCATTACGCCGGTGGCTTCAAACATCTCGATAGTGCTCTTTTTCAGATAAGCATCGAAGATGACAGGCACGTTGGTTTCGCAGTCTAACCCGCGGGCCATGGCTTCCTGTCTCCACTCTTCGCTGTAACCGTTGCCGTCGAAGATGATCGCCTTGCATGCCTGGGCTTCCTGGCGGATAACTTCGATGATGGCTGCGAACTTATCGGTGCCTGATGCGATCTTGGCATCCACCTGGGCTTTGAAGAGCGTCAGCTGGTGAGCAACGGCTGCATTGAGCACCAGCATGGAGCTGGCGCAGTTGGCCGATGAACCTACCGCACGGAAATCGAAGCGGTTGCCGGTGAAGGCAAAAGGCGAAGTGCGGTTGCGGTCTGTATTGTCGATCAGCAACTCGGGCACCTGGCCAAAATCCAGTTTCAAGCCCTGCTTGCCAGCCAGATTGAAATCTTCGGGCTTGCTGTTGATCAGGTTGTCGAGCACTTCCGACAGCTGGCTGCCCAGGAAGCTCGAAATGATAGCGGGGGGCGCTTCGTGGGCACCTAGACGGTGGGCGTTGGTGGCCGACGAGATGCTGGCTTTCAGCAACGCATTGTGGTCGTACACGGCTTTGAGCACATTGACCACGAAGGTAACGAAACGGAGGTTTTCTTCGGGAGTCTTGCCCGGTCCCATCAGCTGTAAGCCGGTATCGGTTCCCAACGACCAGTTGTTGTGCTTGCCGGATCCGTTTACCCCCTTGAAGGGTTTTTCGTGAAGCAGCACCCGGAATCCGTGAGAACGGGCGATCTTCCGCATCAGCGACATAATCAGCAGGTTGTAGTCGTTGGCCAGGTTGCATTCCTCATAAATGGGAGCCAGCTCGAATTGGTTGGGGGCCACCTCGTTATGACGGGTCTTCACAGGAATACCCAACTTCAGGCTTTCAATTTCCAAATCCTGCATAAAGGCGGCCACACGGGTGGGGATGGCCCCGAAGTAATGGTCTTCGAGCTGTTGGTTCTTCGAACTTTCGTGTCCCATCAGGGTGCGCCCGGTGAGCAGCAGGTCCGGACGGGCGGCATAAAGCCCTTCGTCTACCAGAAAATATTCCTGTTCCCAGCCCAAATAGGCATATACTTTTTTTACTTCGGGATTGAAGTAGTGGCAAACCTCCACGGCAGCCTTGTCTACGGCTTCCAAAGCCTTGATAAGGGGCGCCTTGTAGTCCAGTGATTCGCCGGTGTAGGCAATGAATACCGTGGGGATGCACAAGGTGTCGCCCACGATGAATGCCGGAGAAGAGGGGTCCCATGCCGAGTAGCCGCGTACTTCGAAGGTGTTGCGGATTCCGCCGCTGGGGAAGCTGGACGCATCCGGTTCTTGCTGGATAAGCAGTTTGCCGGCAAACTCTTCAATCATGCCGCCTTTCCCGTCGTGTTCAACAAAGGCATCATGCTTTTCGGCTGTACCTTCGGTAAGGGGGTGAAACCAGTGGGTGTAGTGAGTTACGCCGTTCTCGATGGCCCATTTTTTCATGCCTGCGGCTACGGCGTCGGCTACCTCTCTACCCAGAGGGGCTCCGTTGTCGATGGCGTTTACCAATTGTTGGTAAGTCTTTTCCGGCAGGTATTTGAACATTTTTGCCCGGTTAAACACCATGCAGGCAAAGTAGTCGGAAGGCCTTTCCTTCGGCAATTGTACGTTGATGGCTTTCTTCTTGAAAGCGTCTTCTACTACGTGAAATCTTAAGTTTGACATGATCCCTTTTTGTTGAAGTTATAGTAAAAAAATGTTGTTCTTATAGCACTCTTCATATTGCTCTTCCGGCCAGATGGAGGCTTGTACTTCGCCGATATGGGCTTTTTTAAGGAAGAACATGCAGAGTCTGGATTGGCCGATACCGCCTCCGATGGAGAAGGGCAGCTCTCCGTCGATCAACGCCTTGTGGAATTCGAGCTCTGTGCGTTCGGGGCAACCACACAGGTTGAGCTGGCGGAGCAGGGCTTCGCGGTCTACCCGGATGCCCATGGAGGATAGCTCGAAAGCGCAGTTCAGCACTTCATTCCAAAGAATGATGTCGCCGTTCAATCCATGAGCCCCCTTTAAAAAGTCGGCTCAAGTATTCTTTGTGCTAAATTGTCCATCACAAAATTCTTTCGATTAATCGCCGGGTGGAATATCCTTCGTATTTTTGTGGTATCAAAAGAAACAACGTTTATGTTCAAAAAGTCTTCATCCACATCCGATTTGGATTTGTTTTCGTCACCGACCTCTCTTCTGGGAAAAAGAGCGGCAAAGAAATACGACGATCCCAAAGCTTGGCACAATCAGTTTTTTAAACTGGTTATCTCTCAGATTTCCGAAGAAGTTTTTGAACCCTTGTACAAGGATGGCAATATGGGTGCCCCCAATGCTTCCATCCGGATTCTAGTGGCTATGTCCATTCTCAAGGAGGGCTTTGGCTGTAGTGATGAAGACCTGTTTGAAAAGTGTGAATTTGATATGCTCACGCGCAAGGCAATGGGGTTGTTTAATCTAGATGATGTTCCACCTTCCCTGGATACTTACTATCTCTTCCGTCGCCGCATCTGTGAATACGAAGCGGGACACCGGGTGAATCTGATGGAAAAGTGCTTCGAAAGCGTAACGGGCGAACAGATCAAACTGTTCAAGATCTCTGGCAAGTCGGTACGGATGGACAGCAAGTTGATCGGGAGTAACATTGCCCAATACACCCGATATGAGATCGTCCACCGCACACTCTGCAAAACATTGAATCAGCCCGGCAATCTGGCCATGCTTTCCCCCAAGCTGCGCGGGCAGTCCAAGGTCTACCTCGAAGAAGAACCCGGTAAAACCATCTACCGCGCCAATCCGGAGCTCATGTACCAACGCCTGATTGCCATCGGCCAGTACGTGTACCTGGTATTGAAGCGTTTGAAGGATGATGCTCCCCTTTACGACTTGCTTCACCGGGCTTTCCATGACCAGTATATTGTGGAAAAAGGGAAGGCGATCCCTCGGGACAAAAAGGATATCGGCGCCGACAGCCTGCACAGTCCGGATGATCCGGAAGCCGGTTTCCGCAACAAATATGGCAAGAAAACCCATGGCTACCTTACAAACATAACAGAGACGGTGGAAGAGGACAAGCCCAGTGTCATCACCTCCGTGCAAACGGAACCGGTCACCTTTTCCGATTGTCATTTCCTGCAGGATGCCGTAGCCAATACCGAGCGCGTCACGAACCAGACCATAACAGAGCTCTATGCGGATGGAGCCTACCAGAGTCCGGACAATCGGGAGTTTTGCCAGGCACACGATGACATGAACCTGATCACCGGACGGATACAGGGAGGCTGCCGCTTCATCCTGAACCATAAGAAAGAAACCGATGAGCTCCTGATTACGGACACCCAAACAGGGGAATTGATTCAGGCAATCTTTAGGGGCGATTCCCCAAAGTACGGCAAACGGTGGAAGATGCCGGAAACGTACGGGGAAAAAAGCCGCAAATACCATTATTTTACAGAGAAGGATATCGCCCGTTCCGAACTCCGCCAACAGATCGAAAACATACCCAAGGAAGAGCGGAACAAACGGAACAACGTCGAAGCCACCATGTTCCAGTACAGTTTTCATACACGCAACAACAAAACCCGCTACAGGGGATTGCTGAAGCACCGCTTGCATGCCTACAGCCGCTGCATGTGGATGAACCTGGTTCGGTTGGTCCTATTCCAGGTCAAAACCGGTCCCAAGTCGTTTATTGCCTTGTTTGAGTTCCTCGTAACCGCTCTAAAAAGCCCATTTTGTCTTCCAAAGCTTTTTTGGGCAAATTAAAAAGTTGCCTCTTCGACACGACCAAACCAACCAAAAAGCCACAATTTAAGTGGTAAATCTAAAAAACACCACTTTTTAAAGGGGGCTCATATATTGAATACCACCCGGGCCGTAGCTCTTCAGCGTTAGGTACACTCTTAAG
>CAZZHH010000067.1:0-16943 GCA_964653595.1 uncultured Lentimicrobiaceae bacterium
CGGTTTAGCAACTCTTTCATTTTAGTAATATCTGGCAATCTTCGCTGCATGTCTCCCTCTTTGAGTGGGGGCAAATAACTGATAGTTGATTTTGAATGCGTAAGTTCAATAATTTTGTGTGCCAAATCGATTATTGTAATTTCATTATCGTTACCAATATTTACCACATCATTTACCACAAAATTATCATAGGCAGCTCTTAAACAAGCGTCTACATTGTCGTCGATATAACAAAACGTTCTCGATTGCAATCCATCTCCATATATGGTAATAGGCTCATTTTTAAGAGCTTTAGCAACAAAACGAGACATGACAAAATCTGGAGATTGTTTCGGTCCATAGGTGTTAAAAAAGCGGAAAATAGCATATTCGAGACCAAACTCTTTATGATATGAGCGCAGAAATGACTCTCCAACATTTTTTACCACAGCGTAGGGCACTCGTGAGTTTAGAGGAGTAGTATGTTCGTTTTGAGGAAAACTCACTGGCTCACCATATACTTCAGAAGAAGATGCAAAGAAAACCCGTTTTACAGAGCTATTTTTAGCAATATCTAAGATATTTTTAAACCCCTGAATATCGTTTAACACCTTGTATGGATTCAATTGAGTACGCTCTACACCTACCACTGCAGCATAATGGAACACAAAATCAAATTGATGGGTAAGCATGACCTGTGAAATATCGTTGTAGTTATTCACATCTGCTTTGATAAATCTCCAATTTGCAGTTTTGATTTCAGGCAATTTTGATTCACATCCAGTTGACAAATCGTCTACGATAATAACATAATTTTCTGGATCTAAAATAAGTTTTTCAGCAAGTCGACTTCCAACAAATCCAGCTCCTCCAGTTACAAGAATTTTCCTCATGCGTATTTTTTTAAATTAGGGAATGAGTTGCAATAAATATTCACCATAGCCACTTTTCAATAATGGTTCGGCTAATTTTTTTAATTGAATTTCGTTAATATATCCCATTCTATAGGCCACCTCTTCGATACATCCAATTTTCAATCCTTGTCTGTCTTCTACCACTTGAACAAACTGAGAAGCTTCAATTAAGGATTTAAATGTTCCTGTGTCGAGCCATGCGGTGCCTCTTCCAATGATTCCAACACTTAATTTTCCTTTTTTCAAATAATGTTTGTTGATATCCGTAATCTCATATTCACCTCGGGGACTAGGTTTTAAATTTTCCGCAATTTCTACTACCGAATTATCATAAAAATAGAGTCCGGGAACTGCATAGTTAGATTTTGGGTGAAGTGGTTTCTCTTCAATGGAAATAGCTTTTTTGTTTTCGTCGAATTCAACCACGCCATATCTTTCAGGATCAGATACATGATAGGCAAAAACAATACCTCCATCTGGATTATTGTTCGTTTGAATCAATTTTTGAAATCCAGACCCATAAAAAATATTATCCCCTAAAACTAACGCTACCTTATCGTTGCCAATAAACGATTTTCCGAGAACAAATGCTTGGGCAAGTCCATTGGGTACTTCTTGTACTTGGTATGAAAATTTACACCCCAGGCTACTTCCATCTCCGAGCAAACGTTCAAAATTGTGCAAATCGACGGGAGTGGAAATTATTAATATTTCTTTGATTCCCGCCATCATTAACACACTCAATGGATAATAAATCATAGGCTTGTCATAAATAGGCATCAACTGTTTACTGACAGCTAAAGTTAAAGGATGAAGTCGGGTTCCAGAACCACCTGCAAGTATAATTCCTTTCATAAAAATCGTCTTTTGATATTTTAACACTCAAGATTAATCCAAAAAAACAAATAACACAACCAGAATCGTTCTAGTTTTCTTTATTCAACCTTTTTGGCATACAAAAGTACAATTTTTTATTACTCTATGGTTGGTAAAAGACTAAAATTCATGTATTCAAGTGGAAATAATAAAATCTTTAAGGGATAATCTTATACAATAGATAGAAGTTTACAATTTCAAATACTAATCGTTGTTAAACCTCAAAAAATGATTTTAATTTAAAAATTAATTGAATTACTTTCAATAATTTAAGGATGATTTTTCAAAAATTGCTTGTTTATGATTAACTTTGCACATAAACTTAAAAAATAACAATTATGTCGGCTCATTCATTAAAAAAATTTTTTGCCATTTTGTTGTCGTTCCTAGTATTGGTAATCACAACGTTAAGCATTTTAGCAATTTGGGATATTATTGATGTTAAAGATATTTTTGGCAGAGCTTTTTCTAGTTTGGTTATTATTTTTGTGGCTTCTGCTGTAATTTTATTTATTTTCACGGTTCTATACCCTGTTGGAAACAAAAAAGAGAATGAAAATTCAACCAACCTACCAAAAAATTTATAATAAACAATTACGGTTGTTGTAAACTTTGTCACTACTGGCAATTTAGGATATCATAATGGGTTTTTAAGTAATTGAAGCAACTCATTTTTAAACAACAACCAACATACACAACTTTAAATAAACAAACATGCGAAGAGTACTAGTCGCTACCGGTGGAGGAGATTGTCCAGGGTTGAATGCGGTAATAAGAGGAATTGTAAAGCGAGCTTCTTTAGAAAAAGATTGGGAAGTTATTGGCTCCATAGAGTCGTTTAATGGAATATTACGTGAACCTACAGAAATTGTGGTTCTTGACGAAAAAGCTGTTGCAGGAATCCACGTTCAAGGAGGAACAATTATTGGCACTACCAACAAAGGAGGTCCTTTTGCGTGGCCAATTCATGATGCCAATGGAAACTGGACAACTGCGGATCGTTCAGACGAAATGGTTCGAAAACTTCAATATCTTGGAGTAGATGCGGTAATCAATATTGGCGGAGATGGTTCTCAGCGAATCTCTCAAACTTTACAGAAAAAAGGTTTAAACATGATTGGTGTTCCAAAAACTATCGACAATGATTTAAGCTCAACTGACTTTACTTTTGGCTTCCAAACAGCAGTGCAAATTGCAACAGAAGCTGTAGACAAACTGGTAACTACTGCTGCAAGTCACAACCGAGTGTTCATCCTTGAAGTGATGGGTCGTGATGCTGGTTGGATTGGTCTTCACTCTGCTATTGCAGGAGGAGCAAATGTCTGTTTAATTCCAGAGATTCCATATAAATTAGACGCTATTATCGACAAAATCAACACTCGCTATAGCAAGGGCCGAGGCTTTTGCATCATTGTTATTTCGGAAGGCGCCAAAGAAATTGGTGGCAATGTTACTGGCTCTGCAAGCGGCGAAATTGGCAACGAGCACATTCGATTAGGAGGTGTAGGTGAAAAACTGAAAATCGACTTAATGAAAGCCGGGGTAGAACAAGATGTACGAGTAACGGTATTAGGACATTTACAACGGGGTGGTATTCCAACAGCTTTCGACCGAGTATTGGCATCCCAATTTGGGGTAAAAGCTTTTGAGCTAGCTCTTGAAGGAAAATTTGGTCAAATGGTTGCTTATCGTCATCCCGATATTATTTCCGTTCCTTTTGAAGATGCTATAAACAAAATGAACTTTGTAGACCCAAACAGCGACATTGTAAACAATGCTCGTGGAATGGGAATCTCATTTGGTGAGTAACCATATAAATATAAAAAAGCTTAGATGGTTACATCTAAGCTTTTTTGTATAAGCTAAAACCAAAAATCTTCTCAAAAACAATTAACCGAGGGGAATTTTTAACACCTGACCAGGAACAATATGTCCTTTTTTAAGCTTGTTTGAGTTCATGATATCAAGATGGGTAATGCCATTAAATTTTTTGGCAATGCTAAAAATAGTGTCCCCAGCAATTACTTTATAATATTTGTACTTTTGAGGTTCTTTCTTATCCACATTGCTATTATTTTCGGATTGCTTAGACAAATCGGTTTGATTAACAGGAGTCGCTGCTAATTCAGTTTTAGTAGAATCCTCTGATTTGACGATAGTTTTCTCTAAGGGGACAAATCCTACCACTATATTTCTACCAGCAGCAACAGATTTTCCTTTAATCTTATTTAAATATTTTATTTCATTCACCGCAATTCCATATTTTTTAGAAATAGACTGAAGTGTTTCCCCTCTCTTTACGTAATGATATTTTTTCTTTAGTTGTGCAACATTTAACGCAGGATTGTTATTTTGCGATTCAACATCAACCACTTGAAGTGGAGTAAAATAGGTAGAATAATTATACGAATGGATTGAATCTCTGAGAGCGCAAAAATCAATTGCTTTTTGTGGAGACAAATTAATTGGATACATGTCCTTGTACGCAGGTACAATATCTCTTTTGTATTGTGGATTTAAAGAACGTAGCTCATCCATGGGAATATTTAAAACGGCAGAAATCTGTTGCAGATGAACTTCTTTATTAACCACAACAGTATCTGTAATCACCGGCATATAGATTGGGACTACGTTGATATTATGCTGATCGTAATAATTCATCATATACGAAGCTGCAATATATGCTGGCACATATCCACGAGTCTCTTTTGGTAAATAGTAATAAATCTGCCAAAAGTCAGTTTTTCCACCAGCTTTGCGTATTGCTTTTCTCACATTGCCAGGTCCACAATTATAGGCAGCGAGTGCCAACGTCCAATCGTTGAAAATTTTATGAAGATCGTTTAAATAACGAGCTGCGGCATGTGTAGATCGGACAGGATCTTTACGAGCGTCTACAAATGTGTTTACTTCTAGCCCATACATTCTACCTGTAGAGTACATAAACTGCCATAAACCAGTAGCTCCTACACATGAAACCGCATTTGGATTTAATGCAGACTCAATAATCGAAAGATATTTCAACTCTTGAGGGACTCCATTTTGCTCCATTATCTCCTCGTACATTGGAAAATAATATTTTGAAAGACCAATAATAATTCCAGCTAATTTTCTTTTTCGAATGCAATACATTTCAATGTATGCTTTTACTTCTTTGTTATACGAAAGAGGAACAATAGATGGAATCTCTGAAAGTCTTTTTGCATATACTGAATCGGGGAAAGAGACTCCCTCGGTGGAAGTTGGAATAAATTTTTCGCTATTGGCTTGAATACTTTGCTTGATATACCAAATATTTAGCAAACTATCAATTTGATCTATCATTGAAAAGTCCGCAGGTTCTTCATTTGGCAAAACCGTAATCTTTTGTGTGGTATCTGTGTTGCCTTCTTGGGAGAAAGTAGTAAAAATTATTCCCATCATAAAAAGGAACAGGACGATGGTTTTTTTCATAAATTGACTGCAAATAATCATAATATTCAACTCCTAATAATCGTTTGTTATTGCAAATTAATAAAAAAAAACTGAAAAAACTACTCTTTATTATGTTTTTTTACGAAAAGGACATTGTTAATAGTTTTTCTGCTAAGAACAAAAAAAATAAATGATTGACAATATAAAAAATATTAAACGTAAATTTGCATAAAAAATTCAACTATGGCATTAGAAGTAATTGGAAGATTATTTGATATTCTTCCCGAACAATCCGGTACTGGAAAAAATGGAGTTTGGAAAAAACAAGACATCGTAATAGAAACAACAGAGCAGTTTCCAAAAAAAATCTGCTTAAGTCTTTGGGGCGATAAAGTTGACCAAGCAAAAAATTATCAAAAAGGGCAAATGATGAAAGTGTTTGCATCGGTGGAATCACGTGAGTATAATGGTAAATGGTATACAGATGTTAAACCCTTCAGAATTGATTTGGACGGTATTTCTAATGCAACCACAGAAACCTCCTCCAATTCACTCCCAGATTTTGGGTTAACCCCTGATCCCGTGAACGACTCGTTAAACGATTTACCATTCTAACAAATACGTATGGCTGTTTTTGGTATCGTATGTCTCTCCGTAATTCCAGTTAGAGAAACCTCTTCTCATCGAGCAGAGATGGTTTCTCAGTTGCTCTTTGGAGAAACGGTAACCATTCTCAAGGAAGAACCAAATTGGCTTTATATTTCAAATACGGCAGATCATTATTTGGGTTGGGTGGAGCGAAAACAGATTACCCTAATCTCTACCGACGATTATAACTATTGGAACAGTATTCCAAAACTTGTGGCATGCAAACCGATGGATATTATTACCGTTAATGGCAATCAAACAATACTACCTGCTGGATCGATTGTACCCATGAACTCTTCATTTACCCTATCTAGCACTACATTTAATCACAACATTAAACAAAAAGAGAAGTCGCCTATTACCGTTGTTACCAATGATTTTATAAACGCTCCCTATCTTTGGGGAGGAAAAACCTTGATGGGTTTTGATTGCTCCGGCTTTTCTCAGGTAATGTTTAAAATTGCAGGGATTGATTTACCCAGAGACGCTTCGCAACAATCAAATTTGGGAACTACGGTAGATTTTATTGAAGAGGTTATTCCGGGAGATTTAGGCTTTTTCGATAATGAAGAGGGGAAAATCATTCATGTAGGAATTTTTCTTTCCACCTCCCAAATGATGCATGCTTCGGGTTGTGTAAGGATAGATAAAATTGATCACCACGGTATATACAATCCACAAATTGGTGGATATAGCCACCAACTGCGTTTTATCAAAAGAGTACTCCCATGAAAGGAGAGTTTCTATCACTCCGGGCATTAGAACCATCTGATATAGACGTACTATATCGATGGGAAAACGATCCAAAAAACTGGACAGTAAGCGACACTTTAGCCCCTTTTTCAAAAAATGTCCTAAAGCAATACATCGACCATGCACATTTAGACATATATACCACAAAGCAAGTTCGTTTTATCATTGAAGAGAACATATCCAGAACAGCAGTTGGAGCAATAGATTTATTTGATTTCGACCCATTGCACTTAAGAGCTGGTATTGGCATTTTGATCGACGAAAAACATCGAAATAAAGGATACGCTTTGGATGCATTGATATTAATTGAAAATTATTGCAAGCAGTTTTTACAACTACATCAAATATTTGCCAATATTGCAGAGGATAATCTTTTAAGCATCTCCTTGTTTACCAAAAGAGGGTTTTTGTTGGTCGGTTTAAAAAAGGATTGGAGAAAAATTCAAAATCAATGGAAAAATGAACTTATGTTTCAAAAAATTATTGATTAAAGCTCATAATACATACAGTAAAAGCAGATAAAAATGGCAAAAAAAAGCAAAAAGAATTGGTTTATTCTGATAATATTACTTTTTATAACGGGTGTTTTTTTTGGATATAGTTATTATGTCAAAATATGGGGAGATAACATAGTAGATAACAAAAGTGGATATCACTATTTGTACATCTATAAAAATGACACATTTGAAAATGTATTATCCACCCTTAAAAAAGAAAATATAGTTCATGATATTTCTAGTTTTGAGTGGGTTGCCAACAAAAAAGGATATTCAAAAAAAATCAAACCAGGAAAATATAAGATTACCAACTCCATGTCGAATAATGCTTTGGTAAATATGTTAAGAGTTGGAAATCAAGAGCCTGTAAATCTTGAATTTAATAGCATACGGACAAAAATGCAACTAGCAAGTGTAATAGGACAGCAACTAGAAATAGATTCCACAGAATTGATTACGATTTTAAACGACACCCAATATTTAAAAACCAAAGGGTTAACCCCCGAAAACTCTATTGTAGTATTTATTCCTAACACTTATAGCATAAAATGGAACACAGAGGCTAAGTCGCTATTTGACAGAATGTATAATGAATACCAAAAATTTTGGAATTCAAATAGAAAATCACAAGCTGAGAAAATCGGACTTACTCCTATTGAGGTGTCAATTTTAGCATCAATTGTTGAATCTGAAACTGTAAAAAACGATGAAAAACCTATTGTAGCGGGCGCTTATATGAACCGATTAAACAAAAACATGCTTTTAGAAGCAGATCCTACCTTAATTTTTGCCATCGGAGATTTTTCAATCAGAAGAGTGTTAAATGTCCATAAAGAAGTAGACTCTCCATATAATACTTACAAAAATCTTGGACTACCTCCTGGCCCAATATGTGTTCCTATGGCATCGTCTATAGATGCTGTTTTAAACTATCAAAAACACGATTATATCTATTTTTGCGCCAAAGAGACCTTGGATGGATATCATAATTTTGCAAAAGACTATAAAGACCATTTGGCGAACGCCAAACGTTATCAAGCAGCATTAGATAGATTGCAAATAAAAAAATAGATGTCTTTTTTTACATCTTGGCTCGAAAAAAACATGCTTCCTTGTCCGTATAAACATTTTTTGGGCATCGACTGTCCAGGGTGCGGAATGCAAAGATCAATTATCGAACTATTAAATGGGAATATTATTAGTAGCATTCAAATCTATCCTCCTCTTATACCCATGATTCTCCTATTGCTATTTTTGATTCTTCATTTAAAGTTTAAATTTAAACGTGGAGCTAAAAGTATTAAATATTTTTTTATATTTGTTGTGATAATAGTGATTATAAACTATACATTAAAATTTTTCACTTAATTTATAACAAAATGGAAACCAATAATGCTGCTCCTCAAATGCCCTATAGATACAACTTCGAACTGGATTTGCCAAATTCATCTGCTGTTCTTGTTTTAGGTATTTTATCGATAATTTCATGCATTTGTTATGGCGTTTTCGGAATAGTTTTATCCATTATTGCATTAGTTTTAGCCTCTAAAGACAATAACCTCTACCTATCTGATCCAAAGCAATATTCCATAAACTCGTACAACAATTTAAAAGCTGGAAAAGTTTGTGCTATTATCGGACTTTCTCTATCTGCGGTATTTGTGTTAATAATTATTGGTCTGATCCTATTGGGTTTAGCTGAAGAGTTAAATTGGACAATGTATTAGGAGTTTATTCCCAATTTTTTGCTTTTTTCTTATTATTCCAAATATTGGCAAAAAAAATTGAAAATTTTTGCAAGATTTTGTTTTTTTTTTCATCTATTGTTTGTGCCTAAATATAAAAAAATGGGAAAAAGTGAATTAACTAAAATTTTTGAGTCAACAAACGACCTTACACAAGTAGTTGTTGACGAATTAATTTTCGAAGAAATTTTTCAAAAAGCAACAGATTCCAAGGTGATTTTTAAATCCAATTATCTTTATTTAGTAAAATATGTTGCAACTGCAATTGTTTTATTAATTGCCCTCAATTTGTTTTCAATTTTAAAAATTCGTTCGATTAGTCAACACACAAATCAATACGAGTCCCCGTCTAAGCAACTTGCAGAAGAGTTTAACCTTAACAGATAACCAACAATGAATCAAAAAAAAGCGATCTACGTACTATTTTCATTAGTAATTGCGCTAATACTATTTAACATTGCCATGGTAGTATATTTATATATTTTTCAGATTCCAAGAATGAGTTCTCATTGCGAAGAGAGAGGAGGAAGAGGGAGATATTTAATAGAATCATTAGAACTAAACGAAGAACAAGAAATTAAATTCGAAGCACTTCGGAACGAGCATCTTTTTTTAGTGGAGCCAATTAATGATGAAATCAGAAAGAAGAAAAACCATTTTTTTTCACTCATTAAGGAAGAAAAGACAGATTCATTAGCTATTGATTCTCTTTCAAAAGAGATAACCGAGCTACATAGAAGAATCGATATTGCTACTTTTTTTCATTTCAAAAAAATTAGAGAAATATGTAATTCCTCTCAACAAAAGAAATTTGATGAACTAATACATGACGGACTTTTTGCTCCCGAAATGGGGAAAGGACATGGAAGAAACTTTAAAAATCAAATAAAAGAATAACAGTAAACACAAAAATCACATAAAATAATCACAAGATGAAAACAGGAAAAAATGTAGCCATAAGCGAATCCGGATTTATACTCAATACAGCTTCAGGAGAGTCTTTTTCTACAAACCCTATTGGAGTAGAAATTCTCAATTTTCTGAGAGAAGATATCGAATTTGGTGAAATTGCAAAAATCATCATGGATAAATACGAAGTAGACTTTAACACCTTTGAGAAAGATTTTGCTGATTTTCAAAACCTCCTCTCTTTTTATCATCTTACAGAATCAGAATAAATTTTTCTCTATACAAAGAGTAAATACACTTTAAAAGACAAAAAATGAAAAAAAAGATAGTAGTTGGGGTTACCGGATTAAATGCTATTGACAGTCCTGGTCCTGGGATTGCTGTTATTAGAGCGCTTCGTGAATCTGAAATATTTGATTTTAAGATAATTGGTTTTTCGTACGAATCGCTCGAACCTGGTATTTACATGCACGATCTGGTAGATAAAACGTATCAGATACCCTATCCTTCTGCTGGTGCACAAATTCTATACGACCGTTTATCATACATCCATAGCAAAGAAGATTTGGATGTAATTATCCCAAATTTCGATGCAGAATTATACTCTTTTATGCGTATCGAAAAAGATTTAGAATCGTTGGGGATTAAAATGCTTCTTCCTACCATAGAACAATTTGAAGAGAGACACAAATACAATTTACCCGATTTTGGCTTAAAATATGAAATTGATGTGCCATACAGTAAAACCATCTTTTCATCCGCTGAAATTTATGGACTACATCACGAATTTTCATATCCATTAGTTGTAAAAGGAAAATATTACGACGCAAGCATTGCCAATAATGCGGATCAAGCAATTAACTATTTCCATAAAATCAGTTCAAAGTGGGGACTTCCTATCATTATTCAACAGTATATTACTGGTACCGAATATAATTTAGCCGGTTTAGGAGATGGTAATGGAAATCTAATAGCCGCCATCCCCATGCGTAAACAGTACATTACCGATAAAGGAAAGGCCTGGGGTGGTATTAGCATCGACGACCATGAAATGATAGAGATGGCAAAAAAGTTTGTAAAGAACACAAAATGGAAAGGGGGCTTTGAGTTAGAACTAATGAAAAGCGATGATGGCAAATATTACTTGCTAGAAATAAACCCCAGAATGCCAGCATGGATATACCTTTCGGTAGGCTGTGGTCAAAACATACCTGAAGGGGTAGTGAGATTAGCATTAGGCGAAAAAATGCAAGCCTATACAAAGTACAAAATCGGAAAAATGTTCGTTCGGTACGCATGGGATATGATTGTAGATGTTGAAGAATATCAGAAGATAGCCACTTTTGGCGAACTTTAAATCAAAGAGACTAAACATTTCACTGTAATCAACCAATAAAATAAGAGACAATGAGAAAATTAAGATATGAACGCCCCGTAATTCAAAAGTTAGAAGCCGGAATGCCGAATAAATTTGGCACAAAAACAGAGTATTATCCGATGACTCACATCGATGGTGTATCGGTAAAAGACTTAATTAATGAGTTTGGATCTCCTCTTTTTGTAGTATCAGAACAAAAAATTCGCGACACATATCAAAGAGCAAAAAGAGCTTTCACAACACGATATCCTAAAGTGCAATTTGCATGGTCGTACAAAACAAATTACCTAAGTGCCGTTTGTAATGTTTTTCACCAAGAAGGTTCTTGGGCTGAAGTAGTTTCTGGGTTTGAATACGACAAGGCGATAAACAACGGAGTAGAAGGAAGTAAAATCATTTTCAACGGTCCTGATAAATCGGAAGATGATCTTCGTCGCGCAATTGAAAATGAATCCCTCATTCATATCGATCACCTAGACGAATTGTATATGATAATTGACTTATCAGAAAAGTTAAAAAAACGTCCAAAAGTAGCAATTCGCGTAAACATGGATACTGGCATTTATCCAATGTGGGATCGTTTTGGATTTAATTACGAAAATGGTCAAGCATGGGATGTCATTAACAAGATTATGACTGGTAATAAGATGGATTTGTTAGGTCTGCATTGCCATATTGGAACATTTATGCTCGCTCCAAGCGCTTATGCAATTGCTGCATACAAACTGGCAACCCTACTTTCTGAAGTAGACAACAAATACCATTATCGATTAAAATATATTGATTTAGGAGGTGGTTTTGCTTCACGTAACACGTTAAAAGGCTCTTATTTGCCAGGAAACGATATTAATCCAACCATCGAAGATTTTGCAGATGCAATAACCTCTACCCTGATTAATTTTAATTTCAAAGATAATGAACTTCCTACTCTTGTATTAGAAACAGGAAGAGCGCTTGTGGACGAGGCTGGTTTTTTGATTTCAACCGTAATTGCTAACAAAAGAAACTCTTTAGGGAAAAGAACCACTGTTATCGATGCCGGTGTAAACTTGATGTTTACAGCATTTTGGTACGATCATAAAATTACACCAGCTCAACCATTTACTCATTATAGCGAACCCACGGTTGTTTATGGGCCATTGTGCATGAATATTGACATCATTAGGGAAAATGCCGATTTGCCTTTACTTAACAAAGGGGATCATGTGGTAATTCAAAACGTTGGGGCTTATGATATGACCCAATGGATGCAATTTATCACCCTCAGACCTAATATTGTGATGATTGACCCAAAAGGGAAAGTGCATAAAATTTGCAAAAATGAATCTATAGATACATTTTTAGAAAAAGAAATTGTACCAGAATATCTTAAGAAGTTTGAGTTGTAATATTTATCACTGAGTTTATTGTACATTTAGCAAAAATTCATTGGTGCTCAATATATACAAAATCAAAACAAAAAACGATTACATCGCTTGTACATGATATCAAAGACAAAATTATTAATATCTCAAATATCCATTCCGATTAAGAGTGTACTATTGAGTTATTCTCAAATATTTTTCTCAAACAATTTCGTTTTTTCAATCATTTTACTAATGGTTAGCTTTTTCGATTTTTGGGGAGGATTAGCGGGTTTAATTTCGGTAGTAACAACCAACATTATTGCACTGATTATGGGGTTCAATAAATCTTATATCAAGCAAGGTCTGTATGGCTTTAACTCTCTTTTAGTCGGGTTAGGAATAGGGGTTTACTACTCTCCCAGCATTGAGTTTTATTTTGTTTTAATTGTTGCATCGCTCCTTACTCTTTTTCTTACCGTTGCTCTTCAGGGAATAATCGGAAAATATGGGCTCCCCTTTTTAAGCCTTCCTTTTCTTTTTTCGTTGTGGATAATCTTATTAGCTACCCGCCAATTTGAGCATTTAGAAATTAGTCAAAGAGGTGTTTTTATATACAATGAGCTATATGATATTGGAGGACATTCCCTTGTAAAATTATATACTTTTTTTGAAAACATTCCATTAGAAAAATCTCTCATAACATACTTTCGATCACTAGGAGCAATTTTTTTTCAATACTCTGTTTTAGCGGGTGTTCTAATTGCAATAGGCTTATTAATATATTCTCGAATTGCTTTATCATTATCCTTAATTAGTTTTTATACCGCCTTTTACTTTTACTCATTTATTGGTGCAGATATCCATCAACTTAGCAATAGTTTTGTAGGATTCAATTTTATTCTTACAGCCATTGCCATTGGAGGTTATTTTGTGGTTGCATCTAGGTATTCATATCTATGGGTTGTTGTTTTAACGCCATTAATTGCTATTCTGATTGCTTCACTTTCCTCCATTCTGCAGATTTATCAATTGGCAATTTATTCGTTGCCATTTAACATTGTTGTTATCCTGTTTTTATACATATTAAAATTTCGTATTAAAAATTTTAAACGACTACATTTAGTTGATGAGCAAAATCATCAACCAGAAACAAATTTATACAATCAACAAAATTATGCAGAACGATTTAGCAAATCGATACATATCTCAATTGAATTACCGGTAAGAGGAGAATGGACGGTAACACAAGCTCACAACGGAGACATCACACATCGAGACGATTGGCAACATGCATGGGACTTTGAAATTTCAAATAATCAGGGTGATTTTTTTTACGGTAGCGGGTATGACAAAAATAACTATTTTTGCTATAACAAGCCAGTATATGCGCCTGGCGATGGGTGGGTTGAAAACATTATAAATGCTATTGATGATAATCCAATTGGCAACGTGGATTTAGAACACAATTGGGGGAACACCATAATTATCAAACATGGAGAAGGTCTTTATAGCAATATCAGCCACCTTAAACGAGATAGCTTTAAAGTATTTATAGGAGATTATGTAAAACGAGGCGACATCATTGCTCATTGTGGTAATTCTGGCCGTTCCCCTAAACCTCATATTCATTTTCAACTACAGCAACTTCCGTTCATTGGATCGAAAACAATCAACTTTCCGATTGTACATTATATCGAACACAATGAAAACGAATATAAAATTCATTTCTATGATATACCTAAAAACGGAGATCGAATTTCGAACATTACACCTACCTCTTCCATAGAAAATGGACTTAAGTTCACACCTGGGCAAAAACTATCTTTTGAAAAAATTGATGTAAAAAATAATACCGTTTTGAAATCCATTGAATGGGAAGTTCTTGTTGATTATTACAACCAAACCTATTTATATTGTTCCGAAACAAAATCTTCCGCATATTATTACACGGATGGGAAAGTATTTATGTTTACAAAGTTTTATGGCAATAAAAAGAGCGATCTGTTCCAGTTTTTCCTCTCATTATACCGAATTTCTACTGGTTATTATTCCCAAATGGTTATAAAAGACACACTCCCTATTACTCTTGTAAACAACAAAATACTTTTATTTTTTCAAGATTTTTTGGCACCATTTTACATCTTTTTAAAAACAAAATATTCAGCCACCTACGTTAAGAAGACTGAAGATTTTAGCAAAAATTGTGTACTTATAGATTCAAAAATAGCCGTGGGTATTTACAATTTTGATTTTAAAACAAGAAAATTCAATTTAGAATTTTCAAATAGAGGAATTGAATCGATAGGTTTCTCCACAAATAAAAGTAGTGTTTTATTAAAACAGATTTTTTCACAACGTACAATATGACAAACATTAAAATAACTTTTTTCTTATCTCTTTTTTTCTTTCTTTGTAATTTAACTAAGGCTCAGGAAACGATAGATTATCCTTACATTGAGACAAAAACGTCGCAATTGTATTTTGCATCGCAATGGGACTCCCTTATCTATATCGGACAACAGGGCATTGATAACAACATAGACTATTTTTATCTTCGCTTGCGAATTGGGATTGCATACTACTACCAAGAAAAATACAGCAAAGCAATAATACACCTAGAAAAGGCTCAGAAAATGAATCCACAGGACGAGTACACAAACAGTTTTCTTTACTTATCGTACAAATATATTGGCAGGGATTTAGACGCAGAAGTTACTGGAATGAAGCTTTCTGACTCTCTTCGAAAATCAGAATTATATAAAAAAACTCCGTTTTTTAGCAGCCTTTATTTAGAACTAGGGGCTACCTCAGAAGGGAGCTATACTCCTGTTGCTATTCCTAAAAAAAGTCCTATCACAAAAGAAACTTCTAACAAAATTAATAGTCTACAATATGGTTTTTTAGGTTTGACAAATCAAATTACACCTTGGCTATCTATTTTTTATGGATACAGCAACCTTTCATCTTCTTATACAAACTACACTTATCAAAAATTTACACATCCCACTTTTATCAAAGAAACAAAAACAGAAGTACCTATAAATCAACAACAACTATATTTTAATTCGAAAATTAGAATCTCTAATGGATTCACTTTCCATCCATATTTCCACTCAATAACCACCAAAACCAACCTGTCAAATTTCTCCTATTCCGGAGATTCAACTATTGTTTTTAAAGATTACATCCTTGGAGGAGGTGTTTTTAAACAAGTAAAAAATGTAGAAATTGGATTAGAATTTTCTAAAAACAAAATGAACAACAAGAATCGTCTTCAACTTATTGCAGGGTTAATTTGGTATCCATTATCCAATAAAAAAATATATTTTGGTTCCAATATTACTTTTTTAAATGGCAAAAAAGACATGGCTGCCAAAAAAGGAAACAATTCTATCAACTATTATTTGACTGGAAAAATTGGAGGAAAAATATTAAAAAACATTTGGGCAGAAACTACTTTATACAGCGGAAACATTCAAAATAGCCATATTGGCTCCGGATTTATCTTTTTCAATTCACCAAACAAGTATAACTTCATGAGCAATACTACGCTCTTCTTTTTGTTTAAAAAAGTTACTTTAACTATACGCTATCAATATTCCTCTTTAAAAGGAATAATAGAAGCAACTAATATTTACAACGAAACTATAAACAGTGAGTTTTCATTTAACAAACATACAATTACAGGAGGACTATTATGGAAATTTTAAAAAAATCAATTATTTTATGTCTGATAATTTTTTTCAGCAAGGTATCTTATGGACAAATTAATGGACAATTACAGTCTCAAATTACTGCTTTTGACACTAGTTACAAATTAGAAAAAGCTGCAAAATATCTAGATGCAATAAACACAATCAAAGATATTTACGACGAAAATTCATATGAAATGAATATGCGATTGGGGTGGTTAAATTATTTAATCGGGCAGCAAACATCATCTCTTAATTACTATGCTAAAGCAATAAAAATAAATCCATTTTCTATCGAAGCCCGTTTTGGGTATGTGATACCTGCTTCGTTGTTAGGAAACTGGGAAGATGTAAAAGTTCAATATCTTGAAATTCTAAAAATTGATGATAAAAACACAAAAGCAAATTACAATTTAGGGCTAATTTATTACAACACAAAAGAGTATGCTAAAGCACAAAAACATTTTGAAATATGCGCAAACCTATATCCTTTCGACTATGATTCAATCTTAATGTATGCCTGGAACAGCTATTTTTTGGGTAAATTTAGGGAGTCGAAAGTTCTCTTTTCAAAGTGTTTGTTAATCAAGCCAAATGACAAATCTGCCACAGAAGGGTATCAACTTATCAAATAAGTGTCTTTCAAATAAACAATTTCTTTTTTTTGCAATTAACAACTCAAAAAATGGGTTAAAAGTGATTCAAAATATAAAATTCCCAGATTCAAGTAATTAAGATTAATAGAGGTCAACGCTTAGCTACATATTAATTGCTCATGGGTTATATTATCTG
>CAZZHH010000068.1:0-16842 GCA_964653595.1 uncultured Lentimicrobiaceae bacterium
TTTACAAAATCTAAACACCCAATTTGAATTTTTATCGGACAATAGTGATTTAATTTATTGTTTTTTGAATTTATTACCTAATTTTGTAGTAACAAATATTCAAAATTCCTCAAATGGAAAATTTTATGTTGAGTGTTATCATTAAAATTTAATCCCATGAAAAATTCACTAATTGTTTTTTTTATTCTTATCAGTTTTATAGGATTCGGTCAAGGACTTAATGTTGAACTTGGTTTTAATGACAACTATAACCAATATTCTCAGGGTGTAGTTTGCGCTAATGAATATACTTATTTTGTGAAGCATCAGAATACGTCTGGGAGTTTTGTTTCAAACAGTCAACTTTGTAAGATTGATACCCTTGGAAATATTATTTGGAATAAACCAATAACTCCTCGTTTTGCCGAAACAAACATCGTGCACGAAGTATTGGCATCTGAGGAAGGTGGTGTTTATGTTCTTGGATTTGGCATGCCATCGTGCGATGTTGCCAGTGATTGGTTTTGGTATATCCAAAAATACGATTTGGATGGAAATGTAATCTGGAGCCGAATTTGGACTGACCGAATTTGTGGGGAAATGCATCTTTATGGACTGTCATTGACTTCAACCAATACCTTAGTTGTGAACTCGGTGGATTCAAGTGGCTCGTACATCACTACCCTCGGTAGCAACGGTGCTACAGAAGATAGTTTGAAAATAAATCGAAAGGGAATTACTGGAATTGAGCATTTTTCGGGGATAGATAAAGTGGGGTTTAAAGCAGATTGTTTGTGGTGGTTTGATGCTAGCGGCACTATTGTCGATTCGTTGGTTTTTAACTCCAACATTCAGGGTGTGAAATCGTTGAGTGACACTTTGTATCTCCTTACCCAAGATAGTATTTATATGTTGGATACATCTTTTCAATTTATTCATAGAGCTTCTGTTAGTGGATTTAACAACTACTCTCATTTAAAAATCATGGATGGGAATATTTTCTTTGTTAGCAATGGACATTTTTCGCAGGACATTATCCAACTAGATAAGCATTTACAACGCTTAAAGATTTTTTCAATTCCTATAACGCTTGCCAATAATGTACATAAGGATTTTAATTTAATACACTTTACTGCTGCTATCGATTTTCGCCTAACATTATACACTGCTGTGCGTTATCTCGATTTTTCCATCCTGTCAAATCAAAACGAATTTGTAAACACTACCGATATAGGGATCGTTGGATTGAATGTAATCTCTGTGGATGCAACTGTTTATCAGGATTTTCAGAACGTCTTTCGGGTAACCCTTGAAGCGGAAGTGCTCATTAAAAATTATGGCACTAACCCTTTAAACAGTTGCCATATAAGTCATTTTATTGGTTATGGGGTTGTGTGCAATAGTTCTGTCTTTAACCGTGAATTTGATCATTTGAATATTGCCCCAGGTGATTCTATGTGGGTGCCAATAGGCCTCGTACACAGTAGTTTGGAATCTTTTTACGACAGCATTATCCAAAAAAACATCTGCATCTATACAAGTCATCCCAATTCCAAAACCGATCTGAATGTAGCTAATGATAACTATTGTAAGAATGTAGTTTTTGGCTATAAAGGGGTTGCTGAATCTGCTTTAGATGAATTTTTACTCTATCCAAATCCTACGTCTGGAGTAATACATTTGAATTTAGCAAATCACTCTCCAGCTACTTTTTCTGTTTTTAATATGCAGGGTACTTTGTCGATGTCTGGAGAAGTTAACTCAAATAGCATAGATATATCTTCGTTATCTAATGGAATTTACTTTTTGAGAATTTTTTCTGCGGATCACCAGAAGTACATCACAAGAAAAGTGATAAAAGAGTAAAATCCTAGCTTCTTTATTTTTATAGGATTACCCGAACAACTCCGGAATCATATCTTCGATTTTTCCCAATGGGATTATTTTGATTTTAAACTTGTCGGTTTCCAATCCTTTCATGTTGTAACGGGAGATAAAAATGCGTTTAAATCCCATTTTATCCGCTTCGGCAATTCGCTGATCGATGCGTACAACGGGTCTTATTTCTCCAGAAAGGCCCACTTCGGCGGCAAAGCAATCTTTGGAATCAATAGAAATATCTTCTCCCGATGATAGAATGGCCGCAATAATGGATAAATCATTGGCTGGGTCGTCCACACGAATGCCACCAGCGATGTTCAGAAACACATCTTTGGTCCCCAACTTGAAACCACAACGTTTTTCGAGTACGGCCAACAGCATGTTCAACCTTCTTAAATCGAAACCGGTGGCCGAGCGTTGCGGAGTTCCGTACACGGCGCTGCTCACTAACGCCTGAGTTTCAATCAACAGCGGCCGAAGACCTTCGATCGTGGCTGCAATAGCAACTCCAGAAATGGAATCATCTCTTTGAGAGATTAGGATTTCCGAAGGATTAGTAACCTCTCTCAATCCTGTGGAAGTCATTTCAAAAATCCCTAATTCAGAGGTCGAACCAAAGCGGTTTTTTACTGAACGCACAATTCGGTAGCCATAGTTCCGATCGCCTTCAAACTGCAAAACCGTATCTACGATATGTTCTAAGATTTTGGGGCCTGCTATGGCTCCATCTTTTGTGATGTGACCCACTATGAAAATTGGAATATTAGTGGCTTTCGCAACTTGTTGCAACTCGTTGGTGGTCTCTCTAATTTGTGAAATACTACCCGCCGACGATTCAATAATTTGAGTAGTTAGCGTTTGGATAGAATCTACGATGATTATTCCTGGGTTGAGTTCTTCGATGGCTGGGATGATATTTTGAATCACCGTCTCGGTTAAAATATAGAGATTGTCGTTCAATTCTCCCATCCTGTCGGCACGCAACTTTAACTGCTGACTGCTCTCTTCTCCCGAAATGTAGAGGATTATTGTGTTTTTGAGTCTTAGGGCAACTTGTAGTAGGAGCGTAGATTTCCCAATTCCAGGTTCGCCACCAAGTAAAATAAGCGAGCCAGGTACTAATCCGCCTCCAAGGACTCGGTTAAATTCTTGATTTTGTAAATCGATGCGGATATTCCCATCGGAGAGGATAGAGCTTAGTTGTTGTGGTTTCCGTATCTGAGAATTTGACAGGGATGAACCCGTTTTTTGAGGACTTTTATGAATTACCTCCTCTTGTAAGGTGTTCCACTGGCCACATGCCGTGCATTGACCATTCCATTTGGCAGACTGAGCGCCACAGTTGGAACAAAAATAAGCTGTTTTCGTTTTACTCATAAGATAAGTCTATAAAGTCGAAAGTCTATAAAGTCGAAAGTCTATAAAGACCTCCAAAAGGCAGGTTTATTATGTAATATATCAATTGAAGCGTTGATGACATTTTTTTCAAAACAAATAACTCACAGGATCAATGAAAATCAAATTCATCAGTGTTATCCCCATTCCATTATCCCTATTATTTAGCACTTTTAAGAAAACTAGTGTTTGATAATAAAACGTCAAATTTGAGGCAGTCGCCGCAACGAATTTAGGGCGTTTACTGGTGTAAATAACCTGAATTCGTTGCAAGAAAAACGAAAAAGTTGGCGTTTTCTTGCGAACACTCTCTATTCAGCGCGGACAAACTCTCCGTAGAATCCGTTTTTATTGAACCACTTAAAATAGTTTTTATTCAGCTGTTTGATTTTTCCTTCTGCCATTATCCAGTATAAATCTTCTCCCGAAACTTTTTGGGTGATGTTAAGAGTATAAAACTCTCCATTGAATCCCATGTCGTATTTTGCTCTAGATTTCTCTATACTTGTGCCCCCGTTTATGGGTATTTGCGAGATGATTAACTCTCCCGATTTAAATTCCCAGATGGTAGTGGGCTTGGGACTTCCGTAGTTTGTTACATCAATTTTTGTCCATTTCCCTTCTAACTTTTCCTCTTTGCTTTTGGTACAAGCACTCATAAGAGAGACAATTGTTAGGGCTAATATAAATACTTTTACTTTCATTGTCATAAATTTTATTTGACAAATTTAGTGTTTTTTTTATTATAATTTTTCTATTTAACAAAAAAAAACACCCCTGCGAACAAGGATGTTTTTCTAAATTTAAAAATTTAACTTAGTTTTCTAAAAGAGCTTTTCTGTATTTTTTGTTCGATTTTATTCTTTTTACACGTACCTTCATTTTGTAAGCAATCAAGTACATTGCTGGTACTAAAATTAGGGTTAAGAAGGAAGCGAAGGAGAGTCCAAACACTATTGTCCACGATAAGTTTGACCAGAAGGTTACATTGTCGCCACCAAATCGTATTTGAGGATCTAAAGAGGTGAAAAGTGTGGTGAAATTGATGTTCATTCCCACCGCCAGTGGTATCAATCCTAAGATCGTTGCCGTAGCTGTTAGCAATACAGGGGTAATTCTAGTTTTGCCGGCTTCCAAAATTGCATCTTTGGTTTTTAGTCCACGTTCCTTTAACTCGTCGATAAACTCTACAATCAGAATACCGTTTCGTACTACAATACCTCCCAGCGCAACAATACCCAAACCGGTCATAATCACCGACACCGACATGTTGAAAATGATGATTCCTAACAGAACCCCAATTACGCTAAAGAATACTTCGCTTAAGATGATGAGTGTTTTGCTAATGGAATTAAACTGTGCTATTAAGATAAAGAATATCAATCCAATAGCAATCACCATTGCCAGTCCTAAGAATCCCATGGTCTCTTTCTGATTCTCTTTTTCACCAGTTAAGTCGATTCTTACTCCATCATGCAAAGGGAATGAAGCTGCTACTTGCGAAATGTTTTTATTTACTTCATTGGCAGTATAACCGTTTAATACCTCTGAACTTAAGGTAATTACCCTTTTTAAGTTTTTTCGCTTAATGCCACCGTAGGAGTCTGAATATTTTATTTTAGCAACTGCCGATAGCGGTATTTGACGGAATTGACCTGTGGCCATATCGCGATACGAAATTTTGAGGTTCATCAAGTTGTCGATACTTTCGCGTTGGTCTGTTGAGTATCGAAGTTGGATTGGATACTCATCTTCGTTTTGTTTAAATTTGCTTATGTCCTTGCCAAATATTGCGGTACGAAGCTCTAATCCAATTTGGCCTGTACTCAGCCCTTCTCTGGTTGCTCGTTCACGATCTAACTCCACAATAATTTCTGGTTTATTTGATTCAAAGTCGGTGCGAAGTTCTTCTATGCCAGGTATTTGCAAAGAGTCGAGGTGCTTTTTAAATTTGCTAGCGTCTGCAATTAAGTCGTCCATGTTTTCACCGCTCATCTCTATGTTGATAGGTTTACCAGTAGGTGGACCGTTTTTGTTTTTCATCACGGATATTTCGGCACCGGGAATTTTTTCCAATTTATTTCTGATTTCAATCATGAAGTCATTGGTGTTTAAACCTCCTCTTTTGTGGTGTTCTACAAAGTTGATGGTTACTTTTCCTTTATGCGATTGGGTAGTACGTTCGAAACTCATGCCGTCATCGGCGCCAATGGCTACGTTTGCAATAATAGACTCTACGATTACACTGTCTTTTCCAATAGCTTGTACCACTCTTTTTTCGATGACTTTTGTAATAGAGTCGGTAACGTGTTGGTCGGTGCCCACAGGCATACGTATCAGCACATTGATGCTGTTTGGCTCATTGTCGGGGAAGAAAAGAACTTTGGGACTTTTGATACCAAATAAGATAAACGTTAAGAAGAACAAAACAATAGTTGCAACTAACAATTTTGTAGGGTTTTTTCCTTTCAAAACTCTTTTTAACAAGCGTTCGTAAGCATGTGTCACCTTAGGCCATTGTACATCTTGAAACTTGTGTATAAGGTGAGTTCCAACAAAGTTGTGAAATGCATATAAGATCGCAAATATCAACACAATATTACCCATGGTGACAAAGAAGGAGGAGAAATGTGGAATCAAGGATCCAAAGTAACAGAGTAATGCAACGATAAGCATTATTACAGTGTTGCGTAGCAACATTTTTTTGCGCTTTTTATCATACACTACATGATCATCGGTTGCCATAAAGTCCACTGCAAACACTGGATTCATGATGTAAGCGACAAAGAGCGATGCAAAAAGGGTGATGATAAGCGTAACAGGCATATAATACATAAATTTACCTATCATACCTGGCCAAAAAGCCAATGGGAAAAATGGTGCTAATGTGGTAAGTGTGCCAGAGAGAATGGGTTTGAAAACTTCTCCCGCAGCCATTTTTGCCGCCATTTTAATGTCAGGAATCCGTTTGTGAAGCCGATGGGTGTTTTCGATTACCACAATGGCATCATCTACTACAATCCCAAGGGCAAATATAAAACCAAACATCACAATCATATTCAGCGAAAAGCCCATCACTGGCATCACCATAAAGGCAACACACATCGAAAGTGGAACCGATAACCCTACAAAAAATGCATTTTTAAGTCCCATAAAAAACATCAACACTAAGGTCACAAGGAGAAACCCAAGGATGATGGTGTTGATTAACTCGTCTAAGGTGTTTCTGGTAAATCGAGACATGTCGCCTGTGATGGTTAATTTTAAATCCTTTGGCAATGTCTCCACCAAATCCTTGTTTACAATCTCTTTGATTTTGTCGGAGGCATTAAGCAGATTTTCTCCCGTTCTTTTGATAATACTAAGGGTAATCACATTCGAGCCATCTAATCTGGAGTAACTCTCTTGTTCCTTCACCCCGTCTTGGATGGTTGCTATATCTCTCAGGTAAACAATGCCTCCAGTAGCTGATTTTAGGGTGATTACATTTAGTTCGTCGGCAGATGGAAATTGACCAACTATACGTACCGTACGTTTCATCCCTTGTACCGAAATATTACCAGCCGATATGGTCATGTTTTCGTATGCTACAGCACGCTCTATATCGCTTAAGGATACTCCTGCGGCTTGCATTTTGTACATGTCTACATCAATCTGTATTTCTCGTTCCAGTGCACCGATGATGTCGGCTCGGGTAATCTCTTTAAGCTGTTCGATTCTGTCCTGTATGTCTTCAGCAAAACTCTTAAGCCTATTTAAGTCGTAGTTTCCAGATATTTGAATGTACATAATTGGAATTTCAGAGAAATCGATTTGCATTACGTTAGGAGCTGTAGGTAAGTTGTTGGGCAACTTCATTTTAGCTTTGTCCACCGCGTCTTTTACTCTCTGCTTGGCTTCTTCTACTGATACATCGGTATTGAATTCTACTACCACGGTAGAAAAATCTTGTAACGAATTGCTCGTGATTTTCTTAACCCCCGACAACCCTTTGGCCTCTTTTTCTATCGGGCGAGTTACTAAATTCTCCATGTCGGTAGGCGATGTGCCTGGATAAGGAGTGCTCACAAGGATGGTGGGTATTACGATATCTGGAAATTGCTCTTTAGGAATTCGTGAGTAGCTCATTAAACCAACTACAATAATCAAAGCCATCATTACATATACGCTGGTTTTGTTGTCGATAGCCCAACTTGTAGCAAAGAACTCTTTTATTTTTTGATTATATTGTTTCATCTTTATAGATTATATTTTGTGTTTTAAAAACCATTATTTGCTAATGGTGATCACATCGCCATCGTTGATGTTTTGAAAACCAGCAGTGATGATATTGTCACCAAAAGAGATTCCGCTTTTTACTTCCGCCATTCCGTTGTATATTTGTCCAACAACCACTTTTTTTCTCTCTGCAACCCACTGTTTTCCTTTGTTAACAGCTACTAGGACATAATCTTCCGACAGCCCTTTTTGTATCACATTGATAGGGACAACCACTGCCTCTTTTGCAACATAATCGTTGATTTTTACCACTGCAATCATGTTGGCTCTAAATTCCATCTTGCCAGGGTTTAAACGAATCTCCACTTGGAAACTACGATTGGTTGGATTGATGAATCTACTGGCAAAGGTAACTTTCGCTTTTATCTCTTGGTCGAAATCGGGAAAGGCTACTACCGCTTCGTCTCCACTTCTAACCTTTGAGGCATAAGTTTCGGATACATCGGTGAGAACTTTTACTTGTGAAAAATTAACTACCCTAAAAGCAATCATCCCTGGTGCTATCGACTGACCAATTTTTACTGGAATCTCTTCTATGGTGCCGTTGATAGGCGATTTTATTCTCATTAAGTCGATTTGATCGTTTAGCGTTGCCATTCTGTTTTCTAAACTCTCTTTTTGATTCTTGGCTGATAAGTACTGTACTTCGGATCCAATTTTTTGATCCCACAAAGCTTTTTGTTTTTGGTATAAGTTGGTAGCAAAATCTAATTGAGATCTTAATTCGGATGCCGTTTGTTTAAGTACTTGCATGTCTAACTCTGCAAGTATTTGTCCTTTTTTTACGGCTTGGCCTTCTCTAACAAATATGTTGGTAATAACGCCGGCGCCTTTACTGGTAGCGATTACATTCTCCTCACCATCTACTTTGCCTTGCAATTCAATATAGTGGTTGAATTCGGTAGGAATTACTTCGGTAATAGATACCATTTTTGCGGATGTTTTAGAACTGTCTGAACCTGCCAATGCAAGTTCTAATTTCTTAATTTCCATCTCTATTTCCGCTTTTTGTTTTTTTAAGCGTTCTAATTTTGCTTTGTTGTCACCACCGCCGCAGGAGGCAAGCATGGTTACTGCTACTAGTATGAAGGTTATCTTTTTCATTTTTATATATTCTTGATTTTTTTATATTTATAATTTTCCGGTCGATTTGTCTAATTTTAATTTTGCGGTAAGCATCTCCATCAAGGCCATGTGATAGTTTGATTCACTGGTAAGATACTGACTATACGATTGGGTGAGTTCAATACTACTTGCAACTCCGTTGTTGTATTTTGTAAGGGTAGTTTGGTATACTTTGGAAGCCAATTCTTTGCTTGTTTTTTCTTTGTTGAATTTTTCATAAGCAGTGTTGAAGTTAGAACTTGCTTGGAATGCTTCTAATTTTAATGCTTCGGATACCTGTTGTTGTGCAATTTCCATTTTCTGAAAGTTGAGTTTTGCCTGTTGCACCTTCATGAGTCTCGAGCCACTCGAAAATATCGGAATGTCGATGTTGATACCAATGATGGAGGTGGGATACCAATCTTTCCCCTTTTCGAAAATATCAAACTCTTGGCGCATGGCTTTTTGTTGATAGGTATAAAATCCAGCAATTGTGGGCAAGTAATTGGATTGTTCTCTCCGAAGGTTCAACTTCTGTAGTTTCATTTGTGTTTGAATGATTTTGTAGTCAATCATTCTGTTGAGATCTAAATTCACACTATTGGTGGGCTGTAATAGAGCTTCGTTGACAAATGATTCTAAATTATCAGAGAGGGATAACTGCTCATTCAGGTCGATTCCCATTTGAAATTTCAACAGATTTAGCGAGGTTTGTACTTGTCCTTCTATCGAAGTAATTGCATTTTCGAGGGTAATTAAGTTGATTTTCATTTGATCAACTGTAATATCTTCAATAAATCCTTGTTTGTTGCTTTGCTCTGCCTCGAAAACGGTTTTTTGTAAAGTAGTCAAACTTTTTTGTAAAATTTCTTTGTTCTGTTGCAATACCAAAACTAGATAATAAGAGGTGGAAACATTGTATCTAGCATCTAATTGCGCTTTTTGATGTCCCTCTTCCGACATCTGATAAAAAACCTTCGATGCCTGCAAGCCAACAATGTACTGACCACTGAAAATTAATTGAGATACAGTCCCTCCGATGGACGCATTGTGTTGCGTGCCAAATTTTGCAGGAAAAGTAGCACTACTCCCCGAAGGCATGGTAATCGGACGACCAAATCGGTCTACAACTCCCTCTTTCATCAACACCCCGTAAATGGAGGGGCTAATAAAATCGGGTAATAGGGTAGTGGGGATGTCTAGCATGTCCTGATATTGGATTTGTGCCGACACCTGCGGTAATCCCATGGCGGTAGTTTCCCATATCTTCTTTTTTGCTATCCTTAAATCGATGGTGGAATTTTTAACTGCATAACTATTTTTTGCAGCATACTCTTGTGCCTCTTTTAGCGAAAATGTTTTGGTGGATGAGTTTTCCTGTGCAAAGGTGCTACTCCCTACCCATAACAATGCGTGTAAAGCCACTACGGTTAAAAAACGATGTTTCATTTTTTTATTTAATTGTTATTTTGATTGTTGATTTTTTGTTCTAAATATGCTATCCCTTTCGAGCTTGCTATCCCTCGTATGTGATACATGAAAAGGGTTTTTAGCAAAAGATCGAAGGGAATTTCCATTTTGCTTATTAACTCCGAATGTGAATTTTCTAGATGAGAAACATATAAATGACAGATTACATCTATTTCGAAATCGTCGCGGTATATTCCCTCCTCTATGCCTCTCAAAATGTTCTCTTTTACACTCTTAAATACATGATCTTGACGAGATTGACGGGTCTTCTCCCATGCCTCTGGATAATATTTCTGTAAATCGTAATTCACATTTTGGTTCACCTTGCTCTGCGTAATAATAAGTTGTTGACTGACTTTCATTAATACATCTATTGCATTTTCGTACATTTCATTCGATAGCTCATCAATTTTACACTTTTGATGCGTTAAACTGAAATCCACCGATTTTAATACGACATCTTTTTTGTCGGTAAAATGCAAGTAAAGGGTCTTTTTCGATATCCCCAATTCCCTCGAAATGTCATCCATGGTGACACTTTTAACCCCATACCGGAGAAATAATGCAGTAATTTTTTCTAGTAATTCTTCCATTGTCTGTTTGTTTGAAAACTCAGGAAACAAAATTACACAAAAAATGTTTCCAGTGTGTAATTTATTTTGAGTTTAACAAAAATATTGCAAATAAATTGGTTTGATCTCTCTTTATTTAGCAACAAATTTCTCCTATTTACTTATTATGTTGTAATTTATACGGTGAATGCCGAATTTTTTCGGGGAAAACAGTTAACAGCTAACTCATCATTCATATCTCATATCTCATATCTCATAACTCCTATCTCTTTAAAAAAAATAAATTCAAACAAATTACGTTAATCTTAACTTATATAAGGAGTAAATCGTTATTTTTGCAAAAAAACAAGATTTTAGAGATGCCAATTATTACACTTACAAGCGACTGGGGGAATACCGATTACACGGCAGCGGCTGTGAAAGGGCATATTTTATCGTTGATGCCAGAAGTTACCCTTGTAGATGTTTCTCACAACGTAGAGCCTTTCAATCGTCAGATGGCGGCATATCTCATCAAGAATGTTTTTGCCAATTTTCCAGAAGGTACCGTACACCTCATTGGGGTAAATACTACCGAATCTAAAGAGTACAAACATATTGTGTTGAAGTATAAAAATCATTTTTTTGTTGGTGCCGATAATGGAATTCCAGCGTTGATCGTAGATAAGGATTCGCCCCAGCAAATTGTGGAGTTATCGATTCCTCTAGATTCTTATAAGTTTACTTTTTCGGAGAGAGATCTATTTGCAAAAGTGGCTGTTCATCTCGTGAAGGGCTTACCTATGAGCGATTTGGGAACTCCACTGAATAGTTTGTACGCTACTTCGTGGTTTGCTCCTCAAGCTAGCGATACGAAAATCAATGGAACCATCGTTTATAAAGACAATTACGGAAATGTGGTTACTAATATTTCGGAAGAGCTCTTCCGAAGTTTTTGTAAGGGTAAAAAATTTGAAATCAACTTACAAATTGGATATAAAATTAGCAACATCTCTAGTTCTTACGAAGATGTCGATAAATCGGAGCCGGTGGCTTTGTTCAACTCCGATGGATACTTAGAAATTGGTCTTAACCAAGGGGATCTATATGGCCTGTTAAATTACGAAATTTACGATAATATTACCATTACGATTCAGTAACTATTATTATAATTTCAAATTAGTTTTTAAAATTTCATGAATGATCGTTTTTACATAACATCTTAAAACATAAAAAATATGAAAAGAGTTTTATTTCTTACCATGATGGCATTTTTATTGTCCTTTTTTTCTTCATGTACCTCTAATGATGAGTTGAAAAAGTTAAAAGAAGAGAATACTAAACTTCAATCGGAGCTAACCAAAAGAGATGCTACCGTAGATGATATGTTTAAATCTTTTGACAACATAGAATCTAATTTAGCCGAGATTCGTGCCAAACAGATGTTGGTTGCTAACTCATCTGGTAACGGAACTTCTGAAGTAGCTCCCGACGTTAGAGAACGCATTACTGCCGATATTCAGTTGATAAACGACCTATTGGAAAAAAACAAACAAACCATTGCTTCGCTAAGAGCGCAATTGAAAAAATCGAATATGAAGATTAAGCATTTCGAAGAGGTGATTGCAAAATTGGAAAAACAAATTGCCGAAAAAGATGCTGAAATAATAGAACTGAAAGATAAATTGGAAAAACTTAACTTTACCGTTGCGGAGTTGAATGCTACGGTAGTAACCATTTCTCAAGAGAGCAATCAGAAAACAGAGGTGATAAACCAACAAACCGAGGAGTTGAATGCCGCCTGGTACGTAATTGGAACTTCAAAAGAATTGCTTGCCAAAAAAGTAATCACTCGCGAAGGGGGGGTTATTGGAATTGGTAAAAGCTCGAAAGTGTCTAAAGAACTTACCGATGACTATTTTACTAAAATTGACATCCGAAAAGTAACCGAAATTACCATCGCTTCCAAAAATGCTAAAGTGTTATCTAGTCACCCATCTAATAGCTATCAGCTGATTCAGGAAGGGAAAGTGGTACGCTCTATCTCCATTAAAGATTACAAACGTTTTTGGAATTTGACCAAATATTTGGTTATCGAGGTGGACTAAACCAGATTTTTGGCATGCTTTTTATTATTTGGTTCTTCCATTTTTTAATTTAAAATTATCATAGATGAAAAAAATTGCTGTTATTGCTTTTATCCTTATTTCTGCCCATAGTATGACTCTCCTTGCTCAATCGGCTCCAAAAATTAAATGGATATCTTTTAAAGAGGCTCTTGAGTTGAATAAAAAAGGGAATAAAAGAAAAATCATAACCGACGTATTTACCTCCTGGTGTGGTTGGTGTACTCGAATGGATGCTACTACTTTTGCCGATAGCGCCATCGTGGACTACGTAAATAAACATTTTTGGGCTGTTAAGATGGATGCAGAAATGAAAGATTCGGTTACCATCGACTCTATTACATATATCAACCAACGACCTAATGCAAATCGGTCGGCTCACGATCTGGCAATTAAGTTACTTCAAGGACAAATGTCCTATCCGAGTTACGCTTTTACCGATGAGAATAACAAGACTATCTCCATCGTGCCTGGGTATTTCAAAAAGGATGATTTTATGCTCGTGCTCCGCTTTTTTAATGAAAATGTCTATCTAACAAAGCCATTTGCTCAGTTTAAAGCCGAAAATGCACCTAACCTAATGCCTTCTAACCCCAAATAATCGAAGATGAGGGTGGTGTTTTTAGGTACAGGCACATCGCAAGGGGTTCCCGTAATCACCTGCCAATGTGTTGTGTGCAAAAGCGCCGACTCCCGTGACCAACGGCTACGATCCTCTATTTTAATTGAGATGGATGATTCCACGATGGTCATCGATGCCGGTCCCGATTTCCGCCAACAGATGTTGCGCGAAAAAGTGATGAAACTCGACGCCATCCTGCTCACCCACTCTCACAAAGATCATGTGGGTGGTTTGGACGACGTGAGGGCTTTCAACTTCATCCAAAACCAACACATGGATGTCTATGCGGATGAATTCACCGCCTCAGTGGTCAAATCAGATTTTTCATACGCATTCACGGAAGAGAAATACCCTGGAGTTCCGCAAATTACGGTGCATCACTTCGACCACACTCCTTTTAAGATTAACGAAATATCAATCATCCCCATCAAATCATGGCACATGGAGATGCCTGTGTGGGGATTCCGAATCGGCAATTTCGCCTACTTAACCGACGTCAGCAAAATAGAGGATGAAGAAAAAGCCAAACTTATGGGACTGGACGTGTTGATAGTTAACGCATTGCGGATCGAAAAACACTATTCCCACTTCAACTTGGAAGAGGCCATCGCGTTAGCCACTGAATTGAAGGCCAAACGGGTCTATTTCACCCATATCAGCCACAGCATGGGTCAATATGAAAAGGTGAATCCAACCTTGCCCGAGAACATGCAGTTGGGATATGATGGGTTGGTGATTAATCTATAACAAAATTTACAAAAACAGAACATGATGAGAAAAACAATCGCATTCGTTGCATTATTAATGACATTCTTCTTTTATTGCAACGCTCAAACGGCAACATCAAATGCAACTAATGAAAAACCATACATCGAAGTGGTTGGCACCAACAGTATAGAAGTAACGCCCGATATGCTCTACATTTCGATCACCTTGAGGGAAAAGAAAAGTTTAAGTATTGATGCACAAGAAGACACATTGAAAAAGATTGTTCAAGCTTGCGGCATCCCCATGTCGAAACTGACTATAAACAGGGCTCAGTCTACCTATTCAAAAATCAGTTTTGCATCTAGATCTGGGGTAACTCAAAAAGTGTATTCTCTTTTGCTGTCCGATGCCATCTCTATGGGAATTGTTTTTGATGAATTTGAAAAATCAACGGTAATTGATAATTACAGACTTGATAAGATATCGCACACAAAAATGGATAGCCTAGAGCGTGAAGTCAAAATCAAAGCCATCAAAGATGCAAAAATTCAAGCGGAGTATTTACTAGCTGCTATCAACGAAAAACTTGGAAAACCAATGGAAATAAGAGAAGGGAATAAGGATTTTTCACAGATGTATACTATTACTGGTGGTGTTGCTGCTAAGTATGGCGAAGATTTCGATAGAATTAGTTCAAGAAGCACCGAAATTAGTGTTCAGAATATTAAAATCCAAAAATATATCTACATCAAGTTTGAGATTCAATAAGAAGTTTTAAAAGGTTAGTGCTCAGTTCGCATAACTTAGCTGAAGGAATGGAACGCAGAGGGCGCGGATTTTTTATGATTTGCACGGATGAAATAGCACGTGAAACGTGAAAAGGAATAAGTGAAAAGAGCGCGAAGCGGTTCTAAAGGAATGAGGACGCAGATGGCGCGGAGAAGCAAAGATACGCAAAGAAATACCGAACTACGGAGAACGCAGAGGTTACTCGTGGTTTTATAGAGGAGCTACGCATTGCGTTACCCTACTACTTGGCTATTTTGTTGCTTTGTTACCTCCTCGCTCGCTCATTCCATCTCTTTCCACTCATTTTTTTAATCAAAAACAATCGAAAAGAGTTAAAAATTGATTACTTTTGAAATCTTAAAACATTGATTCATGAAGAAATTTATATATTCTTTCATTCTTATCTCCATCAGCCTAGTGGGATTTGCCCAAACCGATTCCTTAAAGATCGATTCAACAGTCATAGCACAAAAACTTCAATATGATTATCTGACCAATTTCAACGATGCTCCCCGAACTAACAGCATACGTATCGGGTTTTACAATATGGAGAACCTCTACGATATCGAAAATGATTCCCTGAAAAATGACGATGCCTTCACCCCCGATGGCGATAATAGGTGGACAAAATCACGTTACTTTCGAAAAATCAACAACATGGCTAAAGTGATTTCAACTATTGGCGGATGGGAAGCTCCTGAGATATTGGGAATGTGCGAAGTGGAAAATATCAAGGTGATAAAGGACCTCATCTATAGCACTCCCTTGAAAAAATCAAAATACAGCATCGTTCATTACGACTCCCCCGACAATCGAGGAATTGACGTCGCCTTGATCTACCGTCCGCAAAAATTCAAAGTCTTGAGCAGCCGACCTATCCCGGTGACCTTCGAGAACGAACCTTCTTCCAAAACACGTGATATCCTTTATGTTACAGGCATTGTGGCTGCTACTAAAGACACTCTTCATATCTTTGTTAACCACTGGCCATCCAGATATGGTGGTTATGCCGCCACCATCGAAAAGAGAAACCGCACTGCAGATATCGTCCGCCAACAAGTGGACTCCATTCATCTTACTAATCCGTTGGCAAATATCGTAATCATGGGCGATTTAAACGATTATCCCTCCGATTTCAGTCTGGTGGAACATTTAAAAGCAAAACCCTCTGTAGAGAATACCTCTTCGCTCGACCTTATCAATCTTATGTATCCTATTCATCAAGCCGGAAAAATGGGTAGCCATAAATATCAAGCTCATTGGGGCGTTTTAGATCAAATCATCGTTTCACAACCGCTGATGTCGCGCAACAAAGGATTGAGAGTTGCGAAAGAGGGCGCCGTGGTATATAGAGCCGATTTCTTGTTGATGCCCGACGAAACTTTCCTTGGCGTTAAAAATAACCGAACCTTTATCGGAAGCAAATACAATGGCGGATATTCAGACCACCTGCCGGTGTTTGTAGATTTGGTATGGGAACAGTGAACAGAGGACAGTGAACAGTGAACAGTGTTACAGTCCCGAAAAATAAAAAATCTCTGATTTTTTTGATTTTTCGAGGATCATCGAAAAAAGACGAAATTGAAAATTTCTTTTTTTCGGGATGAACAGTTTTACAGTTAACAGTTGCGACAAATAAAAATTTTTGATTTTTTGATTTTTAGCAGATTTATAAACCTTCGCATTTCCCCCGGCGCCGAAGGCGTCGAATGTTTGTAACCCCTTGCGAAGCGAGGGGTTACAAACATAATTAACAATCGATTTTGGCGAAAAATTGGGTGCGTAGCAAACCCATTTTTGTGCCAAAATCGCCACTAGAAAGCAAATGATCAAAACACGAAGCTTTTGGTGTGATCAGTGTTACAGTGTTACAGTGAACAGTGATACAGTCCCGAAAAATAAAAAATCTCTGATTTTTTTGATTTTTCGAGGATCATCG
>CAZZHH010000069.1:0-2646 GCA_964653595.1 uncultured Lentimicrobiaceae bacterium
GCAAAGATAATGAAATTAAATTACATATTGAATATATTATTTATTGACAAATCCTTAGTATAATTTATTTGTACCTTTGCATTTATGAACCTAGACGATCATAAGTATATAAAACGGTGTTTTGAATTAGCAGCAAAAGGTTTGGGACGTGTTTCTCCTAACCCTTTAGTGGGAAGCGTAATTGTACACAACGATGTAATCATTGGGGAAGGGTACCACCAACAGTATGGTGAAAATCACGCCGAAGTGAATGCGCTTAACTCAGTGAAAAACAAATCGTTGCTGCCTTTTTCTACCGTCTATGTTAACTTAGAGCCATGTGCTCATTACGGAAAAACACCACCCTGCGCCCTTCGATTAATCGATGAGAAGATTGCTAAAGTGGTGATTTCAAATGTTGATACTTTTGAAAAAGTTGCTGGAAAAGGGGTGGAAATGTTAAAAAATGCCGGCGTGCAAGTTGTCACTTCTGTTTTAGAAGAAGAGGGTAGATGGCTAAATCGTCGTTTTTTTTCTTATCATGAGAGAAAAAGACCGTATATTGTCCTGAAGTGGGCTCAAACAAAAGATGGATTTATAGATATTCATAGAACAGGGAATGCAAATAACACTTCAAATTGGATTACAAACCATGAACTGAAAGTGTTAGTCCACAAATGGCGCTCCGAAGAGGATGCAATTATGGTAGGATCGCATACCGTAACCAACGACAATCCACAATTGAATGTCAGAGAATGGAGCGGAAAATCACCCATCAGAGTGATTATTGACACAGAACACCTGTTGTCGCGAGATTCCCATGTTTTTGATGGGAGTGTAAATACCATTCTTTTTGTTGATAAGATCTATGAAAATCTCTCCTCTGCGATAGAGCAAATTTTGATGCCATCTCAAAATCGCTTATCCTTTATTATGAAAGTCCTATATGATAAACAAATTCAATCGATACTGATTGAGGGTGGTCAATTTTTGCTACAATCTCTATTAGTGGCAAATCTATGGGATGAAGCACGTGTGCTGATAGGAAATAAATACTTTAAAGACGGGCTTCATGCCCCCCAAATATCGGGTGTCCCTCTATCCTCTAAAAATATTGGAGGCGACTTTATTAATACTTACATTAATCAAAAATAATTTCTTATGATCTGGTTACTTATCGCAATCCTTTTTTACGTAGGGATTTTTATTACGTTTAAACTCTTTACAAAATACAATGTCGGTAATTTTACGGCTATTGTAATTAATTATCTTATAGCAGCTTTAACTGGATTGCTTATATTTGGTGGATTCTCCAAAATAGATCAAATTGTGAACGCCCCTTGGATTTATACTGCTGTGGTAATTGGGGTGTTGTTTGTAGTTGTGTTTTATCTCTTTGCAATATGCTCTCAAAAGCTAAGTGTAACTATGACCGCAATGTCTAGCAAAATGTCCGTAGTTGTCCCTGTTTTCGCTCTCCTTTATTTCTTCGATGACGATATCACTACCATGAAAATTGTTGGACTTGCCCTTGTGCTCGTGTCTTTGTATTTAATGATGAAACCATCCAGCGTCAATAAAATTGAAAAAAAATATCTCTTTATCCCAATTTTGATTTTCGTTGGCGCAGGTATCTCAGACACTATGTTTGGATACGCTAAAAGAGCTTATGAAATTTCATCTGCTACCGATTCTGCATTATTTGTTTCCACTCTTTTTGGAATTTCATTTTTCCTTGGATTGCTCGCATTTCCGTTTACTTTGAAAAAAGGAAAACCAATTGTGACAAAACCGGATTTACTCGGTGGAATTATACTTGGAGTTATTAACTTTTTGGCAGTATACTTTTTTACCTACGCCCAAGGTTTTTTCTCTCCAAGCGTTTTTTTTCCAGTTTTCAACGTAGGTGTGGTTGCCTTATCAGCATTAGCTGGACTGGTTTTCTTTAAAGAACGGTTGAATACTTACAACTATTTTGGATTAGCTATATCTATGATCGCTATTGCAATTATTAGCATCTAAAAACTTTTTGTAAGAATTTATTTATTTTTGTTAAGTAAAAAATTAGATTCAAATTGTTGTAGATAGTTAATTATCTGAGAATATCAGCTATTTTAATAGAATATTTTTTTAGCTGTTTAGTTTTTTAATTATATTTGGTCTGTTATTTGTACAATTATGCCCTTCGTTTATAACAAACTTTTAAAAAAAAATATTGTTTAATTCTAATTTCAAATAAATAAATTATGAGAAAAAACTATTTACTCCTTTTAGGCCTTGTTTTATGGAGTTTTTTATCGTTTGCAATTCTTCCAGTGCCAACTTTAGTAGCGCCAACTCATGGTGCCTCTGCTCAAGATGTTAATGTGTATCTCGATTGGGGAAATTCCGCAGGAGCTACATTTTATGAGTATAAATTGAGCACTAATTCAAGTTTAATAGGCGCTTCTGCAATCTCAACCGGGGCAAACTCCTATTTGAATACATCAAATCTACTATTTGGGACAACATATTATTGGTCTGTAAGAGCTAAAAATGCCTCTGATAGTAGCGATTGGTCTCTTACTTTTCAATTTACCACTCACGATAATATCTATCAGGTGTCACCAACCAATGGCGCAGTTTCTCAAGATGTAAATACTTTCATCGATTGGTCTACCGTAAATG
>CAZZHH010000069.1:2746-16781 GCA_964653595.1 uncultured Lentimicrobiaceae bacterium
CGTGTAAGAGCTCGCCACTCAGCCGATACTACCACTTGGAGCCCGATATGGAATTTTACCACTCACGATAATATCTATCAGGTGTCACCCTCAAATGGCGCAGTTTCTCAAGATGTAAATACTTTCATCGATTGGTCTACCGTAAATGGCATTACCTATTACGACATCGAAATCGATACCAATGCCACTTTTAGTAGCACGTTGCGCCAGTATCAGTCGGTAACCAGTTCGTACTCCTATTTTAATGCCTCCAATTTGCTTTTTGCAACCAAATATTACTGGCGTGTAAGAGCTCGCCACTCAGCCGATACTACCACTTGGAGCCCGATATGGAATTATACTACAACAGAAGGTAAGCCAGCGCATGTATCTCCATCAAATGGTGCTACTGGTGTTTCGCTCAATCCAACCATCGATTGGAGTATAGTGTCAGGTGTCAATGGTTATCAATATGAATATTCAATAGATTCAACTTTTGCTAGTGCAATGCCAGCTACCACGGGTACAACATCTCAAGCAGGATTGGTAAGTTTGAGCTATGGAGAGACCTATTTTTGGAGAGTGCGTTGTTATCATCCTATTGACACTTCAGAATGGTCTTATCCGTGGAAATTTACTACATTATATCAATTAACTACTCCTGTATTACTAAGCAGTCCTGCAAATGGATCGACAGCAGTTTCTGGCTCAACAGTTACGTTGCAATGGCAATCATACTCAGGAGCTGTTTTTTATGAATATTCATACTCTACTAACCCTTCTTTTGCTGGATCAGTAAATGGAACAACCATTTCTACAACTGTAAATACATCCTCGTTGAGTGAAGGTATTACCTATTATTGGAAAGTTAGGGCAAACAATGGTAGTGGATTTTCCCCATGGTCTACAACATGGTCTTTTACCACATCTGGATTAGGTACTCCTATTTTGATCAGTCCAGCTAATGGTTCAAGTAATCAACCTATTGTGAGTTTAACTTTAGATTGGCAAGATGTTACAAGTGCTACGTTTTATGAGTATCAATATGGTACAGATGTGAATTTTGCTTCTCCCACTCCAGTTATAGCAACATCAACGGTGTCTACATCAACTCTAAACGGGTTAGCAGTAAATACAACTTATTATTGGAGAGTTAGATCAAATGATGGGGTATCACAATCACCTTGGTCATCAGTGTGGTCGTTTACCACTTCTGATTTAGAAGTGCCTACCTTAGTATCTCCGATGAATGGAGTCGTTAATCAACAAGTAAACACCCTTGTGTTGGATTGGAATAATACTTCAAATACTACGTTTTATGAAATTCAATATTCCACAGATGTGCAATTTGTCTCTCCAGTATCTTCTACAACCACTGTGTCATCCGCTATTATTAATAATTTAGATTTTAATACCACCTATTATTGGAGGGTGAGAAGCAACGATGGAAATAGTTATTCTTCATGGTCTGTGGTATGGAGTTTTACTACTATTTCAAACATTGGCATTACTGAGCAAGTCGTTGATTTTAAAATGTATCCCAATCCGGTTAATGACAGAATAAACATTGAGTTTAAGGGGACTAGTAATCGACAGATATCTCTATTTGATTATGTTGGAAATCTCGTATATCATTCCGAAACCACTTCCGAATTAGTATCTCTGGATGTGAAAATGCTAAAATCCGGCAACTATATTCTTAAAATTCAAGAGGAAACATCCGTGTATACTCGAAAAATTGTCAAGCTATAAATTGGTTTTTAAAATAACGTTGGAAGAAAACTTCCAACGTTATTTTTTACTCAAAACCAGTTTGACCATTTTGTAATCATTCTTGATCCATCAATTTGTTACGATTCCAAATATTTTTATCTTTCTTTGTATAGCTATCCACAATCTTCCAAATTATTTGGGTTTATTAGTATTTTTTTTAAAATAAAAAGTGTAGTTTTACAAGATAAAAATTGAGAGAGATGTTTGATGATTCATACTATACCATCGAATCAAAATCTGAAGGAAAGTATACCGAAAAGGGGAGTAAGTTTTTAGCTTTTTGCTATCCAGTTACTTCCGAGAATGAAGTGAAAGAGGTGATGATGGGATTGAAAAAAGAGTATTTTGATGCCCGTCATCATTGTTATGCATATCGATTGGGTTGGGATAAATCTGTATATCGGTTTAACGACGATGGAGAACCATCTGGGACAGCAGGAAGGCCTATTTATGGTCAAATACTATCCAACGATTTAACCAATGTGTTGATTGTTGTAGTTCGTTATTTTGGGGGTACAAAACTAGGCGTGAGCGGATTAATACAAGCATATAAGTCGGCAACGATTGAAGCTATTAAATCCAACACCATTACAGAAAAGATCATTAAAGATGTGTATGATGTTGAGTTTAGATATGAATATATGAGTGATGCAATGAAATGCTTCAAGCAGTTTGCTGTTGAGATGATAGAAACTAATTATCAAACTATTTGTAATGTAAGGATAAGGGTAAATAAAACACAGACTGTTGCAGTATACGATACCCTTACCAAAATTGAACACACAGTTGTAAATTATATTAAAACAGAATAATATGAAAATCAGTAGGTTTGTCGTTGTCTTTGTGATGGTGTTGGTGCAATATCAGTCGGCTCTATCGCAATATTTGCCAAAAAAATCGGTATACAAATCAATCAAAGTCAATTCAGAGTATACAGGTAGTGCAGATACCACAATTATAAAGTTTATCGAGCCTTTTAAGCAAGCTATTCAAAAGGAGATGAATGTTATCATCGGGTATAGTATAAACTCCTTAGATGCAGGCAAACCAGAGGGGTTGCTTAATAATTTTGCAGCAGATGCAGTTTTTAAAATTGCAAAGCAGAAATACAAATATAACGATTCAAACCCAATTGATTTTTGTATTCTTAACTATGGAGGGTTGAGAAAAGGCTTGCCAAAAGGAGATATCACCGTTGGAAATGTATATGAACTTATGCCATTTGATAATAAAATGTGTGTCATAAGCCTAAAAGGGGATGATGTATTAGATTTATTCAATTTCTTAGCTAAAAAAATAGAAGGTCATCCGATCGCCAATTGTTCCCTAGTAGTAGAGAATGGAAATGCTCAAAATATTATCATTGGTGGGAATGCTTTTGATGCCAACAAAACTTATAAGATAATAACAAGCGATTATCTTTCTTCTGGAAATGATGGAATGTATTTTTTTAAAAAAGCAATCAAAATAGAAGAAGTTGATTGTTTGATTAGGGATGCATTTATCGATTACATCCTTAGTTTTGATAAGAAGCCTTTTCAGATTGTGATAGATGGTAGATATACTGTAAAATAAGATGATATGAAAACAGAAATTAAACTATTAATTGGAATCCTTCTACTTCAAATATCTATTTTTACAGTAGAAGCTCAAAAATGTAAAACAATTACAGTATTACATACCAACGATACTCATAGTAGAATTGAGTCATTGAGCCCTACTGATAAACGATATCCTGACAGAGGAGGGTATGCATATCGGTCGGCAATTATCAAAAAGATTAAAACGCAACAGCCCAACTTGCTACTATTAGATGCTGGAGATTTTTTGCAAGGTACGCCCTATTTTAATTTTTACAAAGGTGCGCTCGAAGTAGATTTGATGAACAAATTGGGATATCGTGCAGTAACATTAGGAAATCATGAATTTGATTTAGGAGTGGATCATTTAGCATTTGTGTTAAAAAAAGCTAAATTTTCAATAGTTAATTGCAATTATGATGTGAGTAAAACCCCTCTTAAAAAAATTGTTAAACCATGGGTGATCTTCAAAATTGGTGGAGTAAAGATTGGTGTAACTGGTTTGGGAGTAAATCCAGACGGCTTAATATCTCCTGAGAATTTTAAGGGTATTATCTATCATGACCCTTATTCTTCTTTAGTCGGAGTTGTTAAATTGTTAAAAGTGGACAAAAAGTGCGATTATATTATTTGCTTGTCGCATTTGGGTTATCAACAACCAGAGGGTGTTGCTAGTGATGTTGAAATTGTTAAAAATTGTGATAATTTGGATTTAATTTGTGGAGGTCACACCCATACTTTGCTCGAAAGAGCTGATAGTGTGATTGATAGGAATGGGAAAGTGGTTTTTGTTACTCAAAGTGGTAGTATGGGAGTGAGCTTAGGTCGCATGGATGTTGACTTTTCACGAAAATAGAGATCTCAAACACAATATCTCTATACGCAAAAAAAAGATAAAAGTCAATAGCAAATAAATTTTTTTTCTATCTATTTTTTGTTGAAATTTGTTGAAAAATTATACTCATCCTATAATTATAAAAATTAACATAATAAAACTCTTTCGATTAAGGAGTTTAAAGACATATATATCAGAATTTTAAAAGGAAAAGGATTTAAAAATGGAGAACACGATGATGGCAACTTGTGGTGAGGTTTGGAAAAATTGTCTTACGATTATTAAGGACAATATTAATTTTAGAAGCTATCAAACATGGTTTGAACCCATAATACCTATTAAATTAGAAAATAATGTACTGACAATTCAAGTTCCTAGTCAGTTTTTTTACGAATATATCGAAGAACACTACATTAGCTTACTAAAAAAGACCATCCGAAAAGAACTCGGATCCAATGGTCGACTCGAATATAGCATAGTGATGGACAACTCTCACAACAAAGGACCGATTACCGTAAAGATGCCAACATCCAATAAAAACGCGATTAAAAATCCATCAGTAGCTATGCCAATAGATATAAACAAAAATTCCTCAAAAGAGATCCCTAACCCATTTATTATTCCTGGGTTAAAAAAGATAAACATCCAATCTCAATTGGTCGACACATTGAATTTTGACAACTTTGTGGAAGGTGAATGTAATAGACTGGCTCGTTCTGCCGGATATGCGGTCTCCGAAAATCCAGGTGGAACTTCTTTTAATCCACTGTTTATTTATTCCAAAGTAGGATTGGGCAAAACCCACTTATCGCATGCAATAGGAGTGCAAATAAAAGAAAAATTTCCCGAAAAGATCGTCTTATATGTTCAAGCTGAACAGTTTTATCAACAATATATTGAGTCAATAAGAAACAATAATCACAACGATTTTATCCATTTCTATCAAATGATAGATGTTTTAATTATTGATGATATCCATGATTTTTCGGGCAAAGAAAAAACGCAAGATGCTTTCTTTCATATTTTTAACCATTTACATCAAAAAGGGAAACAATTGGTTATCACTTCCGACAAATCTCCTGTGGAAATGGTAGGATTTGAACAAAGACTTCTTTCTCGTTTTAAATGGGGTTTGGCTGCCGATTTACAAGAACCTAATTTGGAAACACGAATTGCAATTCTGCAAAATCGCTTATATAACGATGGGATCGATATGCCTCACGATGTTGTGGAATACATTGCTTACAGCGTATCTACCAATATTAGAGAGTTATATGGTGCTCTTACTTCCATTCTTGCTCAATCTTCGTTGAATAAAAAAGCAATTACTACAGAGTTAGCCAAACAGATGATTGATAAGTATGTAAAAAGTACTGCCCGCGAAATATCTATTGACTTTATTCAAAAAATCGTATGCGACTTTTTTGGAATCCCAATAGATATGATGAACTCTAAAACCCGAAAAAGAGAGATTGTTCAAGCTAGACAATTGGCAATGTATTTTTCGAAAAAGCTTACCAATAATTCGTTGTCTATGATTGGAATGCATTGTGGTAAAAAAGACCATGCTACTGTTTTACACGCTTGTAGAGCTATCTCTAATCTTATTGAAACCGATAAATCGTTTAAAATTCAAGTAGAAGATTTAGAAAAAAAGATTAAAATCTAACTTCTTTCTTGTATTGGTAATGGAGTTAAATATTTAACTGTTTTTGATTGATATATACTTCTTTATAACTGCAATGAATTAGCTCTAATGATTTAAGGTCATTCACAATTAAAACAAAATGAGTAGTTATATCAATTACATAATATTAAAAGAGAAAAATCTAATCGTTGAGTATTACGCTGGAGATATATATAAACAGGATTTTTTAGATTATTATCAAAGAAAAGCCAATGATGTTAACTACAACTCAAATTTTAATTTATTGATTGATTTTAGGGATTCTCAAATTCATCTCTCCAAAGAGGACGTGTACGAGTTGAGTCAATTTATTTCAAACAATCCTATACTAAATGGCTCAAGATATGCAGCTCACATCACTAATTCACCAAATCAGGTAGTATCAGGAATAAAATTCGATATTTATCGCAAAAATTTACCCGTTAAAATTAAAATTTTTAGCACGTTAGCTGCTGCTCTAAGTTGGGTAAAATTACCACCAACAGATCAACATGAATTAGAAGTACACTTAAATGCTCTCAAAGAAAACAGATAGCTTTTTGAGAAATATCCCTAAATGGGATCAAAAATATAAGATAAGTGGTTCCTTTTTCGCGTTTCAGTAATTTATTTATGCAATATTTATCGTCCTGCTGATTCTATCTTTTCTTTAAGCGAATAGAAAATAAATATCAGAAATATCCCTCTTTTTTTAATTTCTAACCAAATATTTTGCTAACTTTGATGAACTTGCATTTTTGTTTTTTTTGTGACACATAATGCATGTTTTTTTTTAATATAATCTCGAAGGATGACTTTTGCAATAAAAAATCGATTTTTAATAATCATCGGATTATTTCAAGTAGTTTTGTCTTTATTAATTTCACCATGTTTGTATTCTCAAGAAACTCTAACTTTGCACTTGAATGGCAATCACTCATTTAGATATGCTGGGTATTATGCAGCATTAGAGAAAGGATTTTATAAAAATAAAGGAATTCATGTAGATATAAAACATAATTCCGATCGATTAAATCCTGTTTATAAAGTTGTTTCTAAAGAGGCACAGTATGGAATTGGAACCTGTGATTTATTAATTAAACACGCTCAAGGCAATCCTGTTGTTCTCCTTGCATCTATGTTTCAACATTCCCCTAATCAGGTATTTGCTTCTTCAAATATATTAGCTCTAGAAGACTTAGAGGGAAAAAAAATTATGATTGAACCTCAGTCGGAAGAGCTACTTTTTCTTCTAAAAAGTAAAGGGATACTGACTGAAAATACACACATTTATCCATTTAATTATTCTACTCAAAAAAATGCATACGATACCATCGATGCCGTCTTGGGAAGTATCACAAGTATCCCATATTATTTATACAAAGCATCTTATTCATACACTACGTTTAATACAAAATTGTTAGGGGTTGATTTGTATGGAGATAACCTTTTTACCTCATCCGATGAATTGAAAAATCATCCAAAAAGAGTGAAAGCATTTAAAGAGGCATCCATTGAAGGATGGAAGTATGCTGTTGAGAATAGTGATGAAATAGTGGAATTGATAGTCCGTAAATACACAAGTGTATATTCAGATGAGTTTTTGCAGTTTGAAGCTTCTCAAACGATTCCGTTGCTAAAAACTGAAATGGTAGAGATTGGGTACAACAACCCAATTAGATGGGAACAGATAGTGAAAGTTTTTTCTAGTTATGGATTGTTGCCTATCGATTATTCGATCAATGGTTTTGTATTCGACGAATATTCGAAACAAAAAAGTGTCATTTTTCATGTCGTTTTTGTATTTTCATTAATTTTTATTGTATCAATCATTCTTATTATCTACATTTATAGATTAAATCGAAAGTTAAAACATAGCATCAAAACTAGTAAAGATGTTCAATCCATATTAGCCAAAAACGAAAAAAACTATTCCATCTTGTTTAATTCAATTTCGGATGCAATTTTTATTCAAGATACCCATGGAATATTTCTAGAAGTAAATAATGGTGCTGAAAAGATGTATGGATACACAAGATTTGAGTTGATAGGAAAAACTCCAGCTTTTTTATCTGCTCCTCATAAAAATAATCTGCAACAAGTTTCCACATTGTTAAAGAAAGTATTTGATACAGGCGAAACAGAAGTTTTAGAATTTTGGGGACAACGAAAGGATGGGGAAACTTTTTTTAATGAAATCGCGTGTAATAAAGGAGTTTTTTTAAATATAGAAGTTATTATCACCATAGCAAGAGATGTCACAGCTAGAAAAAAAGCAGAAGAAGAACTTCGCGTAAGTGAGGAGAAGTTTTCAAAAGTTTTTAAGAATAGCCCAGATATAATTATTTTAACCTCTATCGAAGATGGGAAGATTATAGAAGCCAACAATAGTATATTGACAATAGCAGGGTATTCGTTAGACGAGATCATAGGTAAGACAACCACAGAGTTAAATTTTTGGGGTAGAGACATAGATCGGTATAAGTTTCTTTCAGAAATCCAAACAAAGGGAAAAGTGTCTAATTTAGAATGTGGATTTAGGAAAAAAAATGGAGAAATTATTACAGGATTAATCTCCGGTGAAATTGTACACCTCAAAGAGTCTACTTTTGTTTTGTGTGTTGTTCACGATATTACACAACGTAAAAAATTCGAAGCTGAAATAAAAGAGAGTGAAGAACGTTTTCGGACCATTATTGCAACTTCTCCAGATGCATTGATTATTACCAGTCTGGATGGAGTAATTGAATACGTTTCTCCACAGGCTTTAACCATTTTTAAGTTTTTAATGGTTGAGGATATGATTGGTAAAAATATATATGAGCTAATTCATTCGGATTATCATCAAAAATTGAAGAATGTTGTGGATATAATGTTGAAAGGAAATTTATCTCGCCCATCAGAATCTTTGATGATGAAAACTAATGGGATAACATTCGTAGCTGAGTATAATACAAATGTGTTAAGAAACCAAAACCATATGCCCACTGGAATATTATATTTTATTAGAGATATTTCGGAAAGAAAACAAACAGAAATGTTAATAAAATTGAGTGAGGAAAAATATCGATTATTGGCCGAAAACAGTTCAGATGTGATTTGGGTATTAAACTTGAAAAATGAAAAGTTTAGTTATATCAGCCCTGCAATTTATCAACTTAGAGGGTTTACTGCAAAAGAAGCAATAAATATGAATTTAAAAGAATCTGTTACGCCTGCTTCATACGATTTTATAATCGAACAGTTAAATAAATTAGTTCCATGTTTTGTTAAAGATCCTAGTAATCCATATTATACTATCGCTGAAATTCAACAACCACACAAAAATGGAACAAAAATTTGGGTTGAGGTTTCTACTCGATTTCGAATGAACGAACAAGGAGAGGTTGAAATTATTGGAGTTAGTAGAAATATTGATCAGCGAAAAAAAGATAGCGAAACACTAAATGAGATCACAGAAGTCCTTAAACTAAGTGAAGAGAAGTATAGAGAGATGACAGAGCTTCTCCCTCAAATAATTTTTGAATTAGATTTAGACGGCAATATTACCTATTTGAATAAACAGGCTTACCGAATTACTGGATATTCTGAAGAGGAGTCGTTAATAGGTTACAATATGCTTAATTTTTTTGTCCCCGATGATAGGGAAAAGGTATATCAAAACAATCAACTTAGTATTTTAGGAGATAAAAATGCAGATGGTCATGAATACTCTTTCTTCAAAAAAGATGGATCTATAATTAATGTTATGATTTATTCAAATCCTATCATTAAAGATAACAAAAGGGTTGGTTTACGTGGAATTATTGTTGATATAACTGAAATTAAAAGGGTTCAGTTAGAACTAAAAAGGAATGAAGTTCGATTTAGAGAATTAAATGCTACAAAAGATAAGTTTTTCTCTATCATAGCACATGACCTAAAAAGTCCTTTTAATGGTATTATCGGTTTTAGTGAACTCCTTGTTCAAGAAATTAACGATAAAAGTTATAAAAATGTAATAGAATTTGCCAATATCATTTTATCTTCTTCAAATCGTGCGATGGAGTTACTTACAAATCTTATGGATTGGGCCAATTCACAAACAGGAAGAATGGAATTTAACCCAGAGTTTTTCGATTTAGTAACACAAATAAACGAAGTAGTAGATTTATTGAAAAATTCAGCAGAGCAAAAACAAATTACCTTCGTCCAAAATTTACCTCCAAATGTAGTCTGTTTTGCCGACAAAGCAATGATCTCTACAGTTCTGAGAAATTTGTTGTCGAATGCAATAAAATTCACATACCCTAAAGGTGCCATTACAATTACTCTTACAAAATTTAACGATGAGATTCAGATTTCAATTGCTGATAAAGGCGTTGGTATTTCTGAAAAATATCTAGATCAACTGTTTAAAATCGACGGGGGAATTTCTACAGTTGGTACTCAAAACGAAAAAGGTACTGGCCTTGGACTAATTTTATGTAAAGAATTTATTGAGAAACATAACGGTAGAATTGGTGTTTCATCCAAAGTTGGAGTAGGGAGTACATTCTTTTTTACGATTCCTTTATCAAAAGATCAATTTGTATATTAATTAATACTGATTTCGATATAATCAGTTATTTTTAAATAGAATTCTATTTATTTCTACTTTCTTTTACAAATGGGGCTATTGCTCTATCAAAAATTCCATTGCAAAATGCAATTGTCATTCCATAATTGCTTACAGGAATTCCTGCATCAATTGCGGGTTTTAGTCTATTTAAAACTTGTTTTTTTGTAATCATACATCCACCACATTGAATCACCATGCTGTATTGATTAATGTTGGGGAGTTTGTCTAGGCCAGAAACAAAGGTAAACTCTAGATCTCTTTTTGTGAATGACCTTAACCAATTTGGTATTTTATGTCTTCCAATATCATCGCAGGTGACATGATGTGTGCACGATTCCAATATTAAAATTTTGTCACCATCCTGTAAAGAGCTAATTTTTGGAGTTCCCCTTAAATAGCTTTCAAAGTTTCCTTTTTGGCGAGCCAAAACTACACTAAATCCAGTTAATGGAATCTCTTTAGGAATAGCTTTATCTACCAATTTGAATGCTTGGCTGTCGGTAATAACCAACGCAGGTTTTGGTTGCATTTTTGAAAAGTAACGATCTATTTCGTCTTCTTTTATCAGTATCGCAACCCCATCATTGTCTAAAACATCCCGTATTACCTGTACCTGTGGCAATATCATTCTCCCTTCGGGCGCTTCATTGTCAATGGGTGTGATTAATAAAACAGAGTCGCCAGGGTTAATTAAATCACCGACTAGTGTATGTTTAATATACGCACTTTCGGGTATTTCTACCTTTAATGACTCAATAATTAAATCTAAGTTTTCTTGAGTAATGGCATCGAAGGGAATAATTTTCTTGTTTAAATTTTGGAAATAAGAAAGGGTAGAGTCGGTCATTTTGGTAACGTCTTGTTTGTTGTAAATAGCAAACCAGGGAGTACCATATTCGTTAAACTTATTAATTAACTCCTTTTCAGGATCCTCAATTTTATTGTGAGCAATAACTAAAATAGCTAGATCAACGATTTTTAAAGCCTCTTGAGTTTTTGCTATTCTTTTCAAGCCAAGTTCCCCAACGTCGTCGATGCCAGCAGTATCAATTAGAATAACAGGCCCAACTCCAAAAATTTCAATCGATTTTTTTACAACATCTGTGGTTGTCCCTGCAATATCGGATACAATTGCGGTCTCTTGACCCGATAATGCATTTATGATGGAGCTTTTTCCATTGTTTCTTCTGCCAAAAATTCCTATATGAGGTTTATTGTCTCTTCCTTTTTTTGTGTTCATTGTCCTCTATTTTAAAACTGAAATTTTGCTCCAAACTTAATTTCAAATTGATGGAGCATCTTGCTTTTGATGTTGTTAAACCCTGGAAAGAAAATATAATTGTAATCTAATTTGCCAAACAAATCTAGTTTCTTAGTGACATGGTAATCTATTCCAAACTCAAACCTAGATTGATGACCAAAAATACTTCCATTAATTCCATCAAAAAAATATTGATTTAAAAGTAAACCATAGCCTATAAAGGGGATGTAATTAGTGTCTTTTGTCAATTCATGGGTAATAGCACACCCATAATTCATCTGTCTTGAAACTTCTCTATTCTTGTTATCAACAATATAGCTAAAACCTATGGGGATAGAGAGATATGTCTTGCGCTTTTTTTCTTTAAATCCACTTAACTGCCATCCATAATGAATCATTGCTCCAAATCCAGTCCCCGATAATGTATCTGGCTGAGATTTAATATTTATTTTAGGTCCAATTTCTAAAGACATAAATTGGGTAACTCTATCAGATGTGTCTATTTGATTTTGCGAAAATATCAGATGGCTAGAAATTACAATAAGTAAAGTTAAGAGTATAATTTGCCGGATATAATTCATGATCATTGCATTTTTTTACAAAGATAAAAATAAATGCTACTCTTTATACCGTACCTCTCTCAATTCTATCGAAAAATTTAATTCCATTTTTAAGATTAATGCATTATTTGGATTGTTTAATATCCAATACTTATATGAATTAGAATCGTTGGTGATGCAATAAAATGAAGATACCTCTTTTGTCTCATTATTTATAATTACGGAATAGTCCTCTAGTTTTATAAACTCTAATTTTTTTAAATTCATCTCTCCCGAATTGGTGGATATATCGCTCTTCTTCCTTTTTTTTAAGTTAGTCCATACTTTTTTACTAACCCATACGGTCGTTTGTTTATCTAATGTTATTTCATTACTCTGAAAATAGTTGTATTGTGCAATCGCATTTTTTAATGCTTCCTGAGTAATTGTAATTTTGCCAGAAGTCTTCGTTTTATTACTCATTTTAAAGGTGAAAATAATAGAAGGTGAAATCTCTTCAAGTAAAATTACAAAATCATAATTTTGATTCTGATTCTCTACATTATATATAAGCGTCATCCCTTTTTTAAGTGCAAATTCGTTGGTTTGACAATAAATTGGAGAATATAGGGGAGCAACTAATATAATAATAGTAATAATTTTTAAGACTGTTTTCTTCATCATGAATATATTTTTGGGCAAATATAATAAAAAATTTACAATAATAGAAATTATTGCTTCGGCTTTTAATTCATAACATCTTCGAATTCACGATTGTAATTCTTAATAAATTTATTTTGTCTTTAAATTAACAAATATGGCAGATGGTTGGTTTTTAATCTGTGTCGTGAGTATAATTTCTGATGTTTTTTATTTCACTTTTTCTCGATTTTTTTGCTAACCGTTTTTCTATAGAAGCATTACTGGGTTTGGTTTTTATTCTATTTTTTGGCAACTTCGTCCATTTTTCAATCAATTGGATAAATTTTTCGATGCAAATTTCTTTGTTCTCCAATTGTGATCTTGATTTTTGGGAAACAATTATTATCTCACCATCATTGTTTATATAAGTTTTTGCCCTAGTTAATATTATCTGCTTTTCTTCATCAGATAGAATTTTACTCTCTTTCACATTGAAACGCAACTCCGCTTTGGTATTGACTTTGTTCACATTTTGTCCACCCGAGCCACTGCTTCTGCTATAATTAAATGTTATTTCGGTAAGAATTTGCCTATTTAAAATATCTGCTTTTTCCATAATATCCATCAAAATTAATAGATTTTTCCAAAATAAATTGGTTTTTGTATATCATAATTTTCTCTATTGTAATTTTTTCAACCATATTTCAATGAGAATATTTTAATTATCACTGTTTTTTCTACTGACTCTATCGTCTAAATATTTTTAATATTGTTTTTTATATGTTAAATATTTTTTTGTAGTTTTTTATAATATAAAGAAGTTCAATTACTTATGAAACTATCAATTGGTTGTTCACATTTTTCCTGTTAAAAAAAGTTTGTGGATATAAAATGTTTGATTACTTTTGCACTCCCAAACGGTAAGTTTAGGGATAGTTCATTGAAAGGTTGCAGCGAGATAATCAAAAAAAATAATTTTTTATTTGGTTATTAAAAATAAAGTTGTAATTTTGCACTCCCAAACATTAGCGATAATGATTTAGGGGATTTAAAACGTTCATTGTGATATTGAAGAAGACGAAAATAGCGTATAACAGGTCAATAAGACCAATTGAATAAAAAGATTAGCCAGAACAAAACTTAAGATTATATACAATGGA
>CAZZHH010000070.1:0-15991 GCA_964653595.1 uncultured Lentimicrobiaceae bacterium
GATAAAAAAACAAAAAAAGCAACCGGTTAAAGTCGCTTTCTCTTTGTAGCGGGGACAGGATTCGAACCTATGACCTTCGGGTTATAAGCCCGACGAGCTACATGATAAAAAAACAAAAAAAGCAACCGGTTAAAGTCGCTTTCTCTTTGTAGCGGGGACAGGATTCGAACCTATGACCTTCGGGTTATGAGCCCGACGAGCTACCTCTGCTCCACCCCGCAATATATCGTTTATAAAGTTATAATCTCAATTGGACTGCAAAAGTACAATGTTTTTTTATATTATGCAAATATTTTTTTGTTTTTAATCAATAATTATTGTTATATCGATAATTATGGATAATTTTGCAGTGAAAATAAACAAAAAATATAATATGGAGGCGTTACATAAAGCCGGATTTGTAAACATCATTGGAAACCCAAATGTTGGAAAGTCAACATTGATGAATTACTTAGTTGGGGAAAAAATTTCAATAATCACTTCAAAAGCACAAACTACACGACACAGAATCATGGGAATTGTCAACGGAGTTGATTATCAAATTGTATATTCCGACACACCCGGCATTCTTCAACCTGCTTATAAAATGCAAGAAGTTCTGATGAACTTTGTAAACAGTGCCATTAAAGATGCTGACATATTTATTTATGTAGTGGAGGTTGGAGAGAAAAATCACAATCAAGAGATTATCGACAAAATTGTTGGATCAAATATCCCAATCATCTTGGTCGTTAATAAAATAGATGAAAGGACTGAAGAAGCTATCGAAGAAACTAAAAATTATTGGACTGCCTTGATGCCAAATGCTTCATACTTCTCTACCTCTGCAATACAAGGGACAAATGTAGAACAAGTTAGAGAAAAAATTGTGGATCTTTTGCCATTTTCTCCCCCCTATTTTCCAAAAGACGAGTTAACCGATAGACCTTTGAGATTTTTTATCTCAGAGATTATTCGAGAAAAAATTCTTTTAAATTACAAAAAGGAGATACCATATTCTGTGGAAGTAGCTATAGAATCGTATCATGAAGAGGAAAATATTGTAAGAATTACTGCTTTAATTTTCACAGAAAGAGAATCTCAAAAAGCCATCTTAATTGGCCATAAGGGAGGTGCAATTAAAAAAGTAGGCACTCAGGCAAGAGAAGATATTGAAGAATTTATTGGCAAAAAAGTCTTTTTGGAAATGAGAATTAAGGTAGTAAAAGATTGGAGAAACAACGATCTTACTCTTTCAAGATTCGGATATATTGGATAGGATAAACTAATAGTAAAAGTTTTTACTCACTAATTCAACGCAAAAGACAAAACGCCCCTCTTTCTTTTGGAAGATAGCTTCTAATAATCATTATACGTGCTAATTAAGATTAATTTTTGTATCTTTGCACACTTTTTAATCACAACAAGACTTAATAGAAACAATTGAGCATCTTGAATCAAAAAACGACATGGGAAATATATTATCACTGGTTGGACGACCAAACACAGGAAAATCAACACTTTTTAACCGATTAACACAAAGCAGAGAAGCTATTGTGGATCCAACTGCAGGGGTAACTCGCGATCGACATTATGGGAAAAGTGAATGGTGCGGCACCGAATTTTCAGTTATTGACACTGGAGGGTACGTATTAAATTCAGATGACGTGTTTGAGGAAGAGATAGGGAAACAAGTTAACCTAGCAATTGAAGAATCGGATGTAATTGTTTTTTTATGCGATGGACGAGAAGGAATTACCCATATGGACAAAGATGTAGCTATGTTGCTTCGAAGAGCTGGGAAACCAGTAATTTTGGCCATTAATAAAATTGATAGTCCCAGCAACTTTTTTGATTATGGTGAGTTTTATCAACTTGGGCTTGGAGAACCAATTCCAATTTCTTCAAATAGTGGTAGTGGCACTGGTGAGCTCCTAGACGAAGCAGTAAAACATTTTTCATCGAAAACATTGCCAGAGGAACCTACATTACCCAAAATAGCAATTGTTGGCCGCCCAAATGTTGGCAAATCATCTATCATTAATGTACTGCTTGGCGAAGAGCGGAATATTGTAACAGACGTGGCAGGCACCACCCGAGATTCTATATACACCAGATACAACAACTTCGGATTTGACTTCTTTTTGGTAGATACTGCTGGATTAAGAAAAAAGAAAAATGTAGAAGAAAATATTGAATTTTACTCTGTGCTTCGTTCCGTTAGAACCATAGAAGATGCAGATGTATGTATTTTGATGGTTGATGCTTCCATTGGATTTGAAGGTCAAGACTTAAATATTTTTAGTTTAATTCAACGAAACAACAAAGGCGTTGTGATTGTTGTAAACAAATGGGACTTGATAGAAAAAGAGAATAAAACATACTTAGAATACGAGCGTCTGATACGGTCAAAAATTGCACCTTTTACGGATGTCCCAATTGTATTCACCTCAGTATCCAATAAGCAACGAGTTTACAAAGTTATTGAAACTGCCATACAGGTTTATCAAAATCGAACTCAAAGAATTAGCACATCGCAGCTAAATGAAATATTTTTGCCAATCATAAAAGACACTCCACCTCCTATGTCTAAAGGAAAGTCAATTAAGATCAAATACATGACCCAACTTCCTATTGCTTATCCCGCATTCGTTTTATTTTGCAATCTTCCTCAATATATAAAAGAATCTTATTATCGTTTTGTTGAAAATAAAATAAGAGACATGTACGATTTTACAGGAGTACCGATAAAAATTTATTTTAGAAAAAAATAGATCATGAGCTTTATCCCTAAAACGGTATCTGCAGTAAGAATTGATAAATTTTTATGGTCTATACGTATTTACAAATCTAGATCGATGGCATCAGATGCATGCAATGGAGGGAAAGTAAAAATCAATGGAGTCTCTTGTAAGCCTTCTAGAGATGTTAAAATCAATGAAACTATCTCCATTAAAATGAATGGAATTGAGCGAACTTTTAAAGTCATTGCCTTACTCGACAAGAGAGTTTCTGCCTCTTTGGTCCCAAATTTTTGCACCGAACTTACTCCTCAATCGGAATTCGAAAAGCAAAAGCTATTAAATACAAAATTTGAATTTCGTGATCCAGGAAGTGGGCGTCCAAGCAAAAAAGATTACAGAGAGATTGAACAAATTAAATTCTATTTTGCCGACGAAGATGAGGAAGAAGAGGAAGAGTAGCCACTCTTTGCTTTTATCTTTTGGTTTGCAGAATTATTGATAGTGTCTGACATACTGACTTTTCTAAATTCTGGAAAAATGATTGGAGCCATGGATGAAACAGGTTTGTAAAGGACCGAGCCTTCTTTAACCTCTTTTTTCAAAAACAACTCAAACTTGTCCATCGAAGAGACAAAATAGAGAATAACACTAATAATTAGGGCTACCTTTAGTGACCCTAAACACAATCCTGCTAACTTGTTTAAAAACTCAGGAATTACAAAGGTTACTGCTTTTTCAACAACTTTGGCAAAAGCAAACACCAAAAATATAACCAACCCAAAAGTTATTACAAACGAAATAATATCCACATATTTTCCAGTAAGTCCAATCCATTCTGCTATCTTGTTCGAAAAATTAATAGCAATCCATGTCCCAATAATTAATGCAAAAATTCCTGCAATCTCGAAAACAAGGCCCTTGCCATACCCTTTAAAACCATACCAAATCAAAGGTATTAAAATCATTACATCTAAAAAATTCATACAATCAATATTCTAATGAGTACCTTTAAGTTTTCGTGTCAACTCCGATGCGTAGACAAAATCATCCAGCTCTGGATTATTTGAATGTAAAATATCTTCTTTGCTACCTTCCCACCAAAGTTTACCCTTATTAAGATAAAAAACCTTATCCCCAATTTCTAGCACAGAATTCATATCATGAGTATTAACAATGGTGGTGATATTAAATTCCTTGGTAATTTCCGCAATCAAGTTATCAATAACAATCGAAGTCTGCGGATCTAATCCTGAATTTGGCTCATCGCAAAAAAGATAACGGGGTTGCAAAACAATAGCTCTTGCAATGGCTGCACGTTTCTTCATCCCTCCACTTATCTCTGATGGATACAACAAATTGCTATTTGTTAAATTCACTCTTTTTAAACAAAAGTTTACCCGATCGTACTTCTCCTCAATGGACATGTCGGTAAACATTTCTAAGGGAAACATAACATTCTCTTCTACTGTTTTGGAATCAAAGAGGGCCGCGCCTTGAAATAACATTCCAATTTCTTGACGAATTTGCTTTTTTTCGGCCAAAGTAATATTTCGAAAATCCCTCTCATTATACAATATTTCCCCACTATCAATTTCGATTAATCCGACTAAACTTTTCATTAAAACAGTCTTCCCTGATCCACTTAAGCCAATGATTAAATTACTCTTTCCCGATTCAAATGTGATGTTAATGTCATCAAGAACTACTTTCTCTTGAAATTTTTTTATAAGATGTTTGGTCTCGATCATGTTAACAATAATTGAGTTAATATCATATTAAAAAACAACATCACAATACTGCTAAAAACTACTGCATTGGTACTAGAACGGCCTACTTCGAGCGAACCACCTTCGGTAGTGTAACCATAAAATCCTGAAACCGATGTGATAATAAAAGCAAAAGTGATAGATTTAATTAAAGCATAGGTTATATCAAATGGTCTAAAATAAATAATTAACCCGTCAATAAAATTTCCTGATGAAACCATATTCGTTGAAACAGAAGCCACCCATCCTCCAAACATAGCTATAAACATACTGATTATTACTAAAACAGGAAAAACAAGCATAGAGGCAACAATTTTTGGTAGTATTAACAAGTTAGCAGAATTCACGCCCATCACCTCTAAAGCGTCAATCTGCTCAGATACACGCATAGTTCCTATCTCGGATGCAATACGTGACCCAATTTTTCCAGCGAGAAAAAGACTTACAATAGTAGGAGCAAATTCTAAAATTACAGATTGTCGAACGGTAAAGCCGACCGTCCATTTTGGAATCCATGGATTTTCAATCTGAAATGCTGTTTGAATTGCCAATACAGCTCCCATAAATACAGAGATGATAATTACAAAACCAATGGATTGAATACCAAGGGTATCCAACTCTATCCATAATTGCTTTCTAAAAACATTCGGCTTCTCAGGTTTTGTCAAAACCCTCATCATCAAGATAATGTATTTACCGATTTGATCAAAAATATTCATTCAATAAATTTTGCGCTAATTTACGTCTTTTTTAGCAATTATGAAGCAAACAAATTCAATTAAACTAACTCATCGCAAAACAATCCTCTGCATTTTTTTAATGACCGTATTTTTTAGCATATTCAAAATTTTAATGATTTGTTTAAAAAGTCTAACTATTTCCACTACAAGTCCATTAAACATTTGTGATCTATTTGGCAAAAAAAATTAACCGTGAAATCATAATACTAAAAAAGCTAACAAAAAAAGGATCACCAAATGCTTGGCAATCCTAATTCAAAATAAAATTCTTAAAGTTATTTTAAGGTAATCTTCTTTATCTCACGTTGATTATCATTTTTTAACTCTAACAAATACACACCTTTTGGCATTGAACTAACATCTAAAACACTATTTAATCCATATAGAGACTTGGTATAAACAACCTGACCCAAACAATTGAATAAAGTAGCAGTAGTTTTAGTGTTTTGAGCCAAAGACACATTGATTATACCGGTTGAAGGATTGGGATAAATATAGCAATCCAATTTAGAGTTATCTTCAATTGTACTAGGATACTCAAAAGAGAGGTTGTCAACCAAGAACTTAGAGCCTGGAGTAGCAGAAAAACCAGAAGATAACAAAATGACATTCAAGGTATCAGGAGTAACATTTGTGATTTGATAATCCAAATCAATTGCGAACTGAGTATAGCTTGGTTGTGAAGAATTTCTTAAAAATCCACCTTCAGCAACAGTATCTGTCCTATTGTTCATTGCATTCCATTTTGTAAGTACAACATATACAATTGCCGAATCGCCTCCTTGTTGAGTGTACTGATACCATCCTTTAAGTGTGCTAGGTTTATCTGTAAAAGGAATACCACCCACTACTTTTGCGGACATGTTTACCATGTCAGGTTGTATGTTTCCTAGAGTCATAATACCTGGGATATTATAAGTTGTAAAAATTACATTTATAGATTGAGAATTAATCTCAGCAGCGTTAGTTCCTGCATTTGCTACAGTAGATTTATTTACAAATACAATATCCGATAAAAGTTTAAAACTAGTTGTCCAATTTATTAAAGAATCGCCCCAAGTGGCAGTAGCCCAATTTTCGAAGGATGCGTTTGGAAGCTGTGCTTGACCTTTTACTGTATAACAGCTTAAGCCAATTAATAAAAGAATCATTGTAATTTTTTTCATGTTTTTCCAGTTTTTATTGTTACTATTTTTTTAACATCGCAAATATAAATAAAAAAATCAATAACAAAAACTTTTTTATATCAATCATACAAGTAGTTTTTATAGATAAACACCATCTATTTTTCTGCAAACCATTTTACATGCCTACAAAAAAAACAAAAAAAACGATCATTTTAAGTATCTTTGCATGATGACATCGGCAACAGACATTGAAAAAACAAGATATCTTTTAGATTTGTTATACCATAAGTACAACAATAAAAGCTTTATTGAGCAAGATCCAATATCAATTCCTCACAAATTTTACCTCAAAGAAGACATAGAAATTAGTGCTTTTTTTGCATCCATTATGGCATGGGGAAATAGAACCTCTATCATAACTGCAGCCAGTAAATTAATGCAAATAATGGATAATTCTCCTGCAGATTTTATCCGAAACCACAAAGAGAATGATTTGAAAAAATTTGACAATTATGTTTACAGAACGGTCAATTCCGGTGATGTACAATTTTTTATCACATCATTACAAAAAATCTATTTAACCAAGGGTGGGTTGGAAAACATATTTGTTATAAACCACCCATCTCACAATTCCTTTGACGCAATTGAAAATTTTCGAAAAATATTTTTTGAGGTAGATCATGAAAAAAGAACCGAAAAACATATTTCCAATCCATTAAAAAATTCTGCTTGCAAACGGCTCAACCTTTTTTTAAGATGGATGGTTAGAAAAGACAATCAAGGAGTTGATTTTGGCATCTGGAAATCACTTCATCCCAGTCAGCTAATTTGCCCTCTTGATGTACATTCTGCTAGAGTAGCTAGAAAACTTAACCTTATCACTCGAAAACAGACAGACAGATTAGCGGCGGAAGAGCTAACAAAAAATTTAGTAACTTTTTGTCCAAACGACCCTACAAAATATGATTATGCACTCTTTGGTGCTGGAATAAACAATGAACTATAAAAATACATTTTCTAATGAGTAATACTATATCTCTTCTATATTTCACGTCAAATAAATGCTCTATTTGCATTTCATTGCTCCCTAAATTAGAGGCTTTAATAAAAACCAAATTCCCATCTACCCATTTTCAAGTTCATTCGATAGAAGAACATCCCGAAATTGCAGCAAACTATTCCATTTTTACTGCACCAGTTCTTCTTCTTGAAATAAACAACAAAGAGTGGAAACGTTGGGTTAGAACTTTCGGTTTAGCAGAAGTTGAACATTATTTAAATCGGATCCTTACGTTATCAAATTAATAAAAACATGGAACAACAAAGACTAGATATAGTATTGGTAGAAAAAAATCAATTTTCGTCGCGCGAAAAAGCAAGATTTGCTATACTTAAAGGAGCAATTACTGTAAACAGTGTTAAGATAACAAAACCTGGTTTTTTTGTAAAAAACACAGACAACATCCAAGTTGTTGAGGAAGAAACAAATCCATTTGTAAGCAAAGGAGGATTAAAACTCAAAAAAGCAATTGACTCTTTTAATATTGATTTCAACGACAAAATTGTACTCGACATTGGAGCTTCTACTGGAGGGTTTAGCGATTGCGCTTTACAACATGGTGCAAAAAAAGTTTTTGCGGTAGATGTTGGTAATGGTCAATTAGATTCCGTGATTGCCGAAAATAATGCCATTGTATCTCTCGAAAATTTGGACTTTAGAACACTAACTATCGAAAACATCGATAATACTTTTCCCGAGATCATTGTTTCGGATATTAGTTTTATCTCATTAACATTAGTAATGGCTGATTTTGCAAGATTTTCAACCGTAAACACAAAAATTATCCTACTTATTAAACCTCAATTTGAAGCTGGAAAAGAGCAACTTGGAAATGATGGAATTGTAAAAAACCCAAAAACCCATGAAAAAGTAATACGAAATATTGAAAAATCTGCTAACAAAAATGGATTGGCAATGATTAAACTAACCAGTGCTCCTATATTCGAGCGAAAGAAAAACATCGAATACTTGGCTTTATTTGAAAAAAAAGAACAAATCCAGCCAATATACTCTCTCTCAATCATTGATCAAGCTTTTCAATATCAGAAACAATTAAAAAAGTAAAAAAACATTGGGAAGATTATGAAAAATCTTACCATTCATAAAAAACACAATTGTATGAGAAAAATCTTCTATTTTACCCTTGTATTATTATGTATTTCCAATGATTCATTTTCACAATCTGAATCAGATCTACTAACTTTAGCTGTAAAATATTATTCTCAAAAAGAGTATCAAAAATCTGCAAACACATACACTCAAGTCATCGACTTGAACAAAGATAATATGTCAGCTATTTTTAATCGTGGTTTGTGTTTTTTTCGGCTGCAAACCTATCAAAAAGCAATTAATGATTTTACTACTGTATTATCCAACAATAATAAAAACATGGATGCTCTGAATTACAGAGCACAGAGCTATCAACAAGAAGAAATGAATAATGAAGCACTTGCAGATTTTAATGCTTTACTTGAATTAAACCCCAATAATGTTGATGCATTATTTAATCGTGGCATTGTAAATTACAACTTAAATTACTACAATAAAGCAATCGAAGATTTTTCCAAATTTCTTAACAAAAAACAATTCGACTCAGAAGCACTACTTTATCGAAGTTTCTGTTATATCGAATTAAAAGAGTATCAAAAATCATTAACAGACCTACTTCTTTGTGAAAAAGATCAACCAAACAATGAGCTAGTTCTGTATAACATGGGAATCGTGTATTACCATTTAAACGATCATGATAAGGCTATTTTAAAATTCACTAAAAGCCTGGAAATAAATCCAATGCAAACAAATGCCACCTTTTTATTAGGACAAATATATGTAAAAAAACAAAATCCAGCAAAGGCAATTCACTACTTTTCAAATACAATTAAAGCTGACCCTAACCACAAAGAAGCATACTATCAGAGAGGACTTTCTTACTTAGAATTAGGCAAAACAAATTTGGCCTGTTCAGATTTTAAAAAAGCTCAAACACTCAAACATCCACTTGCAAAAAACCAATTAGACAACAACTGCAACTAAAAATAGGATTGAACAAAATGGAATTCTAGCTAGAAGAAATCATCAGAATAATGTTTTCGAACATGAGTATAGTGTTATTTCATAATCACACTACCAATTTTATCAATTTATACCAACCCCGACTTCCTTTGGATCTTGATTATAGCATCGATCGAGTTTAACCCAGAATCAGCGATACAATCGCTGAAACGATTAAATGTTTCTAAATCAATTCGTTGATACGAATTGAAACAAACATTAAATCGGGATTTAACCCCGCTTGAAGGCGAGGGCGTGCCCAACTAAATCAAGTAGTTCGATTTTTTCAAATCTCCTATTGATTAATTTGGGTTTAATAATCAATCCTTCCGTCAAATATTTGAGAAATAAGTTATCATCCCCATATTCAAAAAAATTGATTATATTTGAACATCAAAATAAAAAGACAATTTATGTTGAAAATTACTTTTTCAAGACTGAAGAAATCACCCACACTTTTCATTTGGGTTTCCTTAATTTTACTTTTTGTCTTCTCTACTACATATCTTTCTTTTAAATTTTTCAACAACCTAGCTAAAGAAGATGAGTTTAGTAATCTATATCAACAAGGACTACTAATTTCTAGTGTTGTAAACCACGAAAACATAGGTGAATTAAACGGAATTATTTCCGATACCATCCATCCATATTATCAAAAACTAAAAAGACAATTTGTAACTTTTTGCAATCAACTTCCTTCAATTAGGTATATTTACACCCTTGGAAAACAAAACGAAAAACTCTTTTTTTACATTGATACCGAATCGGATAACAATAAATCAAAATCTTTGCGCAAAACAGCATTTCCTGGTGAAATATACAGCGACGCACCTAAGGAAATGGATTTGGTATTTTCTGACAAAAGTCCAAGAACAACCGAACCATACAGTGACCAATGGGGAGAATTTATTACCATCATCATCCCAATCGTTAACAATCAGAACAAAGTTGTTGCTATCACATGCTTTGATATTGACGTAACGTATTGGGATACATTAATTCAGACAAAAAGCATTTTCCCATTTGCTACTTCTCTTTTATTTATACTTTTAATTGTATTTGCAATTATCTTCTTAAAATTAAGAATCGACAAGTATCAATTACTAAAAGAAGACAGCTCTAGATTCTACTCCTATTTCATGAGCAATAAAGATGCAACCATTTTCATCTCTTTAAACTTAAAAGTTCTATTTTTCAATAAAAGCGCAATCTCAATTGGAAAATTACTTTTCGATAAACCTTTAAAAATCGGAGAAAACGTATCAGAATTATTAAAAAACACCAAACACAAGCAAATTTTCATCGAAAACACACAAAATTTAATCTCAAAAAACAAAATTAAAATAGAACTCGAAATCCAAAATCAAATATACTCTATTACATATAAAATAATTCAGCCAACCGAAAATGATACTCCTTTTATAAGTATTCACATAAAAAATGCAACCACCCAATTTAGCATTAAACATAAAAATATAATTCAACAAACGGAACAAAATAATTTAAAAAGACATTATCGCTTTTTCTCAATAACAACAGACTCTAAATTTACAATTGAATCCATCGGTAGTGATTTCAAAACGATAACAGGAAATAGCATTTACGACATAAAAGGCAAATCTATGTTGGATATTATTCACCCAAGCTGTCATTCCATATTTGAATCTTTAACTATCGCCAATACATTGCCCACAAATGATTCCATCGAAACCACACTCTTGTTCGAAAATACACTTACCCCAAACACAACTTTTCAAACAATTATTTCGAAATGCTTCTTTAAAAATCAAAAACAAGTATACGTTTTTACTTGTATAGACCCTACTTATTCTAAAAATGCTGAACTAACTTCCCTTCTGTCCAACATTCCAAAAACAAGTCAAACTTTAGATAATTTACCTGGATTTGTTTATAGTAGCAAAATTGGCAAACAACCTATTATTACATACGTAAGTTCTGGATTCGAATGAATAACGGGTTATCCGATCAACGATCTTTTAGAAAATAATCGTTTATCTTACACAGACATTATTCTCCCATCACACAGAAAACAGATTTTAGAAAAATGGGAAGAAAGCATCCAAAGCCACTCCTTATTCGATGCAGAATATGAAATTTTAACAGCTATCGGAACACATCGTTGGGTGTGGGAACAAGGTTTGTGCATTTACGATAACGATGATAATGCTATCGAAATCCAAAGTTATGTTATCGATGTTACTAACATCAAAAAAAACATAGAATTTTACACTCAAGAGAACAAGTCGCTTAAACAATTTATTGACAATGCACCCCAAGGATTTCTTCAAATCGACAACACTACAAGTATCATCCGCACAAATTTGTCCATAGCAAATATTCTAGAATTTGAAACAGATGAATTAAAAACACTCACCCTAAACAAATTAGTACATCCAACCTCTTTAAACACCTATACTGCTTTCATAAAAACATTATTTGATACTAATTTTGCATCCGCAGATTTAAATCTAATTACAAAGGATTTTAAAAACAGATATGTAAACATAGAAGCCAAAAAACACAATAATAATGAGTATATTTTATATATCATTGATAAAACAAAAGAAAAAACAGATTACAACTATTTATTTTTAAAATTTAAAATTGCCAATGACATTATTACGAATATCGAAATTCCAATCCTAATTTTCAACTATACAACGTTTTCTATTGAGTGCTTAAACTCAAAACTGGAATCTGCATTTTTGGATAAAATTTTTGAATCAATCGGTTTTAACAACTACACCAAAGATATTACACCATCCTCTCTTCTTCATAAATCCATTAGCCAAAAAACCATTGTGGCCGATAAATATTTTAACATTAACGATTCTAACCAAATCAAGCATTACATCATTTATCTTATTCCAATTGAAAAACAAGAAAAAATTGATAATATTTTAATCTATGTTATTGACCACTCTGATTGTATAATCCAACAAGATGAGTTAGAATCGAAAATCCAAAAATTAAAGTCAACCCTCATCTCCAAATCTGATTGGTTTTCTAGCTCATTTAACCAAATTCGTTTAGTGTTAAACACAATTGTTGGGACTTCAGACTCATTACTTCATAAATGTAAAGACCCCTACATGAGCGAAATATCATTTATTAAAGAATCCTCTATCGATGCTATCGATAAAATCAGCACTTTTTTAAACAATACAAAAGTTGATTCAACTATAAGTGAGATTAACTTCGAACAGTTTAATGCCGAAAACATATTATTTTCAATAGTTTTGACAAATGCTCCAATTTGTGAATCAAAAGGCATTCAACTTATTACCCATATTCAACCCGATCTATTAAATGACATTATCAGCGATGAAATAATAATCAGAGAAACAATTCAAATCATTACACAAAAAATCATTGAAAATACAAATTCGGGGTACGTAAAAATAAATCTAACCATTCAAAATAAATTCAGCAACTACTGGTTAGATATAAGTATATCTAATACATCTACTCCTAACTCTGCTCGTGAAATAGTTAATACAGACATAGAAACATTTGAACCAGAAATTTGGAAATGCAAAAATTTACTAGAGCCATTAAATGGTATAATTGCAGTTACTCCCAATGAAGAAAATGGCATCATTACTAATATATCTATACCAATTGCATTTGCGGAATCGAATCCTAAAAGAAAAAACTCCTCATTGTTTAATAACTCAACCCTTCTTCTAGTTTCTTCAAGCGAATTCGAAATAGATTCAATAAAGCAATTATTAACAAAAACTAAATCCATCATCCTAACATCAACAAACGGCATTGAAGCAATTCAAATTGCTACTCAAAAAAGCAAAGAAAATGTTCAGATTGATATTTTAATGATAGACTTTAGTATTAATGGAATTCTAAGCGTAGATGCAATTAACACCATCCAAGTTCTACACAAAAATATTACGATATGTGTACTTAGTAAACACTCCGACATTGAAAAGGCTAAATCAACTTATTCTAATAAACCTGAGGTATCTGTTTTAACAACTCCGGTCCTCCCTTCATTTTTATACCAAATCAAAAAATCAAACTCTAAAAAGACAGATTCTAAAAATAGCACCATCCATTTTGCAACTCTTCCTAAAAAATCAACAGTATTAATCGCTGAAGACAACCCAGTAAACATGTTAATGTTAAAAGAAATTCTCATGATGTCAGATGCAACCATAGTTGAAGCTATCAACGGTCAAGAGGCGTATTTGAAATATTTAGAACATCGCCCAAACTTAATATTTATGGATATCCATATGCCCGTTCTTGATGGAATAGAATCTACAAGCCTTATTATAGATCATTGTCAAAAGAATCCAAATTATAATTCTCCGTATATCATTGCTCTTACTGCAAATAACTCTCAAAATCTGAAAAATAATTATACAGCTCTTGGCTTTAGTGATTTTATTTCGAAACCCTACAAAATTAGCGATGTTCAAGATTGCTTAACTAAATATATTAGCAATGCCAAATCAATATAAAACACTATTTGCACTGATATTGTCACTTTTCCTCCACAAAAACTCTGTTGGACAGTCAGATTCAACATCGACACAAAAGAATAAAAAATACAACTTTGAAACGAATTTGGGAGCAGAACTTAATAGCTCCTATTTTTGGAGAGGAAGCTACAACGACCCAAAACCAAATATTCAACCAACCCTAGACTTATCCATTAATGATTTTACATTTACCATTTTTGGTAGCAATAATTTTGATAATTCATACCAAGAATTCGACTATACGATAGCATATAAAATTAAAAACATAACTATTTCACTATCCGATTACTATTTTGATTTTACAAAAAATTACTTCGATTACTCAATCAACTCATCTCATCTTGTAGATGCAACTGTAGAATTTGAAAAAGGAGAAAAACACGTCTTTGGGGCTCTTCTGTCTTGCCTTATTTGGGGAAATGATAAACAAAAAGACTATAAACTCACAAATAAAAACAATCAAAACTATAGCACATATGTCCAAACTTCCTATACTATCAACTTTGATAATAAAGCATACTCATTCATATTAGGAGCTTCTACTCACAGGGGGATGTATGCAGATAAATGTAGCATAACCAATATTGGATTTGAGTTTGAACACAACATACAAATTACTAAAACTTACGCATGCACTCCTATTTTTGGGCTATGGGTAAATCCCACAACGGAACAGATATTCTTTAATTATGGAGTTCGCTTTTAATTTTCTAAGCCCAATAAAATTAGTTTCTATACGTTGTTTTAATTCTATACCATAAATTTTAAATATTGTGCAACAGCATTTACAAAAGATCCTATATCGTCTACTTCTGGCAATAATATTTTTTGCAACGTTCAATAGTAATGCACAGACAATGCTTAAAACAAAAAAAATAATCGCATCCAATACCGAATTAAAACTAGACACTCTTCCAATTGTTCCAAATTCATTATCCGCGAAATATAACAACATCCCAATTGAACCAAACAAATATCTGCTTAACAATTTTAGTTCTTCTATTCGCTTTTTAGACTCATCCCTATCAAATACAGAAATAGAAGTGACATATCAAGTTTTTTCTTTCGACTTTTCAAAATCATTTCAGAAAAGAGATAAAAAAATGATAGAAAGAAAAGAATATAGTTCCATCAACGATTTTAAAGCTGAAAATAAGCCATTTACAAATCCATGGCTTGAAAACTCGAGCGATCTTTCAAAATCAGGAAGTATAACCCGTGGAATATCCATTGGAAATAGACAAGATGTTGTAGTAAACTCAGATCTAAATCTACAACTTGATGGTATCTTATTTGATAATTTCAAAATTAAAGCTACCATCAGCGATAAAAATATTCCCCTTCAACCAGAAGGAAACACCCAACAAATTCAAGAGTTTGATAAAGTATTCATTCAACTCTATAACGATAAAACTAAAATTACTGCAGGAGATTTTGACATCATTTCCCCAAAAACCACGTTTTTTAAAACAAACAAAAAAGTTCTAGGAACTCAAGTAGAATACAAAATAAACTTTTCAAAAAAAATGCAATTTTCAACCAACACATCGGTTGCAATTACAAAGGGGAAGTTTACTAGATTAAATATTTTACCAATAGACGGTAATCAAGGACCTTACCGACTAACAAACGAAAATGGAGATGCCAATATCATCATCATTGGTGGTTCAGAAAGAGTATTTGTAGATGGAGTCTTACTATCAAGGGGCATAAACAATGAATACACGATTGACTATAATCTTGGTGAATTGACATTTACTTCCAAAAAAATTATATCTCGCGAAGAGAAAATTGTGATTGAATTTGAGTATACCGATCGCCATTATTCACGGACTCTGTTATCAAGCTTTAATCAATGGCAAAACAATAACCTTAAGGTAGATTTTCATATCTACTCGGAGCAAGATATGAAAAACCAATCCATTCAACCAGAGTTAACTAACGACCAAAAGAAAATTCTAAAGGAAGCAGGAAACCAATTCGACCTTATGACATCCCCA
>CAZZHH010000071.1:0-15896 GCA_964653595.1 uncultured Lentimicrobiaceae bacterium
CTTGTCATTCCGACCATAGGGAGGAATCTTATATCTTTTTATCGGACAACAATAAAAAAAATTATATCATTTTTTAAAGACAGTTTGCTTTATTTGGCAAATTATCAATATTATCTCTTTAAGTAGGACTATTTCTAACACCATAAAACGCGAAAAAGTCACTTAAGAGTGACTTTTTCGCGCGTAAGAAAAAAACAAAAATTCTATTCGTTTTTCAACACTTTAAATTCTGTTCGACGATTCAGCTGACGACCCTCTTCTGTATCGTTAGGAGCAATAGGCTGATCAAATCCATAGCCAGCAAAAGTTAATCTTCCTTTATCTATGCCTTTTCCAAGCAAGAAGGTAACGACTGATTGAGCTCGCGATTCAGATAATTTTTTATTATAAGCTGCAGAGCCAATGTTGTCGGTATGACCAGAAATTTCGATTTTCAATTTAGGATTTTCAGTCAACAATGTCAACAAATTTGCAAGCTCAGAATTTGACTCTGGTCGCAATGTGGATTTATTAAAATCGAAAAAGATGTTACGCAAAACTATTTTACTGCCCACTTCCATCTTTTTCAAAGCTATTTCTTTTTCAATTTCTTGATATTGAGCAGTATCTGGTAAATCAAAATTCTCCGAATGGAAAAGGTATCCATTTGCTTTCACGGCTAATCCATAATTTTTACCAGAAGGCAACGAAACCAAATATCTACCAGTAGCTTCGTTAGATTCAAATGTAGCTAAAATCTGATTGGTTTTGTTGTCAATTAAATCAATAGATGATAGAAGTGGCTGTTTTGTTTTCTCATCTATGATAATTCCTTTGAGTAACGTTAATTTTGCTTCATCAATTTTAACAGCCTTTGCAACAACCTTTTCGGTAATAGGAGCAATTTTCTCGGCAATTAAGTTGTCTTCATTATTAAAAACAAAAAGTTTCTCAGGCCCAAGAAATGTAATCATATATAGATCTTGACCTCCATTTCCTCCCTCTTTTATAGAGGAATAATATCCATGTTTTCCACTAGCGCTTGTTACAAAAAACACATCATCGTCGGTAGTATTAATTGGAAAGCCAATATTAACAGGAGTAGTCCATTTTCCATTTTCCATAGAGGATTTAAAAATATCGTATCCTCCCATGGTGTTATGACCTTTAGAGCTAAAGTACATTGTTTTACCATCGGGATGCATAAAAACAGCAGTTTCATCATATGGTGTATTCACAACAGGTCCTAAGTTTTCTGGTTCACTCCATTTTCCTTTGTCCAATCGGGTAGATTTATAAATATCGTGACCTCCAAGCCCGTTTGGTTTATCCGACACAAAATAGAGTGATTTTCCATCATAGGAAAATGAACCAGATGCTTCATGATAATCGCTATTAATTTGTTTAGGGTATCGCTCCGGTTTCGACCAAGAGGCACCATTCATCTTCGATTCAAACAAATCTCCCCCATTATCTCCTTTATAAACAATCAATTTACTACCATCGTTTGATAACCCTTTAACAGCATCATGATATTCAGTATTTAACGGTTTACCAAGTCTTTCGGGATCCTTCCATGCTTTATTTTTTTTAAAGGAGACATAAACATCTTCATAAAGCACACCTTCTACAAGTTTAGGCATATCTGTGTATGGTCGTTTTGAGGTAAATAAAAGCATCGATTCATCGGCAGTTATTACAGGACCATACTCGTCAAACGTACTATTTACCCGATTTCCCAAATTGTCAATAAAAACACGTTCTTCGTTTTTAAGAAGATTTTTTCCATCCTCACACTCCTGAATTCTTTTTTTAACCAATGGCGACTTTTCAACAATCATATTTCCTTTAAGAGACTGCAAATATCTTTTGAAAAAATCAATCGATTTATCAAACTGATAATCAAGCTGATAAGCAGAGCCTAACATATATAAAATATCAGCATCCACATCAGATTTTAATTTGTAGGCTTTTTCAAAATAATCAATAGATGAAATTTTGTTGCCCTTGCCCTTTATAATACATTGACCAATTTTAAAATTTAGGGCAGCGTTATCGGGATTAAATTCTTGAGCTTTTTCATACATTTCGAGCGCTTTATCATATTGAGGAAACTCATCATAAAAGAAAACATCTCCTTCCTCAATGTCACGAATAGCTTTTTTCATTTCAGACTTCTTATCTGGAAAATTGCTTTTATCAAACTCCTTATTAACTTGAGCTTTCAGTTGTTGTCCACCAAAAAACAAAATTAAAACAGCTCCAATATATATTATTTTTTTCATATGATATTTTTTTTAAACTCTGATAATTGTATATAATTAAAAACAGATGACTTGTATCTTCATTGGATTAATTATTCTCTTCACTATATCTCTTTGCGTATGATGTACCAGCCTCAATTCCTAATTGGGATGCTTTTTTCCAATCCGCCACAGAGCCTTTAACGTCGCGAATCATCTCTTTGCAATTCCCCCTACTCAAAAATGCATAACCGTAATTTGGATTTAAAGATATTGCTTGATCATAATCTGCAATGGCTCCTGTATATTGTTTTAGTTTATACTTAGAATTACCTCTATTGTTATAAGCAAAAGCATATTTTGGGTTATTCTCAATGGCTTTGGTAAAATCATCAATAGCTCCTTGATAATCGTTTAAGTCGTGCTTTGTAGTACCTCTGTTATTGTAGGCAACAAAAAAATCGGGTTTTAATTCAATGGCTTTTGAATAATCTGCCACCGCACCTTCTAAATCGCCAATTTTCCTTTTTATAGATGCTCGATTGTTATAAAAAAATGCTTTTTCAGAATCGTATTTAACTGCCAAATCATAGTCTTTCAAAGAACCATCCAAATCATTTATTTCTCTTTTACAGCCAGCTCTATCGTTATATGCATAAGCAAAATCAGACTTTATTTCGATAGATTTATCATAATCGCTAATAGCTTCAGCATGTGCACCTTGTTGAAAATGAATCATACCTCTGTAATAAAAAGCTTTGTAGTTTTTAGGGTTGCGAGCAGTTGCTTTAGAGTAATCATCTAATGCTGCTTGAAAATTATCTTGTAAAACAAAAATTTGGGCTCTTAAATAGTAGCCCATATCATCATTTGTAGAATCTAACTCAATATATTTGGTAAGATCAAGAATAGCAGCTTCGTTTTGATTGAGTTCTTTTTTGGCTGCTCCTCTGGTTAAGTATGCTTTTGCTAAAACCGATTTCTCTTTTATAGCTTCGTCAAATTTAATAATTGCTTCCTGCATCTGCTGTTTCTGAAAAAGTTCAACTCCTTCATTGTAGAGTTTTTCAGCTTTTTGAGTCTCATCCGCTTTAATTTTGATAATATTGTCTTGCCCAAATATTGGCGAAACCAGAATCATACCCGAAAAAAGAAGACAAAAGGTAAGTAGAACTTTATACAACCCAAAAGTATGTCGATTGTACTTTTTAATCAATTTTTTCATATAATATTTCATTTTTTTAATGTTAGTATTAAAAATTAAAACGTAATCAAACTTCTTTTTGCTACAGAATTTATTAATTTATGCAAAATTAGCCTTATTTTTTTAAAAATCAAAGATAATTAAGAAATAAAACTAACCTCAACAACAACAAGGAGAATAATCAATTATGCAATAAGTACTTTTCAATATTACTCTTGATTGTTGTCTTATCTGAACCACCAACTTCCATTGAAAAATCTCCTTTTTTAGGACAAAACATCATAGTAGGTATTGCTTGAATTTTGTAAAAATCTGCTATTTCTGGTTGTTCATCAATGTTAATTTTCAGAATATTTACTTTCCCTTTAAATTCTATTGCTAATTCATCTAAATAGGGAGCAATTATTTTGCAGGGTTTACACCAATCTGCATAAAAATCGACGACACATGGCAATTCCGATTTTAATAAATACTTAGAACCAGACTTATAATCTGTTACGAAATTTGCAAATTGAGCTGCGGTTATGTGTTGGACTTTTCCATCCATTGCAGCGGTTAATGGAGAGTTATCATTAGTTGTTAACTCTTCTGTCGTATTTTTTTCTAAATCTTTTACAGATTGACTTTTCTCATCTGTTTTATTTCCACTGCACGAAAATAATGCAATGGAAAAAAATACTATTAAACCAATAGTTGTAATTCTATTCATATTTTTAAAAATTTAAATTTATTCTTTACCATGTTTGAAACCGACTTGTTCTATGGAGACCAAAACTATTATCAAAAATCGAAAATTGATTATTATTTATATTTGCATTATTCGAATAATTCAGCCCGATACTTAGGGTTGTTCGCTCCGAAATTTTATAATTTACATCCATCATAAGTCCTTTAAAGTTTGTTTCAAATAATCTAGTATTGTTTTGAGAAGTCGAAAAATTTGAAATATCGGTTGAGTTAAAGACCATTGCGTTGATTTCAATTTTTTCAGAAGGACGATAAGATCCACCAATAAAATTTGTAATTAAGGATACATGATGAAGATTTTTGTCTTGTGCGGTCTCTGAATTTTGAAACACCATTTTGTTAAATGAAACAGTTTGAAAACTGATTCCAGTATACAAAGACCAATTTTCATGTACGCTATAATCTAATTTGGGAGAAATAAATGTATTTAATGCTTTCTCTGGATAAAAAATTAAAGCAGATCTAGCTGTCAGACTGAAATGTAAATTTGTATTTTTTAAAGTATCCATTTTTTCAATATTCTGAGCTCCTACAGAGGTAAACATAGCTTGTATAAAGCACAAAGTGACAAGCAATTGAAAAAAACAAACCCTAAAATAGTTAAACAACATACATTAAATCCCAATTAATAAGGAACAAATATAGTAATTTTAAAAATGAAATGCAGATAAAATGATACTATACTTATTTTTTTATTTATTTTAAGTACTTTTGCACCCAATTATGGGACGTCAGACACAACATATAAAAATAAAAAACAGGAAAGCAGAATATGAATATTTTTTGCTTACAAAGTTTACTGCAGGAATTGTACTTACAGGAACCGAAATTAAATCTATTCGGCAAGGCAAAGTAAACCTAACAGATTCGTGGTGTAAAATTGAAAAAGATGAACTTTGGGTTGTCGGGTTACACATCGCACCCTATTCTCATGGTGGACATTACAACCATGATGCTCTTCGCGACAGGAAGCTATTGCTTAATAAAAAAGAGTTGCGAAAAATCATTTCAAAAATAAATGAAAAAGGAACTTCTATAATCCCTACCCTTCTTTTTATCAACGAGAAAGGATACGCAAAACTTGACATAGCAGTCGCCAAAGGAAAAAAACAATACGATAAAAGAGAATCTATCAAAGAGAAAGATGTAAGGAGAGACTTTGACCGAAACGAATAAACTGACAAAATGGCTATAAAAATCCGTTGGCAAAATCTTTGTATTGTGAGCGGTTAAAAACTAAAAAACAGAATACCTATATGACTGATCATCAAGAAAAACATATCGAAAAGGAAGATAATCTTGAACAAGATTTAAATTTAGAGACGGAAAAGGCTGACAATATTGCAGACGAATCTTCGAACATGGAAGACTTAGCGTCAGAAACAAAAGAAAAAAAGAAAAAAGGAATTTTTTCAAAGAAAAAAGAGAGCGAAGTGGATGTTTTGAAAAAACAAATTGAGGAATTGTCGATAGAAAAATCTGAAATGCACGATAGATATCTCAGATTGTATTCCGAATTTGATAACTACCGCAAACGCACCAATAAAGATAAAATTGAATTGATAAAAAATGCATCAGAAGAGATGATTCGTGCAATTTTACCAGTAGTAGATGACTTTGAAAGAGCCATTAAAACTGCCGACAATATTGAAGGATCTGAAGCTATAAAAGAAGGTGTATTGCTGATTTATTCAAAATTAATGACTATCTTGAAGCAAAAAGGACTATCTCCTATTGAATCGATTGGAAAGCCTTTCGACACAGATTTTCATGAAGCGATAACTAACATTCCAGCAACAGATGAATCTCAAAAAGGGAATGTGGTGGATGAAATTCAAAAAGGATATTTATTAAATGAAAAAATTATACGCCACGCTAAGGTAGTCGTAGCAAATTAACATAAAATGTATTATGTCTAAACGTGATTATTACGAAATTCTAGGAGTATCTAAATCCGCCAACGAACAGGAGATAAAAAAAGCATACCGCCAAAAGGCCATACAATACCATCCCGATAAAAATCCTGGGGATAAAGTAGCAGAAGAGAATTTTAAGGAAGCTGCCGAAGCTTATGAAGTACTTAGTAACCCTCAAAAAAAATCGCGTTACGACCAATTTGGTCATGCAGGTGTTGGTGGTGCTGCTGGTAACGGCGGTGGTTTTGGTGGAGGAATGTCCATGGAAGATATCTTTAGCCACTTTGGAGATATTTTCGGAGGTGGATTCGGTTTTGGAAGCAGATCTAATAGTGGGACACGTGTAAATAAAGGTACAAACCTAAGAGTAAAAGTAAAACTCACATTGGAAGAAATAGCCAAAGGGGTAGAGAAAAAAATCAAAGTCCAAAAAATGGTCGTATGTAACACGTGTCACGGTTCTGGTGCAAAAGACTCCAATTCTATTCACACATGCTCTACCTGTAGAGGTACAGGCCAAGTAACAAGAGTTGTAAACTCGTTTTTAGGACAAATGCAAACCCAATCAACCTGTCCAACATGTAATGGCTCCGGAAAAATTATCACAAACAAGTGTAATGCTTGTGCAGGACACGGAATTGTTAGAGGAGAGGAAGTTGTAACCCTTAATATTCCAGCAGGTGTTTCTGAAGGAATGCAAATGTCTGTATCAGGATCTGGAAATGCTGCACAAAACGGTGGTGTACCTGGCGACCTAATTGTTGTAATGGAAGAGATAAAACACGAAATTTTTGAAAGAGAAGGCAATAATATATATCAACAATTTTATATCAGCTTCCCCGAAGCAGCTTTGGGAACTACCGTAGAAATTCCAACCCTCGACGGAAAGGCAAAAGTAAAAATTGAACCTGGAACTCAAGGCGGCAAAGTACTAAGACTCAAAGGAAAAGGATTGCCAGAATTAAACTCTTACAGAAAAGGTGATCTATTGGTTAACCTCAACGTATGGACTCCTCAGAAACTTTCTAAGGATGAAAGAGATCTTATTGACAAATTTTCAAAATCAGAAAACTTTACCCCGAAACCTTCCATAAAAGATCGTAGTTTCTTTGACAAAATTAGACAGTTTTTCAACTAAAAATATCACAAAAAGGGAGAGCCATTTTCAAAATGACTCTCCTTTTTGTGATAACCCAAAACACTACCTCAACAAAGTTACGGAACCATTAAAAGGGCCTACATTCAAAAATTCAGGCAAATTCAATACATAGTAATAAATACCATCTGCTAAATCTCCCCCATTCCAATCTCCTTTGTAATTATCAGATTGAAATACCTTCCGTCCCCAACGGTTATAGACAATTATTTCTGCATTTTCTAGATATTGAAGTCCTTCTATCACAAAGGTATCATTATATCCATCTCCATTGGGTGTAAAAATATTGGGAATATCAATTTTTACAATCACCTTAATTTCATGTGCAGCACTGTTTCTACATCCATATTGAGTAACAACTGTATGAACTACATTAAATAGGTTGCTGGCAGAAAATCCATGTAACACAACGGCGTTGTTTTCATTCGCACTATTTCCATCCCCAAAATCCCATAAATATTGAGTCCCTGTTTGGTTATAAGAAGATGTAAAGCTTACCTCTTGCTGAATATATACTTCTTGTTGACTCATGGTAAAATCAACTATCGGTTTTGGATAAACTGTTATCAAAAGTAGTGGATTAACATTCTGACAACCATTAATATCAGTAATTGATACAGTTACAGGATATTGGCCAGCATTTGAATATGTGGCACTAGGGGTTGGTGAATTACTTATTGTTCCATTGCCCAAATCCCATGAATAGGAAGTAATTGTTGATATAGATGAAATCGAAAATGAAGTTGTAAGAGGCTCGCATCCTTGAAATGGCTCTGCATAGACACACATATGAGGTAATGAGTTTACAACAAAAGGAATTTGAATACTATCTTTACATCCATTTAAAGTCCCCACCAATAAATAATTGGTACTTGATGATGGATGGGCAGTAACCGCTGAATTACTAATTATTGACAAAGATGAATCAGGGGACCAAGTATATGTATCAGCACCTGACACACTAAGAGTTAAAGAATCTCTAATGCAAATAGCTGGATTACTTGGGGTATAAGTAAGTTGTGGTAATGGCTTAACATTTACTGTAACAGAAGCTACGCCCGAACAACCAGAAGTGGTACCTGTTACAGAATATGTTGTAGTTGAAGTTGGAGTAGCAGTTACCTGATTTCCAGAACTTGATGATAAAGAATTGGATGGCGACCAAAGATAATTAATACCTCCTGATGCAACTAGAGTGGCATTTTCTCCGGGACAAATAGATATTGAACTCGGAGTAACAACAATAGAAGGATTCGAAATGACGGTGATTGTTACCGATGCAGAATCAACACATCCATTTGAACTTCCATGCACTGTATAAACAATGTTAGAAGTTGGTGTAACTGTTGTAGATAAACCCGTAGTGTTAGACAAATTGATGGTTGGAGTCCAAAAATAGGTATTAGCTCCATAGGCATTTAAAACAGTGTCTCTACCTAAGCAAATTTGTAAAGCAGACGGAGACACAGTAACGATTGGTTTAGGATTAACAACCACAGTTGTTGTCGCAGAAGATGTACAACCCCCAACCCCTGTTACAGTTACCGTATATAAACCCGATCCACTTATCGTTGGGGAATTAATAGTTGGTGTTGCACTGGTTGAATTTGGAATAGCTATAGGACCACTCCAACTATATCCAGAACCACCAGAAGAATTAAGATTTAAGGGAGTATTTTCACAAACTGGAGAGTTACTAGATGCTGTTGCATTGGGTCTTGGATTTACAAGTGCTGATGTTTGAGCAGTAGAAGTACATCCTCCAGTTCCTGTAACAGTAACAGTATATGTTCCGCTTGCCAACACAGAGGAGGAAGAAATTACTGGATTCTGATTCGTACTACTAAAACCATTTGGTCCACTCCATTGGTAGCCTGAACCACCGCTTGATGTGAGGTTTAATGAAACATTTTCACAAATTGGAGTGTTACTCGAAACCAGAATATTTGGGGTTGAATTTACAACCATTGTGGTTTGAGCAGTTGCAGTACAACCTGAAGATGAAGTAACGGTTACTATATAAACCCCATTATGAGTAGCAGTAGAATTGAGGATAGTGGGGTTTTGATCAGAACTAGTATATCCATTTGGGCCACTCCACTGATAGCTCACACCACCAGAAGAAGTAAGGTTAATATTTGCACCACTACAAACAGGGGTATTGCTACCAATGGTGACAATTGGCAATGGATTTACCGTAATAATTTTTGAAGCAGTGCCTGAACAGCCTGAGGTAGTTCCAGTAACAGTATAAGTAGTAGATCCGGAAGGAGTAGCTGTAACTGAACTTCCTGTCGATGACGACAAGGTTGAAGAAGGCGTCCAAGTATAAGTAGTGCCACCGCTTGCTGTTAATAAAGCAGAATTGCCTATACAAAGTATACTATCTACGGTAGTTATTGAAATAATTGGTCCAGGAGTAACATTAATATTTACAATCGTAGAATCTACACAAGTGCCTAGTGTTCCAACTACTTTATAGGAAGTGGAAGAAGTAGGAGTTGCGTTTACAGTAGCTGAAGTTGTAGAGGAAAGTCCTGTACTTGGCGACCATACATATGAGGTAGCACCATTAGCAGTGATGTTAGTGTTATTACCTGCACAAAAAGAAGGAGTAGTAGCACTAGCAGAAAGACTTAAATCATTAACAACATTCACATTTACTTGATCCTCTAAAGTGATTTGCGTAGCATCGCAATTGGTATAAGTAACTTTACCTGTATAAATTGTAGTTGCTGTAGGACAAACATTCATGCTCAAACCTGTCCCAATTTGAGTAGCACCATTAAACCAAGCAACACTATAATTTGGTGTACCAGAAGGGGTAAATCTCCATGCTTCATTGCTTGTTGTCCATTGAGAAGTATTCCTAGCTGGTGGAGTATATCCTACGGTACCAGTGCTATTTTGAATACCTACTAATGCGTTTCCAGAATTCCAAGTTGGGCAAGTAGGCTTATTTTGCATATAAACTTCAATAACATTTGTATTTTCGTATAATACAATTTGATGTGTAGCTTTAAGATTATTACAAGTTGAGCTAAACATTGCAACTTCGTAAAAGCTAATTACAAATGTTCTACAGGGTGAAGTACCTTGAATACCATAATATAAAGCCCCAGAAACACTTGGGTCAATATCATGATAAGGACCAAAAATTGCATTTTTAGGCAGTGTAGTATTCGGACATGTTGCCGAAAAGGAATAATTACAATACCCACCGGCAAGGGAAGGATCAAAAGAAATCAATCCGTTTGAGCCAACCACAATTTGAGAGTATACGTTACCAAAAAAACAAAAATTAAAAGGTAAAGCAATTGCTGAACTCCAGGTATCGTCGATGTTGGCCATAATTTGAGTTCCTCCATTGTATGGATATGGGGGTGTGTATGGAATTGAAGACACGGTATAAGAAGTAGAAGCACCAGTTTGCAAAACATTCGCATTCAAAGTAGCACATGTAGTAGTACAATTCAACGTCTTGTCGAGACCAACATCGATATTTGGGCAACCAGGTTGCGCCTTAATTGAAGTGAATAAAAAATTAAATGCCAAAAAAATAGTGATAAGCCCAAACCCCTTTTTGCCTTTTCCCATAATTAAAAATTGTTGTTATTAATACCCAAAAATTGTTTCCCTGAAAAGAATAAATCAATATAGCATGAAATATTCTATAAAAATTATTTATTTTACCCAAATACCACATTAAGACAAATTAAAAATATCAAAAGTTGCTTTAATGAAAAATTTTAATCAATTTTTAAAAATTAAAAATATTCAAACATTCTTTAAACACTTATTATCATTTGTTTATAACAAATTATTTTTATATTACATTACTTAGATTGTATTTTTAAAGAGCGAATTTTCAACTAAAATCATTAAAAAAACACTCTTTTTTATTTAATTTTTTATTTTATTTCAGGCTTTTAATTTTATTGTTAATTTACTACCAATTAAATTCATACAATCAACAAGGGACAATATTACAAAAGTCTATTTTGGGGTTACTTAAGAAATTCATTTTTTTTTTTTAATTTAGCGCAATAATTTTTTAAAAAATGGATATACTCATAGCGATTGCGATACTTTATCTACTTCTTCGTATTTTATCAAAATACCTTTTACCATATCTTGTAAAAAGGTATTTAAAAAAGGTTAAAACGAGGTTTGAAGAGAATCAAAGACCAAATTCACAGCCCAACCAATCATCGAATAAAATTAACATCAAGTATCCTGGAAGGAATCAATCCAATTCTGAACCCGAATACACCCCTTTTGAGGAGATAATTGACAACAAGAGTTCTGAAACAAATAAGTAAATACAACAAACACAAATCAATGAAAAAAATATTTGGCAAAAACACCCTACTTCATGCATTGGTAATTGCAATTTTCATGTTGATTACATTGGTCTATTTTTATCCAATAATCGAGGGGAAAGGACTGATTCAAGGAGATGTAGTCACAAACGATGGCATGTCAAAAGAGCTCAAGGATTATCAAAAACAAACTGGTGAATATGCATATTGGACCAACTCTATGTTTGGAGGAATGCCAGCATATGCGATTTATGGACCAGTAGCTCCCAACATCTATTTTTACATAGGCCAAACCATCCAACAACCATTTCCATATTTTACCTATGCAATTATTTTGATGGCATTGATCTGTTTTTATATATTACTAACTACCTTAGGGTTTAGTCATGTTTTAGCTGCTATTGGAGCCTTTGCTTTTGCTTTTGGGTCCTATAATTTAATCATAATTGAAGCAGGCCATATTACAAAAGCGTACGCTATAGCTATCATGCCACTTGTAATAGCTGGATTTATACAAATCTATCGTGGAAAATACTTATTTGGAGGAATACTCACAGCCATCGGGCTTGGAATGAATCTGGCACAAAATCACGTTCAGATAACTTATTATATTGCGTTAACTTTAGGTGTATATGTTATTACAGAGTTTATTTTTAGCATTAAAGAGAGAACATTACCCCGTTTTGCTAAAGCATCTGCAACGGCAATAATAGCTACAATTTTAGCAATAATGCCTAACATTTACGATATATTTTACACTTATGATTATGGAAAAGAGAGCACACGAAGCAAATCGGAATTAACCAATGTTTCTTCCAACACCACTGGTGGTCTGGATATGGATTATGCTTTTATGTGGAGTTATGGTAAAATGGAGACTTTTACTCTTCTAATTCCAAACTTTAACGGTGGCTCATCTAACAGTGAGTTAGGAAAAAACTCAAACTTATATAAAGCATTTAAAAATAATGGATTTCCTGATCAACAAGCGAAAGAGTATGCAAAGTCTGCACCAACATATTGGGGAGAACAACCATTTACTTCTGGTCCTGTTTATGCTGGAGCTATTATTTGTTTTCTTTTTGTTCTAGGATTATTGATTATACCTAATAAATACAAATGGTGGTTACTAGGAGCAGTTGTTTTAGGAATTGTAATGTCGTGGGGTAAGAATTTTCCATCCGTAAACGATTTCTTATTCCATTATTTGCCAGGATATAATAAGTTTAGAACGGTAAGTATGTCGCTGGTTATCCCCTCCTTTGCTATTGTCTTACTCGCTTTAATGGCCTTAAAATCATTTTTTGAAGATAAAATCGACAAACAAAAAATTCAGAAATCGATGGTTATTGCATTAGCATCAACAGCTGGTGTAGCTCTATTTTTCTTATTATTTGGAGGGTCCATTTTCACATACGAAGCGCATGGAGACGAACAATATGCAAGCAAAGGAGCACAATGGTTCATTGATGCTTTAGTCTCAGATCGTGCAAGCATGTTTAGAATGGACGCATTAAGAACCATTATATACATATTATTAGCTTTTGGAGCTATGTGGCTATATTTAAAAAATAAACTTTCAAAAACGTTAACCATAACTGTAATAGCAATATCCATTATACTTGATATGTGGTTGGTAGATACAAGATATTTAAATGCAAGTGATTTTAAATCAAAAAATTTAATCGCAAATAATAACCTAGAATCCGATATAGATTTGGCCATTAAACAAGATAAAGATTTAAGTTATCGAGTTTTTAACGTAGCAGGCAATCCTTTTAACGATGCCCGAACATCCTATTTTCATAAATCTATAGGTGGGTATCATGGAGCAAAACTTAGAAGATATCAAGAAATAATCGACAACCAATTTAGCAAAGGAATTAACATTAAAGTTCTTAATATGCTAAATACGAAATATTTTATTGCTCCGCCACAGGAACAAAATGGAGAAGTGCAAATTCAAAGAAATGTAGCTGCCTTAGGCAACGCATGGTTTATCGACACCATAAAAGTAGTGGAAAATGCCGATGCAGAGATGGCTGCCATCAGCAAATTCGAACCAGCTACCACAGCTATTATCCATAAAGAATTCAATTCTAAAATTGCAGGATGGCAATCCATTCATGACTCTACCTCAAGTATAAAACTAGTGGTGTACAAACCCGATTACCTAAAATATGAAGCTGACCTTCAGAAAAAGGAAATCGCAATTTTTTCTGAAATATACTATCCAAAATACTGGGTTTCAACAATTGACGGTCAAAAAGCAGAACATTTCAGAGCAAACTATATTCTTAGAGGAATGGTGATACCCCAAGGGAAGCATGTGATTGAATTCAAATTTGTTCCACAACCATGGCTAACGGCTCGTGAAATTGCTTTATGGAGCTCTATTTTGGTTGGTCTACTTATTTTACTGTATTTTGGTTTTTATCTTAAAACCAATTTTATAGACAAAAAATAATTTCATAATCTGAGTAATATATAACGAAACAGGGAATTCAAAAATGAATTCCCTGTTTCGTTATGTAATCTTGGCACAAAGGTTGATTTATATTTAACAAATCAAATTAAAGGATGGAGGATACGACGATGAAAAAGACAAAATTATTTCTAGCAATTGCCACTTTATCAATAATGGCAATATTCACCACCACCTTTGCTTCAGACATCAACGTTCGTCTGAACAACTATAAACCATTTAAGTTTGTACTTGACAATGAGTCATACAGAAATGGCACTTCCTACTGGATTAAAAACATTATTCATGGATACCATACTGTATCTGCTTATGAAACAAAAAATGGAAACAATTACCATAAATTAATTTTTACAGGTAGAGTTTTTATTCCAGCAAACAAAAGTATCGACGTTGTAATCTCAAAAAACTGGGGTTTCAAAATTACACGAGAAACTCCTATCGGTGGATATCACGGAGAAGGTAATGGCAATAATCACGGCAATGATCATGGCAATAACCACTATAATGACAATGACTACGATTACAACACTGGAAACAACTACTACGGAAACAATGGCTATTACAATAACTACAGTGCAATGGGAGATTACGAATTCAGCATGCTTCTATCAACCATAAGAAATACTTCATTTGACAGCTCAAAGATGGATATTGCAAAAACTGCACTACTAAATAACCGCTTGTTTTCGAGACAAGTATACGAATTAATTAAATTATATTCTTTTGATAGCTCAAGACTCGAAATTGCAAAATATGCATATAGTAAAACTGTAGATAAAGGAAACTATTTTTTGGTTAACAATGCATTTACTTTTTCTTCAAGCGCCGATGATCTCAACCGATTTATCCGAAATGGAGGTTATTAATTCCCTTATATATATCCCTTGTTGTTTTAAAAAGTCTGCTTCGGCAGACTTTTTTTATTGTCCTTTATTCCAAAAAAGTCTAAATTTGTAATTATTAACTAGAAATCATATGAAAAAGACATATTTACTAATTACCTTTCTATTAATAATCGGATTTACTAAAAGTCAAAGTTATACCGATCTATTTTCAACAGGAATTCAATATTCCCCCTCAAACTCCTTTAAATTAAGTAATACAAAAATTAACATCGTTGATCAGAACTATAGTGCTAAAGTACCCATAAAAGTAAATGCAACAGATTATACATTAGTTGGATTTAGCTTAAATCATTTGAATTTTATTGGAGAGTTGTTTCCAGGTGGAGACGCTTTTACAGCTATGACTTTGCAGCTAGGATATATTGCTAATTTTGATCGCTACAATTTAACAGCAGTGGCTCTTCCTAAAATAAGTAGTGATTTTACTGACATTACTCATCGCAGTTTTCAAATGGGTGGATTAGTTGTATTTTCGGTTAAATATTCAGATAATTTCAAACTAAAATATGGGTGTTATTACAATCAAGAATTTTTCGGACCATTGATAGTTCCGATTATCGGACTCGATTGGAAAGTAAATGAGAAATTGAGAATTTTCGGAAATCTACCGATTACGGCAACTGCTGAATATAAAATTGGCAAACGTCTTTCAACTGGATTATTTTTCAATGCCAACACAGCATCCTATCTTTACGACAAACAAAAACAATATATTCAAAAAAGCACCCAGGAACTGTCTGCTTTTGGTGATTTATATGTGACTAAAAACGTGGTATTCCAGACAAAATTGGGATACACCATAGGACGCAAATATAAATTGTATCATCTTAATGACAAGATTGATGCAAAGCTTATTACTTCTATTGGCGATAATAGAACCTTACTTGTATAGTTTCACCACGTTGTTGATGGCATTCTTTCCCTTCCGAGTGAAGTGAG
>CAZZHH010000072.1:0-15634 GCA_964653595.1 uncultured Lentimicrobiaceae bacterium
CAATGTTCAAAGCTAATTATTCGTCAAATTTTACGACATTATACTCATTAACAGGGCTATATAAAAAACAAACTTTTACAAAGAATAATTGACACTTTGGTAGTATTTGTCAATAATTAAATATCAACATGATTTTCCCCAAAAAATATTTATAAATTAAATTTAAGAAAGTTAAAAAGTGTAATTAAATTATTATTTGTCGCCGAGAAATAAATAACTACCTACAAACCAAAAAAAACAAAAGCTTATGATAAGAGAAAATTTAGCTTTAAAAAAACAACGTGTACGTACACACACACACCGCTTAGGCGATGGTGGTTGGCAACATTTTTAATTGTGATGATGATGCCGATGATTGGGAAAGGGCAAAGTACGTGTTTAACAGCAGTAAACGACTCACCAGGTATGAATACGCAAGAAACAACACTTTTTTTTTCTGATAATTATTATTGGCTTACATTTGTTGGAGACTCTGCAATGAACTATTATATTCAAACTAACTTTGTAGATAGTTTATTATTTCATAATTCAATGCAAATTAGCTTGTATAGAGGTAGTTGTAATGATTTAACTCTGATTAAATCAGATTCAATACCATTCACTTTCGATTCTATGCAAACAGGAACCAATTATTATGTTAAAATTCAGTCTAAACTAGATTCTGTTTCATTTAGGTTTTTTTCTGTTTTTGTTACGAAAAATTTAACAACAAATTGTGATTCAACAGAATGTGATATATTAAGAAATGGCAACTTTACATTTATGGATCCAAATGTAAATGGTGCTTATGACCCTTTTTGGGCTGATAATTGGATATGCAGATGGGGGTCTATTGGATCTCAATTTAATCCAAGAAGACACCCTTGTGCTAGTATAGATGTTGTTGGAGCTATGGATCTTGGGTTTGCATTTATGTGGACTATGATGGCTGATACAGCTACTTTAAGACAATATGAATGGAATGAAGTAATTTCTCAAGTTGCATTCATCCCTCAAGGCACTTATGATGTGAGCTTGGCATATAAAAAACAGATACAATCAATCTGCCTGCAAATCATTTATTAATGAATATTGTACCAGGAAATGTTAGCACAATTCCAACAATTTTTAATGGAACTTTATTAGATTCTCCTACATTAGCAATAGATATACAAAATATCGATAATCTAAACTGGGAATATCACACTAATGAATATACTATACCACAATCAGCCATTTACACCGTTGAAGTATTGCCATTCAATACGCAAAACCAAGGAATGGCATCTTGGGTTAGTTTAGACAATATTCACATCACTCCCAAACCTACAGCACAGATACTTACATCATATTGTAAGCCTGTTATAAGTTTCGATTGTGTATTAAATGGGTGTCATACAATTGATCATATTATTTGGAATTTTGGTGATGGCACATCCTATACAACTGCCCAAGGTCAAACAATAGGATCCCACGAATATGTCTCTGTTGGTTCATTTACTGTTACCGCTACAATTTTTTATAGAATATATAATTCACCAGCAATTGCAAATATTACACAAATTACAGTAATTAATACTGGTGATCAGGTTGAAAACCTTGATATTGAAGGCAATAGAAATGCTTGTGATTCCATAACATCATATTCAACCATTAATAGCTTTACAAGTACAAACTGTACATGGACAATTTCTCCTGCCAATACAGGAACCATTATTGCAAACAACAACCATACAATAACAATCAATTGGCACGATTACACCATGACCAATGGTCAACCTGTTACTTTAACGGTAAACGACGGTTTATGTAGTAAAAGCATTAACATTTGGAAATGTTGCAAGGATGCGACTGGTATTGCCCCAATGATAAACGATGAAACAATCACCTCAAATTTGAGTGGTGGTACATATTATTTGAATGGAACAATCACCATAGATGGAAGCGTAACAATTACAAATACTGTGTTTAACATGGCTCCAGAAGCAAAAATTGTAGTTAAGCCCCCTACTACTTTTAATGTTAATTTATCAACCATTAAAGCTGGTTGCAACTACATGTGGGATGGAATTTACACAAAAAGCAGACACTCGTATGTAAATACTCAATCGTCTACAATTCAAGATGCGCAAAATGCAATTGTGTCTGAAAATGGTGCATATGTTTCTGTATCAAATACATTATTTAACTTGAATAAATATGGTATTAAAGTACAAAATTCGATATATGACAACCCTTTAAATGTATCAAATTGTAATTTTTATTCTACTACAGATGCTAGTGGATCAACACCTAGAAATCTTATATCTCCCCTAAATAACGATCGAGGTAGTGCTGGTATATTATTAAAAAATGTATCAAATGCTCAAATTGGCGATATTAATAAAGCCACAAAAAACAAATTCAGTTACACATATTCAGGAATTTATATTGAAAACTCAAGTGCAAATATTTACAATAATAACTTCATAAATTTGCCTGCAACACCTTATTTGGCAGGAGTTGCAATAAGAATTTACCAACAGAATGGCACCGTTAGAACCGTTAACATTGGTGGGTATAACAGTGGAAATAATATTTATACTAACTTATTTAGTAATTGCAATAGAGGTATCTTTCAGCAATATCAAACCAATTTAAATGTATTATGCGATACATTCATTAATTGCGCTGAAAATGCTACTGAAGTATTTTCAAATAATTATGGCAATATCACTTTCACAAAAAACAGAATCCAAAATACTGTTAATGGGTTACTAATAAATGATTTCATGAATACTCGTTTGGTTGTTGATAGTAACAGTATTTACAATGTTACAAATGGAATTATAGTTCAAAACGCCACTTCTCAGGAATGTTATGGTGCAACAATTCGAAAAAACACAATAACTGGTACATTTAAAACAGGAATTAAATTAGCTAATGTTAAAGGTCGTAGTCTTATACCAACAGGCCCTCCAGGTTACGAACGTCAAATTCCTTATATTTATGCTAATACAATTACATTTGGCAGTTATGATTTAAATGGAAGTGATAGATATGATGGCATTTTAATTTTTTATTGTTATGATACCTATATTGAGGATAACATCATCAACACTCCAACATATACGGTTGCCAATGAAACACAAGGACTTAAACTAAGTGGAATAAACATCAATACTTCTCCAAAAACCAGCTTGTGCAGCAACACCATCACCAACTTGGGCATGGGAATTAGATTTATTGGCTTATGTACGGCTTCTCCAATTAAAAGCAACAGCATGAACAACAACTATTATGGTGTCCGCCTCGAAAATGCCACCATCGGAAACCAAGGAAATCCTTCCACCTCTGTACGTTGGGTTTACCGAAATTCATGGACCTATCCATTTGTAGCTGGTCGTTATAGAGTGCAAGGCATCGTGGCAACAGCTACTACTTGGACTTATGATGCAGGAGTTTCATCATCATATACATTATTGTCAAATCCTCCTGAATATTCAGTTTCTGGAGCATTTACAGCTACAGCAATTTCTAATCCTGTTCCACAAACATGTCCAGGATTTGATGGAGTGATTTGGATACCATACACCGGTGGCGGTGGCGGTGGTGGCGATGCCATGATAAACGAATCTCAAAGCGGCGAATTAGCAATCATGCCATCATTTACAGTCGATGTAGATGAAAACAAGTACTATCAGGCATCTGCTTTTTATGCCAATGCACAAACCGAGAACTTAAACATGAGTGTGTCTGAGGATGCGGAATTGACCGATAATCCGATACAAACCACCTCTATCCCTCAATTCGACCAGGTAAACAAATTGATTTCGGCCAACCGCATTGATGAAGCCATTGCGGTGAATGATGCAATCGTGCCAAAAAATCTGATTGAAAAGAATCATAAGATCGCCAATGGCATCTATCTGCAAAGCTGGGCCAAAGGACGTTTTGAACTGACCGATGACGAACGTGCCACGTTGCTGCAAATTGCGACGCAACCTCAGATACAAGGGGGATACGGGGTTATAACAGCTTGGGTGATGCTCAATCGGGTATATCGTACTGAGCCGATTAAACCGAAAAATAGCGTTAAACCTTTTGGTATTCATAACAGCGAAACAACCATTTACCCAAATCCAGCTCGCGAACAAGTTACAGTTAATGGTGCTTCAGGAGTGGTTTGTGCGGTGATTTACGACCTGTAAGGACGTGAATTGATTAAAACAGCCAATGTTTCCAGTTCTTCAATGTTGACAATAAATACATCTAAATTAACCAAAGGGATCTATTTTATTGCATTAATAGACAAGGATTTATCCATTATCACATCAGAAAAATTGGTAATTGAATAAATATTATTGTATTTTTATAACAGAAAGCTCTATTTGGGCTTTCTGTTATTTATATTTATTTTCTAAATGAAAAAAATAATAATAATAATATTATTGTTGTTCATAATTGCAAATTTTTGTATTGGTCAAAATTTGGTATTAAATCCTTCTTTTGAAATACATGACACTTGTCCATATTATGCTAATCAAATAGAGTTTTCAAAATATTGGGGATTTGGAGCAGAATACAGTTGTAGTTCTGAATACTATAATAAGTGTATGTTGGGTTCATTTATTGCAGTACCATATATATTAAAAGTTGCAAACGAAATAGAACCGCACACCAGCAATGCTTTTGCTGGAATACTAACTTATTATTATGGATCTTTTGTTAATGCTCATAATTACAGAGAAGCAGTCTCTTCTAAATTATTGACCAATCTTGATTCAAATAGAAATTATTGTGTTTCATTTTATGTGAAGTTTGCTGGTTATTGGTTCCCTCAATTCAATGTCAAAATTAGCTATGCCATTAATAAAGTTGGAGCTTTGATTTGTCCTGATTCTATTATTTATTCGCAACCAGGAGATTCTCAAATTGTAGCGTTGGATCCACAAATAATTCATTCTGGTAATGTTCTCAAAGATTCTATTAATTGGATAAAAATATCAGGTTCATTCATATCTCAAGGCAATGAAAAATGGATACATATAGCAAATTTTTCACCTGATGATTCAACCCAATTATTTCTTTTGCCAAATTTAACTTCTTTTGAAGATTCGGCTTTGTTTCAAAGTTATTACCTCATCGACGATGTAGCGGTTTATCCATGTGATGCGCCGGTATATGTGGGCAACGCGAGAAACGACACCTGCATAAACCCCGGGAACAGTGTAACCATAGGCACAGCCGGACACAGCGAATATTTGTACTGGTGGTACGATGAACAGGGAAATCTAGTGGATACCACAGCTCAAATTACCGTTTATCCTACACAAACCACCACTTATATATTGGTGCAAAAAGACTTTAAATTTGATGAAACCCGCGACACGGTCACCGTTACCGTCGATGCACACTGCTACGAAGTGGTTATTCCTGAAATCAGGATTCCAAACGTTATTTCGCCCAACGGGGATGGCATAAACGATAAATTTGTGATTGAAAACGGAAAGTTTTACAACATGAAACTGAATATTTTCAATCGTTGGGGCAACCAAATTTTCGAAAGCAACGACTATCAAAACAACTGGCCCGCCTCAGAAATTGCCGACGGGGTCTATTTTTACATCTTAACATCCACCAATCCGAAGCAAGAAGTGAAAGAGTATAAGGGAAGTGTGAGTGTGGTGAGGTAAAAGTCTTTAAAGTCCAAAGTCCATAAAGTCCTTAAAGGCTATAAAGGAAAAAGTCAATAGGTTAAAAAGTTGAATTTATTACTTGAATTCAGCCTGCAATATTTGTTGGCTAACCGTTATTTATAAAATAGTGTTTTGCAATATGTAAAATGCTGATAATTAGTTTTTTGCCAAAGTTTATGAAGAAAATAATGTTATCAAAAACATGCAAATTTTCAGATTCTAATCGTCGGGTGTAGCAAAAAAAAGAATAATCAGTATCTTTGTCTTTTAATAAAATCAGGGAAAATTTAAAGATGAGAAAATTTGTATTATTTTTCAGCATGCTTTTGGTATTTATTAATGTAAAAGCAGCATATGTCACCAACCAACCACACCAAATCAAACAACCCAACGGGAAGACCATTTCCTGCTTTGTTTCCGGAGATGAATTCTTTAATTGGATTCATGATGAAGCTGGTTATTCCATTATTCAAGGTAGCAAAGATGCATGGTATTATTACGCGGTCAGGGAAGGGGAGAAGATCGTCGCTTCTGAATATCGGGTGGGACAGGTGGACCCTCAAACAGTATCAGAACTGATCCCTTGGACAAAGATATCACAAGAAGAGTATAAAAGAAGAAGAGATGCGTATTATGAACCAGTTAAAAACAGTCCTTCGAAGGTAAGTTCGGTTGGGCAAATAAACAATATAATTATTTATATTCGTTTTGCTGGCGAGCCTGAGATTTCTACAACTCGCTCGGGATACGATCAAGTGATGAACAACCCATCAGTATCTTCATTGAAAGCATATTATCAAGAAGTCTCTTATGGTAACTTGAATATCAATAGTACGCATTATCCAGCATGTGCTTCACCATCCACCACCAATGCCTCCTATGAAGATTCTCATCCGCGAGGTTATTTTCAACCGTATAATGAATTCAATAACCCAATTGGTTATACCGATGATCGTTCAAGTAGAGAACACCAACTATTAGCAGATGCTATCAACTGGGTTAACGCAAATCACGCTATTCCTTCTGGACTGAATATCGACAACGACAACGACGGAAAGGTGGATAATGTTTGCTTTATGATAAAAGGTAGCTCTGGTGAATGGGCCGATTTGTTATGGGCACACAGATGGATGCTTTATTCTCAAAATGTGTTTATTAACGGAAAACAAGTTTACGATTATACATTTCAACCAGAAAATCAAGTAAATTGGCAAACCTTGTGTCATGAAATGTTTCATGCTATAGGTGCTCCAGATTTGTATCATTATCAAAATCAAGGAGTAATTTCACCCGTTGGCAATTGGGATCTGATGGAGTCGGGAAATGCACATATGGGGGCGTATATGAAGTGGAAGTACGCAAATCAGGCTTGGATCAACAGTATTCCGACGATCACTGCAAATGGTCAATATTGGATAAAACCTTTAATGAGTAGTACCAAAAATTGTTATAAAATCCCTTCGCCAAATTCTTCTACAGAATTTTTTATTGTTGAGTTTCGAAAAAAAATTACCGGAACTTTTGAGGGGAATATCCCTAATAGTGGTTTAATCGTCTATCGTATTAATTCAAATTATGAAGGGAATGCAGATGGCCCTCCAGATGAAGTATATATTTATCGACCTTATGGAAGTAATACCAACAATGGTAACGTAAATTCAACTGCTATGTTTGCTCAAGATTTCAACCGAACTTCCATTAATAATTACACGAACCCTGGTTCATTATTATCCAATAACTCCGTTGGAGGGTTAGATTTGTATAATGTATCCATGGTTGGTGATAGCATGTCTTTTTGGGTTAACGTTACCCCTCCATCGCAATATCAGCTTGCGCTAAATTCAAATAATCCTACTTGGGGCTCCGTTTCTGGAGCAGGAAATTTTGCTGCAAATAGCAACGTTACCGCCACAGCAACACCTGCCGCTGGCTATAGATTTGTAAAATGGAGCGAAATACCCTCGTATCGATCATCCAATGCAATATATTCATTTTCCATTAATCATAATACGTTTCTTACGGCAATGTTTGCACCGATCGATTCTACCTGTCCTGGAGGTTCTCAAGTTGGTCCGGCATTAGTGCCTACGGTAACATGGAAAAAATCTGCAAATATAAACGCAGGGAATTTTTTATCTTTTTATGTAACGCAAGGTGCCACATACACATGGTCGATGTGCCCTTCAAACGGTGGTAGTGGCGATTATGATTCTGAATTGGCATTGTATAAGTTTTCTAACGATTCGTTAATTGCATACAACGATGATGGGTGTGGATTATTAGGATATGCTAAACTAGTTTGGGTGGCAACTTTTACTGGTAAAGTAAAATTAAAACTCTCTGAATTCACCTGTAAAACAAACACCATAGATGCCATCGTTGCATATAAATCCAATATTGCAGCCCCAAGTTGTAATATTAACGTAAATATAAACCCAGTTGAATGTGGTGCTACTTTTATCGGAGATGGTACACATAGCATAGGTTCGCAGGTGGTTTTGCGTACTTATTCGGTGCCAGGTTGGACATTTATGGGTTGGTTTGAAGACGGCGTTAAAGTTAGTAGTTCTTATATTTATGCTTTTACTGCAGAGGCAAGCAGAGATTTATATGCTACTTTTGCTATTGGAAATGCTGTGGAAAGTAATTCAGAATTAGAGGCTGTTGTGTATTACAATCGTTTGAATGATGCAATTTTTATGGAAGGAGAGTTTTTATCTGGAACCTTAATCTCCGTTTACGATATTACAGGAAGAAAATTAATTCAAACTAAAATAGAAACATCCCAAGAGAAAATCGAAATTGGTACCTCCATGTTATCAGAGGGAATCTATATTGTAGAGCTAAGTAGTATTATCAAACGTAAGAATTATAAAATTAGATTGATAAAAACATAAACCATGGGAAGACTTTATCTTTTTTTGGGGATAATGTTGTTTTCGACTATGTTGTATGGACAGAAACATACCATCAATGGCATCGTACACGAAAAAGGGAGTATGGAAACAATGATTGGGGTAAATGTTTACCTCCCAAATCTGATGGTAGGTACTACAACTAATAATTATGGTTTTTACACGCTTACTCTGCCTGCGCAAGACAGCGTAGATATTCGTTGGTCTTTTGTAGGGTATAAAGTAGTTCAAAAACGAATTTCTTTAAAATCAAACCAACGCATTGATATCGTACTGGAAGCAAATTCCTTACTTGACGAAGTGGTTGTATCAGCAACAAAAATTGAAAAAGAGAGTGAGAAAACTCAAATGAGCATCATCTCTCTGACCCCAATGGAGATTAAAAGTATTCCCATGTTGTTGGGAGAAAAAGATGTATTCAAAGCCCTTCAGCTGATGCCTGGAGTTCAAAAAGGAAACGAAGGATCGAGTGGAATATACGTTAGAGGGGGTGGCCCAGATCAGAATTTAATCATCCTTGACGAAGCAACTGTGTATAATGCAAATCATCTCTTTGGCTTTTTTTCTCTTTTCAATGGAGATGCTCTCAAATCTATCGAGCTCACCAAAGGAGGCTTCCCTGCACGTTATGGAGGAAGATTATCGTCGGTAGTAGAGATGAACATGAAGGATGGGAACAAGGAGAAATTTGCTGGAGAAGCTGGTATCGGACTTCTCTCCTCCCGACTGCTGTTTGAAGGTCCAATTATAAAAAATAAGTCATCCTTTGTGGTCTCTGGTAGAAGAACGTACATTGATATTCTTGCTCGCCCTTTGATTCAGAATCAAACGGATGGTGCTAGCGCTGGGTACTATTTTTACGATTTAAATGCCAAAGCAAATTATACATTAAATGATAAAAACAAAATCTATCTGAGCGGTTATTTCGGTAGAGATAAGTTTTATTTCAACAATGAGGATAAATCCAACTCTTTAACTAAAAATGGTCTATTCTGGCAAAATAGTACCGCTACCTTTCGTTGGAATCACTTATTTAATGAGAAATTATTTTTCAACTCTTCCCTCATTTTTAGCGACTATACTTTAAAGTTGTACTCGGAAGATAAATTTTTGGGAGATACCTATTTCTTAAGCTACTCCTCTGGTATTCAGGATTTTTCCGCAAAATTTGATGCTCAATATTATCCAAATCCAAATCACGTCCTTAGAACAGGCTTGGTGTCTACTTTTCATGCCTTTACTCCCAGCGCATTTGTGATAAAATCAAGTAGTTCTGTCGACGATTTTAATCGAAAGGTAAAAAACGAAGCTTTGGAAACAGCAATTTTTATTGAAGATGATTGGAAAACTCCTATTAAATTAAAATTAAACTCTGGGATACGTATTTCTTCATTTGTGGTAGGAGATAAAACATATATAAACCCCGAACCTCGATTTTCCGCAAATTATCCGTTAAAGAACAACTTTTCAATAAAAGCATCTTTTGCTTCGATGTCGCAATATCTTCACCTTTTGAGTACTACAGGCATTGGATTGCCAACAGATTTATGGGTGCCTGCTACCGAACAAACTGCTCCTCAAAAGTCGTGGCAGATTGCTGGTGGTGTTGTGAAAGATTTTTTAAAACGAGATTTTTCGATAACCTTAGAAGGATATTATAAAAAGTCGAATCACATTATTGGCTATCGAGAGGGTGCTAGTTTTTTAATGATCAACGATGCTGCTTCGTCTAGTGAGTTTGATTGGGAAAATAACATCACCTCTGGACAAGCTTGGTCGTACGGTGCAGAAGTGCTTATTCGAAAGTCTGCTGGTAAATTTTCTGGTTGGATTGGGTATACTCTTTCATGGACTCAAATGCAATTTGATGAGCTTAATTTTGGCAAAAAATTTTTTGCACGCTACGACCGAAGACACGATATATCGGTAGTAGTTATTTATACTATTAAAAAAGATCTTGTTTTGTCGGCAACGTGGGTGTATGGAACCGGTAATGCCGTTACATTGCCAAAAGCTCTTTATGCTCCTGTTTCTTATAGTGCCAATACTTTTTATAGAACTGTATCCGATTATGGAGAGAGAAATAGTTTTAGAATGCCCTCCTATCAAAGGCTAGATGTTGGATTGCAATTTATCAAAAATCGAAAAAAATATGAGCGTGTGTTTGAATTAGGAATCTATAATGCCTACAACCGAAAAAACCCATTCTTCCTTTATTTGTCAACTTCCTATAACTACCAAAATAATTCAAGCAAACAGATTATCAAACAAGTGTCAATATTCCCATTGATACCTTCTGTAAGTTGGTCTATTAAATTTTAAGGGTGTGTTTTAGAATAATGTAGGTGTAAAATAAGTGTTTAAATATAGAAAATCAGTGGAATATTTGATTGTCATCCAATCCCGATATATATCGGGATTGTCGAAGGATTATTCGAAGAGACTCATAATCAGTGCTTCGATAAATCCCGATAAATATCGGGACAGCGTGACAGGTAAAATTAAATTGCCCACAATGTTCTAAAATATAACTAATTTTAAAAAGTATGAAAGCTAAATTTTTATTTTTGATAAGCTTGTGTATAGGAATGATATCCTGTGAAAAGGAGATTGTAATTGAAGTGCCCGATAATGATCCGAAGCTTGTGATTAATAGCTATTTAAGTCCAGGTATGGATGTGATAGTTGACGTTACGGCTTCTATTCCATTATATACAGAATCTACTGGAGATATTCAAAGTATCACAACTGCATCTGTTCGAATTTCAACGGATCAAACCAATTGGCAATTTGTCCCATTTGATTTGGTAGAAAAAAAATATGTATTGTCTAAAGCTGTTTTTTCGATTGCCGAAGGAGGAACGTACTACATAGAAGTCTCTGCTGCTGGTTTTAAAACGGCAAAAGGAACTGCCTATATTCCGATCTATCAGCCAGTATCACCAATATTGGTCTCCTTAGATACAATCAGTTACGATTATGGCAGTCATTTAGAGGCACGATTTAAGTTTGTTGATATTCCAAATCAGTCAAATTATTATGCTGTTAAAGCGTTCACAAAAATTAATGCCAATTGGAGTGAGTTAAATTTGATGGATGAAAAACCATGGGTATTTTCGGATAAAAATCAAGATGGGCGTGAGATCTCTCTAAATTTTTCTGAAGATTTTCATATGGTATGTGATTCGGTGAAATTTGTTTTGTATCAAACTACAGAAGCCTTTTATCGATATGAATATTCTCTTTTTTATTACACCCCAGATAATCCATTTACCGAACCGACCCCTGTTTATACGAATATAACGAATGGGTTAGGAGCTATCAATGGGTTTTCCAAAAGAGAATACCTTTTCCTTGGTTTGTTGAACAAGAAATAAAATTGTTCCATGAGTCTTAAGTATTTGTTTTGTATATTTGCAATAAATATTGGAGTGAATGGCAATTATCAACGAACAGAATCTTAGACGCTATAGTCCTCTCGAATTACTTAGTAAACAGGCTGTAGAGGGTTTTATTACAGGATTGCACAAAAGTCCATATCATGGTTTTTCAGTCGAATTTTCCGAACATCGTTTGTACAACGAGGGAGAATCTACTCGTAATATTGACTGGAAATTATTTGCTAGAAGCGACAAATTATTTGTGAAGCGATTCGAAGAGGAGACAAATTTAAGATGCCGAATTTTAATTGATGTCTCATCTTCTATGTATTTCCCAATTATTCCAAAATTAAATTTTGAGAATCCAAATAAGTTGTGGTTTTCGGTTTATGCTTCTGCTGCGCTAATCCAGTTATTCAGAAGACAAAGGGATGCTTTTGGATTAACCTTGTTTTCGGATCAATTGCAATTTAGCTCCCCAGTTCGTTCTACTCCCAAACATCAGCAAATGGTTTTCAACGAATTGGAAAAACTACTACTCCCTTTTGATCAGCAATATCAAAAATCTACACAGGTTTCTTCTGCCCTGCACGAAATTGCCGAGAGTATTCATCGTCGCTCACTGGTGGTTATTTTTAGTGATATGTTTGAAGATCTTGCCAGTAAGGAGGAAGTCTTCCACGCTATCCAACACCTAAAACATAATAAACATGAAGTAATCCTTTTTCATGTAGTAGACAAGAAGTTAGAATTAAATTTCGAGTTTGAAAATCGCCCCTACCGATTTATTGACATGGAAACTGGCAACGAGCTTAAACTACATCCCAACGAAATTAGAGCTAGATATGCGGAGGAGATGACTAAAGCGCATCAAGAGTTAAAATTAAAATGTAGTCAATTCGAAATCGATTATGTAGAAGCAGATATTGCATTGGGACTTCACCAAATATTACTTCCTTATATCTTAAAACGCCAAAAGTTACATTGATGAATTCTGATATTAAGAATATTCCTATTACTTCGTGGAACGATTCCGATAAACCACGTGAAAAGATGATGCTCAAGGGCAAAGCAGCTCTCACGGATGCTGAGTTAATTGCTATCTTGATGGGATCGGGAAATACCAAAGAAACTGCTGTTGATCTAGCAAAAAGAATTTTAGCAGATAATCATAATAATTTGCTAGAACTCTCTAAAAAGTCAATTGCAAATCTAATGGAGTACAGCGGAATTGGCGAAGCAAAAGCAATATCCATCATTGCAGCTCTTGAGTTAGGTCAGCGTAGAAGACAAGCAGATGTGATGCAACGCAAAAAAGTGACTTCTTCTGGAGATGTTTTTAATTACCTCTCTTTGTACCTTAGCGATTTATCTCACGAGGAGTTTTGGGTGTTGTTGCTTAACAGAGCAAATGATATTTTAACCCATAAACAAATTAGCGAAGGAGGCGCTACTGCTACCGTAGTCGACGTGAAAAAAATCGCTCGGTTGGCTATAGAAAATCATGCTGTGGGTGTTATTTTAGCACATAATCATCCATCCGGAAATACACAACCCAGTGAACAAGACCGAGCACTTACAAAGAAAATTAAAGCCGCACTTGAACTTTTTGATATAACAGTTTTGGATCATTTGATTGTGTGTTCCTCAAAATATTATAGTTTTGCCGATGAAGGAGGAATCTAGTTTATAAAGTTCATAAAGTCTATAAAGTTCGTAAAGTTTATAAAGTTCATCAAGTTTCAAAAGTGCAGCGCACCGTAATGTTTGTAGCTGCAACGCAGCGTAAGTAAAAAATAGAAAAAGAGATGATAAAAATATTAACCATAGTAGGGGCTCGGCCTCAGATTATTAAAGCTGCGGCTATCAGTCGTTGTATCCGAAACAATTTTTCGCAACAGATAAAAGAGTATATCCTACATACAGGGCAACACTACGACGAAAAGATGTCGGAGATTTTTTTTACAGAGTTGAATATTCCTCGTCCCGATTTTAATTTAAATGTGGGTTCTAGTAATCACGGCGATCAAACCGCAAAAATGATTGTCGGGATTGAGAAGGTGCTGGAAGAAATTGCTCCGAATTTCCTATTAGTCTATGGGGATACCAACTCTACTTTGGCCGGTGCTATTGCAGCCTCTAAACTTCACATTCCAATTATCCATGTTGAAGCCGGATTACGCTCCTTCAACAAAAGGATGCCCGAAGAGATTAACAGAATTCTCTGCGACCATATCTCAACTCTTCTGTTTTCGCCAACAGAAACTGGTGTCAATAATCTTAAAAGAGAAGGTTTTGTGATGGATAATGTGGGACCATTCTCTATTGATAACCCCAAAGTGTTCCATAGTGGAGATATTATGTTTGATAATAGTCTCTATTTTGCACAAAAGGCTAAAGAGGATTCAAAGGTGTTTGAGCAAAATGGTCTGTTGCCTAATGAATATATGTTATGCACCATTCATCGGGATAACAATACCGATGATCCTCAACGATTGAATGCTATTTTTTCTGCTTTGCAAAAAATCCAATATCATTCTGGTAAAAAAGTGATTTTGCCACTACACCCCAGAACCAAAAAAATATTGCCATTAAATCTTGCCAACTCAACATATCATCAAATAATGTCCAATGAAAATATATTGTTGGTAGAGCCAGTTTCTTTTTTAGATATGATTCAGTTAGAAGCTAATGCTTCGCTGATACTCACCGACTCTGGCGGCGTTCAGAAGGAAGCATTCTTTTTTGAAAAGCCTTGTGTGATTCTTCGACCTCAAACAGAATGGGTAGAACTAACCCAAAATGGCACCGCAATTTTAGCAGATGCAGATGAAAATAAAATAATTTTTGCATATAATTCGTTAATTAACAATTCTGAAATGGTTTTTTCTCCTATATTTGGCAATGGAAATGCTGCAAATTTAATTTGTACTAAAATTATGGAATATGCAAAAAACGCATGATATTACAATTCAAGAGCAAAAAATAGCTTTAAGAAAATACGTTAAGAAGATAAAATCGCTTATGTCTCTCGATGAAAAGAGAATACAATCTGCCGAAATTTGCCAACAATTAGAGTCGTTACCTGAATTTGTAAACGCAAAAGTTGTTATGTTATATTGGGCAATGAACGATGAGGTGAACCTTGAATATCTGATCAACAAGTGGTATGACAAAAAGACTATTTTGTTGCCTTGTGTTACCGATGATATTTTAGAAATTAGACAATTTACAGGAAAAGATTCCATGAAAATGGGCCCTTCCTTTGGCATTTTAGAACCTGTTGGTGATAAATTTACTGCCGTTGACAAAATTGAATTTGTGGTGATTCCAGGTGTGGCTTTTGATATCGACAATAACCGAATGGGGCGCGGAAGAGGATATTATGATAAGTTTCTCCCTCACACAAAAGCCCATAAAGTAGGCGTTTGTTTCAACGTGCAACTTTTTGAACAGGTTCCTCACGATGCCCTTGACATCAAGATGGATACTGTCGTATATCCTCAGGCCAAATTTACACATGATAAGATTATCAAAGATATTTTCATGAACTAGCGCACAGTTTTAATAATAACAGTTTTTTATTTTATCTGGTTTATTGAGATTCCTCATTCCACTTCGTTTCATTACCAATGACAGAATTTCGTATGATAAAAAGCCGCCCGTTCGACAGGCTCAGGGT
>CAZZHH010000073.1:0-15184 GCA_964653595.1 uncultured Lentimicrobiaceae bacterium
TGTTTTTGTTGTTTTTCTAAGGTGCAAAGATATGAAATTAAATGATGACCTCTATGTTTTTTAATTTGTTTCTATATGTTATAATTTTATTTACACTTTTAATAGTTGCATACATAGTTTGTTTTTGAAAAATTTATGGTAATTTTTTTTCTTTTTTAAATAAATGCATTTGAGTTACAGATTTCTCTATTTTTATCATTGCATATGATTTTTTTTGAAATAAATAAAACCTAAGGATGTTAAATGGAATTATTTCAACAAAAGAAATCCATTAAAATGCTTAATTTTGTTGAACAAAAATAATAACAAGAATATGCTTATAGATATAGAATCCGTCCGTAAAGATTTTCCGATACTCCACCAATTGGTGAACAAACGTCCGTTGATCTATTTGGACAATGCAGCTACCAATCAGAAACCGAATCAGGTAATCGAAGCCATGTCCGACTATTACAGCCGTTACAACAGCAACATCCACCGCGGGGTTCATTTTTTGAGTCAGATCGCCACCGAAGCATTTGAAAAGAGCCGCCAGAACATCCGGGCGTTTATCAATGCCAAAGAGGCCCATGAGGTGATTTTTACCCGTGGCACTACCGAAGCGATTAATCTGGTGACATCTTCTTTTTGCCGGAAATTTGTAAAGGAAGGCGATGAAATCATCGTTACCGAAATGGAACACCATTCTAACATCGTCCCATGGCAAATGGCTTGTGAAGAGCGGGGTGCATTGCTGAAAGTGATCCCGTTTGACGATTACGGGGTATTGATGGTGGAGAAACTAGAAGAACTCATTACTTCCAAAACCAGATTAATTGCCGTGGCTCACGTATCTAATGCTTTGGGAACGGTTAATCCAATTGAAAAAATAATTCACATGGCCCACTCCAAAGGGGTGAAGGTGTTGATTGACGGAGCGCAGGCCATTTCCCATCTTTCGGTCGATGTGCAGGCGTTGGATTGCGACTTTTACTGCTTTTCGGGACATAAAATATATGCACCTATGGGCGTAGGTGTGTTATACGGCAAAGAAGAACTTTTAAACTCTATGCCACCATATCAAGGAGGAGGAGAAATGATCAAAGAGGTGACTTTTGCCAAGACTACTTACAACGAACTTCCCTATAAATTCGAAGCAGGAACCCCCAGTGTGGCGGATGTTATCGGGTTGGATGTGGCCATTAAATATGTATTGGATCTCGGGTTGGATAATATTGCCCGTTATGAAGATGAACTGCTGAAATATGCAACAGCCGAACTGCTCAAAATCGATGGGGTGAAAATCATCGGAACAGCTCCCGAAAAGACCTCCGTGGCTTCTTTTATGATTGACGGAATTCACCCCTATGATGCTGGAACCATATTGGACAAGTTGGGAATAGCAGTTCGTACTGGCCACCATTGCGCGCAACCAGTGATGGACCATTTTAATATTCCCGGAACAATACGGGCTTCGTTTGCTTTCTACAATACAAAAGAGGAGGTGGATCGTTTAATTGCCGGGGTGAAGCAGGTGAAAGAGATGTTTGGATAAGTACAGTTTACAGTGAACAGTGAACAGTTTACAGTGAACAGTTTACAGTCCCGAAAAATCAAAAATCTCTGATTTTTTTGATTTTTCGAGGATCATCGAAAAAAGACGAAATTGAAAATTTCTTTTTTTCAGGATGAACAGTTTACAGTGATTCGGTGGCTTTGTTTTGTGCGTATATACTTAAGTTAAAGATCTTCGGAGTTGATAATTTTAAACGATAAAAAGGTTAAACATGAAAAGATATACATTTCTGGTAATATTATTTTTTGCAGTCTGTTTCATTCATGCCCAATCCTTCAAGGGTGGCCTCGTGATGGGACTTGCTGCGACTCAGGTGACGGGCGATAAACTTTCAGGTTATAACCATCCAGGGGCGCAATTGGGGGTATTCACCGAGCTCCCTTTTGGGACAAAAAAAGCTTTACGGATGGAGATGTATTACATCCAGAAAGGGAGCAGAAAGAACTCCACAGCATCAAGTCCAGGTTCCTATGTGCAACGTTTAAATTATGTAGAAGTGCCATTTTTTTATACATTTAAGCCATTTAACAAACTTGGCTTTAGGGCTGGACTATCGTTTGCATATCTATTTTGGGCGATTGATAGAACGGATGGAGATAAAGTTCGACCAGAATCTGTGGACCCAAGAAATCCATTAGATTTTTCTGTCCAAGCAGGAGGAACATGGCATTTCAATGATAAATGGAATCTAGGTCTTACTTTTTCCTATTCAATTTTACCGATAAGAGATTTACCAACTTATAGCAACATGTTGTTCCACGATAGACGCCAGTACAATGATGTGGTATCCATCTCCCTTTTTAGATATTTTTAAGCATGAATAGTAAAAAAACAGTGGTGGCGGTCACTGGAGCGAGTGGCGCCATTTATGCAAAAGTGTTGCTGGACACCTTGGTGCAACTTCAAATAAAAGTCGAAAACGTGGCCATGGTAATGTCAGAAGTGGCCAAAGAGGTCTGGCAGCTTGAACTTGGCAACCAAAGTTATCTGGAGTATCCGTTTAGACAATATCAACACAATGACTTTTATGCGCCGTTTGCATCTGGATCGAGCAGTTATAGTACCATGATTGTCTGTCCCTGCACGATGGGAACGTTGGGGAGAATCGCCAACGGCGTTGCTGATGACCTGATTGCCCGTGCAGCCGACGTCATGCTGAAGGAACGAAGAAAACTCATCTTGGTAGCCAGAGAAACACCACTCAGTTTGATACACCTCGAAAACATGCGCATGATCACCTTGGCCGGGGGAATCATTTTGCCAGCTACACCATCGTTTTACAGCAAACCGCAAACCATCGAAGAGGTGGTAAAAACCGTTACCGACAGGGTTTTGCAACAAGCAGGATTTCAAACTGCTGGATATCAATGGGGAGAGTGATGGTTTGTAATAAAACCAAAGATAATATTCGTTATAATTGTAATAAAACCAAACATATTATCAAATTCGAGTCATCAAAAGGAGTTTTCAAATACGATTGATAAATTTGTGTTAGTAATAAAAAGGGGGTATAAAGATTCAATATTCAATTATATAATATCCATAGAATGAAGAGGGTATTAATTCTCCTGTCCTTTCTTAACAAAAAACCGATGAAAAATAATCAGATTTATTGTAAATTTGTAAAAAATAAACAATCAAAAATATTTTATGAGTGATTTCAATAATTCTTCTCTCGATGGTTTTCGTAATGCAGTTAACAATGGGTCGAAGCAAGATCAGTTTGAAGCAGCAAGAGAACTTGTTAATTATCGGCATTACATGAATGGAATCATCTCTTATGAAATATTATGTAAAATGTACCCCGAAGATAAGGGAATGTGTTTATATAAATTGGCACAAGTTTATTTAATGATGGAAGAAGAGGAAAAGGCAATCGATCATTTTTTAGAGGCCTTAGAAGCTGGATATGATAAAAGTTTGTGCGACGATGCCATTTGGGATGCTTGCGAACGTTGTTATTCCAAGTTTAGAGAGCTAGATTTTATTCATCAGTACAAAAGAGTAATGCCAAATGGCGATTATATCAGAAGAGCAAATGATGTAATAGAGAATGCGCGCAGATAACACAGTTAGATCACAAAAACAGGATTCGCTTTTATATTCTTACCCATCAAGTTAATCAAACAAATTTGGTTGATCTCCAACGATTCTTTTTTTACCTAAGTGTTTATAAGCCAGAGGAGTTGCTTCTCTTCCTCTAGGCGTTCTCATTAAATATCCTTCTTGAATTAAAAATGGCTCATAAACTTCCTCAATAGTGCCCGAGTCTTCTCCACAAGCAGTGGAGATAGTGGTTATGCCGACAGGACCGCCTTTGAATTTATCGATGATGGTGGTTAAAATTCGGATATCCATTTCGTCTAATCCGTTTTTGTCTACATTTAAAGCGGATAGAGCGTATTGAGCTATATCAAAATTGATGGTGCCATCCCCTTTAATTTGAGCAAAGTCGCGCACCCGGCGCAATAATAAGTTGGCAATACGAGGGGTTCCACGGCTTCGGCGGGCAATTTCGTAAGCGGCTTCATCATCGATGATCACCCCTAAAATGTCCGAAGCCCGTTGAATAATATGAGTCAGTGTTTTTGCATCATAATAGTTAAGGCGCATAGTGATTCCGAAACGCGAACGGAGAGGTGAGGTGAGCAGTCCTGAACGTGTAGTGGCACCCACCAAAGTAAAGGGGTTTAAAGAAATTTGAACACTTCTTGCATTTGGGCCTGTTTCAATCATGATATCAATCTTATAGTCCTCCATGGCAGAATACAAGTATTCTTCGACTACGGGAGATAATCGGTGGATCTCATCAATAAAAAGCACATCGTTGGGCTCCAAATTTGTCAGAAGCCCTGCCAGATCACCAGGTTTGTCGATAACAGGACCAGATGTAACACGAACATTTACCCCCATTTCATTTGCAACAATGTATGATAAGGTAGTTTTGCCTAAACCCGGAGGACCATGAAGAAGAACATGATCCAATGCTTCGCCTCTCATTTTGGCTGCTCTTACAAATATTTTTAGATTTTCCACCACTTTGTCTTGACCAGAAAAATCGTTAAACTCAGCAGGTCTGATTGCCTTTTCAAATTCCTTTTCGGCAGAAGACAATCGTTCGGAAGATGGATTTAAGTTTTCGTTCATTTACGTAGTTTTACCCTACAAAGCTAATTGTTTTTTATGAGAAAAGATAAAATTAAATAGAAAAACTGGGTATTGAAGTAATTATTAATTATCTTTGTTATCATTAAACAGCGAATTATTCTTTTAGGATAAATTTTGAACTGTGATAAAATTCTGGTAAATAAACAGTTAAAAGCCGATAGTTATGAAACGCATATTAGTGCCAATTGATTTTTCAACCTCATCTATTAAAGCAATTGAGTATGCCTCAAAAATTGCTCAAAATTTAAAATCGGAAATTACTCTTTTGTGGGTAGATAATTATGATGCAACTGCGGATCTCAGTTTAGATAATCAGTTGCAAGCTGCTGTTCGTCAAGAAGCAAAAGAGGAGTTGAAAGAGTTAGTAGCCTCGATGAAAGAGAAGTTCCCAGGTATAAAATATCATTCAAAAATAAGACCTGGTAAGGTCTTTCGTGAAGTTTCTGCTCTTGCAAAAATAGAGAACTCGGCTTTAATTGTTGTAAGCACCCATGGTAGTTCTGGTTTTCAAGATTATTGGATTGGAAGTAATGCATATCGAGTTATTGCAGCAGCTCCCTGTCCTGTTATATCTGTAAAACGAAATTTCAAACCATCCAAAAAATTAATATCAAAAGTTTTAGTACCAATCGATCACACTCCCGACACCCTCAATAAATTACCTGCAATTATCAATTTTGCATCTCGTTTTAAGGCCGAGATAAATTTGCTAGCTCTATACATTACTCCGTTAAAAACAATTAACATAAAAGTTGAAACAGCGGTTACAACTGCAAAAAAAATGGTCACAGATGCACAACTCCAATACACTTTTGATGAATTAAAAAGCGAAAATATTTTGCCTGATTTAATCAATTTTATGGATAAATCTGCGTTTGACCTCGTTGCAATTACTACTGAACAAGCAAGTAAGGATGACCAATCTGGGTTAGGCGAACTGGCACAACAATTAATTAATAGATCTCCAATACCAGTTTTAACAGTAAGACAATAATGACGAATATTCGATTTTTTTTCATTCTGTTTTTTGTTGTAAGCGCATATCCATTGTCTGCGCAAAACATGGTTGTACATAGTGATCCAAAAATTGAAAAGTTGGTAGAAGAACACAAAAAAGCCAACTTAAAAGTAGGATTGATAGAGGGGTATAGAATTCAAATATTTTTCGATTCAGGAGCAAATTCTAGGTTAAATGCCGAATCTACAAAACAAAAATTTTCTGCCAAATATCCCGAAGTGCCTGTTTATTTAACTTATAAAGAACCCAATTTTCGAGTTAGAGTAGGTGATTTTAGAAATAGAGCCGAAGCAAGGGGTTTTTATCATAAAATATTTAACGAATATCCCAACTCTTTTGTGATAAAAGACGAAATAAAATTGCCTTCACTTCAGACCTCGGAAAGTTCAAATTAAAAACGATTGTTCAAAAAATAGGTATTATTTGATAATGTGTTAAATAATTACTATATTTGCCAACAAATAAAAATAAATTAAGATAAATAAATTAGCGAAAAATGAAAAAATCAAGTTTAAAAATTTTAGCAATTATTTTTATAATGTCTACAATATTAAGCAGTTGTGGATTTAAAAAAATGATTAAAAATTATGCAAAGGTTAACTACGAAGCCGTTCCTGCAGTATTAGAAACTCAAGGAGGTAAAATCCAGGTAACCATTAAAGGTAAAGTTCCTGCTAAATATTTTCACAAAAAAGCAGCTATTGAGATTACTCCAGTTTTAACATATGCTGGTGGTTCTACTACCTTAAAAAGCATTCGCTTAAAGGGTGAAAAAGCAGAAGGCGAAGGAACTGTTATTAGCAAGAAAACCGGTGGATCATTCACATATACCGATGTTTTTGATTACAAACCAGAGATGAATGCTTCTGTTTTAAACTTAAACGCAAAAGCTGTTTTAAAGAAAAAATCCGCTACTTTAAGTGATGTTAAAATTGCGGATGGAGTTATTTATACCTCTGAAAGAATTTCTATTACACCCGAATTAAATTACCAATCTGCTCCTGGAAGTGGAACTAATATTATTCTTGCTAGTCATGGATATGAAAAGGAAACATTTATCACCAAAGAGGGTGTTATCTATTTTAAAGTAGATCAATCTAACTTAGATATGAATCTTCCTTTGAATAAAAAAGAAGAAAATAAAGCACAACTTAAAGCTGTAAATGATTTTATTCGTTTGGGCTTAAAGGTTAAAGAGGTTTCTATTAATGCATGGGCTTCTCCAGAAGGCGAAGAGTCTAGAAATCAAAACTTATCAACCGATCGATCGAAAATTGCAAAAAAATGGCTTAATGATCAGTTTGCTAGCTATAAAAAAGCCAAAGCAAAAGAGATGAAAGTGAAAGAGAAAGATGTTGTTCTTGAATTACCAGAATTTACAATGAGTGCCTTAGGAGAAGACTGGAACGGTTTTATGAGTGCCGTTGAATCATCCGTCATTAAAGACAAAAGCGTAATATTAAACGTGGTTCGTTCACAATCTGATGTTACTCGTCGTGAGCAAGAGATTCGTAATATGACCGTTATTTACAAAGAGATTGAAGATAATATTTTACCATCTTTACGTAGAGCTGTAATTACTGTGAAATGCTACGAAACTAAAAAATCGGATGAAAAAATTGCAAGCTTAGCGATTACAAACCCTGATTCATTAGATAACAAAGAGCTTTTTTATGCAGCATCGTTAACCAGCGATTTGGCTACAAAAGAGAAAATTTATCGCAATGCAATTCGTGTATTCCCTCAAGATTGGAGAGGTTATAACGATTTATCTGCTGTATTGGCTCTTCAAAATAAAATGGATGAAGCAAAAACGATGGCAGAAAAAGCAAACACAATGGCTCCAAATAATGCTAATGTTTTAAACAACTTAGGTGTTTTGGCATTGTTAAGCAAAGATTTTACAAAAGCTAAATCTTATTTTGAATCATCACAAAAACTTGGCGTTTCTCAAGCATATAACCTTGGATTAGTGAAAATAAAAGAAGGTGATTACCAAGGAGCATTAACTTCTTTTGGTAGCAAAACTTGTGATTACAACGTAGCATTAGCTCAAGTTTTAGTTGCTAACCTTACTGGTGCACAACAAAACTTAGAGTGTATAAAAGATAAAAATGCAGCTGCTAACTATCTTTTAGCTATCGTAGGAGCACGTTCTGGAAACACAACATTGATGTATGAGAAATTAAAATTAGCATGTAACGACTCTGCTTTAAAAGCACAAGCAAAAGAAGATCGTGAATTCTTAAAATATTTTAATACATCTGAATTTCAAAACATTGTTCGCTAATATTTATTTTTTATTATATAAAAAAGATCTTCTTCGGAAGGTCTTTTTTTTTGCATATTTTTAAGCTTCTAAATGTAATTTTGTTCATTTCTAATAAGATTAAAGAATTATATGTTTATTAGCAAATTTTGGATACTTATAAAACAGCCCATAGCTTATGGTATAACCGCTATTATGATAGGTTTATCTGAGGAATATTGGGGTTTAATCAAAAAGTTAAACATAAACCAGGATTGCATTGTTATTATTTATGTATCTTTGGATGATTTTTTTTAAACAGATATAATTTTTATTACTTAAAAACTATTGATAATGAAATTACATATTAAATGTACCCTGTTTTTTGTTTTTGGCTTTTCTTTATTTCTCAATGCCCAAACTAGTGCTGAAGACTATCGAAAATACTCCGAAAAAATGACAACCGTTTTGCAGTTAATAAAATTTGGATATGTGGATACCGTGTCCTTAAATAAATATGTAGAAAAAGGCATTATAGAAATGCTAAAGGATCTGGATCCTCATACTGCCTATATTAGCACCGAAGAGGTTGAGCGTACAAACGAGCCTTTAGTAGGCAACTTTGAAGGTGTTGGTATTCAGTTTCAAGTAGTGAAAGACACCATTGTAGTAGCGAATGTGATTAATGGCGGACCAGCGGAAAGAGTTGGGGTAGTAGCAGGCGATAAAATCGTAAAAATTGACACATCTAATGCCGTTGGCAAACATGTTACCACAAAATGGATTTTTGATCATTTAAGAGGTAAAAAGGGGACCAACGTGGTTGTATATATGCTCAGAAGAGGATATAATGATCCAATTGCTTTTAACATTGAAAGAGATAAGATTCCAATAAATAGTATCGACGCATATTATATGGTCACTCCTGATGTAGGTTATATCAAATTGGATCGATTTGCCCAAACCACTATGGATGAGTTTAGAAAAGCCTTATCTGTGTTGAAATTGAAAGGGATGAAACATTTAATCTTCGATTTAAGAGGAAACGGAGGTGGCTATTTGGGTACTGCCATTGAGCTTGCAGATGAGTTTCTGCCTAAAGATAAACAAATTGTTTATACCGAAGGTGCTGCCTCTCCTATACAGAGGCACTTTTCAACGATGAGAGGTGGCTTCGAAGCAGGTAGATTAGTAATTTTAATTGATGAGGGTTCTGCCTCGGCAAGCGAAATTGTATCCGGTGCTGTACAAGATTGGGATCGAGGAATTCTTATAGGCCGCCGCTCTTTTGGAAAAGGATTAGTTCAAAAACCATTTACCCTTAACGATGGAAGTGTTATCAGACTCACTACTGCCAGGTATCACACGCCTACAGGCCGATGCATTCAAAAACCATACGAGGACGGACTGGATGACTATTATATGGATTTTTCTAAAAGAATGAAACATGGTGAGTTTTTAAGCTCCGACAGCATTAAATTTCCCGATTCTTTAAAGTATTATACTCCTAATAAACGTGTAGTTTATGGTGGTGGTGGAATAATGCCCGATATTTTTATTCCGATGGATACTAGCAGACTGAATGATTTTTATACCCAGCTTTTTAGAAAAGGTGTTTTTAATACCTTTATCATGCAGTATCTGGATGTAAATCGAACAAAATTAAAAGAGCAATATCCAAACGCTGACAGTTTTGTTACGAACTTTAAAGTAGATCAACCTTTGTTGGATGATTTTTATGCATTTGCAGCGAAAGAAGGAGTTACAGACACTGTTTCCTATAACTTTGTAGACATGATGAATTTATATCTTAAAACAAATAAAGATACTTTAAATAAAACGATACAAACATTGGACGATTTGACAAATGCACAATTTATTAAGAAATTTAATGATTTTTCTACCTTTGAAATGTCTAAAAAACACAATCCATCCTTGAGCGCTGAAACCTTGAAGTACACTAAATTACAGCTAAAGTTTTTGTTAGCCAGAAATCTATTTGATTTTGCTACTGGACTTAAAATTTGGTCGGAAGTTGACGATGCTTTCAACAGCGCATTACAAGTAATACAAGATGAAAAACGATTCAAAAAAATGAAAATAAATCGATAATTAATACAAAAAACAATGAAAAAAAGTTCTCTAATGATTACCGTGCTTGGGATCATTGTGATTGCCACAAGTTGCGGAAAGAAAAACGGCGGAAACATGACCGAACAATTTAAAAAAATGGTATCGAAACACGATTCCATCGCAATTCCTCTCTATAAAGAGTCGGCTATTGCCTATTTTAATGCTTCTATCAGTGGAAAAGAAGAAGATTTCAAAAAAGTACTAGATTTACAAAACAAACTTACTGCAATCTATTCCAACAAAGCGGATTTTGAATTGTTGAAGAAAATCAAGGATTCTAAAGAGATTAAAGATGAATTGATATCTCGCCATTTGGAAGTGATGTACAACATGTATCTTGGCAATCAAGTGGATACTTCGATGTTGACTCAAATCAACACCATGCAAAACCAAATCGAGCAAAAGTATTCCAACTTCAGAGCAGAAGTCAATGGCAAGAAAATTAGCGACAACGATGTGGAAAACGTCTTGAAAACATCTACCAATTCCAAAGAATTGGAAGCTGCTTGGATGGGACACAAAGCGGTTGGGAAAGTGGTGGCCCAAGACATCATCGCATTGGTAAAAAAACGTAACGAAATGGCCGTGAAACTTGGGTTCAAAAATTACCATGAAATGAGTCTGAAACTTTCCGAACAAGATCCAGCTGAGATCGAAAAACTGTTCGACGAATTGGATAATCTTACCCGTGACGCTTTCGTCTCCTTGAAATCAGAAATGGACGACTATTTTGCAAAAAGGTACAAAATCAAAAAAGAAGAGCTTAAACCTTGGCATTACCAAAACCGTTTCTTCCAAGAAGCACCACGCATTTATACCGTTGATTTCGACAAATATTACAAAACTCAAGATGTTGTTAAGGTTACCGAAAAATTCTTCAACGGTGTTGGTCTCCCAATCGACGATGTGATTAAAAACAGCGATTTGTATGAAAAACCGGGCAAAAACCAACACGCTTACTGCATCGATATCGATAACGAAGGAGACGTAAGGGTACTTTGCAATGTTCGCAACAACGAAAATTGGATGGGAACCATGTTGCACGAATATGGTCACGCTGCTTATGATAAATTTATCGACAACAAAGGACTTCCTTTCGTGCTTCGCAACCCAGCTCACACATTCACTACAGAAGCAATTGCCATGTTCTTCGGTCGTCTGTCTACCAACGCGCAATGGATGCAAGACAACATCGGTTTACCAGAAAAAGATGCCAAAGAGATTGCCGAAATCGGCTTCAAACAACTTCGTCTGCAACAAATCGTCTTCAGTCGTTGGTCGCAAGTAATGTATCGTTTTGAAAAAGGTCTTTACGAAAATCCTGATCAAGACTTAAATGCACTTTGGTGGACTTTGGTAGAAAAATACCAAATGTTGAAAAAACCAGAAGGAAGAAACGAACCAGATTGGGCTTCAAAAATCCATATCGCTACTTCTCCTTGCTACTATCATAACTATCATATGGGTGAACTTTTAGCGTCACAATTCACTTTTTACGTTGCTAAAAACATCCTTAAAACAGAAGATATCAGAAACATGAAAATTACCGGAAATGCCGAAATCGGTAAATATTTTATCGATAAAGTATTCAAACCTGGCCAAAGATATTCTTGGAACGACATGATTGAAAAAGCAACCGGAGAAAAACTATCTCCAAAACATTATGCTAAACAATTTGTGGATATGAAATGAGCCTTGTAAAATCATTATTCTCAAGAGAATGATTATTGGCGTTCCGATTACTATCGGAATCCATACGACCTTAAAAATAATAAAAAAATTAATCGTATGAAATAATTCATTCTCGGATGAAAAAAGTGAGGGATTCTTCGGGGTCCCTTTTTTTGTGGCTTGTTTCACGTATATGACACTAAGTTATTTGGGGGATATAATTGGGCGCAGGGGCGCAAAAGAGCAAAGAGGCGCAGAGCCGCGTCCCTAAAAAAAATCTGCGATTTTTGTGATTTTGCGTGGATCCTCGAAAAAAGACGATCCGCTGGCTGGCGGATTCTGTTTTTTCGGGAATGCGAGTCTGGCGCGAACCGGGACATTTTTTTCAGAATTGAAAATGAAGCTATCTTTACTTTCAATGTTATAGACAAATAATCCTTACTATCCTTTTCGTTCGTCAAAAATGTTGTTTAACCAAAAAACAGAGAAAGGATAAAGTGTTTTATAAATTATTTTATTTAAACGAGTTGAATTACTCCCCCAAATTAGTGTTTATCAGACTAAATCAGTTCTGTTTTCTAAAAATTTTCAATTGCTTAATTCGGCTAAAAATTTTATTTTTTGACTTTTGTTATTAAAATGCTGTAAGCAAGATAACATTATTCTTTAAAAATCAATGACAATCCTTAGTTTTGCAACTAGCATTCTCTAATTCCTCTACTAACATGGCTGGCTCCAATACGGTTAAACTATTGCCATGGGACAACAACTCCATCAGCAAGTCGTGGGTGAGGTAGACGAAAAGTTCGATTCTTAGTTCGTTGTTATCATCCACCAATATCTGTTGCGATTCGTGCAGTGGAAACGTTTTGATGTATTTCCCTTGAAATTTGCAGAAAGAAAGAATTACTTGTTGAGGTTCACTATCAACCCCGCGGATGATTCCAAAACAGTGCTTGAAATACTCCTTAATGTTGAAATCTGGGTAACTAAACGGTTGATTGGTGATGGTCAATTCAGTTAAACGATCCAATCCAAATGTTTTGATTTGGTTGTCTTTCAAGTCGTTGGCAATCAGATACCACCTGCTTTTAAACTCCTTCAAGGCCAACGGTTCCACGTTTCGTCTGGTGGCGGACTCTTCCCAGAACTTTTTGTACTCAAACCCGATCTTCTTGCAATTCTTGATGGCATGCAGCAGGCCGTACAGGTTTTCGGTCCCTTGGGGTCGTCGTTGCTCAAAATGGATGTACTTCGACAACCCTTCGGTGACATTCAGGGCGTTGAACGTGTCGAAAGCCTCCAAAATCCGTTCGTTAGCTTCGGGTTCCCCTTCATATTCGATATAGTATGCTTTCTTCGAAAAATCGTAACGGATCTCAATGTTGTACAGCGATTCAATGTCTTTGACATCCCGCTGGAAAGTGCGGAATGAAACATTGTAGTTATATGATTGCAACTCCGATTCAAGAGCCAAGTAATCGGAAATCTCCTTGAATGTAGCCGGACTTTTCCTCAATTTGTTGAGGATTAGGCTGTAACGCGAAATGGATTCTCTCTTTGTCATTGTGTTTGATTTAATAAGGTTGAAGCAAAGGTATAAATAAACCATGACAAAACATGGCGTGGTGTAAAATATTAAAATGAAAATTTGAGGATGGAATTATGGTTGAAGATACAAATATTTCCTTATTGGGTTCGAATTTTTGAATTTTCAACCTATTATTGGGTTCGATTTTTGAAAAAAAATGTAGATTATTGGGTTTACTTTTTAAAATTAATGTATCTTTGTAGTTGATAATAAAGGAGGTAGTATGAAAATTGATAATTCTTATCTTAACAGGGATATTGACACCAAACTAATGGAGTGGAAAAATGATGCTGATAAAAAGCCTCTTTTAATCCGAGGAGCGAGACAAGTTGGCAAATCCACAGCAATAAAAAAGCTTGGGACATCTTTTGAAAACTACCTGGAAGTTAATTTTGAAATTGATAAAGATGTAGCATCATTCTTTGAACATTCATTAGATCCTATAGCTATATGTAGTAAACTATCAGTCTACTATAATGTTCCCATTGTTGCAGACAAGACATTGTTGTTTTTTGATGAGATTCAGTCATGTGTTTCCGCAATTTCCTCCCTTCGTTTTTTTTATGAAAAATATCCTGAATTGCATGTAGTTGCAGCAGGGTCTTTGCTCGAATTTACGTTAAACGAGATCCCATCTTTTGGCGTTGGAAGAATCCGCTCCATCTTTTTATACCCATTTTCCTTTGATGAATTTTTACAGGCAAACGGAGAATCCACTTTAATTAAAGTGAAACAAGATGCGGATTGGGAAAATCCAATTCTTGAACCATTTCACAATAAACTGATAGATTACCTTAAAACATTCTTGATTATTGGCGGATTGCCCGAAGTGGTGCAAACGTATGTGAAAACCAAAGACTTCATCGCTTGTAACCAAGTGCGCAAAGATCTTGTAATTACGTATATCGATGATTTTGCAAAATACAAAAATAGGGTAAATACAACAAATTTATCGGCCGTTTTTAATGCTGTAGCTAAAAATACCGGTCAAAAGTTTATCTATTCCCGTGCTTCAGAGCATATGTACATCCAGCAGGTAAGAGAAGCATTGGAATTACTGACTATGGCAGGTATTATAATTCCAGTTACCCATACTGCCGCAAATGGGATTCCATTGGGGGCAGAAATAAAAGTTAAAACTCGTAAATATATGCCCTTTGACACAGGAATTTGTTTGCAATTACTCAATCTTAAAGTCTCTGATTTTATTGCAGCTAAAGAATTCTCAGTAATAAATAAAGGATATATTGCAGAAGTCTTTGCAGGCTTGGAATTGTTGAAATATAGTGATTGTCATAGTCGCAACAATTTATATTATTGGCAAAGAGAGGAGAAATCTGGAAATGCAGAAGTGGATTATCTAATTCAGCAACAACAAAACATCATCCCAATAGAGATAAAATCCGGCACCAAAGGCAGTATGCAAAGTCTTCACTATTTTATGGAAAAGAAAAACATAACCAGAGGAATCCGTTCTTCATTGGAAAACTTTGGAAAATTTGATGATATTGAAGTGCTTCCTCTTTATGCATTGTCTAATTTGTTTTGAAATCCTTTCGTCTGTTTTTTTACCACATAGGACACATTGAAAATTGAACCATTAAGAAATCAAGGAGCCCCTTAATGACCTTAATGTGTATTTCGGTTGAGGCTAAAAGCTGGCGGGCATTTCGGAGCACGTCACTGTCAACCTGCGATAAAGTTAATAAGTTGAACTGCCCTTCAAATTAGCACTTTCTGCCCGCTTGATTTTAGCCTTTGTTGAACTAAATCCCGCTAAGCGGGATAGCTCTCTACAAA
>CAZZHH010000074.1:0-6203 GCA_964653595.1 uncultured Lentimicrobiaceae bacterium
TAATACATATTTTTTATGAAAACAAATTTAAGCTTATTTTTAGGAGTTATTTTATTGATTTCTGGTCTTTTTCTAAAAGCTCAAACCAATAGTCAAAAAGAGGTTGAACAATGGATGAATAATCAAGTAGATCAACATTTGAATCAATCGTACCAAACCATAAAGAGCTCATTTGATAAAGCCTATCAACACTATCCATCGATACCCAGGGGGCTATTGGAAGCAATCTCCTTTGTAAATACGAGATTTACACATCGGAGCTATACAGAAGAGTTGGATAAAGCGGGGATAGGAATGCCCAGAACTTATGGAGTGATGGGGTTAACCCTCGACGGCCAGAATTATTTCCGAGATAATTTAAAAAAAGTATCTAGTTTATCAAAAATACCGATCGATCGCATTATTTCAAATCCAGATGATAATGTCATGGCGTATGCATCTGCTTTTTTTGCTGTTGCTCTCCAAAAAAATATACAATCAAAAAATGTGGAAGCATATATTCCTGTAGTCATCGAACTGTGTGAACTTCCATTAAATAGTTCTGTTCAAAACGACTATGCTATGAATACCTTCTTGTATGGTGTTTTCGATTTTTTAAATAAGGATACTTACTCAAATAGGTTTCATTTCCCAAATTATAATGTTGATTTGAAAGAGTTATTTGGGGCAAATTATACTGTGTTATCCTCTTCTTATGTGACCATTGATCAAAATGGAATTAGAACAAAAGAGGAGAAACCCTATCAATTGCTGCCAAAAAGTTCATCTTCTTCAAAAAATATTGAATCTACTGATTATGGTCCTGCTATTTGGAATGCTGCTGCAAGCTGTAATTATACGGTGGGCAGAACTTCTCCAATTTCTGCTGTTGCAGTCCATTATACTGCTGGTTCCTATGCCGGAAGTATTTCGTGGTTTCAAAATTGTTCCGCTCAGTCGAGTGCTCATTATTGCTTGCGCTCTTCCGACGGACAAATAACGCAAATGGTGAAAGAAGCCGACAAAGCGTGGCACGTGAGAAACGAAAATCCGTATACCATTGGATTAGAACATGAAGCCATTGAACCTGTGCAAAATTATTTTACCGTTGCAATGTACCAGTCGTCCGCTGCATTAGTACGTGATATTTGTGCGAGTGGATATGGAATTTCTCCTTTGAGGATCTTCTATCGAGATACATTAGATGATGGAACTGCATTGGACTTTGGAATGCATTCTCTCGGGAATGAAGGTTCCTGCACAAAAATTAAAGGACATCAGCATTTTCCTAATAACACCCATACCGATCCAGGACCATACTGGAATTGGGATTATTACTTTAAGTTGGTTAATAATACTACCCCAGTAACTACATACAACACTCCCACTGGAGTTTTTACCGATGACGGAGGAGCTAGTGGGAATTATAGCGTTGACAATAGAAAACTGTATTTAATTGAAATACCTGGCGCTAGTCAAATTACGCTCTCTTTTACTCAATTTGCGCTAGAAACAAACTATGATTTTATGTATATTTATGATGGAAATAGTGTGTATTCTCCGAAAATTGGTAGATACAATACCCTAAATCCAGGGGTAATTACTTCTTCCGGAAATCAATTGTTGATTGAGTTTCGATCTGATTGTGCTACTTCTGCAGCAGGGTGGGTGGCTAATTGGACTTCGGTTACTCCTGATATTATTCCACCATCTACAGCTATTAGTCAACCAGATTCTATGTGGGTTACTGCTGATTACACAACTTCGTTTACCGATTCCGATAACCTCGGTGGGAGTGGTGTTGATCGCAAATTTTACCAAGTGATGTTTTACAATGGTCAGGAATGGACTGCTAACCAAAATCGAGGCTTTGTTGTAGATAATTTCGATTTATTCAATACTTCTAAATGGAAAATTCCTTCTGGAAATGTCGCTTGGAGCGCATCTGCAAACGCATTGCAGGTTTTGGATACCAATACCGATAACTCCAACATTTATAGCGCTTTAAATGGTACATTGAGCAATTCTTATATCTATGATTTCTATGCAAAAATTGATGGAACTTCCACAAATAAAAGATTTGGATTTCATTTTGCCTCAGACAGTGCCACTTTGAGCAATCGGGGAAATTCCTATTTCATCTATATTCGCCCGGGTAGTAACCAGCTTGAATTTTATCGGGTAGCAAATAACACCTTCACTCAAACCAATGTAGTCACCGGCGTAGTCACCAATCTCAACCAATACTATCATTATAAGATTGTCCACAACCGCATCTCAGGGCTGATTGAAGTCTTCCGAGATGATATTCTGCTAGGTTCGTGGACCGATCCAACCCCATTATCTACTCCTTCGAAGTATTTTTCGTTCCGCACCGCACGCACTCAGATGTGGGTAAAATCAATGCGAGTTTATCGATCTAGAACATCCCCTTTAATGGTTAACGTGGGTGCAGATTTAGAGGATGATATTCAAATGCAGAGTAAAAACTCGTCAATTGCAGCAAAGATTAAATCGGTAATAGTTGATAATAATAACAATTACTCCCTCCTCGTTTCCAAAGAGATGCGTGTGGATTGGACTAAACCAGCAAACGTAAGCGTGATAGATGGCTCCAGCGGCGATTTGGATGTTTTTGGGACGCAGGGCATCATCCGCGGAAGCTGGACTCCCGCCATCGACACCAATAGTGGAATCCAGCGCTATCAATATGCCATCGGAACTTCGTTAGGTGCATCAGATATTGTTGGATGGACTGATAATGGTTTGAATATGAGCTTTGAGAAAACAGGACTGACGCTGATAGACGGCACCACTTATTACATAATGGTGAAATCTCAGAATGGAGCGGGCCTTTGGAGCGATAGCGCCTCTTCGGACGGGGCAGTTTTCCATTTGCAACCCATTGCCGATTTTTCTGCCAACACCCAGCAAATATGCACCGGAGGCTCGGTTCAATTCACAAACTTAAGCGCAAACACTTCAGGTCAGACCTGGTACTTCACCGGAGGCTCGCCTGCAACAAGTATTTTCGCAAATCCTACCGTAACCTATACTTCTGCTGGAACTTACGCGGTAAAACTGGTCGTGACCGGCGTTTCGGGAGCCGATAGTGTGATAAGGAGCAGTTACATCAATGTTCAGGCAACGCCATTGGGGCCTTCAATCGTATCAAATCCAACCATTTGTCAGGGAAGCACTACGCAGCTGGAAGTATCGGGAAGCGCCACCTTAAACTGGTACGCCTCCATTTCGGGAGGCACGGTACTAGGAACCGGAACCACCCTCAATACAACGCCGCTAGATGGAAGTACAAGTTATTATGTCCGTTCGGAAATCGGTACTTGTATTAGTTCTATGACTACAATCAATGTCTTGGTGGAACCGATGCCGGCAACTCCTCAGTTATCTACCCCAACGCCGATTTGCAGTGGTACCACATCTCAGATAACCGCCACTGGAACCGCCACTATAAAATGGTATTCCGATAATCTGGCTAATAATTTGGCATACACTGGAGCCAGTATCACCACATCGCCACTTACGGAAACGACCACCTATTACGTGCGAACTGAAACGACAAACTGTATTACTCCGATGAGTAGTGTGACAGTAGAGGTTAAACCGATTCCTGAAATACCGATTATCTCTTCCACTCAAGAGTGTTGTTATGGCGATTCTCTTATGTTAAATGCGGTTAGCAATGATGAAGTGTATTGGTATAATCAAACCAGCAATTTAACTCCAATTTATATTGGAAATAGTTATCAAACTCCTCCACTTCATAATTCAGACACACTCTATTTAAAATCAAAATTGGATGGTTGTTTTAGTAATCCATCCAGAATTGAAATTCATGTTACACCTTTGCCATTAGCCCCAATTCTTACTTTGAATGGCGGTGAAATATGCTCAAATGTGGGCTCAAATTTACTTTGGTATTACAATTCATTACTCCAAGATTCAATTGTATCTCCTTGTTTTCTGCCTGTGCTCAATGGTTCTTATTCCGCTAGAGTATTAAATTCTTCAGGTTGCCAGTCGGAAATTTCCAACATAATTGTTTATTCCCAAGTTACAGTTGACGATTTAGGAGTCGTAGATTGTTTCGAAATAATTCCAAATCCGGCTTCTGCCTTTTTGGTTATTAAACAGAAGAAACAAGTGTCAATATATAACGTGAAACTATTAAATGCTTTAGGAAAAATCGTTTTATCTTTACCTAGTAATATTGGTAAAACGGGAGATTTTGTGATGGATATTTCTGCACTTTCTCATGGAGTATATTTTGTCTACATAGAGACAAATCAAGGGTTCTTTATTCAAAAAATCATCATTCAAAAGTAAAATAGGCAACTACTTGTAGATATTCTTTATTCAATTTTTGTTTTCAAAATTTTATCGGAAGAAGGAATCAAATTCGTTTTGTAGAAAAAAATCCATCCATAAATTTGAAACTTTGAGCTCTTTTTTATATTTTTGCATAAATAATTTTTTCAAAAAGAGTATTCGCTATGTATGTATATAAGTTTAGGATAACAGTAGATGAAGTAGATGACTTTGTAAGAGACATCGAAATTCTTGCTAATCAAACATTTGAAGATTTTTTCTTTTCAATTGTAAATTGTACCGATTTAAATCCTCAAACATTATCCTCTTTTTTTATCTGTGATGCTAAATGGCGTAGAATAAAAGAGTTGACTCTTGTAGACATGGGTATGGATGAAGAGATGATGGGAAATGATGACGATGATGAGTATGATTTTGAAGATACTCCTAAGATTCCCGTTTCCCTGATGAATAAAACTTTGGTTCGTGATTCTATCGATGACCCGCATCAACGGTTGATACTTATGTACGATTATGTGAAGCCAACAATGATGTACATTGAATTGTTGAAGACAAAGGATGCTTCTCAAGATATCAGTTATCCTAGATGTACATATCAAGAGGCCAAACTTCCAGTTACGTTAAAAAATAATTTCCCTATTATTGGCTCCATCGGTGATGATGAATTTGAAAATCTTGCAAATATTGATGATGAAGATATTCCCGATGAGGATAATGATTTGATTGAAGATGTTCTCGACGATGAAGACATTGAAGGTTTAGACGGTGTTATCGATGAATTTGAAGGAGGAAAGTTTTAGTTGAAACCCATTCTTTGTGTTATCACCGGCCCCACTGCTTGTGGTAAAACAGATATTTCTATTCAATTAGCTCAGCACTTTCATACCCATATCCTTTCTGCCGACTCCAGACAGTTTTATCATCAATTAAAAATTGGCGCAGCAACTCCAACTCCCAATCAGCTAATGATGGCTCCTCACCATTTTGTAGGGCATCTATCGGTGGAAAATTATTATAATGTATATAAGTTTGAACAAGATGCTCTAAATCTTCTCGACTTGTTGTTTAAAACTCATAAAATTGTTATTCTAACGGGTGGCTCTGGTCTCTATATCGACGCATTGGTAAATGGTATCGATGTTTTGCCCGATCCTGATCCAATCCTGCGCAACAACTTAAACAACTTGTTTAAAGAGCACGGATTTAAACCCTTGCAAGAAAAACTGAAGCTTTTGGATCCTGTTTATTATGAAGTGGTTGATAAATTAAACCCTGTGAGACTTATTAGAGCAATAGAAGTATGCTTGTTAACAGGTGATTTATATTCAAATCTAAGAAACCAAAATCCTATTGAACGTCCCTTTGATGTAGTTAAAATTGTTCTAAATCGCCCAAAAGCAGAGCTGCATAAACGTATCGAGTTGAGAACGGAACAAATGATACAAGAAGGATTGGTAGATGAGGTCAAATCCTTAATTTCTTACCGTACATTAAACGCATTAAATACGGTGGGATACAAAGAAATTTTTCAATATTTGGATGGTGCAATTTCGATGGAACAAGCTGTAACTGATATTAAAACGAATACCAGAAGGTATGCCAAAAGGCAAATTACTTGGTTTAGACGCGATGAAACCTATCATTGGGTTGAGACTTCCAGTTTCGAATCTACTTTAAATAAAATTATTGAATTATTACCATCGAATCTTAAACGTTAAATTTTTGCAACTCACTTAACTTAGTGACGGGGCTCTGAGCGAAGTACCATTAACCCAGAATCAAGAATAGAATCACTGAAACGAATAAAAAATTCCTATTCTTCAAATCGGCTATCTCTGCTATCTTCATCATCAAATCTTCAAATCGATTCATCT
>CAZZHH010000074.1:6303-14746 GCA_964653595.1 uncultured Lentimicrobiaceae bacterium
TTTATCGGGATTCAAATCGGCTATCTCTGCTATCTTCATCATCAAATCTTCAAATCGATTCATCTTCATCCCGATTTAGATTTTGTATGTTTTTAAAACAAAAAACCAACAAAAACTTTATCGGGATTCAAATCGGCTATCTCTGCTATCTTCATCATCAAATCTTCAAATTGATCAATTTTCAAATCTGCTATCTTCATTAGCACATTAGCACATTGACTTCATTAGCACATTGTTTTACTCTTCCAATTTCCCCATAATTTCCATCGCTTCTCTCTGGCAGGTTCCACAAATCAAGGGGTCAAACGAAAATCCTTTGCAGACCTTGGGTCGTTGGGGTGAATCAATCAACTTGCACAGTAGATCTTCGGTGAGCTGGCTGCACCAGACTCCGGCGGGTTTTCCATCGGGCATGCCAGGAATGGATGACGAAATGGATGGTGTAATACAGCATGCTCCGCAATCTGGACGGCATTGGTGCTCGGTAATTTTATGCTTCATGAATTTGTCCCTTTTCTGATACAATTTCGCAACCGATTAATGCAACCTTGATGTCGGTATAACTGTATTTGCCTTCAAAAATTTCGTAAATAGGCGTTAGCGCTTGTGTGTTCAAAACCATCGCTGCTTTCTGGATGTCGTCGATTGAATCTTGACTGAGTAACGCAGTTTGATCTAATAATCCCTCTTTGATGTGCCAAACCAAGTGGTTAATCACTGTTTGAGGAGTACATTCCCGCTCTTTGGCTATCTCTTCAATCTCTTTCCCGTTCTGAAACAGTTGAAAGGAGATGTCCCTTGAAGGGATTTTGACTGGCTTTTCAATTTCGAGCTCCTTCTTTTTGCTCTTTCTTGTTTTTTTTGGTTTTGCCATTGGTTTTTCACCTTCTTCAAAATCAAAATGACCATAACTGATCCGGTGTTGCAATCGCTTCAGTTTCTGGACGAATATTTCACGGCTTTCATCTTTTTGAAGAGTTCTGATCACCTCTTTGTCAATGAGTTGGTTTTCGAGTGCCGATTTGAGCATGTAGTCGATAATCAGCAACGTGCGGTATTGTTCGTAAATCAATAGTTCCAGTTCAGCGACTTTTTCAATGTAATCGGTGACGTCTTCCATGATTTTGAAATCAGTGAGATAAGTCTGGGTACTTTGGGTAAATTTTATCAAAACTGGAAGAAAATAACCCTTTGCCGCTTCCACCCGAGCGATGATGGTTTCGGGCGTCGGTTTCTCCGACTGGTGGATTTTTACAATCTCCCGGATGAATTTATTGCTGATGGCCAGCACCTCATTGAATTCCTTTTGTTGTGCTGTCACCCATTCCAGATATTCCTGCTTGTTGAGCAGGGGAGAGTCGGAGTTGAGGTGATTCACCAGCTCGATATACATGCGGGCGATCGGGTCGAAGGTGAACGCTTCGCTGGCTTTGTCGCGGTAGTAATCGATCGAGGCGCTGTTGAGTTTTTCAGGCAGATTTTCCCTGCAATTGTTGGTCTGGTCGTAATCCAGCACTCGCTCATCGATGTGTAAACTGTTGTAGCGGATTTTGGTTTTTAAGATGAGACCGTCCAGCGAGCGAAGTCGTGAAAGTGCCACGTAAACCTGTCCCGGGGCAAAGGAGTCTGAGATGTCCAAAATGGCCCGGTCGAAGGTCAAACCCTGACTTTTGTGCACGGTGATGGCCCATGCCAGTTTGATGGGAAAGTGGCTGAATGTGCCGATTTTCTCTTCCTCTATCTCGTTTTTCTCTTTGTTGATGGTGTAGCGGACGTTTTCCCAAATGTATCGGTCCAACTTGGTCTCTTCGGTGTTGCCGTCAATCATCACATAGATTTCATCTTTGGTCATCCGCTCGATTCTGCCGAGTTTGCCGTTGAAAAACTTCATCTCACCCGACGGATCGTTTTTGATGAACATGATCTGGGCCCCCTTTTTCAGGGTCATCGCTTTCTCTATTGGGAATAGATTTTCGCCAAAGTCCCCGGTGATGTTTGCTTTGAAGGTGAACAACTCTTCTTCCAACGATTCCAGAAATTTTTGGTTTATTTCATCTGCTTTGTAATTGTGGGTGGTCACCGTGATGATGTTCTCTTTGATGTCGGCTTCGTAGTCGGGTTGGTATTTGGTGTTGAGTAACTTCACGTCCTCTTCGGTGATGTCGTTGGTGCGCAGGTGGTTGAGCAGGGAGATAAATTCTAAATTGTCTTGACGGAAAATTTTGTCCAGTTCAATAAAAATGGGACTTTCTGTCTGCAAAACCTTGGCGTCGAAGAAAAACTGTGAACGGTAAAATGGCTTCAAAATGGCCCACTCCTGATCTTTGACCACAGGCGGAAGTTGGTACATGTCGCCGATGAAAAGAACCTGAACGCCGCCAAAAGGCAGGTAGTGTTTCCCCCGAATATGACGCATCACCGTATCGATGGCGTCGAGCAGATCGGCGCGCAACATACTCACTTCATCGATGACCAGAAGCTCCATCTTGCGGATGATCTCACGTTTGCGACTTCGGATTTGCAGGTTTTTGATGAGTTTCACCGGATCGGTGATCTTGGAATTGATGTCCTGACTGAGGCTGATGGGTTGTGGAACGAAACTCCCGAACGGAAGTTGGAAAAAGGAGTGGATGGTTGCTCCGCCCGCGTTGATGGCCGCAATTCCTGTGGGAGCCACCACAATGGTTTGCTTGAATGTGTATTTGTGAAGTTCTTTCAGGAATGTAGTCTTCCCCGTTCCGGCTTTCCCGGTGAGAAAAATGTGTTTGGACGTCTGATTGATAAACGAAGCTGCCAATTTTGCCGTCTCAGTAACTACAATGTGGTGGGTGTTGTCTGTTTGCACGGTATTCTTGATTTTATTTGCAAAAGTACGGAAAAAAGAGGAAAATGGTTTGAAGTTTTTGTAAAAAATGTATCTATAAGCGAAGTGAAAATATTATGACATTTATCAAATATCAAACAAAAGCCAGAAACTGATGTTATGAGATAAATTTTTCCAATGATTTAACACTTTTATTGACTCTAAAGTTGACTCTGAGGTAAAATCATTTAGAATTTAAAAATAAACTGAGGAATTTATTAATTGAAAATAGATAAAAAAATGAAACACATTGTAACAACCGCATGGAAAGGCAAAATGAAATTCGACTCTTTTGTAACGGGACATCACATAATTATAGATGCTTCTGCTGAAGTGGGAGGAGAAAATGCAGGTCCGCGACCTAAAGAGTTGATGTTAACTGCATTGGCCGGATGCACCGGAATGGATGTGGTGTCGATTTTGGAGAAGATGCGGGTTGAGTTGGACGGCCTTGATGTAAACATCGAAGCAGATTTAACCGACGAACATCCAAAACACTATACATCCATGCACATCATCTATCAATTCAAAGGGAAAGATTTACCAATGGACAAACTCCAAAAAGCAATTGACTTGTCTCAGGAACGCTATTGCGGAGTGTCGTTTATGTACAAACAGTTCGCAAAAATCACCCACGAAATCAAAATTATTAATTCCTAATGAAGAATAACCACTAAGGCACTCAGGGCACTAAGAATCACTAAGACTTCTTACTTCTGTATTCCCTTTTTAACTTTTAACTATTAACTTTTAACTCTAAACTATTATGTTGTATACAAATTTAAAACACATCCTCACCGCCGATGAACACAAACAAATTATCTCTGAAAATGAAAACGTAATGGTCTGTTGTGGCCGTATGGGGCCTATGTGCATTCCTGTTTACGGAGTCATGGAAGAACTTGAGCCGGAGTATCAAAACGTAAAATTCTTCGACATGGAGTTTGACAATCCTGAAGCGCATGTTATCCGTGAAGCGCCTGAATGTCGCTCGTTTATGGGAATTCCGTTCGTGATGTACTATAAAAACGGAAAGGTGGTCAAAGCGACTTCCAGCATTCAAAACATGGCTCAAGTGCGTGAAAACCTTGACACTTATTTTTCAAAGTAAACAAATGGAAAAGTCAGAAAATCATTACGATGTGATTGTGATAGGAGCGGGTGCCGCAGGAATGACGGCTGGCATCTACCTGTCGCGGGCTCGACTCAAGACCCTGATTCTTGAACAGAACATGGTGGGCGGACAGATGGTGTTGACGCATGAAATCGCCAACTATCCGGGTGTAGAATCAATCTCTGGATATGGATTGTCATCGATCATGAAAAAACAGGCACTTTCGTTCGGCTGCAAAATAAAGTCGGGATATGCGATTCAGGAGATGCAACTCGAAGAAACGGTGAAATCTGTGGTGCTGACCAATGGAGAGCAATACACCGCTGATGCCTTAATATTGGCTTCGGGTGGTCGTTCCAGGACATTGGGAGCCGTCAATGAGGAGCAGTTTAAGGGAAGCGGAATCTCGTATTGCGCAACTTGCGACGGTGATTTTTTTACCGATAAGGAGATTATCGTAGTGGGTGGTGGCAATTCCGCGTTGGAAGAGGCCGTTTCATTGACTAAATATGCCTCCAAAGTCACGATCGTGCATCAGTTCGATCATTTTCAGGCGTTTGATTACTACGTGGAGGAGGCCAAAAACCATCCGAAGATTAATTTTATCATGGAATCGACCATCCAGGCTTACCAAGGGACTGAGAAGTTGGAATCGGTGGAGCTCAAAAACTTGAAAACGGGTGATGTGAGAATCATGCCGATTGATGGAGTCTTTGTTTTTGTTGGATATATCCCGAATACGGAGTTTTTGAAGGATCAAAAGGTGAAAATGAATGACAGGCAGGAGATTTTGGTTGATACAACCATGCAAACGAATATTCCGGGTGTTTTCGCCGCCGGAGATGCCAACGAGAAAAAATACCGCCAGGTTTCCATAGCCGTGGGCGAAGGAACCATTGCCGCATTGTCGGCTTCACAATATGTACATCAACTAAACAAAAAACTATGAACACAACATTAATAATAATTTTTGCATTTATCGGAGCAATTATTGCCTATTTTACTTATGCTGTACGTAAGATGAAGAAAATGCCGGTAGTGGAGGACAACGGGAAAATACTCAAACTGAACGATTCCAATTTCAAACAGCAAACCGCATCGGGCATTGCCATTGTCGATTTCTGGGCGGAGTGGTGCATGCCTTGCAAAATGATGGCACCTATTTTAAACGATGTTGCCAATGAGGCTCCGGATGGGGTGAAAATATGCAAGCTGAATGTCGACCATGCCAAACAAACGGCGACAAAATACAATGTCAGAAGCATTCCGACCATGATCGTTTTCAAAAATGGAAAAGAGATGAAACGCATCGTCGGGGTGAAACAAAAAGGGTTTATCCTCAATCAAATCAAAGATCTATAATTTAGTTGACAAACTTATCTCTTGAGTTCGATTAAATAAAAAATAAAGCAATGAAAAACAACGAAAATTCAAACCTCTTTATTGAAAACGTAAGTAAATATGATTTCAATGAAACGGTTCAGAAATTAACGATGGAAATTGAACAAAAATCGTGGAAAGTTTCCGCAATTCATGACTTGCAACAGACGTTGATGAACAGCGGAAAAGAAGTGTTGCCCATCAAGGTTTTCGCACTTTGTCATCCTAAGCACTCTGGAAGGATCTTGGAGAAGGATGAAGAACGCATCGTTTCGTCATTGATGCCATGCAGAATCAGTGTTTATATGAAAAGTGACGGAGAAACTTATGTGTCACGCATGAATAGCGCTATTTTGGCAAAATCAATTGGCGGAATCATTGAAGAAGTAATGATTGATTCTTTTTAATGAAGTGGAGGAAATTTTAAATGAAATTATTCCTTAAAAAGAATAAGTTGCATTTAACACTTGAATTCAGCTTTAAATAATTACATACTATTAAAAATTTAGATTACAATTATGGCACTAACAGTAAATCCAAACAGATGTCCCCAAAACCATGTATGTCCGATGATTCCCATTTGTCCCGTTGATGCGATAACACAAAACAAAAGTGGATTGCCAATCATCGACGAGGAGAAATGCATCGAATGTGCAAAATGCGTGAACTACTGCGCAATGAGGGCGGTGGAACGGAAGTAAACTTTCTAGTTTGAATTAAAAAATCCAGATGAATTAATATGAATTATCTGGATTTTTTTTAATTGAAAATCATTTTTTCGGAGTTTTAATGTATTTCGACCGACGGAGCGTAGTTTGTAGAAATAATAAGGATTTCAAAATATTAGCAATACAGCAGGGGCGTTTACGTCCAAATTTGAAGCATTCAAGAAAGCTTTCAAACTATAAAATCATTATGCTTTAAATTTGCCTACCCTGCTATTGTATTGCTTTTATTTTGAAATCTTTATGTATACAAATACATTCGCTCCGTCTTGACTTTTTGCTTACTTTTGCGTCAAGGCAAAAGTAAGAATGTGGTTAATAATTTAATGAGTAACCTTTTTATTCAATATAACTGAGCAAAAGTTTGCTCTTTTTGATTCGGTCCACTTTGCATCGAATGGTCTCCCCAATGGAGATGAAAACGTATGTTTTATGGCTGACTTCAACGTTGGACTCATTCTCGAAAACGTCTTGGACAACCAATAGATACACCTTCTCTTCCATATAGTTGTGTTCGGTTTTTTTGTCTTTGACGACAAAGTCGTAAACAGTCCCTTCCGAATAGTAAGGGCTTTTTGGTTCGATTACATAGTCCCATTGCGAGCGGATTTTCACCACTTTGCAATAGATCTGGTCGCCGATTTGCAGATGATAGTTTTCGTAATATCTGATTGGTAGGTAAAATGAGTGGTCGTTTTTGTCTTTTAGTAGGAAGAAATCATTGTTCTCTTTATCCGTGAACCGCTTGATGATTTGGGAAAAGAACCAATCTCCCTCTTTCAGGCCTTTCAATGTTTTGGTCGCATTGGTGGGGGTGATGTACAAGGTGCCTTTTTTAATCTGATCCACAATGCAGCTGATGCTGTTGTTGTCTGGATTGATTTCGTCTGTAGGAATATTTAATAGATTTCCATACAGATCTTTAACAACCAGAATTTCCTCTTTTTCGCCAAACAGATTGGTGATGTTTTTTCGTTCTACAACTTCGAAATCATAGGATTTACCCTCTGTATACAAAGGATGTTCTGGTTCGAGGTAGATTTTGCCGCTGCAATTGATCTTGTCAATACGGCATTGGATGGTGCTGCCGATTTCAAAATGGTAATGAAGATAAAACTCTTTTCGAAGAAGATGTTTGTATCCATGCAGGTCGACCAACACATAATACTCCCCATCGTCAGGAACTTCCACCTCTTTGTGAATGATGAACGGATACCATTCGTGTTCGATCAACAGTTTTTTGTGCGTCAAATCAACCTCCGTGAAAAAGATGAATGATTTCTACATTATCGCCATCGTTGACTATCATCTCATGGTAATTCTCATGTCGTATCAGGATGGAGTTGATTTTGATGATCAGGTCGTGATGTGAAAATGTTTTAATGCGAATGATGTCGGCAATGGTCAATTGTTCTGCCTCAAATATTTCGATGTTGTGATTTAATTTAATGGTCATATCACTTTTTTTTTAGTAATATAGTTAACGCTTCATTGGCCATCATGTTCGAAACGATGCCGACACGGGGGGCAAGGGGAGGGTTGGTTTCGGAAACATCACTTTTCATATCGCCGCAAATAATCAGGTGATCTGAAAAATAAGATTTGATGGCATCACTGTCGCCCCAACCAGCCATGCCATTACCAGAGATGATAAATTTTTCGGGCATTTTGGAGAGCACAGTTTCGATGATCATCTTTTTCATTTCAGCCCGATCAAACGCCTCTATGATGATGTCACAATCAGAGAATAAGTTCAGAATGTCCGTTGAATCCAGTCTTTTGATATGTGCTTCCACCTCGGTCTCCGGATTGATTCTGCGGATGTTCTCTTTCAAACAGGTGGCTTTGGGTTGACCTATCTGGTCATAAAAGAAGTACTGACGGTTGAGGTTTGAAAGCTCCACAACATCAAAATCTGCAACGATGAGTTTTCCAACACCGACACGTGCCAAAGCTACCGCACAATTGGAACCCAAACCGCCACAACCTGCAATTCCGACCGTTTTGGTCTTTAAAATCTCTTTTATCTCGTTAAATGTCATCATTTTGCAAAAGTAAAACAAACATTAATATGGTACAATAGTAACCCAATTTATTTACCCATATTTTATCCTGTAATTTTTTTTTAAATAAAGTTTGGAGTTTTGAAACTATTAATTATATTTGCATCATAATTACAACTAACCCTATGTCGTTATTACAATTTAAACATCATGAAAATCTTAATAAATAGATATTCAAACTTCTTAAATAGCAGAAATTCAAACAATAACAATGGATTTTCTATCTATCTATCTATCTATCTATCTATCTATCTATCTATAAATTTCAAATTACAACTTCTAGTTTTTGTTTCAACTA
>CAZZHH010000075.1:0-14702 GCA_964653595.1 uncultured Lentimicrobiaceae bacterium
ATGTATCTACACTCATACCTGCATTCACCCCAGTACGGAGGTATTCAAGTCCATCGGCAAGGGTATATGCCATTTCAATGTCACAAGTTGCACCTGCTTCTTGCATGTGGTAACCTGAAATTGAAATAGAGTTGAATTTAGGCATGTTCTTCGAAGTGAACTCAAAGATATCTGCAATGATTTTCATGGAAGGAACTGGTGGATAAATATAGGTATTACGCACCATGAATTCTTTCAGGATATCGTTTTGGATGGTTCCACTCAATTTGTCCATAGAAACACCTTGCTCTTCGGCTGCAACAATGTAGAAAGCCAAAATTGGCAATACGGCACCGTTCATGGTCATGGAAACCGACATCTTATCCAATGGAATCTGATCGAAAAGGATCTTCATATCCAAGATTGAGTCGATGGCCACACCGGCTTTTCCAACATCGCCAACTACGCGTGGGTGGTCGGAGTCGTATCCGCGGTGAGTAGCCAAGTCGAATGCAACGGAAAGTCCTTTTTGTCCCGCCGCCAAGTTACGACGATAAAATGCATTGGACTCCTCTGCAGTGGAGAAACCGGCGTACTGACGAACAGTCCATGGTTTCATCACATACATGGTTGAGTATGGTCCGCGAAGATATGGAGGAAGTCCGGCCGCATAATTCAAATGCTCCATGCCGGTAAGGTCGATGGGGGTATATACAGGCTTAACTTCGATTTGTTCAGGGGTTAACCATGTTTCTGAATCAATCATTTCGTTTGCCCACTGCTCAAGATTTGGCTTAGCCACTTCTGAGCGATAATCTATTTTGCTGAAATCTGGTTTCATCTCTAATTTTTTTCTGATTGTTTGTTTATTGCTAATTCATTTATTAATGTTTGTTCATTCTGTTTGATTTTCAACATTTGCCCCGACCCTAAAGGGTGTATTGAAAATCAATTTGTACCCTTTAGGGCCAGGGTAATCAAATTGGTTTTCAAAAGGCAAATCGTCAAAAATCAAAGAACAAATCATTAAATCTATGGCTATAATATCCCTAACTCTTTACTATACGCCGTTAATTTCTCCAAAACATTGGCACGTGCATGGATGAAATCATCCACTCCCGCTTGTTTAAGCTGATTGATGATTTCGGTAGGATTCCCTGCCACAATCACTTTCACGGCACTGTTTTTAGCTTTCATACCTTGAGCAATAACCGGAGCGAACTCAGCATACTCTTCATCTGAACTGCAAATAACCACAATTCCTGATTTTGCGTTTAATGCGGCTTCTATACCCTCTTGAGGTGTTTTAAAACCAAGGTTGTCGATGATTTCGTATCCGGCACAACCGAAGAAACCAGCGCTAAACGAAGCTCTTGCTTTGCGCATGGCCAAACTTCCGATGGTCAGCAAAAATACGGATGGTTTGATTCCTTTTGCCTTGCTTTGTTTCTCGATAGACAAACGCAACTCTTCAAATGCTTTTGCGCCGCGATATGGTTTTAATCCTTCGTACTCTTTTGTGTAACATTTGTTGTACTCTTCGATTCTGTCCAACATGAATTCTGTAGGATTTGGGTATTGGTTGGTTCCCAAAATCGTAATTTTCCGGTTGGCGATATCCATGTCGCGTTTTTGAGCTACTGCTTCAATGGTTTTTTTCACTTCCCCATCTAGTCCGAGCTTGATAAATCCGCCCTTGGCTTCAGTTTCCTGGAAAATTGCCCATGCTTTCTTGGCCAGATTATCGGTTAGTGTTTCTATGTAATAAGAACCAGCAGCTGGATCCACAATCTTGTCGAAATAAGATTCGTGTTTCAATACCAACTGAACGTTGCGCGAGATTCTTCTGGAGAAATCATCATCTGTTTTAAACACCAGGTCGTATGCTTGAAGCGAAAGGCTGTTGGTTCCGCCAATCACAGCAGACATCCCTTCGGTGGTGCTTCTTAGCATGTTCACATTTGGATCGTACAACGATTTGTTCCAAATGGAACCGTTGGTATGAATATATATTTCCAAATCATCACCGGCAACTCCGTATTGCGCTGCAATTTTGCTCCACAACATACGGAATGCCCTGAATTTGGCAATTTCCATAAAGTAGTTTGAACCCACCGACATCGAGAACATAATGGTGTTGGCCACATTTTTAGCCGAAATGCCTTTTTCAATGGCATAGGCCATATACTCGTTTGCCCAAGCCAATCCATATCCCATTTCCTGGCTGATATTGGAACCGCTGTTGTGAATCAAATCGGTATTTACGGTAAGCGCTTTGAAATTAGGAATATCCAAAATCACCCGTTTCACCACGTGAATCAACTCATTTAAATCATTATCTTGAGTAACATAGAACGATTTATGCAGCAACATGTAACAAATCGGATCGAAATCGATGCTACCGGTCACCTTCTCCATTTTGATATTTCTGTGTTTCAACTCGTTGACAAACAAATCGACAAACTCGGGATAAGAATTCACCTGTTTGAAACGAATTCCGACATTTTCGATGTCGATGTTGCCTAAAAGAGTTTTCATGCTGGCCGCATCCACCACTTTCGAAGCATTAAAGCTGACCACGGTTGCTCCACGGTTTATGGAATCAAGCGCGATGGCGTTGGCTTTAATAGGATCCGTCTCTTTGATAAACTGAACGATTTCCCAGTTGTTACCATCCGTTTTTTGTCCACGGACACATGTGCCAGCGTTTGGAAGCTGATTTAAGTACGTTAGTTCCGATAAATCTTCACTACGGTAGTATGGTTTAACGTCGAAACCCTCTTCGGTTTTCCATACCAGTTTTTTTTGATAATCGGCACCTTTCAAATCAGCAATAATGGTCGCTTCCCACTCTTGCGTTGATACTGCCGGAAACTCGCCGAACAAATTCTCGTTTTGTTTCAAATTCATAATTCAACTTGTTTTGATATAATACTTACTGTTTTGGCGACAAAATTACAATAAAATTATGAGAAAACCATCGGTTTTATCGTCAAACCCCTCAGGTTTTGAAAAGACAAAGAAATGTGCTTAATTGCGAGGGTTTAATCGGTGTTTTGAAAGAAATTTCCCACGTTTGACAAACTATTAGAATCGTATACCAAATGCACATTTAAGGAATGTGTAAAATAGGTGAAGAGCTAATTCCCACAACCGAATATTTATTTTAGCCTTGAAAATCAGGTGTTTTTGCAAAATCTTTGCATTTAATAAGAAAATACCCTAATTTTGTAATGATATTTAGGAAACTTCTACAAATAGTTATTCAAATGGAGATAAATCCAACTTTATTTTGGGATGTGAATTTTGAAACCGCAGATTATGAGAAACATGCGCAGTTCATCATTAATCGAGTATTAATGCGTGGAACAATTCACGATTGGACTGAAATAAAGGCTTTTTATGGAGTTGAAAGGATAAAGATGGAAGCACTCCAAATGAAATATCTAGATAATAAAACGCTCAGTTTTTGCAGCACCTATTTTAATATACCAAAACAAGAATTCAGATGTTACAATACTCCACAGTCGACCAAGGAACTTTGGAATTACTGAAAAGTTTGATGCAACAGCCTTTTTTAAGTGATTACAATTTAGTTGGAGGGACTGCTTTGGCTCTTCAATTAGGGCATAGAAAATCGATTGATTTAGATTTTTTCACCTCAATGGATATTGACACCATCATACTTGAAAATCAGTTAGAACAAATCTATAAGATTTCGGATGTGGCATCAAACAAGAACGGTCTTTCACTTTTCATTGAATATCCAGAGAAATCAAACAATATGGTGAAAGTCGATTTTGTGAAATATCAATATGGTTTATTGAGGAAATTGATTGTAATTGATGGGATCAGGCTACTTTCAATTGAAGATATTATTCCGATGAAGCTTTCAGCAGCCGCAAACAGAGGCACAAAGAAAGATTTTTTTGATCTCTATTTTCTTTTACAAGTATATAGCTTAAAGGAAATGATGAAACTATTTGAGCAAAAATTTTCAAATTTCAATAACTTTTATATTGTTAAAAGTCTAACTTATTTTGATGATGCCGAAAACGACATAGACCCAGTTTTAATGACCCCTTGTAGTTGGAGTGAAGTTAAAGATTATATAAGGCTCAAGACCCAAGAATTTCTGTAATTAAATCATTTGGAAATATCCTTCTCCAAAAAACAGTCCCAAACAATCTTTGCGATGTAGGAGATGATCTTTTCGTTGGTGGCTTCGTTCTCTTTCGAGTTGGAGACATACACGCAAATGGGGCTTATATCTGTGTTAATTCTTATTCAAAACCCCATTTAAGGTGTTTCTCAAATACTCAATTTCTCTTTGCAAGTCTGCTATTCGTTCCTCAAACTGTTTTCGTTCATTTACAGAAACTGTTTTATCATTATAAACACCACTGATGTTACCAACATGGTTGTTATAATTATTAATCGTTTGATCAGCATCAAATGTTATAGCTGATATTGGATCAACATCCAAAACATCACAAATCTGATTGAACCTGCTAAAAGTAAGTTTGGTAATGTTGTTTTCAATGTTGCTGTACGACTTGGTGGTCAAATCCAGTTTATTTGCCTCAAATTCCTAGCTAATATTTTTCAGCTCCCTGATTTTCCGTAATTTGGAGCCTAAATTCGTCATTTTAGCTTGTTTTTCTATTTGCATTTTGTATGTTTTATTCAAACTTAAATTCAACCTAGATTTTTGAATAGCAAATATAGCAATATTTTTTTAATAAATAAAAGCAATTTATCAGAAACAACTATTTTTAATAATACTACAATATTTGTTGTATTAATTCTTGCATTTGTAATATTTCACACCATATTATTAAAAATAATGTTATACTTTTGCAAAATAATTATAATTATTTTCACTTATGACAAGACGTTGTTGTAACATTAATCAATTCAAAAAATTAATTTAAGACAAAAAAATGAAAAAAATGTTTATTTTTGTTGCAATTGCCGGGCTGGCTTTTGCATCATGTAAAAAAGAGGATCAGCTCAAGCCCAAAGACCCTGCATTATTAATTAATAATGAATCTTGGCATATATCAAAAAAAGGAGTTAGAATTGGTGGTCTAGTATGCAACGAGTTAACGAATGACGTAACTGGGCAAAGGATGTATGAACCCACTGTTGATAATACTTCAAGTAAGGCACAAAGCACTATAGATTGGGAATGGAGTTTGATGACGATACAAGGAGTGGCAAGTTGTTCAGGTCAACTTGTTCCAGATTGTTACTGTACTCCACAAGGCGATATTATTCATAAACCAATTCCAGCACCAACAAAATAAAAAAATGAAAAAAACAACATGCTTATTATTAATAGTTGTAGGATTAATAATTTCAATTACATCTTGTAAAAAAGATGAACTACAAAAAACAACGAACAATAAATCAAATTTTGTACTATCAGACAAGAATATTCTTATTAATGGTTCAATTTGCAATCAGTACATTAACAATTCCACTGGTCAGATTTTATATGAAGAGATAGAGCCTAATAATTCGACAAAAGAGGAAGTGGCATATACGAAACAATTAAAAGAGACAGTAGTTAGTGGCAGAAGTTATTATACATGCAACGATGCTGGAACAAATTGTCGTAAAAGTATTGCTGATGGTGATGAAATTCTAATTATTAAAAAAGGAGCAGTACCGACAAATTAAAGAATTTTTTTTCAACGGAGTGTATTGATTGTTAATTAACGACCAATACATTCCGTTAATTCATACACAATTAAAACTAGTTAATCTGTACTTTTTTGTTGCAAAAACATTCATTTTATTTGCATAAGTAAAAATTTAATAATTACAATGAAAAAAATAATAATTGGCTCAATAATACTAATTATTGGTTATTTATCAGCTTGTAGTACCATGATAAACAATGATAAACAACTAATCACACTTGGGAAACCAGAAATACTTGAAGAACATAATTTAGAACTACCAACAGGTGCTATCTCAATAAACGTGGGGAAAATTTTTGAAATGGAAGGGAAGCCCTTTTTATTTGCATACTTTTATCCAATATGTTCATTGTATATATATGATTTGACAGAAGATTCAATTTATTCAAAAATAAAGCTTGGCAACAGTTTAATCTCAATAAATGATGTAGAATTTTACAATAAAGACTCTATCATGATTTATGGACATTCTGATAATTTCGAGAATGACAGCAATATACGGTGTATAAATATTAAAGGAGATATTAAACATGTTTACCCCCTTATTCATCCAAGTATTATTTCATCAAAAAATCCTGCTAAAAACCTAATCTCAAGTAAATCCGAGATTTATCCTTCTGCTCGTCTTCTGTTTGATAATAAAATATTCGTCACTTTTGATTATTCTTATTATAACATTAAAGGATGTCAAAAGAAATACCCTTTGGTTGGGTATTATGATTTATTAAAAGATTCGTTGGTGATAAATCATGATATTTGGTATCCAGAAATAAACAATAATTGCTTTTACAAGCAAAGTGTTTACTATCAATTTTTTACTAACTTAAATGATGAAGGTAACATCGTGATCTCATTCGCATATACACCAACATTGATCGAATGGGACTATAAAAAAAATAAAATTCAAGAATATCGAGTTGATTCAAAATTTATGTCATCAATACCTTTTTCAAATTCAGAAACCAACAAAGATTCAGATAACATAAATAATTTTGAAAATGGTCTATATTCACCTGGCATTTCATCTGTGATGAATAATCAACAAAAGATTTATTTCAGATGTGTTATTTTGCCTAAAAAATACGGAAAAAGAAAAGTGTTAAGAGTTTTTTTCGATTCAAAATATCAATATTTAGGAGAAATGTTAATTGATGATAATATATATTATGAAACATACAAAGGAAAATATTATTCCTGTGATATTGAAAATAACAAGCTAAATTTAAAATTCATCAAACCAACATTTATCCCATTTGAAGAAAATAAGTTGAAAATTAAATTAGATTCTATTGAAAAAATTGAAATTGCAAGAAAAAATAAAAAGAAAAATGAATTGTGCGAAATCGCAGGAAACAATCGGGATTTATTTACATATCAGAAAAATGATATCATTAAGTATCTTTTTAAAACACAGCAAATCCAAGACACTTCATTTTCTGTTGCCATTATCAACAAATCAGGTTGTGGCTCTTGCAATGAATATGTGTTGCAATTTTTAAAATATAATCAAGCCACACTCTTCAATTTAAAATCACGTCCAATGTATTTACTTTATGTGAGTGAAAATGGAACAATTGAAGATATTGAAAATTATTTAGGTAATTATATACTTTTTGACAACAAGCACGTAAAAAAGGATATTTCTTCACTTTACATGAATTTCCATCCCTATCCTGACAAGAATCCTAGATTGGTTTTAGTTTCACATAATAATGTATCATCTGATAAAATTTACTTACCCGATAATATTGAAAAATTACCCGATGATCTTATGAAATATTATGGCTTTGACTCTGAATAATTCATTGATGCAAAAAAAGACAGTTTAAATACATAATAATTAATAGACAATGAATCTCATCTATAAACAACTAATGAAAAAAAAACTATTTATCTTTATTTGGATTCTTCTAATTTATGGTCTTGTGGGATGCCAGTCTCAAAACGAAAAAAGTTTCATTGAACTTGATAAACCGCAAATACTTGAAGAACATATATTAACCCTTCCAACAGGAGCAACTTCATTAAACGTTGCAAAGGTTTATGAGGTGGATGGAAAACCTTTTCTTTTTTTGCGAATGTATCCTTTTAACACTTTGTATATTTATGATTTAGTTATAGACTCTTTGGTTAAAGAGATTAAAATAAGTGACATTTCTTTGATTGATATTGAATATATCAATAATGACAATATTTTATTATTCGGATTTTCACCAAAAGGCAATGACAGCACTCTAAGAGTGATGAATTACGATGGGAACACCCAAAAAGTATATCCGTTGATTCATGCCAATATTGCTTCAACACAATTTCCAAATAAAATATTAAGACCTCTAAAGAAAGATATGTATCCTAGTACAGTTGTCAGAGTAAGTGATAAGATTTTCATATCTTTCCGTTATCCACATTATGGGATTAAAGGTTATTCAACCAAATATCCAATCATCGGTTATTATGATGTTAAAAAAGATTCACTTATAATGAATCAAAAGATTTGGTATCCCGAATTAAATGATAATATATATTATAAATCGGAGATGTATGATGCCTATCTTTCACTCAATCATAAAGGAAATATCATCATCTCATTCCCCTATACTCCAACTTTTTACGAATGGGACTATAACACTGATAAACTAGACACTCATAATGTAAATTCACAATTTATGGAACCCATCCCGTATTCAGATACTTTATTCAAAAATGAAAGAGAATATTACAATTGGGTGTTTTATAATGGATTGTATTCAAATATGCAATCAATCAATATCTCAGATTCTCCAAAAGTTTATTATCGTGATATCTTATTATCAAGTATAAAACATGGTGAATTCAAATATCTTAGAGCTTTTTATGACGAAAACTACACATATTTAGGGGAAAGTCTGATTGACATCAAAGAGATTCATGCTCAAAACTATAAGGGCAAACATGTTGTAACAACAGTTGAAAATGGGAAAATTGTCGTTCGATTTACAAAACAGAAGTTCAAACCTTTTAATAAAAAAGAATTGAAACGCAAGCTTGAAGCAATTGCGCATAAGAAAATCGAGAATGAAAGAAAAGAGAAAAAAGAGTTGTGCAGTATTGTAGGCGAAAGCACAATAAAGTTTGAATATCAGAGGGACGATATTGTAAAATATCTGGGAAAAGCTCATGCCATTAAAGACACATCTTACGCAGTTTTAATCGTTAACAAAATGGGTTGTGGATCTTGCAACGATTACATTTTACGGTTTATGAAAAATAATCAAGGTGTGCTTTACAACATAAAAGATCGTCCATTTTACATGATCTATGTTGATGAGAACAGCACATCTCAAGATGTTTTTCAATATTTGAGCACGTATATGATTTTCGACAAGAATCACACAAAAGCGGACATCTCAAAATTATATTCAAAATTCCACCCTTTTGCAATGTATAATCCAAGATTGGTGTTGGTGTCCAATAAGAAAGTTTTTTACGATGAAGTACATTTGCCCGACGAAATGGAACAATGTGCAAGAAAGATATTTGATTATTATGGGATAGAATTTGATAAAAAGTAAAAAACTATTTCTCCAAAAAACAGTCCCAAACAATCTTTGCGATGTCGGAGATGATCTATTTGAACAAAAAAAGGATGTGTTTAAATGTCGAATAAAAATATTGAATCAGAAAATAATACGGAAACCACGATATGTTAATATTTATTGATTTTTTTGTTATGATTTATAAAATTGTGGTCTTGAAATTTTAAGGGTCACCCAACAGCTTTCTGAATTATCGAAGCGCCAACTAAAACAAACGTATGTAATACTTCGATAATCCGGATATATATCGGGTCTGGATGACAATCAAATATTTCACTGATTATCTTAATTAAAACACATGTTTTATACCTACATTATTCTAAAACACAATCTTATTCTTCAGCCTATTAGCTCCTTATATCCGCCACAATTGCGCTAAAACGACAAATTACTTTCCTACATATCTTTTAAACACAACCATTTTTTTTGTTAATTTATTTGGTGGTATAAAAAAATATGCTTTCATTTGCATTGTTTTATGATAGTTCTTTTATCTGCCATGATTTTTTTAATATTAGATAAATTTCCTTCGATAAGGCAACTTATTATCAACTAAAATTCATGGTAAAAAAGAATGGCTGTATCATTTTTGCAAACATATAATAAACAGACACTTACAATATTTTTAGTGGGACTGAGAGGACGGAGTGTGGAAGGAGATGAGATATGAGATATGAATTATGAATTATGAGTTAGGAGATATGAGTCCCGCAAAACTACGATCCCGTCAGTTGACGGACTGGTTTTTCGGAATTCAAAGAGGTTACTTTTTTGATTTTAATATTAAATAATGATTCAGACTTCTATCATTTTACATAGAGACAAAAAATGGATTAAAGTGGTTTTTGGTTTTGATGATGAAATTAAAGCAAAACTTAGATCCATTGAAGGAACAGTATGGAGTCAAACAAATAAAGCTTGGATTGTTCCGTATAATACTTCTTCTATAGATAAACTAACATCTTTTTTTCCATTTTTATCGATAGAAAATGACATTTCCTCCAACGCAGGAGCATCTCTCCCCTATCCTGATTCTCAACAAACTAAAATAAAGCACCATCCTTACATCATGAATAAAGAAATAAAAGTGCAGGTAAATTATAACACCATTAGAATTAGCTGCCCAAAAAACGAAAAGGATATTCAATTTTTCAAAAGCATTAAATACTGTTTTTGGAATCCAGAAAAATTTTACTGGGAAATGCCCAACTCGGAAGATAATTTTGAAATGACAAAAATTTATTTTGCAAATAGAGTGAGTAGTTTTGAGTATGATTCTTTAACAGAAAACGAGAAACCTAGCAAAAGTAATGTAGCAGCAATAGACATAAAATCAAAAGCCATAGATAAAGATAGCATTAAGCAAATGGAAGAGTTGATTTTACTGTTTCGAAAATGGATGCAACACAAGCGGTATAGTGAATCGACTATGGACACTTATGGTGAAATTGTTAGGATTTTTTTAAAATTTGCCTATCCAAAATTACCCCACCAAATAGAAACGGAAGATATGGTTCGGTTTGTTAATGAATATATCATCCCAAATCGATTAAGCTATTCGTATCAAAATCAGGCTATTAATGGCGCAAAATTATTTTTCAGAGAAGTTATTAAAAGCAAACTAGATGTAGAAAAATTTGAACGACCCAGAAGAGAGCATAAACTACCAAATGTGTTGAGCAAGGAGGAGGTGAAATCACTTTTGGGGAGTTTGAAAAATATTAAACACCAATCGATGCTGAGTTTGATATATGCATGCGGATTAAGAAGGAGTGAATTGCTTCAGCTAAAGCCAACCGACATTGATTCGAAACGTGGCGTTTTGTATATTTTAAATTCAAAAGGAAAAAAAGATCGAATAGTGCCAATTTCGGATAAAATTATTGAAATGTTACGAGAGTATTACCTAAAATATAAACCCAAAGTATGGCTATTTGAAGGTCAACTAAAAGGCGAGCGATACAGTGAAACAAGTTTGCAAAAAGTACTTAAGTTAGCATTAATGGAGGCTGGAATTAAAAAGCCAGCTACCCTTCATTGGTTGCGACATTCGTATGCAACTCATCTGTTAGAAAACGGCACTGACTTGAGGTTTATTCAAGAGCTATTGGGACATAAGAGTTCGAAAACGACAGAAATTTACACTCATGTGAGTACCAAGAGTTTACAGAAGATAAAATCGCCATTTGACGATTTATAAAAAATGTTAGAACATTTTTTTAACTTCTGATTATTTAGAAAAAAAATTAAAACCTTGGAAAAATGAGACATTTAAACCTTCTGAAAACCAAAATAAAGTTTGAATTAATAAAAAAATACATTTGTTGTTTTTTGTTTTTCTTATCAACAACGGTTATTGCCCAGGACACTATCAATCATAAATTTAAATTTGGATTTGAATACGATTTGATGGCTCCAAGAATAGGGGCTTGGAATAGTGTAAACATAAATGGATATATTGGCAAAGGATATCTAAAGCATTCATTAATTTTTGCCTATATAAACATTTCCAAAAATCACTTAACAGACGAGTCATTTACGAAAGATAATCTGAATGCATTTGGATACAGATTTGAAATATTTTCCAGAAAAGAAATGAGAAGATGGAGCACAGGGTTAATACTGATATGTAGCATGCATGATGTTACCACAGTAACAAATAATCAAGATGGACATTTTAACACATTTATTATTGGCGTTCCATTGGGGTATAGTTGGTTATTATGGGATTACTTAACTATAAATCCGAATATAAGTGTTTGAATACCGCTAACGAATAGAACTGTTAAAATAGGAATAGATGAAGTGCAACAGGCGCCATGGGGCCTTGAGCCAGGCATAAGGATTGGGTACAGATTTTAAAAATATTTTATTATATTTTAGTAGAATTGAAATTCGATTTTTATTTTTTTCAGAAATTGGGGTTGAAAAATTTTAAATTAAACTCTCATTTGAAACAATTTAAAAATTAATAAGCAGTATTATAAAAAAATACATATATTTGCTTAAAAATAAAGAACACGATGACAGCTCCAAAAAGTACACATACATACCCTACATGGATGTATATGTATACCTTTGGGGTTGAAATGGTGTTCTTATAAAAGAGTTACCAACTATTATGAGAAAAACAACAACTATATTGACAATTGCAATTTTTGTTTTACTTGTTTCTTGTGATTCAAAAAATATAAAAGAAAAAACAACAGAGCATTCTGACTCAATAATAACTGTGGACACCTCAATGAAAATTCAAAATGACACATTGAGTATAGTTGATAATGAGAACCCAGAAGTATTTCTTTTTAAATATTCAGAATGCGATAAAAACTGTAATGATTTCGAGAGAATTATATCGAAAAAACACAAAGGCGACACTTTGCTGCTTAAAATAGGGTCTATTCAAAACTGCATTGGGAAATTTAGACTTGATATTGAAAAAAATGATACGAAATTGAATCTTGACATAAAAGTGAAAGAAGAAATTGTAAAAAGGAAAAATGGGACGGTTGACACAATATTAACAACACTTGATTGTGAATGCTACTATTACTTTGACATTGGAATTAAACACATTGACAAAGAATTTAAAACCATATTAATAAATGGGAAAAAATTTGGCAGAAAGCAAAAAGGACAAGTAGAAATGATTGAAAAACAAGAATAACAGTTGGTAACAAGCGGTATAAAAAATTGCCGGTTCTGTATGTTATTCAAGGGTTGTAGCCCGCTTCTACTTTTATGTAACTTGACAGGAAATCGCCCGCAAACGGCAACTTTTCATACCGCCAACCGTTGGGTGCAAGCCTGAAAAAAAAATTGCATCGTTTGATAATATTATGTATTTTTGAAAAAAAAATGATTATGGGAATTTATTCTGAATATATTAACCAAAGAATGACTTTCGACCAAATAACTGCCGAAAGAAAAAAGCAATTAAATAGAATTTCATCTATTAGAAAAAGAGACACCATTGTTTATGCCAGTGATTTTAATAAAGGAACTGCTCCTGTTTCAATTTTACCACCAGATTTAATCCCTTTCAAAGATCAATTAAGCTATATCAAGACACAAGAAGTTGACGTTATCATTGAAACGCCTGGTGGAATAGCTGAAACGGTTGAAGATATGATTGAATTGATTCGATCTAAGCATGAAAAAGTTGGAATAATTATCCCCGGAATGGCAAAGAGTGCAGGTACAATTTTTTCAATGGCTGGAGATGAAATTCTTATGGGAAACACTTCATCATTAGGACCAATTGACGCTCAAGTTGTAAGTAATGGGAAACGTTTTTCTGCTGATGCTTTCCTTGACGGGTTAGAGAAAATTAAAAAAGAAGTTTCAGATACTGGAAAACTTAATCCCACTTATATACCAATGCTTCAAAGTATTTCTCCTGGTGAGATACAACACTTTGAAAATGCACAGAACTTTTCTAAAACACTAGTAACAAATTGGTTGTCTAGATATAAATTCAAATATTGGGAAAAGCATAGTTCAACAGGTGAAACAGTTACCCAAAGAGAAAAAGAAATTCGTGCTGAAGAAATTGCAACTAGACTATGTAAACATTCTGATTGGTTAACCCATGGTCGTTCTATTAGAATAAAAGACCTTAATGAAATGAGATTACAGATTTTTGATTATTCTACTAAAACCGAGCTTAATGATGCAATCGAAAGGTATTATACTCTTCTTCGAATGACTTTTGATTTGACAGGTATATATAAAATTTTTGAAACTTGTTGTTCACAGATATATCAATCAATTAGTCAAGCAAATTTACCATCTATTCCTATTCCTAAAAACGTTAAACCTCAGGCAGCACATGCCGATTTTGTTTGCCCTAAATGCGCTTCAAAATATAAAATACAACTTAATCTTGAAAAAAATGTTCCTCTTGAATCGTCTTCTGTTCCATATCCCAAAGATGATAATTATATTTGTCCAAATTGTGGAACACAAACGAATTTAACACCATTAAGATTACAACTTGAAGCACAAACCGGACTTAAAGTCGTTTTATAAAAAAAACTAATCTATGAAATCACAAGAAAATAACAACAGAGATTTTTCAATAATCTTTGAAGAAATTGAAAAATTTAGCCAAAAAGATTCTTCAATCAAAGATAATATTATCGCTGAAGATGTATTACAACAAGACGAATCAATTAGAGCTTTTAGTGAAATATGTAGAGAAATTAATTCAAACGAAAGCAATTCTACGGTTTTCATGACTTTTTCATAATAGAAGGCCAGCACCCAACATGCGGTATATTTTATTGCCGAGATAGTGCTGAAATCAACGGTTGTGGCTCGCTTCAAGCTTCATCACAGTTTGACAGTGACGTGCTCCGAAGTCGGCAACAAAAACATACCGCTATCCGTTAGCATTCAGTGAGGAAAGGAGTGTTGTGAAAGGTGGAAACGGTTTTTC
>CAZZHH010000076.1:0-14263 GCA_964653595.1 uncultured Lentimicrobiaceae bacterium
TTTTGTGACATTTCTAAACCAGAAGTAGCAACACCACCAGCATTAGCAGCCTTACCAGGTGCAAATAATATTTTTGCATCATGGAATGCTTTAATTGCTTCTGGAGTACAACCCATGTTTGAGCCTTCAGAAACTGCAGTAACTCCATTTTTAACCAACATAGCAGCATCATCTCCGTTAAGTTCATTTTGGAATGCACAAGTTAATGCAACATCTACTTTCACTTCCCAAGGACGTTTTCCAGGTACAAATTTTGAACCCGCAAATTTTTGAGCGTAAGGAGCTACAACGTCATTACCGCTAGCACGTAAGTCTAACATGTAATTAATTTTTTCTCCGCTGATACCTGCTTCGTCATAAATGTATCCGTCTGGACCAGAAATAGTAACAACTTTACCACCTAATTCGGTGACTTTTAATGCTGCACCCCAAGATACATTACCGAATCCGGATAAAGCTACTGTTTTTCCTTTGAAATCAGTTCCTTTAGTTGCCAACATCTCTTTTGTGAAATAAACTAATCCAAATCCAGTAGCTTCTGGACGAATTAACGAACCTCCAAAGGTTAACCCTTTTCCAGTTAATACACCAGTGTGTTCGGAACGTAATTTTTTATAAATACCGTACATGTAACCAATTTCACGTCCACCAACGCCTATGTCTCCTGCAGGAACATCTGTGTCTGGTCCAATGTATTTTTGTAATTCGCTCATGAAAGCTTGGCAAAAACGCATCACTTCTGCATCCGATTTACCTTTTGGGTCAAAGTCAGAACCACCTTTTCCACCGCCCATTGGCAATGAAGTTAAACTGTTTTTAAAGATTTGCTCAAATCCAAGAAATTTCAAAATAGAAAGGTTTACACTAGGGTGAAATCTTAAACCACCTTTGTATGGTCCAATTGCATTGTTGTATTGTATACGGAATCCTCTGTTTACATTAACTTTGCCAGCATCGTCAACCCAAGTTACTCTGAAAATAAATGTACGATCTGGTTCACAGATACGCTCAACGATTCCTGCTTTTTCAAATTGAGGATTTGCATCTACAACCTCTTTAATTGATTCTAAAACTTCATGAGCTGCTTGTAAGAACTCTTTTTCGCCTGGATTTTTACGTTCCAGCTCTTGCATCATTTTTTCTACGTTCATTACTTTACTTTTTTATGTTATTTATTGAGTTAATTATTTATTGTTATTCGTTTCACAAAGCAAATTTATAATATAATTTTTGATTTACAATGTATTATTCTCTTTTTTTTTAGTCCAATTTTTAGATTAGTAAAATAAATCAAAACCAACCAAATTATTGGCAAATATATAGCTATTTTAATTACAAAAATATCTTTTCAAATTTTTTTTTGTTAAAAATCGTAAAAATCTGAAATTTAAATAGTTATGACTTCTTAACTCTGCCAATACCGAGCTTTGCATCCATTACAATTGTCAACGGATTTGTTGTAACTACATGGGTAATATACTGGTTTTGAAATTCAATCTTCATTTTGTCTAACCATGCCCAATCGATAAACCCTTTTTTATGGGGTTCATTGATGGTGAAATATCCCACTTTAAAAGAGGTGAGATTCTGGAAAAAATGGGTTCCTTGGCTGGGATCTACCATGTAATTATTTAATGATGTCTCGATAATTAGTCTCGCCCCCGATATTTGCGACCATTTTACTGGTATTCCAAGCCAAGGATCACTAGAACCCCATCTGCCGGGACCTATCAAAATATAATTTCGATTTTGAGAGACTAGTTTTGTGTTAATTTCTTCTATTAAAGCCGCTGTATATTCGTTTTTGGATGAATCAAATTGGTCATGGTTTACAAACACAATATCCATTAGACCATTAATCATCCCATTTCCTAAAGTCATATCGCTAGAAATCAATAGTTGTTCTTTAGGAATAATCGATAAATCTTCTGTAATCTCTTCTTTATTATTTACAATTGGCCTAATTTGTAATAGGTTCACAATGGTTGGTTCCATTTCATTTTTGGAGATGTTTACTGCAAATTCAATTTCTACTTGCCTGTTCATCTCTTTTTGGCTTATTTCTAATATATTTTTCAGTATTTCTGCAAGGGGAATTTTTTTATACTTTAAAATACCGGAAAACGTCATCAACATTTTTCCTTGATGCATGGTGCCATCCATGATAGAGTGTGAGTGATTGTCGTATGTTGATGTGAGCCATTTTAATGTGCCATCGTCTATCGCATCTTCGATGGGATGATGCAATATATTCATGCTATCATTGGTGTCAGCATAAAAAGCAGAACTGTCCATGTTCAGAGAGAAGAACGTTTTTTGAGTCTCTTTCATAGCCATTTCGGGAGTAGAAAGTTGTAGGATTTTTTCGGGGTAAGCTGGTGAAAATCTAAGTGTTTGTCCGCCTTCCACGATATATTTTCCTAATCCAAAGGCAAGGTTGATTACCCCATCTTCCGCTTTTTCAGGAGGTATAGGGTAGTAATTAATTGATCTTGCAACTCCTGATAAAGTTGGATAAAATCGGTTTTCATATTGAGAACCACATAATTCTTGTAATACCACCGCCATTTTCTCTTCATCTATTACATTGGAAGTTGCTTGCATGTACTGCTTGCTATTTCTAAAATATACCGATGCATATACGCTTTTAATGGCAACTTCTAACTCCTTTAACATGCTCTTTTTATCTTCCGTATAGGCAATCATATAGGTGGAGTATACGCCAGCAAATGGTTGATAATGAGAGTCTTCTAGCATACTTGAAGATCGGATGGCAACGGGTTTGTGTACCTCCTCAATAAAAGCTTTCAAGTCGTCTCGTGTTTTTTCTGATAAGGGAGCTTTTACAAATGCTTGTAATATTTTGTTGTCCTCTTTTTCATGAATTGCAAATTCTAATAATTGATTGTTTTCCATGAATTCGTCGAATAAATCGATGCCTAATACGACTGTTCTTGGAATACTTACCGTAATATTTTCCCATTTGTTGAGAAGGTGATTTCGTTTTATCATAGAATCAATAAAAGCTAAACCACGTCCTTTCCCACCGATGGAAGAGTCGCCAATTCTGGCAAAATTAAAATAGTTGTCAAAATAGTCTTTGTTAAAACTAGCAATTATCCCTTTTGATTTGTGCATCCGATAGTAGGTAATACTGTCAAAAATAAATTGCCTAATTTCTGCTAAATTGTTGAAATCTTCTGGTAAAATCGTTTTAAACATCCGTGCAAGCGAAAATATTGCCCTTGCATATAGCCACTTTGAAAAGTTGTTCCCCGATATATGGTAATCCAATGTCTCATCCGGGATTTGTAAAATATGCTGTTGAAGCTCTTTTAGGTTTGCAGCTCGTCCAATCTCTTTTTTTGTAGCTGGGTTGATAAAGATAAAATCACCAAATGCAAAGTACTTTTTTACATAATCTCTAAGCTCTTGTAAAAGGGTTGTTGAGTTTTTATCTATAAATCCAGCTCCAATTTTTTCAGCTCGTATTCTATTTTCACTCTCCGATGATTGCATTACAACTGGCATGAAAGGGTCATTATTCTTAATGGATTGGCACAGTTTAAATCCTGCGTCTTTATCTTTAATGCCATCAATTTCATAAGTTACATCGGTGATAATCCCAAGCAAATTTGATTTATATTTATCATACAACTCAATGGCTTCTTCGTAAGTAGTTGCTAATAAAATTTTCGGACGACCTCGCATTTTCATCATTTGCTGATGGATATTTAAGCCCTCCTTCATAAATTCTTTCGACTGATGAAAAATGATCTTGTATAAATTGGGTAAGTAACTCGAGTAAAACCGAATTGAATCTTCTACCAACAAGATACCCTGAACTCCTACGTTTAAGATATCGTGATCGGCATTCATCTTATCTTCAATCAGTTTGATGATAGCCAATAATAAATCGGCATTTCCTAACCAACAAAATATGTAATCGATGATCGTTTTATGCGACTGATACAAAAAAATATTTACTTCTCTCGAAAAGGGGGTAAGAACAACGATGGGGAGATTCGGATTTTCTTCTTTGATGTTTTTTGCTAACTGAAATGGGTCTATTTCTCCCATGTCGTACATGATGATTACCAAATCAATGTCTTCGTTACTGATTTTTTGAAAGCTGCTTTCGGGATTTGTATGTACAACAAATTCTGGTGGTTGAGAAAGATTTAAAGAAGTATATTCATCAAAAATTTTTTCATCAATTCTCCCGTCATCTTCTAGGTAAAAAGCATCATACCTACTACACAAAAGCAAAACCTTATGTATCCGTTTTTTCATTAACTCTTGGTAGGAAGTATCGCGATAACTTTGAGCAATCAGTTGATGTTTATTATGCATAGTTGATTTTTTTAATGAAAATTACGTATTGATGCTTGAATTTTGTTAATATAAAAATTATGATTAACTCTTATGCTTCTTTCGTTGGTATCATATAGTGGACTTATGTTTAGATAATAAAGTTTCTAAAATTCAAAACGTATTCTGTCCTTAAATGTTTAATTTAGGATCTTTCCAAAGATAAAAAAGAGTGTAAAAAAGAGTGATAAAAATAACTCCAGCCTGCTGTTCAAGCATTGATTCAAACAACATGTGAATCGACATTAATAGGATAAAGGATAAAAATAGGATATTTCTATTTCGATAGGCATTCATCAATCCAAAGAGGATAAAGCAAATCAACGTTACGAAACCTGGAATTCCTATTGCTATGGTAGTTTGTGCAAATTGATTGTGTGCGTTTAGATATTTTGAAGTAATAACGGTAGATCCTTTGGATAGGTAATATTTGGTTATCTCATCTTTAATATCTCCAGTGCCGACGCCCCAAGGTAAGTTTTTTATCGACATCTCGTACATCGATTGCGCAATTGCCAATCGGGCAACACTACCAGATTCTGCGTCAATGGTGGCATTGTTGCTGTTTTTTAATGTGTTGGTTAAATCGTTAAATCTAATTTTTACTGCAGGTATTTGGGTAATTACTATAAATGGAATTGTTAATACTACTACACCTACTATGACTGCAACAATCGGTTTCATCCTTTGTGCTAAACGAATGGATGCATAAAGCGATAAAGTAATTGCAAATGAAATTATTCCTGCTTTTGACGACAACATAAACAGATACGATAGCAAAAGCATCGATATAATGATTGTGATAATTGTCTGTTTTCGACTTTTGATGATAATCAAATTATTTCTGTAATATAACAATCCAAATAAGCAAATGCCTACATAAAAAGCCATATACGATGGGTGGATGGAAGAAGAAAGTAAACTATAATAAAAATGGCTGGATTCTCCGTCCACTGAATAGGCAATGTATGCACGCGATAAATTGATGATAAATGAGGTTAATACTCCAATAACTAAAGATATGATGATTTGTTTTTGTTTTTCAGAATAGATTTTGTTTCTAATGATTATCATTATGGGAATTATAAACATGGAAAATTTGACCTCTAAATCAAATAAACCATATTGGATATTGGATGAATATAGAAGCCCAGTAATGTGGATGATATAAAAAACAGGCATTATCAAGAGAGGGACAAGTGCATTTTTGTTAATTTGAATCTTCTCTTTTTTGTAACTGTCTATTATCAAATTAGTTATAGTTGCAATAAGCCAAATCAACAACGAAATAATTAACATATTCTTGTGTATGGGGATTAAGAATATCGAGAACATTCCCAAATATAGCTCGATCTTTTGTCTTGTTATGGCTTTAAAAATGCTCATTCGTGTTTTTTTGAATTATGATCCAATATTTTATCGTTTATCGTTTTCAAAAAATCTATAACACTATCTGTTTTACGGATATCTGTTGGTAGATTTATCATATGTTTTCCCGAAAAAACGGCGTTAGGAAAAAGTTCAGTATTTAGTTTCCATTGTTTAAAGTTTTCCTGTATTGGATGTATTGGGCTATTGAGCCATTCACCCAATTCGATTTTGTGCTTTTCAGCTTGGAGTATTACTTCATCCCTGTCACGCACTAGCAATGGGTACTTCAAAAAGGAGTGATTAGCAAAAAGTGAAGGGCAAACATAGTTCTTCCCAATAGAGGAAAGGTATTCAGTATACTTTTCCGCATTTTTTCTGCGAATTGTAAGCATCTCGGGTAGCTTTTGAATGTTCTTCAAGCCCTCTTTTATCTGCTCCTCCGAAAGCGACTGGAAATAATTTGCTGGTTGGACAATAGAAGTGATCTCTTCTCCCGACGACGAGCCAACAACTAGATTGTGTTTGCTTAGAAAACGGTATAATTTAACCAATGTCCAGTATGTAGCACCTATCAAAAGTCGTTTTTTTACAAAATATAAGACCTTAAGCATGCTTTTTTGTTTTGCCGTTGGTTTTTTTAAATGTTGGTTTACCAGAATAAGGGGTTTCAGTAAATTCGTGTTGTTAACTAATGCGAAACCTCCAATACCCGTTGAAAAAGGCTTATTCCATTGAGTAGAGTAGAAGGCGGCATCACAAAAGGTACCATTGGGCCTTCCATGGTATTTGCCACCAAAGCCATGAGTACAGTCTTCGATAGTATATAGGTTGTACTGCTTTGCAATTTCCACCAGCTCTTCGAGGTTGGAGCTTAAGCCAAAGGTGTTTTGACAGATGATAACCTTAGTCTTATTGGTGATCACATTTTTTAATTGGTCGATGTTCACATTGAATGTTTCCAGATCGATATCCACATAAATCGGAATTGCACCCAAATATAGGATGGCATTGGGAACCACAACGCAGGTATAAGCAGGAATAATTACTTCGTCTCCTGGGTTTATTTTCATCGCTTTAAGCAAGGCATAGAGAGCAACTCTACCTTTCCAATATAGAAATATGGAATCTGACTCTGTCCCTAAATGATGTGAGAGAATCTCTTTGTATTTATCGCTGTTTGTCATGTTTTACCTTGATTTTATATACTTAAGAATCATAAAACTATAAAAAAAAACTGGAGATTGATATGATTAAATGAATTTATTAACGATTGTTATCTCGTTCTGGAATAGATAAATTCTTAACATATACATTTGATATTTCGTTGTTGTGAATGATAATTTGACACGTCAATTGAAATCCATTTTTTTGATAAAACAGGTTTGCCTTTTCCAATTGCTCACCCGCAGTTACCTTATATTTTTCTATATTCAATTGTTTTAATGTATCTTCCAATGCTTTGATTAATTGCGACCCAACTCCTTTTTGTTGAGTGTTGTCCAAAACAGAAATGGATAGTAGTTCCGCTTTAGGTAGGTCATCCATGTTGTTTTTGTTTACAGTATGGGATGTGGCCTTAGCTGTTTCTAAAATTGGTTTAATATAGGATGGCTTGGCAATTATTGTCTTTAAAATCAGTAATATTGCCTTTGGTTTGTCGAAAATAAACTTTTTCATCATTCCTTCTGATGATTTTGAAAAACTAACAAACCCATTTATTTTACCCTCTTCAATGCTAATAATTACTACTTCCTTCATAATCAAAAATTGATACATGAGGGTTAAAAAATCAACTCCTAACTTGACTAAAAAGCCCTTAGAAATTGTTTTTTTATGAATTTCCGCTATTTGTTTAGAATGACTTTTGTCTGCAAAACAAATCATAATTTATACATTGAAGATTTCTTTTAAATAATTGGTAGCCAATACTTTATAATGTCTGTTTTCGATAATCCATTGGTGTCCATTAATCCCCATTTGTGTTAACATCGCCTCTGGCATTTCCGAAAAACGTACAATCTCTTTTTTTAATGCTTGAACATCATTGGCAGGGACAAATATTCCACATTCTGCTTCATTAATCATCGATTGGTATCCTGTATAAGAAGCAACTACTGGTTTGCCAGAAAACATATAGTCGATAATCTTATTGAGTGACTGGCCATATTCCCAAACTTTGGATTTGTGGACGGAAAAGAATAATAAATTGCAATGAGAAAGAACTGATTGAACTTCGTATTTAGAAACTTTTGGAGCAAAAGTGAGATTAGTCAACGAAGCATATTTTTCTTGATAATAATTTTTTAGAGCCCCATCCCCAATCATTAAGAAATGCACATTTGGAAAATCAACCATGCTTTCTGCACATTCAAAAAAAGTATCTAATGCATTTGTAATTCCTATAGTTCCAGCATGGGCAACGATAAACTTGTCTTTTGGAAAATTATTTTCAATATATTCTTGTGGAATAGCTTGTTGAGATCGAACAGAAGATTCGTTATATCCCATTGGAATACAAACTGTCTTTTTAGTATATCCTAGTACGTTCTCCACATGTTGGCCTAGGTTAGGCATTGTGCCAACTATTAAATCTGCTTTTTTGTAACCCCATTTTTCGAGAAATGCAAGACATTTGACCAATACATTTTTTTCACTATACCCTCCCTCTTCTACAATGGTTAATGGCCAAATGTCGCGGATTTCAAATATTAATTTGCATTTATATTTTTTCTTTAACAAAAACCCATTAACTATGGTAAACAACGACAGGCTCGAAACAATGATTGCATCGGGTTTGGGTAATTTTTTTTTATTTAATAGGAATAATTTGAATTCAAAATCTAACCAGCTAATCATCCGTTTAAATGATTTTGCAATGTTAAATTTATATGTTTTTATCCAAAGAATATTAATCCCATTGTTGTTTTCTTGGTAATACCTTTTCGTAAGTTTTGGAGGTTCTATTAAGTGATTTGAATCGGAAGTGATGATTAAGGTCTCAACTCCTTGAAACTTCATCTCCTCTATGATATGAAATCCACGACTACCAACCCCCGATTTTGAAGGAGGTGATACATATTTTGAGATATACCAAACACATTTTTCCATGCTTAAAAGTTGTATAGTCTTGGAATTTTGTTGATGATTTCAATTGCTTCTTTAAAATCGATGCCTACTGCGTCGAGATACCATTTGATATTTTGATATCTGGGGCGATTTTCGTCTTCAATCAATACAAGAGCTTCCTCTCTGGTTAATTGCCCTTCTCTGATTTGGTTGCTACGGAAGGTGTCGTGTTCGGTAAATCCTGCAACAAGATAGTAGATGTAGTTATAAAATGCAGCTGTGCCATCACCAATTCTCCAAGTAGTATTAGTGTCTGGAGCAGTTTCCCAATCGTAAAGTCCTATTAGCGTTTTGTTTACAATATCTTCATCCCATCTCCAATAATCGAAAATGTGAAAATAATCCTCTTTTGTAGTAAAACTTCTATAATATTCTCCCGAAAGGGTATCCCACAACGATCGGTTAAAATATCCAGGACTGTCGAGCATTGCCTTAAAACGTAATTTCTGATATCTAAGTTGTTTCATGGCACCATGACTGTATACCCGTTCTTCTTCAAAATAGGGGGGAACTCCTAAAAATCCAGCTTTAAAATGGGTAACTTCTAAAGGATTTACACCCCATAAATTGAGCTTAATACCAGTTTGCTTTTTGATGGTTTCTACGTGCCTGAAAAAATGCTTATCGCCAGCTGTGAGTATACTTATCATCCCTAAATGGGGTGACTTAAGCCATGCGCGAAGATTCATTTCTATATATTTCCTCTTTTTAGCAATATCATCTGCAACAATGATGTTCTCTACTCCTAATTGAGCACACATGCTACTGATGTTTCTTCTGCCTAAATCGGTAACCATTCCCCAGTCGTACGTATAAGTAACCGGCTTCATCTTTAATTCATCAACAATTAAATGGAGAGCATAACAGCTGTCTCGACCACCCGAAAAGGGGACAATGCAGTCGTTTCCAGAGGTGCGTCGATAGGATTCAACTAGATTAAAAAGCTCTTCTTTTGGTTTGGGAACATTTCTCAGTTTATAACTATTGCAATAGTTACAAACTCCATGCTCGTCAAACTTAATATATGGCATTGTTTCGGGTAATACGCATTTGGTACAGCGTTTTACTTCTACCTTAGGAGTGATTAAAAGCTTCTCCTCTGAAGAAATTATTGGTAAATCCGGAATTAAATTGGTGTTTCTTAGAGACTTGTCATTAATCTCAATTTTTTGGATAGATTTCGGAATATCTATCACTTTATAGCCAATAATTTGTGTGATATTATCGCATTTAATTAGGGTTAAAGGATAGTTTTCTGATGCAAAGTAAATAGTATTTTCTTTAGTGCCAATGTACAAACTACCATTATTCGAAAACAATAACATTTTTCCTAATGCTGGCATGGTGAGTGCACATGATGCTACGCCCTTACAGAGGCTGAAAACTTTATCCGGGATTGTCTCTATGGGTTCTTGGTTTTGAATCGTTTCACTTGCTATAGCAACTATAACTTCGGTATCTATTTGTAATTCCCTCGGAGAGGATAATTTCGACCAAACCTCTTTATCGTTGATGATTATTCCATTATGGAGAATAAAAATATTGTCTTTTACGACAGGCTGATTGTCGGATAATCCATTTGTTATCAACCTGCTATGCCCCATTACTACATTGCTTTGAAAAGGTTTTACATCACCTATCAATTTTACTATAGGGAAATCAGCTCTATGAATTATATATTTATCTTTGTCGAAAAACGCAATTCCACTTGAGTCTTTACCTCTTTGTTGTGAGTGTTTGTATAATGATACTAACTCATTCTTGATTATTTTTTTATCCGAAATAATCCCAAAAATTCCACACATATTATCTATCCTTTATTTAATATAGCAAAATTAATCATTATTACGTAATGTTTTAATGATGTTTGCTTTTTTATTTTCATTGTATAAAATATTCCAATTGAAGCACTATTCTGATTCTTTACCAAATCTTTAAGAAGATACAGAAGATACAGATTGATTTTGAACTATTTCTTGATAAAGAGCAATCATGCTGCTAGCATTTTTCTCCCAATCATAGAGTTTTTCTACTTTTAATCTACCGTTTTTACCCATTGTTTGTCGGAGCGTTGCATCGTTCATTAATGTTTCTATTGCAGCTGCAGCAGCATTTTCGTCTCTTTCAGCAACTACATATCCTGTATGGTTATGATCTACAACTTCGGGTAACCCACCAACATTGCTCACAACCACTGCTCTCGAACAGGAAGAAGCCTCCACTATAGCTACTCCAAAACTTTCACTTAAGGATAATGCGACAAAAACATCGATCATGTTGTAATAAATTGGTAGTTGCTTTTGTTCTATAAAACCTAAGAAATTTACATTTTTTTCGATGTTTAACTCCTTAGTTAAGTCGATCAACTTTTGTTTTTCGCTACCTTCACCTACTATTAGCAGTTTTATTGGTTTATCAGCATATTTGTTTTTAATGATTGCAAACGCCTTAATTAATAAATCTATCCCGTATACTGGCTCAAGAGATTTGATGGTTCCAATGACAAAGTCCTCATCAGAAAAGATGGGCTTTTCTACTGGTTTTTCCTTAAATAATTCAATGTCAACACCAAAAGGAGTGATGAGTATCTCTTTGTTTGTATATTTTTGAGTCTCCAGCGAAAGCATTTTGCCGGTTGCTAGTACTCTATCGGCTGATTTTAAATTTGACTTTAAAATAAATTTGTGAATGATCGACAAATTTGGGAAAGTATATACATCACTACCCCATACAGATATGATAAATGGATGAAATCTTGTTAACCTACCTAGCAAACCATAACTCGATGCATAATGAGCATGAACTATATCTGGTTTAAATTCCTTAATGACTTTTAAAAGTTTAGGTAAAGCAATTAAATATTTGAGTTTATCGACTTTCGATTGATTTTTTTTTAATTCATAGGAATCAAAAATGGTGGTAATTTGAACATCCAAATTTGCATAGATGCCTTCCTTAACACTATTAAGGGAAAAAATATAAATATCAAATAACTTTGATTTTGCTAAAACATTTACCCATTTAATTGTATGGACAGAATTTGCATCAGATAGAAGTAAGAGTTTGATTTTTTTCATTTTTCCAAAGGTTGATAATCGCTATAGAAAGGCCAAATAAAATCCACATGGGGATAAAATAAATTACAGAAGATGAGCTAATTGCAGATAAGACAAAAAATAGCAAGGCGAAAAAGGATGATTTAGAGAAATAAACAATATCTTTCTCTTTAGAGGTTAGGAATGCTTTTCTGAGGTAATACAATAAATATAGGTACCACACTAAAAATACCCCGATAAAAATTACTCCTCCATCTACCAACAGTTCAAACCAAAAGTTGTGCATACTTTTCACTCTAGTGCCAACATAACCAGAATATTTTTCTTGAACAGCTATCGATCCACCCCCGCCTACACCTAAACCTTTGCTGTCGATAAGTGCATTCCATCCATTTATCATCAAAGCTCTCCTTACAAAACCAGATTCAATTTCGATATCTGTCTTCTTGATATCGTCTTCTTCTTTGGCACCGAAAATTAAGTTGGATGCTGCTCTATAAGTGGAACTTATTTCTAAAACCCTCAGACCGTAAACATTTTTTCTTAGTTCTTTTGAATTATAATCAAGGGTGAAACTGATTGCCAAAAAAGCACACACTCCGATGATAAGACTTTTTAGGTTAACTGTGTATAGATAGGTAAATAACATCATGATAAAAACAACAAATACAAGTCTCGAACCGGTCATTAATATCACAACGGCAATCGTGATCGTTAATAGTGTTTTTACCCAAACATTCATCTTTTTGAAAAGCACAAATGGGGCAAAAAGTATCATCATGTTTGCGAGGTTATTGGGGTTGCCACGGAAACCAGTGGGAGTAATCAATATCGATTCCATTTCAGATGCTCTGAAAAGATGCAGTGAACCCTCTCTTCCAAAATAATGAGAAATTTCTGAAAAAGGAGAGATGGGTAGCCTGAAGGCAGTAAACGATTCTAATAATGAAAATATAAGCTCAATTATCAATACAATACTGATGGCTCTTAAAACGGAAGTGATTTTTTCTGAATTGTTTAAATAATACAACGTAAAAAGAGAAATCGAGGAGCCTAAAAAAACATAAAATAGATAGGAGATGGAATAGTTTGTGTTGATACTCCAGAGGATAGACAGAAGATACCATACAAAAAAGAACATGAAAAAGTAATGCATTTTTGTAGGAAGGGGCCTGAAAAAACTTTTGATTCTAAATAGTAATAGAAAGCCAATGAATACATATACTAGATGAAATAGATACAATTTTGAGTAACTGATAGCAACTCCAATCATGGCTGTGATAAAAAAAAGTAGAAATGTCTTGTTAAACTGTTTTTCAGAAAAAGGAATCATTGGCTAGTTCGGTTTTTTGAATAATAATTTGAAAAAAACTTTTGTGGTTGAAAAAAACTCATTTTTGTTTATTAACAGAGTGTAAAGCAGTTGTAAAGGTCTGATAACTAAATACTGTAAAAAAATATTATATTTACTGTAAAAATGCCTGTATGATTTTTCAATTTGTAAAAGTCGTTGATAATCAGACCATGTATTGCTGGATGAAACTTTTCCTACGTGGATTACGCTGCAGTCAAATTTTTTAACTGGAATTTTGTTTTTATAAATACAATAAAATAGGTCCATATCCTCTGTATACATAAAGTAATCTTCGCTCCATTGGCCAATTTTAAAAAAGACATCTCTTGGCATTATTACATTAGCACCAATGCTCCAGTAGCCAATCTCCTTTGATTTGAGGAGTTTTTTAAGATAATTGCCGACAGTAGGTAAAACATGTGTGATTTTAATTTCATTGTTCTCTTGATCGGTCAAACGGGTGATGGCTACTATTTCTTCTTTTGTGTTTAATAATTCCGAATAAACGTTGTTTAAATCCCTGTTCACGATGGTGTCAGGATTCAGAAAATGCAATAATTTTCCACTAGCTTCTGCACAAGCACGATTGTTTGCTTTGGCAAATCCAAGATTATCTTTGCATTTAATGATTTTTATGTTCGAAAAGTCGGATATCTTTTCTTCTATTAATTGGATGGAATTGTCTTTTGAATCGTTATCCCAAATGATAACTTCATAATTTTCAGTTATCGAATTTAGAATGCTTGAGACCGAATTGTATATGTACTCTCCAGAATTGTAATTGACGATAATTATGCTAACATCCCTTTTATTAGATTCATTGAACTGTATCATGTTAGATGATTGAATATTTTTGAAATGAATATTTACAGTAGTTAATTGTTTTTTAATTAAGCAAAAATACTACATTATTTTGCAATCCTAAAATGTCCTAAATTCAAGTAATAAATGCAACTTTATAGGGTAAAATAATAAATATTTTTTC
>CAZZHH010000077.1:0-13808 GCA_964653595.1 uncultured Lentimicrobiaceae bacterium
TTTATAGAGACGAAATATAAAAAGTTGAAAGCATAGATTGATAATTCAAATTTAAATATATTTTAACATTTAAAGACATCCATCTAACTCTTTATTGCAATTTACAAAGCTTATTATTCGTCAAATTTTACGAGATTATACTCATTAACAGGACTATATAAAAAACAAACTTTTTTAAGAGAATAATTGACACTTTTACAGTATTTGTCAATAATTAAATATCAACATGGTTTTCCCAAAAAAATATTTATAAATTAAATTTAAGAAAGTTAAAAAGTGAAATTAAATTATTCTATATTTGTCGCCGAGAAATAAATAACTACCTACAAACACAAAAAAAACAAAAGCTTATGAAAAGAGAAAATTTAGACTCAAAAACCACGTGTGCGTACACACACACACACACTTTGCGTGTAAAACAATTGCTTTGTTAGCTCTAGCAGTTTCGTTGCTTGCGATATCTTCTTGCAGTAAAGACGAAGATGCTCTAACAACAAAAAATCAGCAAAAAATCGTTTCTAACTCTAAAGGAAGTATGGATAACCCTTATGAAAGGTATGAAACATACAATTGTGGGGATACCATTAATGGATCTCTTTTGATAAAATTTAAAGATGAAGTTAATGATAATTATGCTGAAGACAAACTATTAAACTTGGCCATTTGGCAAATGGAGACTTATTTTAATATTAAATATGGGATTAAAGATGGTGTTAACGGCAAGTTTGGAGGCGATATTAAAGACTTCAGACAATTTGAGATTAAAGTTTCAAGTTACACCAAGGGTTCTGATATATACTTATCCGGTGGAGAATTGATAAATCAATACATTATTGCTAGAGATTCCATTTACAGGTGGCTTAATGAAAGTCAAGCAGGTTTAGTATTAGCTGATTTCAGAGTTACTGAAATAAAAGACAACTATGTAAAAATTGCCATTCCAGTTATTGCTGGTATTGAAACTGAATTTCCAATTTCGCCTAAAAAAATTATGAGACCTGGCGAACATCGTATATATCCATCAGATTTTACCACTAAATATACTAAGCCTTTTACGTGTTATCCAGACGATTATAGTAATTGCAAACACGGTGGAGATTGGGGATATATTTTGGTTTTTAACCCTCATAACGATCCGGTTTGTGTTACTCAAGAGTGGATCCCTGCATGGTATAATTTGCATGGTGGTTCCTATTGGTGGAATCATGATAATGAGAACAAGCTAGATCCAAATCACGAGCATTTAACAGATCCAATTACCGACCCTTTGTCGAGTTTGCCATATTCATTGATGGGTGCAAGTGTGCAAAATCAAAACCATTGGAATGTTAATGTTGCTGGATGTCATACAAACCCAGAAACTCTTTATAATCATTACAAAGAGTGGTTTATTGACAAATTTTGGCCTTGGGGTTACTATTTTGGCAACAATGAATCTGCTTTAATACTCAAGTTCAAATCCATTTACAATGGCCAATATTGGCAATATCCATACAATCACATAGTTGAATATTTATCTGGCACTCCTGTGCTAATTCATAATCAAGAATACTCTCAATTATAATACAACATGAAAAAAATACTTTTTATAATTACAGTTACCATATCATTTTTAAACAATTCTTTTTGTCAAAATGATATTCGATTTTACACTCCTGAAGCTGATTTTATCAGGAATATAATGGCTACAGACTCGAACGATTATCTCGCGAATGTGGATATAAAAAATTTAGTAACAGACTATTTTGATTCCACAATCGTTTTAAAAATTGGCAAGGATGGATCATTAATAAATACATTATATTTGAGCACCTATTTCCCAAATGCAAAGGCTACTATTCAAGGAAAATCTATTAAATTGCAAAATGGAAAAAATCTAGCATTATGTAATATGTACTACGAAAATGACTCATTGTACAGAACCGGATTGCTCTATTTTAACGATGAACTAGAAGTTACCTCTATTAAAATGATGGGCGATAGTAATCAGTACAACTATTCGGGAGCAATGATGATAAACAGCAAAAATCAGATAGTAGTAACAGGGCAAATATGCTTTATGTACGACACAATACACAAAGACAGCCTATTTGTCCGCGAATACACTCTCGAAGGCAACTTAATCAAGGAGCGAAATTTCCATAGCTTATATGTTAATTCAGTGCAGAATATTTTAGAATTAACGTACTATGGCACTTATGTAATTCATTATCAAGAAAATATGTTTAACACTTATATTGATACGAATTTTGCTACTTCACGTACTATTCATAATGGATGTTCGGGTTGTTTTCAGTCAAGCCCCTGGACTTATCAAATATCGGATAAAGAATTTATTAAAGCATTATGGATATTTTGGTGCGATCCAAACACAGGAATTAGTCTTCCAAACGATGTTGGTTTTATGATTAAAGACACAACTCGATCGATAGACTATGCCGTAGATACAATTATCACAATGTATCAATTCGGTTCGTTAAACAATTATGATTGGCTGGGTGGTCTTGATTTTGTGGCTCCCGATACCGTATATTTGCTTTATAAGTTCATCGATACTACTATTTCGACCCAAGATGTTTATACTTTGTTAAAAACAACCACTACCGGTACCATTATTTGGAGTAAAAATTATACCTGCGATGTAAATAGATGGTTGGCAGTAGAGGCTACCGATAACGAAATTTTATTGTATGGCAGATTCTGGGCAGGGGATAATCATCTAGATGATAGGTATTCTTGGAATCCAATAATTGTTCGTTTAGACAAGGAAGGGGTAGTTCAATCCACCACCGACATCAATTTCCAGCAAGCGGATGTTTTGATTTACCCAAATCCCACCAATTCGATGCTACATCTGAGAATTGAAAACGGAGAACGAAAATTTGAGCGATTAAAAATCTTAAATATGATGGGCCAATGTGTGTATGATTCCAAAGTTGGTGAAAGCAATCCCGACCTCAAACTAACCATCGATGTCTCCAGATTTACAAAAGGAACTTATTTTTTGCAACTCCTTGGAAATAAGTATCAAACCAGCAAAAAATTTATCGTAAAGTAATTCGAAATTTAAAATACTAAAAAAGAGAAATGAATGTATTTCATTTCTCTTTTTTTATTCGATTTATTTTCCAATTCCATGGTAGTTTTTGGCAAATTGTGCTACTTTATCATGCTGATCCGCCCTGGCGGAGGAGCATCTGTGCTGACAAAGCTGGATGAGAGCATGGGCCTCCCAGTGGCGATTTTGGCATAAAAACCGCTTTGCTGCGCAGCAATTTTTCCGCCAAAATCGAGTTGATTGTTGGCCTATTAACCCCACGCTCCGCGTGGGGTTAATAGGCTTCGACGCCTTCGGCGCCGTGCCTTCGCAGCTTATCCAGACTGTTCGACCCCTTCGTGGCCGTGGCTTCGCAAGTTTGACCAGACTGTTCGACCCCTTCGGGGCCGTGCCTGGCATCTTATCCAGACTTTTCGGCACCTTTGGCGCCGTATTTTTACAACTTGACCCAGAATCTTCGACCCCTTCGGGGCCGTACCTTTGCAAGCTGAACCAACTCAATCTTATGCTTTCAACACCACGTGTTGGCATATTGAAAATGTCCATTTGACATCTTCAACTAACTCAAATAAATGCTTTGGCATAAAATAGGGAACAATCATTACTCTTAAATAATTTTAATCCGAAAAAAACAACTAAAACCTGTTCACTGTTTCACTGTTCACTGTTCACTGTTTCACTGTATCTAATTTGGACTTATAAATGAATATTTTTTACCATATTCCATCATCTGTTTGGTGTAATCGTTTGGATAAGCAATTTTAACATCTATAATTTTTCCATTTTTTTGCACTAGGTTAAATGTTGGATTTACAAATCCGCCGTATGGAGCCACTTTTAGTTTCGCATATCGGGTTAACACTTCGTTATGGATAGCTGGATCAATTTGTACTGCATAATTTTCAACAAGTATCTTACCCGCTTCAAAATCACCAGTAGATTTTATTCGTTGAATTTCTTTTAGTAAATCACCAAAAAGATCACGCAATTTATCGTAATCATTTATAACATAATAAACCTTGTTCTCTTTCATTTTTTTCTCAATAACCTTTTCGGAAGCACCTTTTTCGAGACACCAGCGTGAGATCAACGCTCTATTTCTCATATGTGCTTGCTCAATTGTTTTCCCTGGCTCAATCCGTGTAAGTTGCATCAACAAACCATTTCTTATGTATTTATCATATTCGGCTTTTGCTACTTCTAAGTTATCAATTAAGCCAATCTCGATCATTTTATTATCCATTAAAAAATAAAGTGCAAAAAGGTCGGCACGAGATTCTTCAAGCGCTGAGTGATAATTCTTTAGCGCTCCATCCGATACACCAGGCAACATCTGACCAGATCCGTGGCCTAAACACTCGTGCAAATCGGTATGAAGATTATCTGAAATAGATCCATACTTTTTAGCTCTTTCAATTTCCTCTTTCGAAAAGCAAAACTCTTCCAAAACACCTGTTCCAGAAGCTGCTTGGTCGTATGCATAGGTAATATTCTCCATCGTTACCGATTTTGAGCCGTGTTCCTTTCGAATCCAATTGGCATTAGGTAAATTAATCCCTATAGGGGTTGTAGGATAGCAATCGCCACCCAATTGAGCAACGGTAATTACTTTTGCAGAAACACCTTTTACCTCTTTTTTCTTAAATTCTGGTGAAACAGGCGAATTATCTTCAAACCATTGAGCATTTGCGCTAATTTTTTCTGATCTTACAGAAGCTTCCATGTTTTTGAAATTTACAACCGCTTCCCAAGTAGCTTTCATCCCCATTGGATCACCATATACTTCTATAAAACCATTTACATAATCAACAAGCGATTCTGTATCTTTTACCCAAACTACATTATATTCATCCCATGTTTTTAAATCACCGGTTTGATAATAATGAATCAGCAATTCGATATGTTTTTTCTGAATCGGATTTTCAGCTACATCTTTCGCTTTAGTAAGCCAAAACACAATTTTTTCGATTGATTTAGAATACAATCCTCCTATTTTATACACCTCTTCGGTCATTTTACCGTTTACTTTTACTAATTTTGAATTTAGCCCATAAGAAATTGGAGTTTCAGATTCTCCATCTTTTGCTATTTGAGCTGCGTAAAATTGCTCCACTTCGCTTTGAGTTACCCCATCATAGAAATTAGTAGCAGATTCTTGAATTAAATCTTTACCACTATCTAAACTAATTTTTTTAGGAGCTATGTTAGGATTGTATATTTCGTCGACTATTCGTTTTGTAAAATCGTACATATTTTCCCCTTTTCGCAATGGAAATTTTGCTTCTTTCGACTTTTGAATCAACTCTTTAAAATAGTCTCTGCTTACCTCTGGAAAAAATTTATCGTTAGAATAATGATGATGAATTCCATTTGAAAACCAAACTCGCTTGGCGTAAACTAAGAATTTTTTATAATTTTCACTGTTTTTATCGCCTTTGTAATGTTGGATAATACTCTCCAATGTTTTTCTAATGGAGAGATTTAATTTGCAATTTTGATCAAAAATGATATCCCTGCCACACAAAGCAGCTTCGCTTAAATAATAAATCAAGGTTTTTTGTTTCAATGTTAGTTGGTCAAACCCTGGAACAGTGTACCTCATTATTTTTGCATCGGCAAATTGTTCCAGTTGATAATTAAACGGTGTTGCATTTTTTTGAGCATTAATGGGCTTCATAATACAAAGGGATATTAATGATAAAATGATGAAATGGATTTGAAATCCGCGGAATAAAAATTTTTTAGTGTTCATATGCTAAGTATTTAATTTTTAATGTTGTGACAAAATTACAAAAAACGAATCCAATAATCTATAAAACAGAAAACAATTACACCAGATGAATTACAGTAATCCCATCGCCACCAAACTCGATTTTTTCATCATAAAAATCACGAACATTGGGGTTGTTGGACAGTTGTTTACGAATCAACTGTCTCAATACTCCGTTTCCTTTCCCATGGAGAATTCTAATCTCATTAACATTCAGCAAAATTGCATCATCTATAAAACGTTCCGTATCTGAAAGCGCCTCATCCGCTCTCTTTCCTCTTAAATCTATGGTTGAATGAAAAGAAGTGGATTTATCTAACAATCGTTGGTAAACAGATTTTACAGCATGAGGATTTCGTTGGATTTGCTTGGCCTCTGAACGACTAATTTTTTCTACCTTTTTAGTCTGTGTTCTAAAAACAACTCCATTTAAAGAGAGCGTGATATTGTCGTTTTTAATTTCCAAAACTTCTGCTTTTGCGTTCATCCCTAACACCAGCACCGTATCTCCTACTGTAAGTGGAGATGGTTTTTCTTCTACATTTACCTCCCCATTGTTAGAAGAGTTAGAAAGAACAGTGGAAGCAGACTTTTTTTCATTTTTTACTTTTTCTTCTGGTTTGTCGTTTATCGTTTCTGTGAATGCATTCACATTTTTCCGAATTTCTTTTACCTTTTCTTTATCTGCTTCAGCTTTTCTAATATCAAATATTGCATTTTCGATAAGCTTATTGGCATTTTTCACGATCTCTCGTGCTTCGGCTTTCGCATTGTGTATGATCTCCCGCTTTATCTGCTCAATTTCTGAGTTTTTAGTAGAATATTTAGCAACCAAGTCTGCCAATGTTTCGTCGGCAACATGCAACGCTTTTTTTTGTTCCGATATATAATGGAGTTCCGTCTCTAGCTGTTGCAATCTATGTTCATAATCTATTCTATCGTATCCGGTAATTTGACGAGCGTGTTCCAAAACAGATTCATGGAAACCTATGTTTTGGGCAATTTCGAAAGTAAAAGAGCTACCAGGTTTGCCAATCTTTAATATATATAGGGGCGTCATTTTTTCTACATCAAAAAGCATGGCAGCATTCTGAACTTCGTGATAGCGTTCGGCAATCAACTTAAGGTTGCCAAAATGGGTAGTGATAACACCATAAGAGCCGTTGTCAATCAACTTTTCTAAAACCGCTTCAGCCATCGCTCCCCCTAGCGATGGTTCGGTGCCTGAACCAAACTCATCAATTAAAAACAGGGATTTGCGATTACATTCAGAAATCATCACTTTCATGTTTCGCAAATGAGAACTATAGGTACTTAAATCGCTTTCGATAGACTGCTCGTCGCCCATATCCAAAAAAAGATCTTTAAAAACACCAAATTCAGATAGCTCATTTGCCGAGACTAATAATCCGCACTGAAACATGTACTGCAAAAGGGCTACTGTTTTCAATGTAACCGATTTTCCTCCTGCATTTGGACCAGAAATAATCAATATTCGCTCCTCTGCCGAAAGAGAAATATTTTGAGGAACAACCTCCTTTTTTTGTGTTTTCAAGTTCAAAAACAACAGCGGATGAACGGCCTTTTTCCAATTCAGAGTTGTGGCACCTTCAATAATTGGCATGATGGCATTTATTTCGATAGCCAGTTTTGCTTTTGCTCTAAGAAAATCTATAAGTCCCAAGAAAACTTGCATCGACTCAATTTCATGCAACGATGGACGTAAAAGATCCGATATTGCAATTAATATCTTTATAATCTCTCTTCTTTCGGCATTCTGAAGGTTTCTAATCTCATTATTCTCTTCAAAAACACTTTCTGGCTCAATAAATACAGTTTGTCCGGTAGCTGACTCATCGTGAATAAATCCCTTTAACTTTCGCTTATAAGCTGCTGGCACAGGGATAACCAGACGACCATTTCGGATAGTTATTTCAGAATCATCTGCAACTATTGAATCTTGTTTAGATTGATGTAGAATGGCACGTATCTTTTTTGCAGCACTCTGTGTAAGACGATATATATTTTTCCGGATATCGTACAATTCTGGAGATGCCTTATCGCGAATATTTCCCTTTTCATCTACCACCGTATCGATCTGATGGATTAGGGTTTTGTCAAAATCAAGGTGATTTACAATTGCTGTAAGATGAGGATACTTTTGAGGTTCTCTTTTTTGAACATAATGTACAATTTGTTCAATGGCTTTCATCATTCCTTTAAGACGTGAAAGAGCTTCCCCATCAATATAAGAACCTTCAATTTTTAATATCGACAGCTCCTCGCTCATGTCAAAATAATCCTGAGAAGGGAAATTGGTGTCGAAAAGAATAATTTGTCGCATCTCCTCGGCCTGTTCCAGCATCATCCGTATATTATCGACTTTAGTGCTAAACTTCATTTTTTGCACAAAACTCAATCCTAGCGTGCTAATACATTTTTGCGAAAGAAGAGTTCGAATCTGATCGAACCCAATTTTTTGCTCAAAAGATGCAGGATAAATCATTCCAATAATTTTATTTTCTGGCAAAGGTACAAAAAAGAGTAGTTTTTACACATACAGATTACAGTTAAGGATGTAATTTGAGATGCAATTAATTTTTTTTCACTAAAACATTTAGTCCATCAAATTCACGGATTTCAATAAAACAGCACCATAAAAAAATCATTTCATCGTGATTTTTTTTTCATTTAACGAAAATAACACAGATTCGTCTAGCCAATGATCCACTATTGTAAATATTTAATTATATTTGCCTCAGGGAAAAATCAAAAAAAAAATATTTATGAAGAAAATTACTTTTATTATTTGTGCATTATTTTTAGGACTAATATCCTCCTTTGCACAAGAAAACAAGCAAGTGTATGAGAACTATAACCTTGCCGATCACTACTTTTTAACTAAAAAAATACTCGAAAATCCATCGGTCTTCCACAAATATGTGATCTATGAAAATGAGATGGCAACCCTTATTCAAAAGATGAAATCAGGGCAACTACCAAAATCTACCACTACAGATACATCTATTAATGGCAAAAAAATCATCCCCGTAGTTTTTCACATCATTCATGGATATGGAGCTGAGAACATCTCAAAAGAGCAGGTAGAAGACGCCATTCAAAGACTAAACATTGATTTTCAGAAATTGAACAGCGATACACTTTCTGGAATAAATACATGGTATGGTTTTAATGAGATTAGAGCAAATTGCAACTTTGAGTTCCGACTTGCCAAAATCGATCCCAATGGGAACTGTACAGATGGAATTGTAAGATCTTACGACGAAAGAACTTCCTATGCATATTACGATTTGCTTCACGATTATGCATGGAATCCAAAAAAATATCTAAACATCTATTCCGTATCATTTATTTACCCTGCAGGCATGTCGTTGCCAGATGGTGCAGCTATAGGCGGGATGTCTGTTTTTCCACCATCCAATCCGCTAACACCTTTATTCACCAATGGCGATACATTAGCAGATGGAGTTCTTATCCGCCACGATGGCATTGGAGCAATAGGAACAGCCACAAATCTAATGGGCCAACCAATTAATGCATTAAATCGAACATTAACTCATGAGCTAGGACACTATTTCAATCTGTATCATCCTTTTCAAAATATGAAATTAGTCGCCGGAATTCCAATCATGGGAGCTGATGGCTGTTCTACAAGTGGTGGTCCGTTTGGGCTAGTTACCCTCTCAAACGATGAGGTATCCGATACCCCTCCAATTCAAACAGCTTCTCAAAACACATCCCTAAGTTGTTTTGCTCCAGGAGAGAGAAATACTTGTAATGAAACCGGCGACAAACCAGACATGGTAGAAAACTATATGGACTATCAATTTGGGTATTGTACAAACTTATTTACCAACGGCCAAAACGACCGAATTCAAGCCACAATGATGAATGATAGAAGACAATTGTGGTCGTACGAAAATTTAATCGAAACGGGAGTTTGGGACATCACCACTCCATCTAATTGCGCGCCTATAGCAGATTTTCATAGCAATTCAACGACTATTTGTGCTGGCACTACCATCACTTTTAACGACAGATCGTTCAACGGAACTTCCACAACTCGCACATGGACATTTGAAGGTGGTTCACCATCTAATTCTACCTTAGAAAATCCGACTATCTCATACGCAACTCCAGGCAACTACTCTGTTAAACTAGTCGTTGGAAACGCCCAAGGGTCAGATTCTTTGGTAAAAACTAATTTAATTCATGTATTACCTTCCACGTCAGGACAGCCAGGCCACATCCTAGAAGATTTTGAAAACGGGTTAAACAATTGGAATGTATTTAATCAAAATGGAAATTCATTTGAAATCACAGATTCAGCTTCCCACTCTGGAACACACTCTGTAAGACTAGTGAATTTTGAAAACAATGCTGCAGGTAGTGTTGATGAGCTTATTTCTCCATCCTACGACTTGTCGCACATCACAGGAATCATTAAACTCAAATTCAGTAGAGCATATGTAGGAAAAGAAGTAGCTTCAAATGCGATAGCAGAACTTTTATATGGCACCAGTTCGGCGGATACAATTTACGATAAACTATCGATTAGTGTATCTTCTGATTGCGGCAAAACATGGAGCACTAAAAAAACATATTCTGGCGAATTGTTAGGCACCTCCTCTCCAAAGACAACCACTTTTATGGCGGACAGTACAAAATTTTGGAAGCAAGATTCCATATTTATCACTGGCGTAACCGATAAAACAAATTTGCGATTTAAATTTACTTTTTCGAGCAAAGGAGGAAATAATATCTTTATCGACAAAGTGTGTACAGGAGATTGCGGAATTGTAGGCATGGAGTCTGAAATTGCGAATGCATTAAATCTCTCAATTTATCCTAACCCTATGAAAGAGAGCACAAACATACACTTTTACCTAAACAAAAATTCAAATGTTGTAATAGATGTGTATGATGTGCTTGGAAGAAAAGTTCAATCGATAGAGAATCAAGATCTTTCAAGTGGAGACTACCAATATAGTATTTCAAAAAAAATGCTTAATACAGATGGAATTTATATCGTTAAGATAAAAATTGACAACCATCTGATAACTAAAAAAATTATTGTACAATAATTTTCCAACAAAAAAACTCAATCTGCTTATAGACAAACTGTAGGCAGATTGTTTTTTTTATCCGCCAATCTTGCGAGTTTCCGTTTTATTACCTAAAATAATCAACTTTTTTTTCAACATTTCTTGGTTAATTCAATAATTTTGCTGAAATTTGCACTCCAATTTAGTAAGGAATAGAAGTTTAATCATAAAAATACGCTTAAAATGTCACGAGTTTGCCAAATAACAGGAAAGAAAGTAATAGTAGGAAACCATGTTTCTCACTCAAATATTAAAACCAAAAGAACCTTTAAACCAAATTTGCACCTTAAAAGATTTTGGGTTCCTGAATTAAACGATTATGTATATTTAAAAGTATCTTCTAAAGCGATTCGTACTATTGACAAAAATGGTATTCTTAGTGTTATGACTAAAGCTTTTGAAAAAGGTCATTTAAAATAGATGAAAATGTGTAAATAAAAAAAAGGCTCAGAAATGAGCCTTTTTTTTATTTACACATTTTACTTAAAAACTTCCGAGTACAAAATCTGAGCTTTCTCCCAATCAATTACATTCCAAAAAGCAGAAACATAATCTGCACGCCTATTTTGATATTTCAAATAATATGCATGCTCCCATACATCCAATGCAATTATCGGAGTGCCCTTTATTTCAGCAACATCCATATACGGATTATCCTGATTGGGAGTAGATGTGATTACAAGTTTTTTATCGCTAGTCAAAACCAACCAAGCCCATCCACTTCCAAACCGACTTTTAGCAGCGTCTTCAAATTTTAACTTAAACTGCTCATAAGAGCCAAAATCACGAACAATAGCCTCTTTAAGTTTCCCATCTTTTAATGGTTTTGAGTCCGTTGAAAGCAGATTCCAAAAAAGTAAATGATTGTAAAAACCACCTGCATTATTTCGCAAACCCACAGGGTATTTACTCATGTTCTTAAAAAGCTCTATTAATTTAATAGAACCAAATTCCTTATTTTTTTCTACAATAGACATCATGTTATCAAAATATGCTTTATGATGCTTTGAGTGATGAATTTCCATCGTCATTTTATCAAAATATGGCTCTAAAGCATCATATTTGTATGGTAATTCACTAAATGTTTGTCCGGCAATACTCTTAGATAGAGATTCTGATATGTTCTTCATATTATTGTTTGTTTTTGTTATTTGTTGACTTGTTGCTTGATAGATTGAAAATGATATCAAGATGAATGTTATTGTTCTTTTCATATTAGCTTCTTTTTGAAGTTTTATAAATAATTTCTTGTTTAATTATGCTCACTAAAAATTTGAAAATAAAAAAAATTATAATTTCAATTTAGATACATTCTAAACAAGAAAAAAATCAAATTGTTTAATGTTTATCATAAAATGGAATAATTTATTATCAAACACAAAATAAAAAAACTTAAATTTGCAACTTCAAAAAAAAGGATAGTTGTGAATAAAGAAGTATTTATAAAAAGGGTAAAATCAATTTTTTCAAAAGGAAAAGACATTCTAAAAAAAGGGTTAAAAATATTTTCCATAAAAGGATTAAAATGGTATTGGAAAATTCCAAAATTGGCAATGAATTTTATTCTATTGTTATTTCTTTTTGCTTTTTTGGTTAACATAAATTTTTTGTGGCTTTTTGGCAGAACTCCGAGTGTAAAAGAAGTTTACAATCCGGATCAAAATATTGCATCAGAGCTATATTCTTCAGATGGCAAATTGATTGGCAAATTTTTCAACGAGAATAGAGTTCCTGTCAAGCTAGCTGACGTTTCACCTATATTCAAGGATGTATTGATCAACATCGAAGATATTCGGTTTTACAAGCACCATGGCGTAGACTTAAAAGCTACTTTTGCTATTTTTTATTCCATGTTTAAAGGAGAGAAAAGAGGGGGAAGTACAATTACCCAGCAACTTGTAAAAAACATGTACAAAACCAGAGCAAAAGACTCGCGAGGGCTCCTTGGATATATTCCTTATGTTAACACGTTTATTTCCAAAGTGAAAGAAATTATAACATCCTTTAAACTGGAACTCTCTTACGATAAAAGTGAAATTTTAACCATGTATATTAACACGGTAGATTTTGGCAACAACACTTTTGGAATTAAAACAGCAGCCAAGACCTATTTTAATAAAAAGCCCAATCAGTTAAATATTCAAGAAAGTGCAGTTTTGGTTGGACTTCTGAAAGCACCTACCTATTACAATCCTTTACAGAATAGAAAAAACTCTGTAAAGAGGAGAAACAACATCTTTCAACAACTTTCAAATCAAAAGTATATTACAAAAAAAAGTGCGGATTCATTATCTAAACTACCTATTGAGTTGGATTATAATATAGAAGACAATTACGATGGAGAGGCAATCTATTTTCGTCAATCTGTTGCCAATTATTTAAAAAAATGGCTCAAAGAGAATAAAATTGATTTGTACGGCGATGGAATAAAGATATACACCACTCTCGACAGTAAGATGCAACAATATGCCGAAGAGGCTACGAAAGAGCATATGAAAAGCCTTCAAAAAAGATTTTTCAACCATTGGGAAGGAGAAAATCCATGGAGAAATAGTGCTGGAGTTGAAATACCAAATTTTCTTGAAAATGAAGTTAAAAAAGGCAAACTCTATCAATCCCTTGTAAAAAAATACAAAACAAACACCGATTCCATCGATTATTATTTGAATCTTAAGAAAAGAATGACTGTTTTTACATGGAGAGGAGATAAAGACACAAGTTTTAGCACCATGGATTCACTCAGATATTATAAACACATCCTTCAAGCTGGTTTTATGGCCATGGAACCAAATACAGGCCATGTAAAAGCATGGGTAGGTGGACCAAATTTCAAATACTTCAAATACGATCACGT
>CAZZHH010000078.1:0-13640 GCA_964653595.1 uncultured Lentimicrobiaceae bacterium
TTGGAAGCAAGGATTCTGAACTCCCTCTTCCTGTTGAATTGATGGCTTTTGATGCAGCTTGTGAAAACAATAAAGTAAATATTACTTGGTCTACATCAACAGAAACCAACAACGATTTTTTTACCCTTCAGAGAAGTGTTAATGCTAGTGATTGGGAGTTTGTGAAAAACATACCAGGTGGAGGCAACAGCAACAGCACCTTGTATTATGCAACCACCGACAATGATCCACTAAATGGAACGTCCTACTACCGACTTATACAGACAGATTATAATGGGCATTCGGAAATTTTCAGTCCGGTGATGGTTTTCTGTGGGGAGATCCATGGTAGGCAAAATATATCATACTATCCCAATCCATTTACTTCGGAAGTTCTGGTTAATCTACAAAGCATAACGTTTGAAAAAGCAGTTTTAACCATTTATAATTTGTTGGGTGAAAAAGTATATGAGATGCCGTTGTCTGGGAATGAGTCTTTTGTTCAAGAAGTAAGGCTGGATCTCAATAGGCTACCAGCAGGTGTTTATTCAGTATCCTTTAGTTCTGAAGGATATTCAAATACCAGTAAGATAGTGAAGTATTAATCGTGTTTGAATTTTATTAAGAGATAATTATCCTGCTGCTTAACAGCGAAATAAATGCTGCAAGTGGCGGGATAATTTTTTTCCAAAAGCAAATACTATAAAAAGCAAGAGCAATACACAAAAGTAATGCTAAAACCTTCTGTATCTAAACAGATTGGCCTTTAACTAAAATGACAAAAACATGCGTTTATTGCATAAGTATAAACACTTTGAAAAACGTTAAACCCAGAGTGCAAACATTGGTATTATTGTTACGATTATTTTCGTTTTTCAATGACACAAACACGCCAATACATTTTATTTTTTTTTCATTTTGTAAAACTAAAAAAATCAAAAGACTGTATGAAAGAGTTTTTTTAAAAACCGCTAAAGCAGATTGTACATTTCTTTTGCATACTCTTTTACCAATGCAAGTGCTCCAATTATGTTTGCTTCTGTTGCATTAAGATCTATTCCCGTTTGAATTTTCAGCATATCATTTTGTAGGGTTTGCAGTCTAATGCTCAAAGCTATCATTTTTTGTAGATCCGCTTTCTTCTTATTTAGGGTTTGAATCTTTAGGGGTGAAATCCGGTTACAGTAATTTTGATGACAAAGTTTTTCATTTTTGGCAATATATTCATCTATTTCGTTTCCATTTATCAACGCTTCCCCTTGATATTTTGGCTTTGGAGTGTTGTTTTTCACTTTTTCCAAGCATTCCGTTAATTCTTTATTTGCCAATTGATCTTGCCGTTTAAGCTCCAGTTCCATATTGCTCCAGTTGGTAATATATGTAGTAAGTTCAGCGTTAACTTTTTCAATTTCGGTGGTTAATACGACCAATTGTTTCTCATTACTTTGTTTTTTTGTTTCTTGTATTGTCTTTGGTTGATTTTTAGCATAGTTTTCTCCCCATTGTTGCAACTCTTTTTCACTCATTTGTTCCATTTTCTTTGCTTCTTCAATAGAGATTCCGTATTCTGTCTGCATTTTCTGATTGGCAATTTTTTCACCTTCGTTTTCGTCTTGTGAATTTGTAATTTCATTGATCTTGTCTTCCGAAATACCGGTTTGTTGAGTGATGCTTTTTGTCATCTGAGCTTGAGTAGGCTGTTGCTTCTCAATGCGTTCTACTTCCGTATCAATTGTCTCAATAACAGAGAGAATTCGATTGCGGAAACTCTCTTCTTCAACATCAGAAATAGCGCACATATTATCGGGCAAAGGAGGCAGTTGGGCTAAATATTTGTTTGCAGGGCTTTGTGCTAACAAGGAATTTAAAAATATAAAATTGAGAAAAAGAAGGATCAATTTTGTTGTGGTTTGTTTCATAGTAACTTTTTAAAAGGGTTAATAAATGAATTTTATTCCCTGGAGTATTTGTGGAATATCCAAAGAGATATCATTGAAATTATCCTGAATGCTTCCGAAGGAGATATTATAAAATTTGTTTTGGATGATCAGGTATATGCTGCTCATTTTCATTTTCATTTCGGTTTGCCTTATGTTTACGGAATAAGAAAAAGTTACACTTTGCGCACTATGTCCGTTGACTTCTAACGATTCATCGTTGGTAAATTCCACGCTCGAAAAATATTTCTCAATTTGCTCTTTTGATTTTTTCACGCCGTTATCTAAGGTCATTCCATTTAACATGAATTCTTCTTTAATCATGAAAGAGGCTCCATTTTTCAAATATTGGTGTTCCAGTACTGATCCCTGCACTTTCTCCCAGCCGGAGGGCAAAGAAACGGTGATTCTCATTTTGTTTTGCTGTGCAATTGCAGAGAGGGCAAAGAACAGTGAAAAAAAAAGGAGGATTGATTTCTTCACGATTAAAATGTTTTGGATTTAAGCATTTGTACGATTGGGAAGTATATACGCGGTTGATTGTCGATGTCGGCCCATCCGGTTGCTTCTTTTTTTACAATTCCGACCATAGGTGAAAGATAAAAGTAATCTATAATCTGTGCATCGGAAGAATATGTTTGCTTGAGTTTTATGCAACCGGGGAATGTTCCTGCGGGAACGGCTACAGATTCTGTCACAGAGATTATTTCTCTTGTGATTGTCCCCAAATCTTCATCATCGATAGGGGCGTCCCATTTTCTTCCGATTGTGTTATTACTTTTGAAGAATAACGGGAACCAATAACTCTCCACAGATCCTGTTTCATCGCAAAAGATATTATTATTGGAATACCAAATAAATTCATTATGAGTTTGGCCGGTAGAGGTTTGATATTTGATTGAACAATAGCCATTTTCATCGATTGATTGAATAGAATAATTAATAATTAATGGGGTGGTGTCGTTATCAACTCTCAATTCATAGATCCAAGTATTCTGATTTTTTACAAAAGGGAAAGAGGAGGTTGTAGTGGGTTTATTATCCACACTAGTGTCATCCTCTTTCTTACATGAAAATAAGCATAAAATTGTGCAGAAGGCAATTAATATGATTTGGATAGTTTTTTTCATTTCTCTCTTCATTATTAAGGCAATGGATAAAATATTTTTGGCTAGATTTTTCTAATGGATTACGGTTTATAGTCGGATAAACTCCACCCTGCGGTTTTTAGCTCTTCCTTCTGGTGAATTGTTGTTGTCAATCGGTTTACTCATTCCATGTCCTTTTGAAGATAGTCTGTTTGGGTTAATCCCCATTTCTTTTAGTTTATCGCAAACTGATTTGGCTCTTGCTTCCGAAAGGGTTTGGTTTGATGCGGAATTTCCGGTATTATCTGTGTGACCTTCAACCGAAAATTTCAATTCAGGATAGGTTTTCATTATATTGAAAATTTCGTTGATAGTCCCCATGGATTCAGGTTTTATAGAAGCTTTGCCAGTCTCAAAAGTTATTCCGTATGAAATTATTTTACCATCGGATAGTAATTTGTCGTATAGGGGTACAGCTCCCTTAGCAATGCGAATATTTTTTATATGTAAAGTGCTATTATCTTCGCTACCTCGGGCAAAAAATTTCACCTTTGTTGGTTTCTCTGTAATGTTAGGAATGTTTGCCACACGTTTAGAATCCATATATACTTTCATTGCCCTTTTGTTAAAGGAAAGGGAGTAATGGTGCCATCCCTTGCTGTTATCATAAGAATCCTCTCCACTTCTTTCATTATTGCTATTTATATTCCAGCTAAAGAGAAATCGGTTATTATCTTTCCAAAACAGGGTAGATGCAATTAATTCATCGGAGCTATTAACAAACTCAATGGTGTTTTCTCCATCTTTGTCATCGATAAAAATATCAAATTCGAGAGTGAATTCATCTGGCAAATAAGCGTTGTTCTTGTCTTTAAACAAGGGGGTTATGAATGTATAACCGACTATTGCAATCACATTTTCTCCATTAATTTGGGCAATTTCTGCTCCTCCACTAATTAAATCCCATTTGGATGGAAACTCTCCTTTCTGTTCTCCCTTTACATCATCCTCAAAAATTATTTCGTTTCCAGGGACAAAATCAAATTTTGCATAGGAAATAGTTGAGTTTTGAGTCTTATTTTGAGTGGAGGATTTTCCGGAATTGGTTTCATTATCGTTATTTGTTTCTTCTGATAAATCGTCTTTGCCCGAATTTTTATTTTTTTTAGTCGATGTTCCTTTTTTAGCACCATTTTTAACTGCTTCTTCTGTTTTATCTAACCCTTTATCGATTGCTTCATCTGTTTTTTGATCAATGCGATCTTTTACTTTTTCTTCGGTTTTATCTTTTACTTTATCTAACCAAGATTGAGCATTCAAGGACGCAATATTTATTGCGATTACACAAAGAATGAGTATTGATTTTTTCATAAGTTTCTTTTTAATCTTGTATTTTTTTGCAAACTTATAAGTATTAATTTAATAAAAATAGTAAAAAAACGACAAATCAGATTTTATTCCACAATTTGCCAGAAAACAATTTTGCGGTTGTTATGTCTTTTTTGAAAAAGCAAGTTGGAGACTCTCCTGTAATTGCCTTGAAATCTTTAATAAAATGACTTTGGTCATAAAAATTTCCATCAAAAACTAAGTCTTGGTAATCAACAATATCCTCATTTTTAATTTTATCCCAGAGGTAATTCAATCTTACAATACGTGATAATACTTTAGGGCTAACTCCTGTGCGCTTAATAAAATTCCTTTGTAATGTGCGTTGGCAGGAATTACAATTATTTATCACTTCGTTTAGAGGAGTAGTAATGCATTTTTTGACATCAATAATTTCGTCATAAAGAAAATCAATATCATCTGGAATGTATGCTTCTTTATGTTGTGAATTTATAAAGTTCGAAAAACAATCAATTCTTTCTTCAGTAGTGTTCATTATGCTTAAATCTTTCCAAAGAGAAAAAAATTGGGTGTACGGGAGATTGACACTTCGTTTGAGAGTTGGAGACAGGTTAATGTTAAAAATTTTTGAAAACACCGTTGGTTTACAAATTACAATAAATGTATCCATTGTTTTTTCATACTTTAAAACAATAGCTTTTGAAATAACGGGACCCACAAAAAATGGTTCAAGTTTTATTGAACTCTTTTCAATAATAGTGGGCGAATTTTTAAAATGAAAGACAATTGAAATAAATGGACGAGGAATAAACTTGCCCTCTAAGCTATTATGATCGTTAAATTGAAAACTTTCAAAATTGTAGATTAGCCAATTCTGAGCTTTGTTGCTACTGTAATATTCAACTTGAAGCATCTTTTTAATCTAAGAAGGGTTTATAATTCTAAATATTTATTTTAAATGAATACAATATTACTAATTTTTTTTCACTATTGTCCGATTAAAACGTAATGAAACAAAATCCTTAAAGATTTCTCACTGCGTGCTAAATGACTATCAATATGTTATAGACAACCCCCTCCAACCATATTATTCACGCTACCCCTTGCCATTCGGAGACACCATTCAAAAAATTGAAAAAAAAGGGTTAGTGACATTAGTGATATTAAGATAAAAAGCCGGTCACCCTGAGCCTGTCGAACGGGCGGCTTTTTATCATACGAAATTCTGTCATTGGTACCATAGGGAGAAATCTTATATCTTTTTATCGGAAAACAATAATTTTTTTTAATGAAGGTGTTATTATTTTTTATTTGATTGAAGAGAAATTAAAGATTTCAACCTAACCGCACCATCCTCACCGCTCCCCAACTTTTGGGGGACTCCTTGTTCTGGCTTCGATGCATATAGTGGCGTATGTATCCTGCTTTTCGTATCCAACGCTCCATGGTAACCACGTCTGAACTCGACATAATTGGATGTTGACAGAGAGACCATGTATTGTTGAGATTGTCAATATGGTTACATGTTTCGCTCGTATTTTTGAATAAGGAAGAAGGTTTTTTTTGAATTTTCAGAATGAAGTATCGTTCATAATAAGGGACATCGGTTCTGTCTCGTAAAGAACAAATAAAAAAATAATAGCAGAAATAGATTTTTATAAAAGATAAAATTATCAAGATGAGATAACCAATTGTGGAAAAGCAATCAATATCTTAGTGATTATTTAAAAAGAAAAGAAGTTTATCTGCCAATCAATACAAAACCAGCCCAATCGAGGGGAAGAAAGCCTTTGCGGATACATTCTATTTTGGCTTTGCGAAGCGCTTGTGAGTATGAATCACCAGTTATAAGATGTTGATAAAAAAACAACATTAGAACTTTTGTTTTTTCATCATGAATTTTCCAAAGAGATGCCAGAACATTGGGTACACCTGCATAAATAAAACCTCTTGGCAACGCTATTAACCCTTCTCCTTCATATATAGGTCCTACACCAGAGTTACACGCACTCAACACAACTAAATCAGCCTTTGTGTCCAGATTATATAGTTCTTTCATGTTTAAAACATCTACTGTACTATTGCTTGAATAAGTAAAAATACCAGAATTTTCTGGGGTTGATTTAGAAACATATCCATGGGTTGCAATATGAATGATGGTAGCTTCTTTAGCAATATTAATAAAGCTGTTTTTTGTTGCTTCTTTATTTGTAATCAGTTTGTTATAAATTCCTTTTTTGGAAAAAAGGGTACTAATTTCGTTTGCTTCGATAAGCGTATATGGCAAAGGGCAAATTTTTTCCTTATCAAAAGTACTTAATTCTGAATCTTTGAAATTTACATCACGGAAATTAGAGGATAAATCAAGAGAACTATTGTCTATAAATCCTGGAGCAAAAGAGAACATTTTGTGTTGATTAGGGGAAGAAGTTGAATTGGATTTAATCCAAAGATTAGAAGAATAATGGTAATTGATATTATGAGAAAGAATCAACATTTTTCCGTTTTTTGGATTAGGTAGTATTTCTAAAGGAATCTGATACAGTATGTTGTCTGGGATAAATGTAATGTTTTGAGCCATTTCAATTTTATGAGAAATTGGGCTTAGTAAAATGGTTGAAATGGTTTTTGCTGAAGAATTATATTTATCTCCAGTTTTTATCTCTTTATACAATTTGTTGGCTAACTCGTTAATTTTTTTGGCATTTGGATATTTTTGGCAGGAGAGTCCAGACTTGTTTATTGAAAAGACATAATAATTGTCCTTTGTTTCGAAAATATCAATGATTAAAGTAGAATCTTTCATGTTTGATATTAATTCACTTAACATATTATCGTTATTAAAATAAAATTCTTCATTTTTCTGCCGCTTCATGATTTTGTAATTCAATACAAGTAAGTCTACTAGAAGATCTTTTTCGATAACTTTGAGACTATCCATTATGTCTTTTTGAGAATTTTGCAAAGCAACATTGTACTCTATCTGGACGAGATGGATCTCTTTTTCAATTTTATTTTTAGCCGACCAAATTGAATCGTTTAATCCAATATTTTCAGCACAAGCTTCTCTTTTAATGTTCGCAAATAGTTGAAATCCTTTAGAATTACTAACAAAATGAAATGCTAGTTCTGGGTTTTTTTGAGTAATGTTTGGAATATCAAGTAAAAAAGAGGTTAACATTTTATACTCTTTAGCATACGTTAATATTTCATTTTGATCCGAGATGGTGATTGCTAATTTTCGCATTAGGGTGTCGCTACACAACATTGTTTTAATTGCCAAATTATAATTTTCTTGAGAAAATTTTTGTTTAATGCTTTCGTATAAAAGTTCAGATGCAATCAAATAAGATTCTTTTAATAGTTCGTCGTTGCCAACATTGCAAATAAAATTTGGCAGATGGAATGGATCTTCACCCGTAAATAGTTTAATCGATTCAAATATTTTATCTATTGCTTTATCCATATTTCCGGTTTTTTTATATGCAAGCGCTAGTGAATTTATTATTTTACCAAGCATTTCAATATCTTTCTCTTCCTCTTTTAGAATTAGTTTTTCGGATTTTTCTAAATATTTCATTGCGCTATCGGTATTAAATTCCAAATAGCTGTTTCCGATTATTCCTAGAAGATAATATTCTGGCCAGTTTTTATTTTCAGAGGTCAAATAATATCGACTTAATGTTTTTTCAACTTCTTTGGCAAACCGAAGTTCGTCTTTAAGCATTCCGTAGCATTGGATTTTCTCAACAGGTATGGCTGTAATTAGCTTATGAAATGGATTATTGGTTGCTCTCATAATTTCATTCGCATATTCTAGATATTTTAGGCCTTCATGGTATTGTCCAATTTCACGATTTTTACTACCAATATGATATGCCAGCATGATTAATGCCGTAGAATCGCGATAATATTTTCGGCTGGCAGTTTCGTATAAACAGGTTTGAATTTTTAGGGATAGATGAGGTTGTTCTATCGAGAGGCAGTTTGCTAAAGTATTGTCAATTATGAGCACCGGGTATGTTGAAAGAAAATTTTTAGAGATTTTTTTGGACGCCAAAAGGTAGTCCATTCCTTTCTCAGGGTCGTTATAAATATATGTTAATCCTAAATCGCTTAGACAGTCGGCATAAATTTCTGATTTGTCTTTCATTGCCTCTAGTACAGACAGTTGTCGTTCCATATACACCTGTTTTGGCGTTTTCATTTCTATCCATTGATTAGCGAGATAGCCCATAAAACGTAGAGAAATTGCATACTCGTAGTTCAACGTATCGTTATTAGAAATCATGTTTTTTAGATTGTTTTGCAATAAATCGCGACACAGTGAATACTCTTTTGATATGTAAAACATGGCCGCTTTTTCGTTTTGAACAAGATATTGTTTTCGATAATTTTTCTCTTTTACAAAAATGGAATTGATTGAATCTAATATAACAATAGCTTTTAATAATTCTTTGTTAGAAAATGAATGCATCGCATTTCTGTAATTTGGGATACTGTAGTATCCTCTCAAGTCCCAATATAGTGGCCCATATTGAGCTTTAGTGGACATGGTAGACGTTAACAACAGAGCAAGCAAAGAAAAAGATAAAAATTTTATATTCATTGTTAAAAGGGCTATTTGTTATTATTGAATTTTTTTCTAAAAAACAGGTAAAGACATCTATAATTCAGAGTTTTTAACCTTGCAAAGATAGGATTTTACTATTGTAATTAAAAATAAAAAACGGTTCAATAACTTTAAAAAACGACGAAAGTGGCCAATTTTAACTAAATTTGTACAAATAATTTTTCAAAAATGGATAGACCAAACAACTATACTAATGCTCTAATGTCAATGGATGTTGTTATGGAGCTAGTATCTATGGTTGTTAGGCGGTTTTTTTCTAAATCATCAATTCCCCATAGAGAAAGGGAAGATGTTGAAATGGCTATACTAGAAAAATTTTTAAAACAACAAGAAAAAATTAATGCGGCATTTGAAAACAAATCAAACATAAAAACCTATTATCTAGCGGTGATAAATAGGATGTGCTGTGAAGTAATTAGAAGTGAATGTAAGCATTGGCAATCGGTATCAAGTTTGGAAATCGATAGATCAGAATTTAAAAATACTGCTTGTGAAATGGAGCCAGACACTTCAATGATTATAAAAAATGAGATAAAAAGATTTTCTAATTTATTGTTGTTTTTTAATGAAGAGAGAGATAAGATTTTGTTGTTTTTAAAATTTCTATTTGATATTCCAATTAGAAAAGAGGAGACCAGAGAATATTTAAAAGATAAACAAGAAGAGTTGTACCCATTGTTATTAAGAGACCAAAACCTCTCTTTGGCCGAACAATACAATATTTTAGCACAAATTACCAATAGCGTTGAGGATAAGAACATTAAAGGAGATGCAATAAGAATGTGGATGAACAAACAGATAGAGATAATGTTGAGAAGATTGAATGAAAACGACGAGTCTAATCATACAAAAGAGAGCCTAAAAATATTAATGGAGATGAGTGAGAGATGATAATTAGATGGATTTTATTTTACTTTAAACCAAAACAAGGATGATTCACAAATCGCATTTTACAGAGCAAGAAGTAGCTCAATGTGCTGATGCTATTAACGAGGGCACGTATTTTCAATTGCCACAATCGCTTCGTAGTCATTTGTCGGAATGCGATCAATGTGCTTCCGAAGTGCTTTTTATTGCTGATATTGCTTTTGATTTTACCGTTCAACATCAGATAAAACAAACCAAGAATTCCAAAAAAAGGATCATCCTTTTTTCTACTTCAGCAGCAGCAATTTTCATTGCAATTCTTCTAGTGAAAATGATTCAAACAGACCCAAATACATCGTCTAATAACAATTTGCTTTCTAGTTTTGACACTACAAATCGAAATGATTTTTTATATTCAGACACGACGAACGTTTATGCTCATAAGCAACAATCAGAAAAAACAATTGCTTTATTAGAACCAAGCCACAAACTAGAAAAATTATATCAAAATCATCAACAGAATTATCGAGATAAATTGGTTCAAGTTATTACATTAGGTGCTGTTAATTACCCAAACAAGGATTCTCTAAAATGGATTAATAACAATAACGAAAAACTAACAATCGAATTTTTTGACAACAAAGAGCATAAGATAATAAGTTTGGAAACCAAGGATTCAGCCGTAAAAATTCCATTGCTGCCTAACGGAATTTATTATTGGAAGTTGATTAACGAAGATTTTGACTTGTTATATGTAGGTAAAATAAAAGTAAAACAACCATAAAGTTACAATTCTGTTCAATCCCTTATTTGCTATTATTTTGGAATCTTTAACTATACAAAAAAGAGAATTAAAACAAATTCACACGATAAGAGTAAGAAACATGAATCATTTTTTCTAATTAAGGCTGATTTGGAATTAAACACTCCTTATCATAAAAAAAGTGCAATTATGAATTTCTATTGATTATAAAAATTCAAATTGCACCTAAGAAAAAAAAGGTGGGTTATTGTTTGCTCAACTTCCAACTTGAACCGAGTGGACCGTTCATAGTCATGGTACGTTTATCTGCAGATGGTGTGATGGTATAGTTGGAGTTGGACATTTTTAAAGTTGTCCCATTTAATGACCAATTCATTGTTTTCGTTTGGGTCTGATTTCCCAAAACGTCATATCTTTCAATGTAATTTCCACTACCTCCTTTTGAAAATTGATAACTTACGAACCTTGTTTTATTTCCTGTTTTAATTTGTCCTCCAATTTTTTCTTCGGTTACTTTCCATGTCCCTACTAACCAATCGTTGTTAACAGTGGCATTAGTAGCTGGTGTATTGGTGTTAGTAGAAGCACTAGACTGATTTGCAGAAGAAGTTGGAGAAGAACTGTTCGTAGTTTGAGAAGTTACATTATTTGCAGGTGTTGAAATAGGTTTAAGTTCCCCTGTTTTAATTTTAAAAGAGTACTCTTTGTTGTCTTTTTTAACAGTTGCTTGTAGTTCACCATATATGTTTAGTACTTCACCAGCTTCTTCAAAAGAAGGTTCTTTTATCATATTCCCTTTTCTATCAATGTATCCCCATTTATTTCCAACCATCACAGCACAGTAGTCTTGGTTGAATCCAGTAGATGCAATTTTATCATAGTTAAAAGAAATTATGGTCTTGCCCGAGGGATCAACAAAACCCCATTTCCCCCCATTTTTAGCTGCTATAAAACCCTTGTCATTGAAGCCTCCTTTTCCCGAAAATGCAAGCTCTTCGAATTCTGTGGAAATAGGTTTGCCATTAAAATCACAGATTAACCACTTGTTGTTTTTATTTTTAATATAACAACATTGATCATCCATGGAAGCATATAATAAATCATTAAAAAGAATTGATCCATCTATTTTAACGATTAAATATGTTCCTACTCCGTCATCTACGAAATTAGCAACCGATAGATTTTGACGGTTAAATTTTAATGGAAATGCATATATTGGCTCAAAAATTACCTTTCCGTCTCTATTAATTAGCCCCCATCTTTTTTGATTAGAATATTTATTTATTGCAACATCAGCATATAATCCTACAAATTTTTCAATGTTGTGAAAACGAGGTTCTATTAATACACTTCCATCATTTTTGATTAAACCAAATAGCCCATCTTTTCCTATTTTGGCTATGTTGTCGTGAGAAAAGCCCTCAATATTGTCGTATTTCGGATCACAAAGTGTTTTCCCATTCTTATCGATGAAACCAATTTTTTTATTGTTTTTTATGAATGCTATTCCATCCTTAAATTTGCCAATATCATCAAATTGGGGTTCAACCAATACCGTTCCTGTTTCAGTGATTAAACCCTCTTTCTTGTTTTGATAAATTTTTGCGAAACCCTCTTTAAATTTATCGGCATCTTCGTAAATTGGTTTAACAACCCACTCATCAGATTTGTTTACAAAACCATATTTTTTGGTTTCTTTGTCCTTTTTGGGTTTTAAATCTTGGGATGATAGGGGTAGACTAAAAATTAAGCATGTTAGAATTAGAAATAATGTTTTTTTCATATTTAAATTTTTTAAATTGTTAATAGTTTGATTTTCATCCTTTAAGTAAATTTGCAGGAGCATTATTGGGCTCCGAAGGTTTACTTATTCCTGGTGTGAAGGCTTTTTTGGTGGTTGGATTAACCAAATACCATTCGTTGTGAATTCCATCATGGTCGTTCCATAAATGGATGTTTGAGCCATTGTTGTTTTTGCGATTTGCTAGGGTGACAATTTTTCCACTTTTATGATAAATTTTGTAACGCCCTCCTCCCAAATGTTTAAAATAAAAATCTTGAGCAGGATCGTTATTTACTCTCCATATCTGAATATTCGAACCGTCATTTGTTTTCCCGCCTTTCAAATCTACAACTCCATCGCTGAGGTTTCCTATATAAATTTGATAATATGGACTATCAAATTTTTTCTCAACTCTAAAGAAACGGTCTTTTCCTCCGTCTATGCTCCACACTTGGATATTTGCCCCCTGTGTCAAGTTTTCTCCTCCTCCTGGCAAATCCCAATATCCACCATTGTCACGATCATAATTCATGGCTGATTGAATCCAAAAATTTTGCGAAACGGGTACTGGATCTCCTACAATTTTTGTCTCTTCATATGCTACAGTGGCTGTTGGAATAAATGTTTTATTGGTTTCGGGGTCTATGATATGCCACTCTGCCCATACTCCATCATGATTGTCCCAAATATGAACATTTGTCCCATTAGATGATGAACGATTGCTTAAAGTGATGATTTTTCCATTGCGATCTAATATTTTAAATCTTCCATTCCCTATATGCTGGAAGGTAAATTTTTGAGCATTATTATTATTTCTTTCCCATACACGAATATTTGCACCATTATTTGATGATCCATTTTCAACATCTACTCGCGAATCTTGTGTGTTTCCAATTACAATTTCGTAATATCCTGTTTCGTCAGAGTTGATGAATGAAAATTTTCGGTCTTCTCCATTGTCTAAGTTCCATACTTGTATGTTGGATCCTTTGTTAATCATAGTAGGCGTGCCCGGAATGTCTAGGTATCCGCCACTATCTCTACCATAATTCATTGCCGACTGAATGAGGAATTTTTTTCCAGTCACCATTACGGATGCATTTTTTTGAGCCTTTGTAGTTATGGCTAACAGTAGGAATAGTGCTACTAAATAGGAATTGATTTTTAACGTATTCATTTTGTTTTTTTAGAGGTCAACGCTTAGCTACATATTAATTGCTCATGGGTTATATTATCTGCG
>CAZZHH010000079.1:0-13499 GCA_964653595.1 uncultured Lentimicrobiaceae bacterium
CTTAAATTCAATTAGTAAATGCAACTTTTAGGAGTACTAATGTATTCTTATAAGATCGCAACCCTTAGCTCTCTTTGTGGAGTGAAGCGTAGCGAAACGGAGCAAAGAGAGCTAAGGGTTGTCCCTTTTACTCTCTATTACTCCTAATTAAGGCTTATATTTGTACCCGTCTAAAAGTAAACAATATGAAGCACTTAACTAAAGAACAAAGGTATCAAATAAAAGCATACCTAGATTGCAACAAAACAAAAACTTACATTGCAAAAGCATTAAATGTAGATAAATCTACTATTGGTAGAGAATTACAGCGCAATTCAAAAAAACGAGGTTCATACAATCCTGATTTTGCTAATGAATTAGCGACAGAACGTAAAGAACGTTTTGCTAGCAATAGGAAGTTCACGCCTTCAATTGAGAAATTTGTAAGAACTCATATAGAGGATGAACAATGGTCTCCAGAACAGATTGTAGGTTATTGTAGAACGCATAACATTCCTATGGTTAGTCATGAGAGAATATATGCTTATTTAAGAAAAGATAAATTAGATGGCGGTAATTTGTATAAGCATTTAAGGCATCAATTAAAACATAGGAAACGACCCGTATCTGGCAAAAACAACACAATAAAAGGACGAGTTTCTATTGATGACAGAAGCGATATAATCAATAATAAAGAACGTTTTGGAGATTGGGAAATAGATTTAATTATTGGAAAAGATCAAAAAGGGGCAATTGTTACAATAGTAGAAAGAACTACTGCTTTTTTCTTAATGAGAAAATTACCTTTTGGTAAAAATGCTGGCGAATTAGCAAATATGGTTATTGATATGATGTTGCCATACAAGAAACATGTGCATTCAATTACTTCAGACAATGGTAAAGAGTTCGCAGAACATCAAAAAATATCAAAAAAATTACTCGCAGAATTCTTTTTTGCACATCCTTATTCTTCCTGGGAAAGAGGTCTAAGTGAGTATACTAATAAACTTGTCAGACAATACATACCAAAAAAATCAATATTTAATCATTATAACGACTTGCAAATCAACGAAATACAATATAAAATCAATCGAAGACCTAGAAAAAATTTAAATTATGACAACCCTAAAAATATATTTTATAAATTTGTAAATAAAAAAGTTGCATTTGCTGGTTGAATCTACCTTTCAAAAAGGAGGTTCCTTTTTTTTGTTTATGTAAAACATTTTAAATATCTTTGCCTACATTCAAAAAAATAGTAAAAAAAATATTTGCATGATATTGATCTCTTTTATTGTTTTACTTAAATTAGCGCAAAGAGTTATATCTTTGTCTATGCATGCAATAATAAAGAATCAATCTATTCATAAACAAGTTTTTACAATCTCAATTTCATGCCCCATAAATAACAAAAACTATTTGAGTCATCCATTTCTTTTCAAAAAACTGTTTTATAAATTTTCAATATTAACACCACCATTGTTCACATTTACAACCACAAATATTTAAAAAAAACGAATACAAGGATATTTTTTCGAAACAAATCAAGTGTAAACTAACAACAAAAAAAATGATTAACAAGATTTTCAACAGACAAACGATTTTGATTCTTTGTTCATTTCTCACCCTCCTATTCCTACCCTTTATCTCTTTTGCTTCCGGGGGTGCAAGTGATATTGCACCTTCCATTGGACCTGTTCGTGTTGAATTTATCCTATTTGCGTTAACTTTAATTGGAGTGGCATTATTTCATCACCATACCCTTAAGGTAGCTGTAATTGGATTGATTTCCATTTTAGCATTTAAATTTATTTTTGCCGAAAACTTCAATCTATTTCACCACATGTTTGGCGAAACTTCTATCATAGAGCAAATAGTCAACAAAGAAGCTCGTCAAGGAGAATGGTCCATTTTATTAAATCTTTTCGGCTTATTAGTTGGATTTGCTGTTTTAGCAAAACATTTTGAAGATTCTGGAGTGCCAGATATTTTACCAAAGTTTTTACCTAATGATTGGAAAGGTCCATTTGTACTCCTATTGCTTGTTTTTGTATTATCTTCATTTTTAGATAATATTGCGGCAGCAATGATTGGCGGAACCGTGGCATTAGTTGTGTTCAAAAGCAAAGTACATATTGGATACCTTGCGGCTATTGTGGCAGCATCCAATGCCGGTGGCGCTGGTTCAGTTTTGGGCGATACTACTACCACCATGATGTGGATTGATGGAGTTAGTGCTTTTGATGTTTTACATGCATACATTGCATCCATTTTTGCATTTTTATTCTTTGCAATATTTGCTTCCTTCCAACAGGACAAATATCAAAGAATTACTACTGACGGTAAATTAGACGCAAAAGTAGATTATATCAAACTTATCATCGTTTTCATTATTTTAATTGGTACCATTTCAACCAATATTCTTTTTGATTTTCCTGCATTAGGAGTTTGGGTTGCTATACTCATTGGAACAATGTTTAGAAAAACACCTTGGCATGAGGCTAAAACTGCAGTTTCTGGATCTATTTTTTTACTTTCGTTAGTTACTTGTGCATCTCTTATGCCTATTGATGTATTGAGAGAAAACGTACCTGCCTCAACAGAATCTGCATTTGGATACGGATTTTTATCTTCCGTTTTTGATAACATTCCACTTACAAAACTCTGTTTAGACCAAGGTTGTTTTGATTGGGGTGTGCTTGCTTATGCAGTAGGTTTTGGTGGCTCCATGGTTTGGTTTGGATCAAGTGCTGGAGTAGCAATTACCAATAAATTTCCTGAAGGTCGTTCTGTTTTCAATTGGATTAAAGGCGGATGGCACGTGATTGTAGCTTATGTCGTAGGATTTGCAGCTGTAACCCTTATTTGGGGATGGGAAGTAGAAAGCAATAAAAAGGTATCCAAAGAAGAGTGTTTATGCGAAATTGAAGCAAAAAAATCAACCATAAATGGCGATACAACCAAGGTAATAACAAACCCTATTGTTACTCCTGTTGAAGAATAGTATCCAAAACTTAAATAAAGGGAGGATTATACAAAATAGTTCTCCCTTTTTTATTTTTTGGACTAGGCATAAAAAAAAAGAGTTAAAATACTTTATATAAGATATGAGCCAATACTGTTAATAACTCAGTAAAAATTTATAGGCTTATCTTTTTTCAATTTTCCTATTTTTTCATACCTTTGCAATGTTAGAAAAATGATTTTTTCTTAATATATAAATTGTTATCAATCAATTACATATACAATGATTCTTTTTTTCAGCACAAATGACAGAGTTTTTGGGGTTTACTCGACCCAATCGTTAGACAACAAAAAAATTCAAGCATTACAATGGTTATTCAATGGAGCCAAACTGAGCTCATCAGATAAAGTAGAAGGATTTTTTATCGGACCTCGCAAAGAGATGATAACCCCTTGGAGTACAAATGCTGTTGAGATTACACAAAACATGGGAATAACTGGCATTCAAAGAATTGAAGAATTTTTCATGGTTGATACGTTAGATTCTAAATTTGATCCAATGTTACAAAGAATATACAAAGGGTTAAACCAAGAAATTTTCACTATCCACAAATCGCCTGAACCAATTATCAATATCCACGATATTGAAGCATATAATAAACAAGAAGGGCTCGCACTCAGCGAAGATGAGATTAGTTATTTAAAAGATTTAAGCAAAAGATTAGGTAGAGATCTCACAGACAGTGAAGTGTTTGGGTTTTCTCAAGTAAACTCTGAGCACTGTCGTCATAAAATTTTCAATGGCACATTTGTGATTGATGGCGTAGAAAAAGAGTCTACCCTTTTTCAAATGATAAAACGAACATCTAAAGAAAATCCAAATCGTTTAGTGTCTGCATACAGCGACAATGTTGCCTTTATCAAGGGGCCATCTGCAAAACAATTTGCACCTAAATCACAAACTCAACCGGATTATTTTGAAACAAAAGATATTTCTACTGTAATTTCTTTGAAAGCAGAAACGCATAATTTTCCAACCACTGTTGAACCTTTTAACGGAGCTGCTACTGGCTCAGGTGGTGAAATCCGCGACCGGATGGCTGGAGGATTAGGCAGCATCCCAATGGCTGGCACGGCTGTGTATATGACTTCCTATCCTCGTTTGGATGGATGTCGCAAATGGGAAAAAAACATTCCAGAACGCAAATGGCTCTATCAATCACCCGAAGAGATTTTATTAAAAGCATCAAACGGAGCAAGTGATTTTGGAAATAAATTTGGCCAACCACTTATCAATGGCAGTTTGTTTACTTTTGAACACTTTGATTCGGAACGACAACTCGGATTCGACAAAGTAATTATGTTAGCAGGTGGCATTGGTCATGCTCGTGCCGAATATGCATTAAAAAACACACCAGTTCCGAACCAATCGGTGGTTGTTCTGGGTGGTGATAATTATCGGATAGGAATGGGTGGCGGTGCTGTCTCTTCCGTTGCTACAGGTGAATATGCAAATCAAATCGAATTAAATGCAGTTCAGCGATCAAACCCAGAAATGCAAAAACGAACTTATAATGTTGTAAGAGCACTAGCAGAGATGGATAATAACCCCATCGTATCCATCCACGATCATGGTGCAGGTGGACATTTAAACTGTCTTTCAGAATTAGTAGAATCCACTGGTGGTGACTTTAATATTTCAAAATTTCCAGTTGGAGACCCTACCCTTTCTTTAAAAGAGATCCTTAGCAATGAATCACAAGAGCGAATGGGTTTGATTATTGGGAACGAACATTTAATGCTAATTGAAAGCATTGCATCTAGGGAACGTGCACCGATGTACGTTGTTGGAAAAACTTCAGACAATAAGCGCTTTCATTTTTTCGATGGGAACAACCACAGTGCTATAGACTTACAAATAAGTGATTTTTTTGGAAGCTCTCCAAAAACGATCCTCACAGACATCACCAAAGAATCGAATTTCGATGAGATTACATATTCCGAATCAGAGATTGAGTATTATGTACAAACTATTTTACGCTTAGAAGGTGTAGCTTGTAAAGATTGGCTAACAAATAAAGTAGATCGTTCGGTAACAGGCAAAATAGCACAACAACAAAACGTGGGCATGGTACAAGTGCCTCTAAGCAATCTAGGAGCTGTTTCCATAGATTTCAAGGGAGAGCGAGGAATTGCAACTGCAATTGGGCATGCCGTAGCTCCTTCATTAATCGATCCAAGCGCTGGATCTCGATTATCGATAGCTGAATCATTAACAAATGTTGTTTGGGCACCCATCGAAGAGGGAATAAAAGGAGTATCTTTAAGTGCCAACTGGATGTGGCCATGCAAAAATCAAGGTGAGGATACTAGATTATATAAGGCAGTAGAAGCAGCAAGTGATTTTGCCTGCCAACTAGGCATCAATATTCCAACAGGAAAAGACTCTCTATCGATGACTCAAAAATATCCCGATGGTTCTAAGGTTGTATCCCCAGGTACAGTAATCATTACAGCCGTTGGAGAAGTTACAGATGTAAAAAAAATCATCACCCCAAATCTGCAAGATATACCGAATAGCGAACTTATTTATATCGATTTTTCAAAATGCGAATTTGAACTTGGAGGAAGTAGCTTTGCTCAAATAAACAATACCATTGGGAATAAAACGGTTGATATTGTTGACGTTGCCTACTTTAAAAAAACCTTTGATGTACTTCAAAATTTAATTCAAGATGGATTAGTACTTGCAGGACATGATGTCTCTGATGGTGGATTGATTACAACGTTACTCGAAATGATGTTCCCAAATAATTACATTGGTTTAAACGTAGATTTATCTGTTTTTGAAGAAAAAGATATCATTCGAATCTTGTTTAGCGAAAAACCAGCTGTTTTGATACAAGTAACCGACAACAAAGTATTTGGAACATTAAAATCGGCAGGCATCGTAGCATATCCAATTGCAAAAGTAACCAAAGGAAACAAGTTAGTTGTTCGCAAAGACTCAAAAATATTAAACTTCGATCTATTTGAATATCGAGATATTTGGTATGAAACTTCCTATTTATTTGATTGTAGTCAATCTACTCCTGATTTAGCACAAGCAAGGTATGATAACTATAAAAATCAAGAATTACGATATCGTTTTAACCCTCAATTTGAAGGAAAGTTCTCATCGTTAGGATTAAACACAAAGAGACAATCCACAACTGGAATTAAAGCTGCCATTATTCGAGAAAAGGGGTGCAATTGCGACCGAGAAACTGCATACGCTTTGTGGTTAGCAGGATTTGACGTAATGGATATTCATATGACAGATTTAACATCGGGACGAGCAGATTTATCGGAAGTAAACATGCTGGTATTTGTTGGTGGTTTTTCCAACTCCGACGTATTGGGATCGGCCAAAGGTTGGGCAGGAGCATTTTTGTATAATTCAAAAGCAAAACAAGCATTGGATGCCTTTTACAAAAGAGAAAACACATTAAGTCTAGGAATATGCAACGGTTGCCAGTTAATGGTGGAATTGGGATTAATTTATCCTCAACACTTAAAACGTCCTCGCATGGAACATAACAACTCTCACAAGTTAGAATCCGCATTTTTAAATGTCGACATATTAGAGAACAATTCGGTGATGCTTTCTTCTATGGCAAATGATCGTTTAGGTGTTTGGATTACCCATGGGGAAGGAAAATTCATTCTACCATATGATGAATCAGAATACAATATTCCTGTAAAATACAGTTATAGTTCATACCCAGGCAATCCAAATGGTTCAGACTTTAATGCTGCGGCAATTTGTTCTCCTGACGGACGACACTTAGCAATCATGCCTCACCCAGAGAGATCCATTTTCCCTTGGCAATGGGCTTACTACGAGCCAACACGCTCTCAAGATGAAGTATCTCCTTGGATGGAAGCATTTGTAAATGCCAAAATTTGGATTGAAAAGAATTTAATATCATAAATTAAGGCGTTTCAATACTCCCTTTCTAAGCAATATAATGTGGTAATACTAGAAATAATAACATTAGCTTTTTTTGTAGTTGCTTTTACTATTATAATACTAAAACATCGTTTTTTTAAAATAGCACAAGCAAAGCAATCTCTCGTATTATCGTTATGGGTGTATAAAATGATAGCAGGAATTATATTTTTCTTAATGTATTCATTATATACTCCATACTCAAAAGGGAGTGACTCCGATGTCTATTTTGCAGACTCAAAAATACTATCTTCCGTATTTAAGGAATCTCCCCTAGATTATCTTACCATTCTTTCGGGGTGTTATAGTGATGAGTCTATGTTTTATAAATACACTTCAAAAATGGAGTATTGGAATCGATCTTATCCATCTGTTGTACCCAACGACAATAGAATTGTAATAAGAGTAAACTCGATTTTATCATTTTTTAGTTTTGGGTTTTACAGTGTTCATTTACTTCTAATGGCATTCATTTCTTTCACTGGTTTGTTTTATCTATACAAGGCCGTGAAAGATAAATTTCCTCTTCATCAGATCGGTATTTTGTTGACTGTATTTATCATTCCTTCTACTGTATTTTGGTCGGCGGGAGTTTTAAAAGAGCCAATAATCCTCTTTTTACTAGGATTTTTCGTTTATCATATTTTTAAAATAAGTAAAAAAAAATATTCGATACGAATTCTATCATCTATCTTTATTACATCTTTTTTAATGATATTTACGAAGCCATACATCCTATTCATTTTAATTCCAATCACCATAGCATTTCTAATCGCTGAATTTGTTGAGATAAAAAAGAAATATCTCATTTATCTCTCTGTTTTGTTACTTTTTTTCTTATCTCTGGTAATACTCTCTAATGTTAAACCAGAATTGTCCTTAGCACAATTGTTAACAACCAAACAAAGCGATTTTTTAAACATGAATTCTGCATCCAATTCAGGTGGTTATTTTGTTATTCCGTTACTCGATAACACAAATTTTTCATTATTAAAAAACAGTCCCACTGCAATTATGAACTCCTTATCTCGTCCATGGATTTGGGAATTTAAAACGTGGCCTCAACTTATTGCTGCTATTGAAAATTTTGTTTTTTTATGTTTAGTCATTGGATTACTGATTCGGTTTAAATTTCACAAAATAGAACAACAAAACATAGCTCTATTTGCTATTTCCTTTAGCATTTTATTATTTATTATATCGGGGTTAACCACTCCAAATATGGGAGCACTTGTTCGCTATAAATCATTAGGACTTCCGTTTTTGTTAATTTTTCTAATCTCAGGAAGTACCCCCATTCGTAATTTTAAGTATTCCTTAATCCAAAACATTAACACAAATTTGAATTCATTTTTTTGGAAAAAATCACAAGAGTGAAGTTTTTATTTATTTTTTACTATTTTTGAAAAATATAAAATCGACAAAGATGAAAATTACTAGATTATTTGATATCATGTACCGCTATGATGCAATGTACTCAAAAAGCGATGCACTTGCAGGAAAAGAGACTGGCTCATGGACTAAATATAGTTCTAAAGAATACATTGAGATAGCTACATCTATAAGCTATGGACTTTTGCAATTAGGTATCAAAAAAGGCGATAAAATTGCCACCATTACCTTCAACAGGCCTGAGTGGAACTTTTTAGACATGGCAATCATGCAAATTGGAGCGGTTCATGTGCCAATATATCCAACCATTAGCGAATCTGACTACCAATATATTCTCAATCATGCAGAAGTAAAAATGGTATTTGTTGCAGGATGGGAATTACTTAGAAAGATAGAACACCTTCTTCCCAATATACCATCCTTGAACGAAAAAGAGATGGTTTACACGTTTAAAAATTTAAGAGGATATAAACACTTGAGCGAAATCATCGAAATGGGAAGAGTAAATCCAAGCTCAGAATATCTTCAGCAAATTAAAGACTCTATTTTAACGAATGATTTGGCAACTTTAATTTACACTTCTGGCACTACTGGGACACCTAAAGGAGTAATGCTAACACATAACAACATAATTAGCAATATTTTAGCAATTTTTTCCATACCTCCTATTGGACCGAAAAGCAAAGCATTAAGTTTCCTTCCTTTGTGCCATATCTATGAAAGAATGCTTAATTATACATGGCAGTATTTAGGTGTTTCTATTTACTATGCCGAAAGTTTAGCAACCATTGCAGATAATATCAAAGAAGTTAAACCCGACATTATATCAACGGTTCCTAGATTGTTAGAGAAAATATACGACAAAATTATTTTGAGTGGCAATAAATTAAAATTTCCCAAAAAACAACTTTTCTTTTGGGCAAATTCTATGGCCGTAAATTATGACTTTGGAACAAATAAAAACTGGTGGTATAAATTAAAACTTAAGGTTGCTCGTAAGCTTGTATTAAGTAAATGGAAAGCTGCTTTAGGGGGAAATATTAAAACAATAGTATCGGGTGGAGCAGCGATTCAACCTCGATTGGTAAGAGTTTTTTGGGCATGTGAAATGCCAGTTTTAGAAGGGTATGGTTTAACCGAAACCTCTCCTGTGATTGCAGTAAATAGTTTTTTTGAAAAAGGTTTTAAAATTGGCACTGTTGGCCAAATTATATTTAATGTTGAGGCTAAAATTGCGGAAGATGGAGAGATATTATGTAAAGGTCCCAATGTGATGCAGGGATATTACAAATCGGAAGATCTCACTCAGGAAGTAATTGATTCTGAAGGTTGGTTTCACACTGGAGATATTGGGCATTTTGAACCAGAGGGACAATTGAAAATTACTGGGCGAAAAAAAGAGATGTTTAAAACAGCTTTTGGTAAGTATATCGTTCCTACCATCATCGAAAACAAATTTGTAGAATCCCCTCTAATTGATACAATCATGGTAGTAGGTGAAAACGAAAAATTTGCTGCAGCATTGATTGTTCCAGATTTTATTGCTCTTCGTACCTGGTGTAATAGTAAAAACATAGATTATACCACCAATGAAGAGATGGTAAAAAAATCGGATGTATATAAAAAGTATCAAAAAATAGTTGCTTTTTACAACAAATCCTTTGGCGAAACGGAACAAATTAGAAAGTTTGAACTTATGGGATACGAGTGGACTGTACAGACTGGAGAGCTTACTCCTACCCTTAAACTACGAAGAAAATATATTTTGAAAAGACATTCTAAAAGTATTCAAAAATTGTTTTCTGGAGGGGAATAATGTATTCAGAAAACAAAATTTTACTTTTCTAATTTTGATCTTTATTCTAATTAATACAGCTTCAATGTTTGTAAATTCTAAGTCAAAAAAGGATCATTCTATGCAATGAAGATGCTACAAAAGGGAATATTTTAGAATATAAAATGGCACGTAGTATATTAGAATTTCAGCCGAATTTGTGCATGAATATCCGTTTTATATTTACCTAAAATTTCATCTAATCCACTACTAATAACCTCTTTATCCGAATACCAAGTTTGCGAAATACGGAACCACACATCGATATTTTTCACTAATTCATATTTTATCAACAAATACGAACGAGTCCCTTTATAATAATAGGCTGGAATGGAATATGCATATAATACATCGCTCTCATACGCATAAAGTCGGGCGTCATAGGAATCCGTATTAAAAACTGCAAATCTAGCATTGATATTTAAAGGAATTTTTGAAAAACGATATCCAAAGTCTTGATAAGCTAAATAGCCATATTTGTCACCACTTCCATTGTTGAATGTAGCAACTTCAACACGATTTTTCAACGTTAAATTTGTCAACGGTTTGTACGAAATGTGATATCTTAAAGTATTTTTCACAGTAGAATTTAACCTATTTAGCAACACTTCTTGAGTATTGTTAATCGATTTATTTTCGGCACGATATCGAACATACATTTGTGTATTACGAGAGGGAGTATAGTTTAGTTGAAGATAATATTCTTGTCCATTTGATGGAGCATCAATACGATATTTTAGCCATGGAAAGGAGAAAACATCCGCATAAGCATCTATGGTAAATTTTGAATTCATAATTACATTTGCACCAACATACAATGCATGTTCATTCGAATTATTTGAATTTTCTCCAAAAGCGGAAGATTTTACCCCTTGATAATCTCTTTGATAATACCGATGAACTAATGATAAGTTTAAGAGTGGATCTGGGACGAGAGAAACTCCGTTGATGGTTGCGATTGCACCATTTGCACTTCTGGCAACTTCTCCAAAAAAGGAAGTGGAATGAAACAAATACGAGTAATCCAAACTGATATTGGAATTTGATTTCCCTACAAAATCAAACTGATTGTATGGAGATACACTTTTCTGATAATTAATATCGTATATGGAGGATACGAAGGTTGTACCAATTTTAAACCGTTCGGTTTTATACTCTAAATGTGCTCCATAAAGCATCTCATTTAAAGGCTTTTTGTCGGCCAGTTCATTAGGAGTTCGGTGATAACCAGTCTCTTGAATAGAAGAGATGTAATTCTCTTCTGCAGAGAGCGTATCCCCTATGTTTGCATCTCGTTTGTGTGATGAAAAAAATATAGATAATTTTATTTTATTTAAACCAACAGTTGTTGCAATTCCACGCATATAATTATTTTCATCTGTAGAAGAAAATGGTTTTAATCCGATTGCGTTTCTCTGTAATGAAGATGACTGAGAGGTTTTGCCCATACTTAATCCACTCCATAAGGCTAATCCTTGCCCAAATTGAAGTTGATAGTCGCCAATAGCTAAAGCTTTTACAACTCCAAAATCTTTAAAAAACAGATGAGCTGAATAAAAGTCAAATCCATTTTTTTGAGTACCTTTAAAAAACTCCTCTCCGGCATCTTTTTCTGCAGTAATACCAAACCGAATTTTATTCCTGTAATTAAAAACATATCTAGAATAAAATTTCTGTGGACCACCCAAATATCTGGAATTAGGATTAGCAGCTAACAACGAATCGCTTGCAGGTGAATACCCTTTAGACTCTTCAAGAACTTGAATATATCTTAAAAAAAGTTGTTGTCGGCCATATTTAAGGACATCCTTGACATTGATTCTGTATGGATTAATAGAAGAGGCAACCTTTACGTATGGTAAAATTCGATAAATTGTTTTTAAATCAAAACCATCAATATTATTTAATTCATAAAGAGTGAGTAAATCTCCTGTAGTAGATATGTAAGCTTTTAGTTTATATACCTGATAATCAGTCAACAATAAAATTCTGGTTAACAGATCATGGTTTGCTGAATTTAAATTTATTGGATTTTCAATATAATAGCTTAATTCTTCGGTGATTTCTGAAAAATCGATATCTGCTCCATCATTGATTTCGGAAATATTCTCAATTATTTGTTCCGTTTGTTGATCTACCGAAATGGTATCTACTACTTGAGCAAATGAACCAAAACCTAAAATGGCAAATATCCCAAATAGTAAAAATTTCAAGGTAAAATTAAAAATTATGTATTTCCGAAATGCAACGATCATATTATTTATTTATAATGAGGAGATAGATTTTTTAATCTTTGCAAAGTTATAACAAACAGAAAATGTAGGAGTTACTCCTAGTACTTGATGAAAAGAGGATGCTACATCAAAAACAAATCCCTTCCATTTTGCACCTACTCCGATAGAGTATAAAACAACTCCGGTGGACATTCCTCCTCTCACAAAGAAATTTTCATGTAACATATAATCTCCTCCAATTCTAAAAATTGGCTTGTAATGTAAATCTTTTTCAATTTCGGTAAGTAACGAAAATTTGTCGGAAAAGCGATATGAGAGACCAAATTTTAAAACCACAGGAATATACTCAACATACCCATTATAATCACTTAGAATGGTATGAATTGGATTAAAAACAAAAACTCCAACAGACATTTTGTTATTCACTTTAGATTGTAATCCAGCTTCAAAAGTAAAGGCGCCATGATTGCCATTTTCAGCAGTTGAGGCTACTCTTAGATAATCCATTTGCAGGCCAGCAGCAACTTTATTCGCAAAAACTTTAGCAAACGATAGCCCTAGTTTAGTTTCACTATAGGCAGAATAACCATATTGAGAGAAAGATAATCCGAAAACGTCATTATTCGCAATGGGTATGGTAACTCCAAACCCTCTGGTACTCAACTCTTTTACCAAATATCGATTATCAAAAAAAGCTCCTGCAGCAAACTTGGGATTCCAAGCCATACCGGATGGATTGTTAAATACCGACCAAAAATCATTGGAAGTCACAGAGTTATAAGCCATTGAAGCCGAATGTCCACCTTTAGCAGTTGGATCAAACCCACCTAAAACATTGGTTGAAAGAAGCAAAAAAATGGTAAAAGAAAAAAGTTTATTCATTTAAATAATATTTCAATTTATTATCATTGAATAAAATTACACTTTTTTTTTAAAATTGTACTAATAAATAAAAAATATTGGAATTAATTTATTTTAAATCCCAGCATTTATTTTTGGAAAGATAAATTAACTTCCTACTCTACCTAATGGTATTATGTAAAAATGTTGAATAAATCAATATAACTTGTTAAATCGAGCAGATGATATTAAATCTTTGAATTAA
>CAZZHH010000080.1:0-12805 GCA_964653595.1 uncultured Lentimicrobiaceae bacterium
TTTATTCCATTCAGACGGAAAGGGAGAAAGCTTTTCTCTCTTTCTTCTGAAAAAAATATTTATTATTTCACCCTGTAAAGTTGCATTTATTACTTGAATTTAAAAAAGATTTTAAGAAGCTAAAAAATAATAAATCAATACAGGTTAAATTAACAGAAGCACTTAGTATTTTAGAAGAGACTGGAACACTCCCAATAATAAAATATAAAACCCATGCTTTAAAGGGAAAATACAAAAATTCAGAAGAAGCGCATTTAGATTATGATCTTCTTATAATTTGGATTAAAATTGATTTAGATATTAATATATATAGAATAGGAACTCATTCTGAGTTATTCAATATGTAAATTAAAAAACAAGTCAAATTTTAAAACTAAGAAACACAATCGAAAGCGGTTGTGTTTTTTTTTTTGTTATAGGCTAAAACAAAAATAGGTTTAAATTTAGTATTATTATTTTACATTTCATTCATTCACATTACATTAATTATGTTTATATAAAGTGTTGGTTTAATTGTTTTACGTTGTATATTTTTTTGGGATCACCTGCATAAGTTGGAATAAAAAAAAGAGATTGATAAGTCAACCTCTTTTTGTAGTCGGTAGGGGAATCGAACCCCTGTTTCCAGGATGAAAACCTGGCGTCCTAACCCCTAGACGAACTGACCGTGTTGTTAAGAACAGTGCAAAGGTACGATTTTTTTTCTAATCTCCAAATTTTTTTTCAAAAAAAAATGATTTTTTTCACTTTTGTCATCCTTTAACTTCATCTCTATCGGCTTGAAACTTGAAACCCATTCGTTTTGCGGTTTTTATAGTAGAGCTTTGAATTTCTAATTGCAAAATATCATAAACCGAAATTTCTTTTAAATTATCATAAGGAGGGATTAACAAATCGAAATTTATTGCATAATTTATTGCAGCTTTAAAAACATTGGCAATTACTTCTTCGGTAAAAACATTATTCGAAAAATTATTAAATTGAAGTCCAAGTTCATGTTTCCCTTCAATGTAATAGTGATTTTCATGATTAATAAAAATCCTACCAATTAAATATCCAGTATCGTTGATTCTATTGTATTTATACGAGTCTGCCAAAAAATTATAAATATTAATAATACCACAATAAGATCGCTTTTGATCTTCTTTTACATATGGTATTTTGAATACATCGTGAGCTCTAGGAAACTCAAACACATTGGAGTGCATCAGAAATACTAGCATATCCCCAGCAAAATTAAAGGAGAATTCAAAATCGGTATTATTGATAATAGAAACATTAACCCTTGGATTTTCTGCTGCATATTTTGAATGAAATTCATCAATAAACTTTTTAGCCAACGATTTTATTCCATTAAAACCTTTTTGGGTAGTTTCGAATACATCTTGTTTAAAGTTCCCTTTACTTGCTAGTAGCTTAAAAATTTCTTCGTTTTCCATTGTCATTAATTTTAAATGTTAATGTAATATTTTTGCAATCTTTTCGGCACAATTCTGACCATCTAGTGCCGAAGATGTAATTCCTCCGGCATATCCAGCTCCTTCTCCCACCGGAAATAAATTATCAAATTCCACGTGTGCAAAGGTATCCATATTTCTTGGAATTCGAACAGGGGAAGAGGTTCGAGATTCAATACCAACAAGGATTGCATCAGAAGAGATAAAACCTTTCAATTTCTTATCAAATTGCAAAAATGCTTTTTGTAACCGAGAAGTAATAAAATCGGGATAAATATCCGCTAAATTAGAAGAAACGACTCCTGGATGATAAGAGCACTTAGGCAAAGATATTGAAATTTTGTTGTTCAAAAAATCAATTAATCTCTGAGCTGGAGCTACTAACCCTCCTCCACCAGAAAGCCAAGCACGATGTTCCATCTCTTTTTGAAATCTAAGACCTGCTAAAGGTCCATGACTAGAATACTCCAAAATGTCCGATGGTTCAACAGAAACCACAATGCCTGCATTTGCGTATGGAGAGTTTCGTTGTGAATTGGACATCCCATTTAACACCAAATGCTGATCCATAGTTGAAGCTGGAACGATAACACCTCCTGGACACATGCAAAATGAGAACACCCCTCTCCCATCCACTTGCTGCACTAAAGAATAAGATGCTGCTGGTAAAAAATCGGGCCTATGAGGTAATTTATATTGAGCAGAATCTATCAACGATTGGGGATGTTCAACTCTAAACCCCATAGCAAAAGATTTTTGTTCAAGAGAAATTTTTTTGCGATCAAAAAGTTCGTAAATATCTATTGCCGAATGACCAGTAGCAAATACATATGCTTCGGCAACATGCTCATTCGACTCTTTATCTATCAGTGCCTTCACTCGATTTTTTTCGAGCAAGATATCCACTATTTTTGAATTAAAATGAACCTCGCCCCCACATCTTATAATTGTCTTTTTAATATTGGAAATTATGGTTGGCAACTTATCTGTACCTATATGAGCATGAGATTCAATTAAAATATCTGGGTTGGCACCGTGACTAATAAGAATGGATAAAATGGACGAAACATCGCCCCGTTTAGTAGATCGGGTGTATAATTTACCATCCGAAAATGTGCCTGCTCCTCCTTCCCCAAAACACCAATTTGAATCGGTATTAATCCTCAAATTTCTATTTAAATCGGAAATATCTAACTTTCTATCACTCACATCTTTTCCCATCTCAAGTATTACTGGCTTAACTCCTAATTCTATAAATTTAAGAGCAGCAAACAAACCTGCAGGTCCAGCTCCTACAATGATTACCTTTTTCCCAGATGAAACATTGGGTAAACTATGTTGGTCGAAAAATGAATTCAAAGGAAGTGATTCGCCAATAGATACGGAATATCTTAAAAGATACATAATAGGTTTTCGGCGAGCATCAATAGATCGTTTCAACAATTTTACCTCGGTAATATTTCCGGAAGGAATAGACAATTTATCTGCAATTCTGCTTTTAACATCATCTGCATTTTGAGATAAAATAGCAGGAATACGTATATCAATTTCGTGTATCATGAATAGGCATCGTTATTATTCAAACAAAAAAGAAATTTGCATCACTTTGGAATTTAACCGTTCAATGGAGTTAGAAAACAGATTTCCCTCCCGCTGAATTAAATCACGGAATCCATATGCCATTTTAAACTCCACCGCAAACTTAAAATAGGTAAGATAGAAATCAGCGCCTACTCCTGCCTGAAAAGAGTAGTCATTACGAAGAAGTTTAATCATTACTTCGTTTTTTTGCTCATTTTTCTTTTTTGCTTGAGAAGCCATATCAATGCTAAAATTGAAGCCACTAATAACATAAACACGAGCATTATGCATTCTGCTTGACTTAAACTTTAACAATAATGGAAAATCAATATAGGTAGACTCTACCGTTTTTTTCACAACTTGACTGATTGTATCTCTATAATTAATCGTATAATTGATAATCCGATCGCCGAAAGACAAAGTTGGGGTAAACCGCAAATCAAAATGATTGTTTAATCTCAAATTGGATATTACACCCAAGTTAAAACCACTCTGAGGTTGAGATTCTACAACCATGAGAGAATCGAATGAATTTAAATTGGTATATGGCTTAATGGTAAAATCAAATTGATTGTACGCCAACAAAAATCCAAAATGATATTTTTTTAAATCATATTTTGGTAAATTCATCGAACGAGAATTCTGACTTAACCCAGCAACATTAAGGACAAACATAACCAATAGTAGAGATATTCTATTCTTCACAAATCTATTTTTTAAAACATTTTCCATTAAACGCATGAATATTTATTTTATTTTAATAGCAACTTTTTAAATTTAATTATAGATATTATTTTACCCCAGTATACAAAGTTGATATCCCGAAAGAGTATGAAAAAAAACGACAACCTTTAAACCCACTTTTAATAAAGAACGCATTTAGGGCCTCATCTTGATAAAAATCGTGAATAGTCTCTTTTAAATAAACATAAGCAGATTTATTTTTTGAGAACAACGCACCTATAGTTGGTAGTAAATGTCGAAGGTAGAATAAATAAAAGTGCTTTACAAATCCAGATGGACGAGTTAGCTCCAATATAAAATATGCACCGTTTGGTTTCAAAACTCTTTTAATTTCAGTAATACCAACCTCCATATTTTCAAAATTTCTGATTCCAAAAGAGATGGTAACAACATCAAAAGAATTATCTGGAAATGGAATCTGCATAGCGTCGCCATCCACAAAGGTAATATTTTGAATCTGCTTTTTATTCACTTTCTCTTTCGCAATTGCTAGCATATTTTGGGATATATCGATGCCAATAATATTGCATTTTTTTAAAGAAGACAGTTCAATTGCTAAATCGCCAGTACCTGTAGCAATATCTAATATTGATATTGGACAAATGGACATTTTTGCAATCTCTTTTTTCATTTTTTTTCTCCAAATTTTATCAATACCCAGTGAGAGTATATGACCCGTAGAGTCATAAATTGGAGCAATATCATTAAACATGTTTGCAACGAACTTTTTGTCTTTTGAGATTTGAGGCATATTTATCCTATTGATAACAATTGTAAACGAGAGATTTCATGCATCAATTTTTCTTTATTCACCGGAACAACACCCACCTCTTCACATACCAATCCACCCGATAAATTTGCAATAGAAGCAATACTTTCTGGTGAAAATCCCAAAGATAAACAAAGGGTGGCAACACTAATTACGGTATCTCCAGCACCCGAAACATCGACAATATTCCGATGATGAGCAGGTATCAATTTGTGTTGATATCCACTCTCCGATTGCCAAACGATCAATACCCCTTTTTCACTTAACGTAATCAAGGCAATTTTTATTTGATTTTTCAATAGGTAGCTCTCCACTAGACTTATTAAAGAATGGATGTCAGAGAAATTGATATTTGCCTTAGTGCCCTCTTTTAGCTCTTTCAAATTAGGTTTGAAAATGGTACTCCCTTGGTAATGATTAAAATTTCGCTTTTTGGGGTCTACTGCTACGGGTATATTTGCCATAGATGCCATGTTAATTACCGATTCAATTAGAGATTTCGAGATAACTCCCTTGTCGTAATCTTCAAAAATTATTGCATCCACTTCTCCTTGCTGGATAAATCTCGAAATTTTTAATAAAAGAGCATCCCTATCCTCCGCAATTAACTCACAATCGATCTCCTCATCTACCCTCAACAATTGTACATTATTGCCGATAATTCTAAACTTAACTGTGGTGATACGTTCGTTGCTGGTTATCATACATTCCGTAGACAAACCTAATGATATCATCAATTGGATAAACTCTTTTCCTTTTTCATCATCACCTACTACAGAACACAAAATAGGTTTTGCTCCTAGTGCTTGGATATTGAGAGCAACATTTGCAGCGCCTCCTAACCTGTTGTCACGTGTTGCCAAATTCACAATAGGAACGGGTGCTTCGGGCGAAATTCTATTCACTGCTCCAAAAAGGTACGCATCCATCATTACATCTCCAATCACTAATACCCTTTTATGAGCTAAACTCTTTTCCATATTTTTGATTAAATTATCCATACATAAAAATTAAATAATGTCTTTTTTATTCATATCTAATCGAATGAAGATAAACAACAATAACGTAAAAGACCACAAGGAAGATCCTCCATAACTTAAAAATGGCAAAGGAATTCCAATTACAGGCATAATCCCCATTGTCATACCAATATTTATTACAATATGTGTAAACAAAATCATTGCAACACCATATCCATATATTCGACTAAAGGCTGAGCGTTGTTTTTCTGCTAAAATTACAATTCTAATGATTAGTAAAAAAAAGATGAATACCAGAAAAGAGCTACCTATAAAACCCCATTCTTCTCCTACAGTGCAAAAAATGAAATCGGTACTTTGTTCTGGGACAAACTTAAACTTTGTTTGTGTACCTTCTAAAAACCCCTTTCCAAGAAATCCCCCAGAACCAATCGCTATTTTAGATTGATTTACATTATATCCAACTCCCTTAGGGTCTGACTTTAACCCAAGCAATATCTCCACACGATCGCGCTGATGATCTTGCAAAATATTTGCAAAAACATATTCTACCCCAAATGTAAATCCAATGGATAATATATAAATTAATGCAATGGTATAAACTGCTCTTTTGTACTTTCTAGTAAAAAACCATACAATAAGCCCAACAACGCTTAAAAAAAGAATTACATACCACAGGTTGAAAATTAAGGTAAAAATGAATATAAATACAGCTAAAAGCCCAAACCAAATAATAGTCCCATTCATCCCTTCACGATAGAATACCAAAAAGAAAGATAAAAAGACAATTGAAGAGCCTGTATCGTTTTGAAACAGAATAAATAAAATGGGAAGAGCAAGTAACAAATAGGCTACAAAACGAGTAGTCTTTTGATTAATATTCCTATTAGATTCGCCCAATAACTTGGCAACAGCCATTGCTGTAGCAATTTTTGCAAATTCGGAAGGCTGAATCCCAAAATCTCCAACCCCTAACCAGGATTTTGAGCCGGCAATCTCTTTTCCAACAAAAAGAACTACAAATAGCAATAGTATACTAACCCCATAAAATACAAAAGCAAACGTAGTATAAAACTTAGAATCAATGACGATGACAAATAATCCGATTAAAAAAGCGGTAAAAATCCATATCAACTGTTTGCCATAACTTTGTGAGAAATCAAAAATACTAGAATGATCATCGTTGTAAACTGCAGCATAAATATTGAGTAGACCAAAGAATACCAAAATAGTATAGAGCAACACTAGTGGCTTATCTATATTTGCAAAAAGTCCCTTCGATTTATATTCTCTTATCACCTTCGAATCAAATTAGTGTTAATTATTCTCTCTTCTAAATCCAGTTTAGACACTTTCCGTTTTGTATAATATTCTATCATCAAACTAGCAATGGGAGCTGCTACTGCACCACCATATCCTCCATTTTCAACGATTACGCACATCGCTATCTTTGGTTTGTCGATAGGTGCAAAACAGATAAACAATGAGTGGGGTTGACCATGTGGATTTTGAGCTGTACCCGTTTTACCTGCGATTGGAATATCTTGTTGTTTTGCAGATGTAGCTGTTCCCTTTAAAACAGCATCTTGCATTCCCTCCACGATGGGAATAAAATGTTTAGAGTCGATTCCTGTTTCATTAGGAGTCAGAAAACGCATATTCTTATTCTTTTCATTTCCAATTGATTTCACAACATGAGGGGTAAAATAATAACCTCTATTTGCAATAATTGCAGCTAGATTTGCCAACTGTAAAGGTGTAGTCCCTAATTCACCTTGTCCAATAGATAAAGAAATTATGGATAACGCTCTCCAAGCATTCTTTCCCCGTGTTTTATCGTAATATTCTGCGGTAGGTAAAATGCCTTTTAACTCGTATGGCAAATCGGAATTAAACTTTCTTCCAAAGCCCATTTTAAGAACATAATTTCTCCAATTATTATAACCATCTTTAGGTTTTTTAAACTTTCTGGGATTATCGATTATTGCTTTAAAAGCTTTACAGTAATAGGCATTACACGAATTTTGTACAGACTGGGCTAAATCGAGAGGAGATGGATGAGGATGGCACTTAACAGTTAAACTACCAGCATGAAATCCCATCTCACAAGAATATCTGGTAGAAGGCTTTAGAACACCTTCTTGCTCCCCTATCAATGCATTTACAATTTTAAACGTTGAACCGGGAGGGTACATTGCCATTAACGCCCTGTTAAAAAGAGGATTATTGATAGAATCACGTAATAAATTTACATAGTTTTTGGCTCTATCTCTCCCAACCATCAAGTTTGGATCATAGGTTGGACTAGATACAATTGCCAATATCTCACCACTACCTGGCTCAATAGCCACAATACTACCCTTTTTGCCTTGCATTAACTTCTCTCCATAAGCCTGCAACTCTAAATCAATGCTCGACCACAAACTTAATCCAGCCTGAGCAACTGTATCATATAATCCATCTCTAAACGAACCCTTTTCTCTATTATGAACATCCACCATCGTTACTCTAACCCCTTTTCTTCCTCGTAACAACTCTTCGTATGATTTCTCTATTCCGCTAACTCCAATATAATCACCAGGTTTATAATAGGGCTGCTTCCCAATAATTGCATCATTTACCTCACCTACATACCCAAGTGTATGGGCTGCAGAGGGATTTGGGTATTTTCGTAGTGTACGCGATTGTACATAAAACCCTTGAAACTTATATAACTTCTCTTCCAAATATCCATACACATTATTCGAAATCTGTTTCTCAAAAATGGAAGAAGAGAATCGAGAATAAGCAGTTGCTTTTTCTAAACGCGTTCTTACCTCCTCAGACGTCAGCCCTAAAATACTACACAAATCAGCAGTATCCAACTGTTTTACCTGATTTGGGATCACCATTAAATCGTATGTGGCCTCATTATAGGTCATCAACTTGCCATTGCGATCGTAAATAATACCCCTTGCCGGATGTTGAACTACATATCGTAATGCATTCCTATTAGCATATAACACAGAACTATCATCAATAATTTGAAGATAAAATAATCGGGCAAAAAAAACTAGTCCCATGAATACAAAGAGACTAATAAAAGTACTTTTTCGACTAGAAAAATTAGTTGCCTTCATTAATAATTGATGATTGTTTTCTTTTAAGTATGCAAATTTAGTAATTTTATCACCTCAAAGTCCGAATTAGTAATATAAAAAACAATAAAAAAATTATGGACATCCTCGAAATTAGAAACTATTGCCTTTCCAAACCATTCACCGAAGAGTCACTCCCGTTCGATGACAAAACTCTTGTAATTAAAGTGATGAATAAAATGTTTATATTGATATCCCTAGACGAGCCCGATTTCCCAAAAATCAACGTTAAATGTGATCCTGAATTGGCAGCGGAGTTGAGAGAAAGGTTTTCATGTGTAACTCCAGGATATCACATGAACAAAAAACTATGGAATACCATTACCATAAACGGAAGTGTATCGGATAAATTAATCCTCGAATGGATTGACAATTCTTATCAAGAAGTAGTTAAAAAACTTCCAAAAAAATTACAACAAGAAATTATTAAAAAAGCACAATATAAGTAATTATCAATAACAAATACACCTTTCAATATTGATTTTTAACTAATTTTTTACTATCTTTGTTTATATATATAAAAAAAAGGAGGGAATTATGAAAAAAATCATTACACTGTTTTTAATATTATCTATTTCAATTTTCGTTGGAAAAACTCAATCTATCCTCAATGGAGATTTCGAAACATGGCAATCTGTCGACATTAATGAGCCAACAGGTGCGGTAACAGCAAATCTTGAAATGTTTCATCGGTATGGTGGTTCGGGACAATTTCTGGTTACTAAAGTTACCGATTCACACTCAGGCATGTATGCTTGCAAGGCAGAAACTAAAGTAATAAATAATGACACCACATTTGGATACGTTGTTTTTGGAAAAACCGGAGAAAACGGACCAGAAGGCGGATACCCCTACACCCAAAAACCAGACAGCATCGTTGGTTGGTATAAATCTAATATCGTAAGTTCCGATAGTGCTCTTTTGTTGGTCTCATTTAGTCTAAACGGCGCACCAGTTTACCAAAACATGTTCTTTTTAAAGGGAACTCATAGCACTTATACGAGATTCAGTTTTCCATTAAATTTACCAACTGGATTTACTTGTGATACTACGTTGGTAGGCTTTGCATCCAGCAACCCTTTTACAGAATTTGTAGCAAGGCCTGGTAGCTGGATTACCATGGACGACATTTCCTTTGTAGGAACTGGCATTACACAGCAAATTCCTAATTCCAATTTCGAATCATGGAACACTTTAACTTTTGAAAAACCTACAGAATGGTTAACACTGTTCGACTACTTGAATAATGGAAGTGTAAGTAAAACGACGGATAAATATGCTGGTGTTTTTGCTGCAAATATCAAGACGATACAAATTGGAGGAAACATTCTCAATGTCACATTTAATGGGCAACAATCAGATAATGGGCCTATAGGAGGACAACCTTTTACTCTCAACGCCGACACACTCATTGGTTATTACAAATACACGCCTCAAGGTATAGACACAGCAATTGTGGGAGTACAACTTAAAAAGGATGGAACAACCCTTTTATGGAATTTCAAATATCTTTATAGCGCATCTACTTATACTCAATTTTCTTTACCTTTTAACACCTTGATTACCCCCGATACTATTGTCATTTATTTGGGTTCATCTACTTGGAATGCCACATCTGCGTGTATTGGAAGTCAATTAATCATCGATGAAGTTCAGCTTAAATCGCAACCTCTTTCTACAATGATAAAAGAGAACAAACAACTTTTTTTAAATATGTTGTATCCAAATCCCGCTCATGGCGAAATATTCGTAGAATTTTCGGTTAACTCAGCAGAAGAAGCTACTTGTATGATATTCGATGTTACTGGAAAACTTATTTCTGCGACCCCCGTCTATGCTCAAGTAGGCAATAATAAGAAATCCATAGATATTGGGAATTTACCAAACGGAATGTACACTTTGTCTATAGAAACAAAAACAAAACATATTCGAACATCTAAATTCATTGTAAAATAAACAATTTAAAAAAAGAGCTTGAAAAATCAAGCTCTTTTTTTATAAATTCACCAAAATTATTCAATACCTGCAAAGTATTTCATAAACTGAATTCTCTGGTAAGAAGAAGGATTTTCAATATTTTTATAACTCATTTTCCCTCTAAACTGATCGATAGAACTATAATTATGCTTTTTCATCCAGTTTTCTAGAAACAGATTCATTTCTGCAATCACTTTAATACCAGGCTTATATAATACAGATGCAACTTGAACTGCATTAGCGCCTGCAAGCAACATTTTAACTACTGTTTCTCCATCGTGAACACCAGTTGAAGCACACAAATCGGCTTTAAATCGATCAAACATTATTGCAGTCCAACGCAACGGTAAAGTGTATTCATCTCCTTTGCTAAAGATATTGGAAGCATGAATTTTAAAATTATCAATGTCAATATCTGGTGAATAAAAACGATTAAACATCACAATACCATCAACACCTGACCATGACATTTTTTCCATCATTTTTGCAAACCCAGAGAAATATAAACTGGTTTTAACTGATATAGGAATAGAAACTTCTTTTTTTACCTTATCAATAATTTCAAAATATTGATTTTCGTATTGATCCGAGTTAATGTTAAAATCTACAGGGAGAATAAAAATATTCAACTCAATAGCGTCTGCTCCAGCATCTTGAAATTTTTTCGCATACTTTGTCCATTCCCCAGCAGAAGTACAATTAATACTAGCAATAACGGGAATAGAAATTGCCTTTTTAGCATCTTTGATTAGTTGAATATACTCTTCAATTTTTTGAATTTCAGTATAATTATTTATGTAATCTATAGCCTCAGTGTACATGAAATCTAAGTTCTGATCAAGGATATTCTTGCTAGCTTCGTTTGCTATTTGCTCTTCAAAAATTGATTTTAACACCACTGCACCAGCACCTGCTTTTTCTATTTCGATGAGGTGCTCAATAGAATTTGTCATTCCACAACTACCTGCAATGATTGGACTTTTAAGATTAAGTCCTACATATTTTGTTGATAAATTACTCATAATCAATTTGTTTTATTTTAATAAAAATTGAATATCTTCACAATTTGCATACTCCTTAGGTTCTTGACCATATTTGAAAACACGAAGAGATTTACCTCCTCTCAATGTCATCATATTTGCATCTAAGCGTAATGCACATGCCTCTCTAAGTCCAACAACAGTAATTTGTTGGTTTATTTCCAAGAACTCATTTATTCTATCTTCGCGTGTCTCTCCACCATGTTTTATCATATGGTCGATAACTTCATTTTGATCTAGATAATGTGGATTTATTTGGAAAGAAACAAGGTTTAAACAGTCGAAACTTTCGGGCATGATTATAGGCATGTCGTTCGTGGTTTTCAACGTAGGTGCTGCAATATTTGACCCTGCACTCCATCCAATATATGGCATTCCTTCTAATGCTCTGTTTCGAATAGCACTCATAATTTTATGTTCATGCAAATGATGAACTAGTTGAAATGTATTTCCACCTCCAACAACGATGCACTTAGCCTCTTTTACAGCTTTAATAGGATTATCGCAACGATGTATCGATTTAATGTCAACTCCTATTTTCTTAAACGGAGGGATAACTTTTGCTTCGTATGCATCAAAATTTACGGTAACACCGGCATAAGGGATAAATAGAGCCTCTTTGATAGAGTTACTTTGAACGAATAACTCAATTTCAGCCATTGCCCAACCTAAATATGCTTCTCCGTAATTGGTAGAATTGCTCAACAATAAAAGATTTCTCATTAGAATATGTTATTTGTATAATTATTAACTACAAAGAAACAAAAATAAAACAAAAAAAACAAAATTAATATTCTTAAAAAACAAAAAAACAGATGAATTGGTTAAACTTATCTTCTAAAAAAAACATGGATTTGTTTAATTTGAAGCACAAATACTCCATCCCAGTAATTCATCAAAATTTTCTAATCTAAAAAGGGAGATAAAATGCTTAATTTCTCAATAAATATTTATCGGTAATTCAAAAGGATGGTCTGCTCAACATAATCTATTTATCTAACTCTTTAACAAACTCCATTTGATTATATTTTAAAGCCAACTCTTTGATATAATTCTCCATCAATAATAAATTTATAGAGGTCATCATTTAATTTCATATCTTTGCACCTTAGAAAAACAA
>CAZZHH010000081.1:0-11968 GCA_964653595.1 uncultured Lentimicrobiaceae bacterium
AAACGGGGGAAAATCCGCCACAATTTCTAGCCTTGGGGCGTTACCGCCAAGTGTAAAAAGACAGTACAACAATTGACAATTTGCTACTAAAAGACAAAAAAAAGAAAAACGATATAATGAACAGCCAACGCACAAAACAGCACATTTGCAAACCGCACAAGCCGACTCACAACCAAAGTTTGCAAAAGAGCTGTTTTTTTTCCGACACACAGGCTCTTATTGAGCAGATAAATTCATTTTAAACTGACTGAAATAAGAATATGAGCCAAAAAGACGTTTGGAAAAAATATATTACGGCACAATCCAAAATCTTAGAACATAAATCTAAACCTATTGGAATTGACACAACAAAATCTGTTCAAATTAACGGACTGAAATTAAATCTTTCAATTGACCAAGAAATTTTCAAACAAGTATTTAAGAAAGAAGTTGAGGATGTTTTCAATTTAAAAGACTTTGATTTTGAAAGCGGATATATTCAGACAAGCGTAGCCAACATAGCAAACATCACAACTGAAAAACTTAGCAAGCTGAAAGAACTTGCTGAAATTTGTTACATTGACTTTAATGAAAACCCTGTTATTGAAGGACTAATCACAGGGCAAGGAAATAACAGTAAAGAGGAATTAAAGAATGTAATTGGAGAACTGCCGACAAATTATCATTTTAAGAATTCAGGACTAATATTTTTAACCTTAGATGAATGGGAGAAAGCAAGTGTAATACAAGGACTTAAATTCAATAAAAAAGTAGGCGCAGTTTTTCAAATAAAACCTTCGCTTTCATTTTTAATTTCTACATTTTATCGAAACATTGAAATATCTCAAAACGGAAATAAAATAACTGTTTTAGGTGAATTACACCAAAATGTTTTTGAACTGTTTGAAAAACATTTTGGCTTATCCAAACGAGCAAATCAATTAAACTTTACGTTTGAAAGTGCTGAAAATCTAAAAAGACAAATTGAAATATTAGAAAATCAAGGAATTACATTTACCAAGCAACAAGAAAACCGACTCTGTTTTGAATACGATAATAATTTCTACGAACAATTCGAATCGGATTTAAGTAATGAAGCATTTCGCTTAAAAAGAACACTCAAAAAATATTTTCCTGATAATCCTTTTGATTTTCACTACAAAACCGATTACTCTTTTGATTACAAAAAAATTGATTCAGGAATTGACGAACTTGAAAGAAATGAAGATGTTTTTTGGAATAGACTGTTTTCTGAAATACACGGAGACAATTTTCAAATAAGCCAAGCCCATAGAACTATTTCATTTGACTTTGAAACCGAAGAAGAACTAAACGAAAAAATGAATTTCATTAAATCGTTTACATTCTTTGAAATATACGACAGGGGAGAAAGACATAAATTCAAATTCAATATCAAGTTTGAAACAGGTTTACACGAATTGCAAAGCAATTTGAAAAAAGAATTGCCAAGTCTTCATACAAAGCTAATTGCCAACGGAGAGAAACTCATATTCAGACAATTCTACAAAGCAGGAGATGGTAATTTAAATTTCTCTCTTGCTATATTAGAAAATGAATTATATCCATTAATTAATCAAGAAAAATTTGAATGTTTAATAAATGATAGGTTTCAAGAGAAATATCTTTGTGAAGAAAACTTTGAATTGAAAGTTGAACAGGAAGAAGATAAACTTTCCAAACTTCTACGAGAAGAATTTTATTTCGGCAATCCAAGCGAAAAATACTATTTGGGCAAATTGCAAAAGGTTGATTATCCAGATTTGTATTTTGTAGTTGATGAAGAAAGGATTGAAGAAGTGAAAGAGAACATTTCGGAAGAAAAAGTAAAAGCCATTTTTCCCGATTTAAAAGGCGAAAAAGACAAAATAAAACGTTTAGAAGATACTGTTCTTAAACTTGATGATAAAAAAACGAAATTGCCAAATGACAACGCCAAAGTTTTTTTATACGATTCATCAAAAGCTAAAATCATTGAAAATATTGATTATTTGCTAAACAAAACGAGTGCTGAATGGCAGGACTTTGAAAACAATCTTTTTTCTAAATCATTAAATGAATCGCAACGGCAAGCAATTTACAAATCGCTTTACGCGGATGAATTAGCTTTAATTCAAGGACCGCCTGGAACAGGCAAATCAACGGCAATCGCTGAAATAATTTGGCAACACATCAGAAAAGAACCAAGACAAAAAATTCTTTTGACTTCTGAAACCAATCTTGCTGTTGATAATGCAATTGATAGATTGAAAAACGGAGAAAACAATGTTGTAAAACCAATTCGTTTTGGCAATACTGAAAACTTAGAATCGGAAGGATATTTTTATTCGCTTGAAGCCATTGAAGATTGGCAAAAAAGCAATTCAGCACAAAGCAACACAGTTTCTTATTGGGTAAACAATATTGCAAACAGGGTTTCAAACCAAGACAATGAACAAATTGATTCGGCATTAGACAAATGGAAAAACCATTTGCAAAAGCCAAATAATGAAACCAAGAAACTTTTTGTTAACAAGTATTTGGAATATGTGAATTTGATTGGTGCGACAGGAAGCTCAATCGGAAAACTAAATTCTGAAAATAAATGGACTTCATTTTTTCGTTCATACTTGAATGTTTTCAACCGAAAAAGCTATCAAGAGAACGATTTCAGAGATTGTGACCGCACAAACATAGATTTTGACACCGTAATTATGGACGAAGCGAGTAAAGCGACACCGCCCGAACTTGCTTTACCTGTTTTGTTTGGGAAAAAATCAATTATTGTAGGCGACCATAGACAATTACCACCAATGATTGATGGAGAAGAAATCAAAGATTTACTTGTTTCCATTGGCGAAAAAGTGTTAGCCAAAACCCTTTCACATAAAGAATTTGAAACATCGCAATTTGAAAGATTGTTTACAAACATTCACGAAAGCATTAAAGGAACATTTGACACACAATACCGTATGCACCCTTCAATCAATGAAGTAATAAGTCAATTTTATAAAAGTGATAGTGAAAAAGGTTTACAGTGTGGATTACCCTTAAAAGAATCTTATCACGATTCGTTTGACAAATGGGATTCAAGGTATCACGGTTTACAATTCACAAACATTATAACACCCGAAACACATACCATTTGGGTAAATGTAACAACACCCGAAATTCAAGAAGGAACTTCAAGAGTTAATTTCGGAGAAATTGAAGCGATTGACAACATTTTAAACATTCTCAAAAACTGTAAAGGGAAAAATGAATTTGACAAATGGCTTTCAAACAAAAGTTTGGAAGAAAAACAAATCGGTTTGATTAGTTTTTACGGAAAGCAAATTCACTACATCAACAAAATGCTGAAAGAAAAACATAATGAAGTTCCTATTCGGTTAAGCACGGTTGATAGATTTCAAGGAATGGAAAGGAACATCATTATCGTTTCAATGGTGCGTAGCAACAAATTGGCATCTTTTCAAGGACAACAACCCGATGATATTTATGGCGAATTAGGTTATCCATTGCAAGAAAGTTTAGGTTTTGCGGAATCGCCAAACCGTTTGAATGTTGCCTTATCAAGAGCAAGACGATTACTTATTGTGGTTGGAAATAGTGAACATTTTTGCCGAAAAGATATTTACAAAAACGTTTTTGAAACCATTCATCAGAACGGAAAAATAATTAGTGCAGAAGAATTACAAAACGCAGTTGAACAAAATGGATAGCACTAAAACGACATACGCAACATTTCCGTTTGAGTGGACAGTAAAATCCACTTCTTACCAAATTCAGTATAGAAAAGCATTTAATATCAATGAAATTGATGAAATTTTCTGTTCAATCATCAATGCAAAAGGAAATGAAATCAATTTTTCGGAATTAGGAGTTTTGTTAGGTTTCAACCTACAAGATTTGGCTGAAACAGATATTTTTAAAATTTATCTGAAAGGACTAACTGAATACAATCTGATTTTAGTAAATGAAAAGGAACAAAAAATTCAAATAACCGAATTTGGACAAGAAGCGATACAAAGTAAACTCAAATACAAATACTACTTTGCTACAACTGAATTATTTGAAAACCAAACCGCCACAGGCGAGAATTTTGATTTTTCTTTCAAGAATGTTTTTGACATAGAAAATCGTTTATTTCACGATAGAGAGTTTAAAAAACAGGCACTTGAAAATCCTGAATTAAAGCAAAAACTTCAATTCCAACTTTTCGGAAACGACATTTTCAAAGGCGAAATAGTTGAACTTTATGAAAGCGAACCAAGAATAAGTTACAAAAATATTTCCCTACAAAGCGAAATTACAGCACTTGATAATTCGTTCCAACTTTCAATTTTTAAATCGGGTACAAACAAACCCGAAGTTCAATTTTTAATTGGACTTCCCGAAAACGCAGAATTTAAAAGCAAGTTGCTAAGAAAAGGAATGTATCATCACATTCTTTCACTGAAAAATTTAATTTGCAAACAAGACATTGAAACGTATATTGACTTATGGAATTGGAAAGAACTTGCAGGAAATCCAAAACTTGATTGGAACGACAAAACTATATTTGAATTGTTCCGTGAAAACGGAGACGGTGGAATTTGGAGCATTATTTCTAAAAAAGCACCAATTGAAAGCATTAAATCCGTAATTGAGAAATACGCTGATTATTGGAATTGGACAACGCTTACAGAAAGATTTGATGATGAATTTATAAAAGAACAAATTGAAAACTTTGATTGGGATTTTGAAGAACTTTCATATAAAGAAACCGAACTTGTAACTTCGTTACTTTCAAATTCAAACCTCAAAGCGAAATATTGGGATTGGAATTATTTGTCAAAAAATCTTCCTGACGAGTTTATTGAAAAGCACATTGAAGATTTTCCCTGGGATTTTTTTGTAATTACTGAATGTAAGAATGAGGTTTTCAAAAATACGTTTAGAAAATACCGAGATAATCTTCAAACACTAATTTCTAAAAATTGGAATTGGAATTTTATTTCGGAGGAAATCAATCTCAATTTTCTAAACAAAAACATTTCGGAGCTTGCAAGCAAATTAAATTGGCATACGGTTTTAAATCGTTTTTTCAGCAATGAAGAAATAACCGCCAAATGTTTGAAGCATGATACTTTTAAAACGCTTTTAAAACAGTATTTGCCCGAAGATTATGTTATAGCTCATCAACAATATCTTTGGAAAATCAACCTTATTGATTTTTTTGAAGAGCAAGAATTGATACAATGGGAAAGTAAAAATTACATCAACGGCTTTGATACAAATGAAAATGTAGAATGGGATAAAACTATTTTTCTGAAATTTCACAATCGTATCACAACAGAAAGCGGATTTTTGAATGTTAGCAGAAATATCTCTGATTATACTTTGATAGAAGAATATCCTGACTTTGCTTGGAACTGGGAAGGAATATCGAAAAACAAAAGACTGATTAGCAACTCTATGTTTATTGAAAATGCTTTTGTTGGAAAACTTTCGTTTTCAAACAATTTAATTTGGAATGAAATATTATTGCAAACAGCCTTTGAAATTGAATTTTGGAATAAAAACTTAGAAGCGTTTTACAAAGTAACAGAGGGCGAAAAACAAACTCAATTTTGGAAATCGGTAACACGAAAAGAAAAAACAGAATACATTTTTTCAAACAAGCAATTCCCTTGGGATTGGAGTTTCATTACAGAAGTCAGTTCAGAAGAATTAATTCTTGATAGTTATGAAGATGATGAACTGTTTGAAAAGTGGGATTGGAAAATTGCAACCCGAAAACTTGACAAAGAAACTATTCTTGAATACTTAGAAGATTTTGCACAATTTATTGATTGGAAATATCTGATAAATGAAGTTTTTACAGTAGAAAATGAACTTGCAATAGATAAACAACTTCCAAGAATTGCGGCTTGTTTGACTGCGGTAGATATGGAAAAACGAGAAGAGTTTTGGAAAGACTTAACAGCTAAATTTCCCTTTGAAACTTTATTCCCGCTTGTTGAAGCAACAAATCAATTAGATGTTTTTGAATGGGATTGGAATTATATTTCAAATCATAAAAACTTTCCAACTGATATTAGGACACTAAAGCAGTTCAGCGAAAAAATAAATTGGACAGTATTTTCTGAATGTAGTGCTATACAACAGAAATTCAATCCCGATAATTGGGATAATGGCAAGCAATGGTTTAGTAATATTGACCGTTATTTGCAACAATTTGAAGATTATTGGAATTGGCAAGTTTTATCCCAAAACAAAAATATCAATTACAATAGACTTTTATTACAGAAGTATAAAAATGAAGATTGGGATTGGGATTATCTTAGTGAATTTGGAGGATTTTTAACTGAACAGAAAAGGGATAAAAGCAATAAAAAGTATTTAGAAGAAGTAGTAAAACAATTTCCGAAAATCAAATTCGAAATTCTTTCCAAACGGAAAGATATTAAAATTGATAGTGGCTTAATTCTTTCCAACAAAGACAAGAATTGGGATTGGCAAGGTTTGTCAGAAAACGAAAAAGCCGAAATTTCTAACGAACTTATTCTTGAATTAAAAGATAAGAATTGGGATTGGAAAGCACTTTCTAAAAGAAAAAAGATTGAGTTCAGCAATGAAACGCTTTTACAACTATTGGATAGAGATTGGGATTGGAATTATTTATCCGAAAACGAAAATCTTGATTTTAATGCTGAATTTATTGAAAAAACAAAAACAAAATCTTGGAGTTGGAAATCTGTTTCACGACACAAATCATTTGTACCAACGGTTGAAATACTGACTCTTACCAAAGATTTTGATTTAGATTGGGAATACATTTCTCAACATTCAAGTTTAAATCCGACCAAAGAAATACTTGCTAAATTTGAAACCAAATGGCATTGGCAACGCATTACAGAAAATCCGCAAATCAACTTTGACGATATTGGTTTTATTGAACGTTTTGCGGACAAATGGAATTGGCGTTTTATATGTGAATCAGGGAAACTCACATTGAACAATGAAATTCTAAACAAATTCAAAGAACATTTAGAATGGAATTTGATTTCATCAAACACAAACATACAATTCACAAGAGAAATTATTCAAGAGTTCAAACAGTATTGGAATTGGTCAAGACTGAAAGAAAACAAACGAGTTGAAGAACTTTTAGGAAGTTATGTTGTAGATGAGATAAACAAGAATGCAACTTTAATTTTTATTGATAAAATTGAACAACAATGGTCTGAATGGAAAGGAAGTATTTATCATTTCTCACATATTGATAATGCAGTTGAAATAATTAGGAACAGAAAAATTCAAAGCAGAAAAAAAGCAGTTAAAACTAGTGATTCTGCTGGCAAAGGTGTTATTGATTTAAGACACGATGCTCACGATTATGCACGTTTTTATTATAGACCGCATACACCAACACAGTTTTACAATGAATTTTTAGGAAAAAACACAACAGACGGATACAGTAGCAAAAATTACGGTTGGGTTTCTTGGTATGATAAAGCAAGGGGTTTAGGATTTCCAAAATGTCCAATTCCAATATTTTTTAAGTTCTCACTTAAAGAGGTTTTGTTTAAAGAAGAAAAGAAATGCTTTATTAGTAATGGAAATATGCAAACAAGTTTAACACAATTTGGAAGCATTGAAAAAATGATAAACAAATTTGGTTTTGATGATTTGTATTACACACCACAACAATATGCAACAAAAGAAGATTATAACAGATATAGGAACTATGCTCAACAAGAATTTTTGGTAAAAGATGAACTTTCATTTGATGATTTATCCGACTTTGAAATTGTTTGTCCTTCTGAAACAGATAGAACGCTTCTCATAAATTTATTAGGAAAAGAGCATAAAGATATTTTTTCAAAGATTGTAGTTGATAGAAGTTATTACAATAATGAAAACCCAAGAGTAAGAATTGAAGAAGAAGATTCTGAATTGCACATTTCAACCAATTTTAATGGTGAAGGTTATTTTGTATTGAACGGAGCATCAGACTTAAAGGAAATAGAAATCCTTGTAGGTGATGTTACTAAAACAACCAAAGACAAAATTATTTTCAAGTCTAATGTTTCTCTTGGAAACATAAAACAAAACATACAATTAAGCTTTATTGATGAATCTAACAGAAATTGGTTTGTATATGCGAAAGGTTCTGTTAATAACTTAGAATATTCCAACCAATTTTTTTTCAGTAACGATAAACAAACATTCATAAATGATTATACTGTTCCTGATGAAGTATTGTTGGTATATAGTAATTTAAATAATCAATTAGAACTAGATCTTTCAAAAAATTTATTTTATCCTCACATGGTTAATTCTTACCATGGAATCGCTCATACAGCAAGAGTATTATTTGGAACTTGTCTCTTAGTATTCTTTGAAAAAGATTTACCAGATGAAATCAAAAATGCAATTTTTTATGCTGCAATAATTCATGACTTAGGAAAAACAAGTGATAGAGAAGGTTCTATTCATGGAGAAAATTCAGCGAACTTATATCGAAATAAAATAAAAGGATTTATTTCTGATATTAATCTTCAAATGGAAATTCTAAATGCTGTAAAATATCATTCCATAGATGATGATTTTTGTCCATCGCAGATTAAGAGTAGTCGAGTTTGGAAGATACTTAAAGATGCCGATGCACTTGATAGAAGTCGTTTTAATAAAAAATGTGATATTTCGTTTTTAAGACTTGAAATATTCAAAACAGATATAGGAACTCAGATTCTGAAATTTATGGAAAAATTACCTTTTCATACCCGAAATTTACATTGGGACAATCCATATGTAGAATTAACAAACTGTATAAAACAAATTAATAATTAAAGAGATGTCGTATATAGAAATAAAAGGCAACATATTTAATTCAAAAGCAATGGCAATTGTAAATACTGTCAATTGTGTTGGTGCAATGGGAAAAGGGATAGCATTAGAATTTAAATTGCGTTTTCCTGAAATGTTTAAAGAATATCAAAAAATTTGTTTTCAAAAACAATTAAGTCCTGGGCAAATTCTTCCATATAGGAAATCTTCACCTTGGATTTTAAATTTTGCTATAAAGGACAATTGGAAATATCCTTCAAAAGAAGAATGGATTGAAGAAACATTAATTAAATTTAAAAACACGTATAAAAAATTAGGAATAAAATCAGTTGCATTTCCATGGATGGGAGCAATGAACGGAGGGATACCAATTGAGATTATTAAGAGTATTATGCGAAAACACCTACAAAACATAGAGGATATTGATATAGAAGTATATGAATTTGATATTTTAGCAACTGACCCTTTATTCGAAAAACTAAAAACGATTTTAGAATTTTCAACAAAAGAACTTTCAGAAACTTCTAATATTCAAACCAGATTTTGGATTAAAATCATAGAACTCGTTAAAAGCAAAAAGGTTAATAGTTTGTATGAATTATGCCACTATAAAATAAATGAGAAAAGAGTGATAGGTAAAACAAATATTGAAAGATTGTATTATTTTTTAACGAAAACAAAGATTGGAGATACCAGCGCACACAGCCAAGCACAATTGCAATTCCCACAATCCGATGCACAAACCTAAAATTGCAATAGAGCTTGTCTGTCCAAACGCACGCAGACAGAGAAACAGTAGCAAATTGAAAGAAAAATGACAGGAAACAATGAACACCAGGCGGTAACACGCGGTATAGTTAATTACCGGTGCAGTGCGTATTCGAGCGGCACAGCTCGTATCAAAAGTAGTTGTAACTTGATAGGAAAGTGCTTCGAAATCGGCAACTAACCATACCGCCATCCGTTACAGGCAAGCGTAAAGGACGACACCGCAAGACAGAAACCGACATTAAAAATATAAAGACGAGATAAAGAGAAATGGCAAACAGTGACTTGACAAAAGCTAAGAATGCGAAAAATGATGAGTTTTATACTCAATACATTGACATACAAAAGGAAGTAACGGCTTACTTAGAATATAATTCTGATGTATTTCGTGGTAAAACTATCCTATTGCCTTGTGATGACCCTGAATGGAGCAACTTTACAAAATTCTTTGCCCAAAATTTTGAACGTTTCGGAATTAAAAAATTAATAAGCACAAGCTACGCACCAGACAGCAAAAAGTATAAAAGCAATTATCAGCCGACACTCTTTGAAGTGAATGACCCACAATATGATGTATATAAAACTGTGAAAAATGGAAAAATATTCACCTTAACGAGAGACAAATCAGGTGACGGCAAAATTGATGTAAATGACTTGGAATGGAGTTATTTGAGTGGTGATGGAGATTTTAGAAGCGATGAGATAAAAAAAATAAGGAACGAAGCAGACATAATTATAACAAACCCACCTTTTTCCCTATTTCGTGAATTTTTAGCTTGGATTGTTGAAGCTGATAAGCAATTTCTGATTATCGGTAATATGAACGCTATAACATATAAAGAAGTGTTCCCACTTATAAAATCAAATAAATTGTGGCTTGGGCCAACAATTACAAGTGGTGACAGAGAATTTCAAGTGCCTGACGAATATCCCGTAACTGCATCTGGTTGGCGCATTGATGAAAATGGCAACAAATTTCTGAGAATTAAAGGTGTAAGATGGTTTACAAATATTGACCACGGAAGACGACACCAATCCTTACCGCTTATGACAATGGCTGATAATTTTAAGTTCAGTAAACACAAGGAAGTCAAAGGCAGAGATTCTTTCGAGAAATATCAAAATTATAATGCGATTGAAATACCATTTACGGATTCTATTCCAAGTGATTACACGGGTATTATGGGTGTTCCAATTAGCTTTTTAGACAAATACTCACCTGAACAATTTGAAATTGTAGGGATGTGTGAAAATGAAGATTTATACGGTTTAAAAACAAAAGTTTATACAACTGCTGAGTGCAAACAAGCATATTTAAACAAGTTTGGCAAAAAAGGAACTTATGACCTAAACGCAAGCGGTGTAGTTTTACGTGATGGAATATTAGAGAAAGTTTACCAAAGAGTTCTCATAAAACACAAGAAATAAGTAATGAAAACAACACTTAGAACGGATATAACAGTTAAAGCAATTTGCGAAGGCTTTGTTTATAATGAACTTGAAGGAAAAGGACTTTTTGGTTTATCAGGTAAACTGACAATTCAGCCAGAATATCAGCGTAATTACATTTATGCAGACGGCAAAAGAGATGTTGCAGTAATTGAAAGCATTTTAAAAGGTTATCCATTAGGACTAATCTATTTCAATACTGTCAGTGCCGACAAATTTGAAGTTTTAGACGGACAACAACGTATTACAAGTTTCGGCAGGTTCGTAACGAACAAATTTGCAATCAAAGACGAGAACGGAATGGAGCAATATTTTAGTGGTATTGCTAAAGACAAGCAAGAAATAATATTGAATACCAAACTTTTAATTTACGAGTGTGAAGGAACTGAAAGTGAGATTAAAGAATGGTTTAGAACAATAAACATTGCAGGAGTTCCACTCAACAATCAAGAATTACTAAATGCAGTTTATTCTGGACCTTTCGTAACACTTGGAAAGGAAGAATTTAGCAACACTCAAAACGCTAATATTCAAAAATGGAGTGCTTACGTTTCAGGAAGTGCAAACAGACAAGAGTTTTTAGAAAGAGCACTTGACTGGGTAAGCAAAGGAAACATTGGCGACTATATGAGCAAACACCGTTTTGACACAAACATAAACGAGTTAAAGACTTATTTTAACAGCGTTATTGACTGGGTTTCAACTGTATTTACAGACGTTGAAAGTGAAATGCGTGGACTTGAATGGGGACGACTTTATGAAACCTACAAGAAGCAACCATACAGCCCTCAAAAAGTTTCTGAACAAGTCAAATCACTTTATTCCGACCCTTATGTGAAAAATCGCAAAGGGATTTTTGAGTATATACTTGGCGGTTCAACAGATACAAAACTTTTAGAAGTTCGGGTTTTTGACGAAGCGACAAAAAAATCTGTTTATG
>CAZZHH010000082.1:0-11821 GCA_964653595.1 uncultured Lentimicrobiaceae bacterium
GATGCCCATGTAAAAGGATTTGATGGATTCAATTTAATTGCGTTAATTTGCAAAAGGAATTTAGCACAATCTTGGGAAGCTTTCATCTTTAAAAATGTTGATTATGTCGCAAATATACAAACTATTTTACAATAATCGAAAGGTAGTTGTTCTTGAAAATTGTGAAAATCGTGATTTTCAGCTCGATACGAAAGTGTATAATTATATTAATCCCTCTGATTTAATTATTACAGTTAGGGCTTTCATGAAAAATATTGAGATTCAAACCCTTTTTATTGTTGCAAGTAAAAAAGTAGATGAGGTTTTTTCCATCCTTAAGTCGATGTATAACTATGTGTCAGCTGCCGGTGGAATTGTTAGAAACTCCAATAATGAACTGCTTTTTATTTATAGATTTAATAAATGGGATTTGCCCAAAGGTCACGTTGAAGAAGGTGAAACGCATGATCAAACTGCTTATAGAGAAGTGATTGAAGAAACTTCAGTCAAAGAACTTGTTTTGGATAAGTATTTAGGTAGCACTTTCCATATTTATTACATGTCAAATAAATGGTGTATAAAAGAGACCCATTATTATTTGATGTTTACCAATAGCAACGAAAAGTTGATTCCTCAGTTATCCGAAGCGATTGTCGATGCTCGATGGGTCGGAAAATCAAATATAATTGATGTTTTAGATAAATCATATGCATCGATTCAATCCTTTGTTCATGAAAAGCTAGAAGATTTGTATTTGTAAAATATTCTCTCTTTAGCTTATTAAACTCCAGTTGCCTCTTCTCTTAATTAATTCAGCTAAATTTTTAGAAATTTCTTTGTGTATCGGATCTTTTAATTGAGGATCGTTCTTAATTAATTCGATTGCCGAATTTCTTGCTTCAATCAGAATTTTTTCGTCTTTTATAATATCTGCAATTTTGAAATCTAAAATTCCACTTTGCTTTGTTCCATCTAAATCTCCTGGTCCTCTTAACTGGAGATCCAGGTTTGCGATCTCAAAACCATCCGAAGTAGAAACCATCGCATTTAATCTTTTTTTCCCATCAGTAGTTAACTTGTGTGTAGAAATAAGGATACAAAAAGATTGTTCAGCCCCTCTACCAACTCTTCCCCGTAATTGATGTAGCTGAGATAGACCAAAACGATGTGCATCTTCGATAATCATCACAGAAGCATTGGGAACATCTACGCCAACTTCTATTACAGTAGTTGCTACCATTATTTGGGTTTCCCCTTTTTTAAATCGTTGCATCTCATACTCTTTGTCAGAAGGTTTCATCTTCCCGTGAACAACGCTAATTGCATATTCAGGAAGGGGGAAATCTCTGGATAAAGAGGCATATCCATCTTCTAAATGCTTTAAATCTAGCTTCTCTGATTCAGAGATCAATGGAAAGACAACGTATATTTGTCTACCCAACGCAATTTGTTGTTTCATAAACCCCAAAATCTTCAACCTATTATTGTCATAAAAATGAACGGTTTTAATTTCTTTTCTTCCGGGTGGTAACTCATCTATTACGGATACATCTAAATCTCCATACAAGGTCATGGACAATGTTCTTGGAATTGGAGTTGCGGTCATCACCATTACGTGAGGATTTGTTTCGTTTTTTGTCCATAATTTAGCTCGTTGAGCTACCCCAAAACGATGCTGTTCGTCAATAATAACCAAGCCCAGATTCGAAAATTTTACATTGTCTTCTAACAATGCATGTGTGCCAATTAAAATATCAATTTCGCCGGATTGTATTCCTGCATGTATCGGATGACGTGCTGTTTTTTTTGTCGATCCTGTTAGTAAGGCTACTTTTACATCTTGATTAGAAAGCATTTTAGAAATGCTAACAAAATGCTGTTGTGCTAATATCTCTGTTGGGGCCATCAAACAAGCTTGATATTTATTGTCAACGGCAATAAGCATCGACATTAAAGCTACAAGGGTCTTTCCGCTTCCAACATCCCCTTGCAAAAGTCTATTCATTTGTTTCCCTGTTTGCAAATCTGCTCTAATCTCTTTTAATACTTTTTTTTGGGCATTGGTAAGCTCAAAGGGTAAATAATGGTTGTAAAAGTCTAAAAAGTGTTTTCCAATTAACGAAAAAATAAAGCCTTTGCTTTTACTAGTCCTAACCAATTTTAAAACAATTAGTTTCAACTGATTAAAAAATAACTCTTCAAATTTTAATCGATATTGTGCCTTTAATAACTTTTCTGTAGAAGAGGGAAAATGAATGTTAAAAAGTGCATCTTCTCTATCTATCAAGTGATTTTGATTTTTATAGACTTCAGGAAGTATTTCTGGAATGATTCCTTTAATTTGCCCTAAAAGAGTCTGGACTATTTTTCCAATACTTTTATTGTCAAATCCCTTTGCTTTGGCTTTTTCTGTGGTGCTATACATCGGGAGAAAAGACTTTGATACATGGCTTTGATTAGATAAATCTATTAGTTCAATATCTGGATGGTTTAATGAGAATTTTCCATTAAAAAAGTTTGGTTGGCCAAATACGGTGTATGACTCTCCAATTATGATGTAATTAAAGGCCCATTTAATTGCATTAAACCACACCAAATCTATACTATCCCCACGAATATCCTTTAGACAAACAACCAGTCGTTTAGATCTTCCCTCCCCAATTATTTTTTTATTTGTAATTTTCCCTTTTAGTAATATTAAAGTTTGTTCATTATTTATCTCATTTATAAAATATTCTTTTGATCTATCTAGGTAACGATAAGGATAATAATGCAGTAAATCGGCATATACATATATATTTAGCTCCCTTTTTAGGATTTCAGCTCTCATTGGGCCTACTCCTTTAAGATATTCTATGGGTGTTTTTAGTAAGTCTACCGACATAATAATAAATTTGAATACAAATATATAAAAGAAAAAAAGCATGATTTAAAAAAACCATGCTTTTTTTTTATAAAATGGATTAGATTAGAATTCCCAAAGATCATGTTCAATTTTGCGAATCTCATCCTTGATTTGTTCAGATGCAAGTACTTGATCTAATCCATACATAATGTATTCTTTGAATTTTCTATCATTTTTTTCATTAGCAACTCCTTTAATAACTCCACTAAAGCGTCTTTTTAAGAATATGTCATCAAATGAGCGACTTTCCGCGCTGTTTTTTTCGTTATATACATCAGCATTTGCTGTAAAAAAACGTAATTCTGGATAATAGAACCAAGGTCCTCTACCAATTTCAGTGGGTCCTTCATCATCTTCCTCATCGTCACCACCACCAATAATTCCACCACCAGTATCTTCCTCTTTTTCGTATTCAAAAATTGGACGAATTGCAAGAATGTGACTATTGTCAATAACGGAACGTTGTTTGTCAAATATCCAAACTTCTTTAATTTCAAAACCAATTAAATCTTGAGTAGTAAAATTTTCTGTTTTTTTGACTTTGTTTTGAACTCCTGTAGGAGCACCATATTCATCTAATTCATTAATTGTTTCCGTTTTTTGATATCCAAATTGTTGTTTCATCTCTTCGTATGGAAAGGGAATGTGAACAAATTCGTCAAAGTAAGCTCTAAGTGGTTCTGCAATAGTAATCTCTTGTCCATATAAATTTGACATCGATTTGTTTCTGCTATTTACTAGCGATGAGTCAAATTGAGTTGCATACCAAATGGTCATTAGTAATGAAATTCTATCCCCTTTTGCTTCTGTTGGATAATACAATACTTGATTGATACGTTCTCTCACATCAATAAATTGATATACTGTTTTGGTCCACATTCCATCAGCTTCGCGGATAGGAGTAAGAGGCATGGGATGTTTTTGGTAAACATGCATTTTTTTTCCTCCAGGTGAATTAAACACTCCTTCTACAGGAGGTCTTATTGCTACTGGAGTAGGTTTGGGTGCAACAGTATCTTTAACAGAAGTTTCTGTGGGAGTTACATTGTTTGCATTTTGCCCCATTGTAAGGGAAAGAGTACCCATAAAAAATGCAGTTAACAAATAAATTTTGAAGTTTTTCAAATTTTGCATATTTATTTTCTCCTTATAATGGGGCAGTTTGCACTGCCCCTAATTTAATTATTTTAGTTTAATACTGATTGGATTCAATGCAGTACGTACTCCTAATATTGGATTACTACACTGAATATCAGAGAATGTAACACGTGCTCCTTGACCAGCATTGTTTATTTTGCTGATTGTAGTACCATCAAAAGCTGGCCCATTATTGTCGCTCTCACCTAGTTTGTCACCAGCTGGACTCTTAACCCCAACGGTAAAACTAGTTACGTTCCAGCGAATGATATAAGGGAAATCTGAAGTCATTGCAGCAGCAATTCTTCCATAACCAAGTAGTTCGCTTTTTGACATTCTACCTCTAGTTTTACCTCCAATATAAGCAATTGGTTCTGGAACTGCTTTAATTCTAAAAGGAGTGCCACCTAAAGCTTGCGTTTTGCCATCCATATCCGCAGATACAGAGATGTTCACAACTTTATTTGGGGTTGCTGGTGGTTTTACAAAGTAACGTCCACCGCCTGTTGATCGAGATTGACAACCACCAAAGTTAATTCTTAACTTCTCGGGTGCAACCGGTGCAGCTATTGTAAGAGGGTTATCTATACCAATATAAAGAATACGCAAACTATCTGCAGATACGTTAGCCATTGGCTTTGTAACCACAAATTTGTTTTTAAAACCATGATATTGGTCACCTTCAGCAGTTTTTATTTTAATAACTCCTGCAAATCTTTGTTCACCAGTACCACCTGCAGGAATCTTTAATTGACATACTCCACCAACACCATCAATTTTGGTCAGTGAACCACTTTTTGCCATCTCTTCAGTAGCAGTGTCAATTCCCAGTTTCCAATAAACTTCTGGATTTTGACGAGAGTCGAATGCTGCAACAATAATGTCTGCAAGATATTCTTGACCACTAAATACCAATCGGCTTTCTGGAATTACCTTAGCACCTACTTTGTCAAATTTTAAGGATCCACCATCGATGGTTTCCATTAAATATGCAAGCATATCATATTCAGCATTTTTAACTTCGCCTATGGTTTTGTTCAGAATTGGTATTTGAGCAGCAAGAACTACGTGAGCAAAGTTTGAATATTCCCACTCTAATTCTTTTCCTTCTTTGTTTTTTCTTTTAGTTTTTGTGTCTAGACCCAACTTTTTGTCCATTGCGTCTCGTTTGCTTGGGTCTACTAAATCTAAAAGAAATTTTTTATACGCTTCAATCTTATCTCTTAATTCTTTAGCTCTGGCATTACCTCTTCCTTCTGCTGTTCCTATCATGAATAAGTGAGGCTTGTCAAAGTTGTCTTTCGCCTTAACTTCTGCAAGAGTTATTGTTTTTGCTTGCTCCATTGGAATACCATCTGTATATACCAACATATCATATTTGATTTGGTTGATGTATTCAACGAGCTCTTTTGTCTTTTTTTGTACTTCAAGTGCTTTTTTGTAGAATGGACCAGCTTTTTCAGGCTGCTTTTCGTTCATGTTAGCAAAAATAGCATAAGTATTATTAACTTTATTCTCGAAATTTTTATTTGTTTTTACCATCGTTTCGTCTACCACAACGAAGGCATCAAGAATTTGAACTGATACGTTTAATGCCAACAAAGCAGTTAACACCAAATACATCATCCCAATCATTTTCTGCCTCGGGGTTTCCGGACAATTAGTTGCTCCCATGTTAATTTGTTTTTTTCAATTAATAACTACATTTACAATCCTAACGATTAACATTCATCGCAGTTAACATGTTTCCATATACAGTGTTTAACATGGCAACATTTTTAGTTAAGGCTTCTACTTGATCTTTGTATTTAACTGTGCCTTGAACTGTTTCATTTAAATTCGTAGAAACAGCGCTAATTTGCTCTTGAACACTAGATGCTAACTTAGCATATTCTGTTGAATTTTGTAATTGCAATTCGTAAATTGAATTGATGGATGACAAATTGTTTGATAAGTTTTTAAGTTGAGTATTGTAAGAACCAGTATCTGTTTGAATAGAGTTAATGGTTTCTTCATATACTGATGCTAGAGATTTTACAGCATTTGCAGCACGAGATACATTGCTTAAATATTCTTCAGAAATGTTCAAGTCTTTTGATAATGCATCCGATGTTTTATCATATGAACTCACAAGATTACGAACAGATTCACTTGCTTTAGAAAGATTAGAAACATAGCTATCTGTAGCTGCTGCTGCATCGGAAACACCAGATAGTTTATTCGCATTATCTCCTAAATTTTTCATTCCTTTTGCAAGACTTTCGATCAACTCTGGTCCAATCTTAGCTTCTTCTAACATAGAATCAAGTTGTTGAGTAACAGAAAGATTTGATTTTTTAGGACTTTTTTCATGCGTCATATCATGAGCATCTTCTCCAATAGCAAGTTCTGGGTAAACGATTGCCCAATTGTACTCTACGTGAAGAGGCTCGAATGCTGAAAGTGCAAAAATTAATGCTTCTGTACCCATGCCTAAGAAAAGCATTTCGGTTGCTAAAGGTAAGTGTAAGATTTTAAATAATGCTCCAAGAATTACTACAGCAGCTCCAATGCCGTATAATTTCGCCATGAAATTTTTGTAACCTTTACTTACTACAAGTTCTTTGAATCCCATAATTTTGTTGTTTTTAAGTTAGTGAAAATTGTTATTGTTTTTTTTTTTTTTGTTTTTAATAAACATTCGAAGCACTATTCATGTTGTCTCCCTTTTGTCTTCCAAGAAAAGATTGAACACATCTAAAACCAACGTATGATTTTCCTGTGTCTTGGTACTCGTATGATCTTGAAGCCACTTGTAGATAATAACCTACGTCTTTCCAAGAGCCTCCACGAATAACTTTTCTTTTGTTTACTACTTTGTCATTTAAGGTTGCACTGTATGAATATTGCATATTTAAATCGTGAGCTAAACTATAAGCAGATTCTTCAAATGCATCTTCGCACCATTCTGCTACATTGCCCGACATGTCGTATAAACCAAAGTCATTAGGAGCATAGTGCCCTACTATAATTGGATCTATTCCTCCATCGTCTAAGTATCTACCACGCATTGGTTTGTAGTTTGCTAAGAAACAGCCGTTTGCATTACGAATATAAGGACCTCCCCAAGGATAAGCACTTAACGCAAAGCTACCACGAGCAGCCCATTCCCATTCAGATTCATTTGGTAATCTGAAATCGTTTTCAAACATCATTTCATCTTGCGAAATTAGATAATTGTTTTGTAGTTGAGTTCTCCAATGGCAGAATGCTTTTGCTTGTCTCCAGCTAACTCCAACCACAGGATAGTTGTCATAAGATGGATGCCAAAAATAGTTTTGAGTATTTGGATCATTGAAAGAGTATGTAAAATCGTGAATCCATGCTAACGTATCAGGATAGATGTTTACAATTTCGTGGCGCATAAATGCTTTTTTCCCTTTATTGTAGCCTGTTGGACGATTTGAATAGAGACCCTTGAAACGTGTGTTTTTGTCGTTTACATCCATCTCTTTATAGGAACCACCAATACCATCTCGTTCACTGTCATAATCTTCGATTTTCTCTTTGTGGTTTGCTAAATCAATCCACCAATATTCATAATCAAATATTTTAGTATTCCATTCAGTTAACCTGTAGTGATAAAAACGATCATCCGTAATACGAGTAAATAGAGGCGCCAAAGCATTTCTATAGTCCTCATTTTCTGAATTCCAGTCAATTTCTTCTTTCCAATTTATGAAATTTGGATTTATAACCTCGCCCTGGTTCTCTCCATCTTCATATTTTAAAAAGTGTTCGTTTTCAGCTTCGTCTAGCGCTTTGCCTAATAAGCAATGTGCAATAGAATCTCGTACCCATTCAACAAACTGACGGTATTCGTTGTTTGTAATTTCTGTTTCATCCATATAAAAAGGACGAACAGTAACCGTTTTTGCTGAATGTGTTAAAGCGTATGGGATATCCTGGTCGCCAGTACCCATGTTGTACCCCCCCATGGGGATATAGAGCATGCCTGTAGGTGTTTCTGAAAAATAAACCGGGCGGTTTTGAACACCTGTTAGCTCGCCGTTGCCTGTATTTTTGCAACTAGCAAATAGAGCCATTACGACTATTACGATTCCTATCTTTCTCATGTTTGCTCCTGATTTTGTTTTTTTAAAACGCATCTATTTCTTAATTTATTGTTGTACGAATCAATTTCAAATTTAGTTACCTAAAAGTAAAGTATTTTTGTAAATTGACGTTGTCTCTTTTCGTACAATATTAAAACAATATTTCAACATTATTTCATGACTTCCACTACTTCTCCCTTTTCTTCCAAGATCTGAAGTAGTAAAATCATATGAATATCCAATTTTTAAACCTTTCATAGGACCAGTTTGAAATGGACTTACTCCAACTATTAGCCCTATTGCATCTTGTAATCTATAATTTAAACCTCCCCAAAATTGATTGTTCCATTTTGCTATTACAGAAACATCGTATTGAGCGGATACAAAATCGGTTTTAATAAAAACAGAAGGTTCGAAAACTAAACTTGGATTGTTAGGGTATATCCACTCATAACCACCATTAATAAAATAGTGTCTTTTTAGTTTAACGCCTGTTCCACTTTGAACTCCTAAAGAAGCTTGAGGCTCAAGCATTTGGGTAGATGCTAAACCTACATAATATAAGTTCGGTACTTTATAAAATAGGCCAAATGATATGTCGGTAAACATGTCAGATTCAGACGCACGACCTAAAAGTCTAGGGTCGTTTTGGTCAATAGCGATAAATTTAGTAAAATCAATTACCTTATTCAAAAAGCCTACTTGAGCACCAATACCTAAAACTCCACCACTTCTGCCAATTGGTAAACGGTAGGAGTATCCTAGTTTTACTTGTGTGTTATTTTCGTAGCCAATTTTGTCTTTTAGTACGGTTAATCCCAATCCTCCTCTTAAAAGCGAGACTGGTGCATCTAATGTGAATAATATGTCTTGAGGAGACGTTAAATCGCCACTTGGATCTTTAAAACCAGTCCATTGTTGACGAAATATTGTAGTAGCACAAATGCCACCGCCACTGCCTGCATACCCAGGATTGAATGGCAAAATCGCATAAGGATGTTGCGTGAATTGCGTCTCTTGTTGCGCCTTTAGCCCTGTTACAGACACGATCAAGATTACTAGAATGTAAATTCTTTTCATAAGCATTCGCTTTAGTTTTAGCTCCTTTTCGTTTGCTAAAGTAGTATAATATTTTGTATTCAACAAACAAATGTTGAAAAAAAATTAATTTGTTGAATAATTTTTCTTTAAATAAAATTACTTCTTTAGCCCAATTTAATACTGCAATTACGTTTATTCTCCAATTTTTGTTACATATTAACTACCAAATTTACCAACTTTTTCGTTAACATACTATAGTTTTTTATGGATTCATTTTTTTTTATTTGAGCTATATATATGTTTGTTTAATTAAATATCTTGATAATTAATAGATTATGTCTTTATGTAGAATCTATATAAATTATATTAAAAAAATGCTCTCACAGAAATATTTCCTACATGAACCATGTTTTTTTGTGGAGAAATTCTTAACTCATAGTTTGCGTTAAGTTGAATATTTTTCGATAATATGGTTTGTAACGTAATATTGTAAATTATGTTTGTGCCATTGGATAGGCCTTCTAATATTTCTATAGATAGTGGATTATTTGCTTCTTGATTATATTTAATATCAATAAGAGATAATTTTGAAGATATCATTCCTCTTTTAGGGATGTTTAATTGTAAATCCATATTTGCTTGATTGAAGTATGAAATATTCTGATTTGTTAGAATTTTGGCAGTTTTTTCGGTATATTTAAATCCTATACTTAATCTAAAGTTTAAATTTTTTAAATAGGATATGTTTGTTTCAACAAAATGATGATCGATGCCATAATTTCTATTTTTTAGTTGTTCTGAGCCTGTAAGTTTATTTATGATTCCTCCTTCCACCTTGGCATTTATTTTTTTCAACAATGCACTTCTTATTATGAGTGTGTTTGCTTTTGACGATTTGTTTTCAAATCCACTATTTAAAAATATTTTGCTATATTGTTGGTTGTATATATATTCTAGTTTGAAAATTGAACTGGATGGATTAATATACAGGTTGTTACGAATGGATTTATTGGATGTAATGTTATCGGTATTAGCTTTTAAGAATGGGATTGACCCTATTTCTGGACCTGCAGTTGTTTTATTATTGGTAAATAGGGAAGTTTGATTTTTTAACAAGGAAGCCAGTTTGCTAAGGGTGTTCTTTTTGTTAAATAGCATGCTCGGATTAATTAACAATGTTTGGTTGTATTCATTAGATATTGTTTTAATATAATCGGTTGAAAGTAGCCATATTCTTATGTATTCTGCTTGGTCAGGGAAAGGAGATATTGAGAATTCATCTAGATCTTCTACATTGTTTGAATTAAAATCAGTCCAAATATACTGACCTTGACCTTTAGCTACTTTAAGATATTGATATTCTTTTTTTTGTTCTCTCCCATTTGCAGTTTGATAGTAGGTATTAACAATAATAGACCCTTTTAAAAAGTTGCTTTGATGATTTATGTTTGAAGTGAATGAGAAGTCGTTTTTATCTGGAAATGAACTTGAGTAGATTGCTTCTCGGTATATTCCATTCATGTTTAGAGTGTGTTTTTTCTTCTCAAGGATTAAATTTACACCATATTCTTTTGTGTTTGAATAATAGCTAATTTTGTTTAAGATAGGTGTTGATAGATTTTTGTTACTGTGCCAAAGCTTGAATTTTAATTTTGCAGAGTCTGGGTTCTGTATAAAGATTTCTGTTCTTAAAAGTTCAAAGGAGTTATTCCCTATTGAATCAGTATTCTTTTTTATTATTTTATTTTGTTCTCCGTCTAAGGTAAATCCAATATTTAGGTAGTTAAGTTTTATTCTGGAAGTATGTTTATGTTTAAAGTTTTTACTATGATAGCTTTTGCCATTTCCTTCGGTGTTTATTCCATTGGAAGCGATGTCGAATCTTTTTTTATTCCATAATGTATTCCACGAATGTTGAATTCCTTCAAATTGTGTTCGATAGTTTACATAATTGAAGTTATAGCTTGCAAATCCATTGCTTTGGTGTTCATAAAGAATATCTGTAGTTACTATATTTAAATCTTCCAAAAAATCGGAGGACTCGTTTAAATTAAATCTTCGGAAGTACTCACTGTTTTTGGAAGGTTCAATTTCCGTAAATTGTTTTGCAATAAATTGGTGGTTAATTTTGGTCACAAAAGTAGACTTTTTAGAAGAATTTGATTTTTGGAACGTTTGTTTATTAGTAAAAAGTGTATTTACAGCACCACCGTAATTTTTAGAAATTGAGCTTGGAGCAAAGGTGTTTTTTTCAAAATTTGAAAATGCTAATTCAATATTTATTGCCGATTTTTTTGATATTTGATAATCTATTTTTCCAAGAATCATCTGTTTTTTTTGAGGAGGAACGAGCTTGTAAATGGGATTATAAGATCCTCTTTTTTTGCCACTTTCAGGTGCAATCCATGTGAAGATTCGGCCATTAATGGTATTGTTTAATAAGATGTAATCTCCATTATTTTCTCCCATAAACGTAAATGAAACTGCATAAAAAGCACTATCCGGATGCGTGCTATATACAAATATTGAATCGTAAGTGTTCCCATCTACCAAAGTGTCTATCATTTTGTATCTAACTTGATTTGTGTTAAAACTAACACTGTCGAAGGCTGGGGATGTCATAAGGTCGAATTGGTTTCCTGCTTCCTTTAGAATTTTCTTTTGG
>CAZZHH010000083.1:0-10062 GCA_964653595.1 uncultured Lentimicrobiaceae bacterium
TATATAGATAGATATATAGATATATAGATAGATAGATAGATAGATAGATAGATATTTCGTGAATCGTGAAAAGAAGGGCGCGAAGCGGGACAGGTGAAAAGACATCTCGTGAACGGCGAAGCACTTAACGGAGTGAAACGTGAAAAGAAGAGCGCGAAGCGGGACAGGAAGAAAAATATTCTTTTCACGGATCTCTTTTCACGTTTTACAACTCAAAACCAAAGATTTGCGAAGCAAATAAACAAACATATAAAACAATGAACAACATACACTTCTTTGACATTTTAACCGAGGGAATTACGATTACCGTTTTGGTGATGGTGATGATGCTTATCATTGAATATATCAACGTAAAAACCCGTGGAGCGTGGGCACAATTGCTCAACAAAAACAGATACATGCAAGTATTTCTGGCAGCACTCATCGGATTGATTCCTGGATGCCTAGGGGCTTTCACTATCGTCTCGCTCTACACCCATGGCATTATATCGCTAGGTGCCATTGTGGCCGCTTTTAGCACAACCTTTGGGGACGAAGCTTTCTTTATGTTCTCTATGATCCCAGAGACAACAATTTACATGTCGCTTTTATTAATAGGAATTGCCACCATTACAGGATGGTTGACAGATTTTTTCTTTAAAAATAGACACCCAAAAAAAATCGCTGATATGAACTTTCAGCTTCATGAAGAGGACACCCATAAACACTCTCCCGACTCCTCTTTGATTTGGCTCAAATGGAAAAATTTCACATTCCCTCGTTTCATGCTTACAGCCATGCTCGTTCTTTACATTCTAGCTCTTGTAAGTGGCAGTATATCTCATAATCACAATCCCTCATTAGAGTCAATACCACCATCCGAATTAACAATTCAAGACCATAACCACGATGATTGTGCTCATCAACAGATGGATGAACACCATCCAGAAAGTCATAACAATGTTGAAACGAGCATCCACTCCCCTTCTATTGGAGAAAATCATGAACATTCTAGCGGTTTTGAATGGAGTGGCGAAAACATATTATTTTTGGTTCTTTCAGCTCTTACCCTTTTTATTGTTCTTTCGGTAAACGATCACTTTTTGGAACACCACCTTTGGGGACATGTAATCAAGAAACACTTTTTCAAGGTCTTTGCATGGACATTCGGAGCATTAATAGCTCTTGCATTCCTAAATCAATTCCTTGATATTGAACAATGGATGGAAGGAAATCAATACGCTTTGCTCGTCATCCTATTAATCGCTCTTTTGGTTGGCGTCATTCCCGAATCAGGACCACACTATATTTTCATCTTACTCTTTATTCAGGGTACAATTCCATTTAGCATCCTTCTTGCCAACTCCATCGTTCAAGATGGCCACGGTGCCCTACCTCTGCTAGCAGACTCCAAGCGGAGCTTTATATACATTAAAGCAATCAATGTATTTGTAGGATTCCTGGTTGGAATTTTAGGAATTTTGACAGGTTTCTAAAGCGGATAATTAGATTTAAAGAAATAAAACATAATTACACGAACAACTTGTTAGATTAATCCATAACCCACAATTGAAATTCAAAAAAAAAAATTACTAAAAGGTTTAAGTAATTGATAATTGATGCATTTTTAGTAGTATATTTGCCAACGATCGATAAAATTGTTGTTAATTACTTTTAATATATTCATGAAAAAAGTTACGCTTATTTCTCTTATCCTTTGCTTGATTTCATTACAAATTCAAGCACAAATCCAACCTGTTGATTCTACTAAAATGGCGTGGTTCAGCGATGCTAAGCTGGGAATTTTTATCCACTGGGGCATCTACTCTACTGGTAAGGAGTCGGAATCGTGGGCCTTTCACAACAAACGGGTTTCCCATCCTGATTACATGGCACAAATAAAAGAGTTTACAGCTTCCAATTACAACCCACAAGAATGGGTCTCTCTAATCCAAGAGACTGGAGCTAAATATAGTGTCATTACCTCGAAACACCACGACGGAGTAGCTCTTTGGAACACCGAAATGAACAATCTAAGCATCCCAAAAGCATCGCCTGCAAAACGGGATGTGCTTACTCCTTTCGTTGCAGAGCTCCGCAAAGCTGGATTAAAAGTAGGACTTTATTATTCTCTCATCGACTGGACAAATAGGGATTATCCTGGTTTTCTGAAGGATTCCACTCGGTACAAAATTGCCAACGACACCCTTCGCTGGGCGAAATTCACCCGTTTCAACCACGGTCAAATCAGTGAACTACTCAAAAAATACAATCCCGATCTGCTCTGGTTCGATGGAGATTGGGAACATAGCGCTGAAGAGTGGAAAGCGTCTCAAATTTGCTCCATGATTTTGCAAAGCAACCCAAAGACCATCATCAACGGTCGTCTTCAAGGGTATGGTGATTACGATACTCCGGAACAGAATTTTCCCATCTCACGCCCAAACTTAAAAAACTGGGAATTATGTATGACAATGAATGAATCGTGGGGATTCCGATTGGATGATACCCTATACAAAACTCCTTACGAAATCATCTCCATCTTTGTCGACTGCGTCAGTATGGGAGGAAATTTATTGCTTGATATTGGTCCTAAAGCCGACGGATCTATTCCTAAAGAACAACGATTCCTTTTAAAAGAGCTAGGTAATTGGAACAAGAAAAATGGAGAAGCCATCTTTGGCACCCTCGGAGGGATACCACAAGGGCATTTTTACGGGCCTACAACCTTATCCAAGGATTCCACAATCCTATACCTGTTTCTTCAAGGAAATCAATCTGGAAATGTGATCATCAAGGGGTTAAACAACTCTATCAAAGACATCCAGATTGTAGGAACAGAATCCCATTTATCGCACAAAATAGTAGGTAAAATTTCCTGGAGTTACGTTCCTGGATTGGTTTATATCGACATACCAAAAGACTTTCAAGACAAATATATTACCGTAGTAAAAGTAACCTTAGACAAACCCATTTCGCTCTATCGCGGGAAAGGAGGATTTCAATAAATGAGAACACTAACCCTAATTTTGCTATTTTGCAGCTCTGCATTGATAGCTCAAATATCTGATTCGTTGATTTTAGCAAATGATGGCAAAACAAACTACCAAATTCAAATAATAAGTCAAAAAGCATCTGATGCGGCCAATTTAGCTCAAAAATACATCGACACAATCTGTGGAGTTTCCATTCCCATCACTCAAAAAAAGAATAAGAGACATCCGTCAATCATTTTTTTAGATAACATCGACAATCGTGTAATCAACGATGGATTTAAGGTTGAAACTGACAACAAAAATATTATCATTAGAGCGATCAACTCTTCTGGATTCAACAATGCAGTGTATTATCTTTTGGAACAACATCTAGGATGTCGTTATTATGCTCCTAATGCAAAAAAGGTTCCCAAACAAAAAGAGATAAAAATTGCCAAATTCAGCACCACACAAAATCCAAGTTTTGATTTCCGTATAAATTATAATGGGAGTGCCTTTGACAAAGGGTTTGCCGACTGGCATGGGTTACACAACAAACCACTTAGCAAAACCAACGTAAGTTTCGACATCTCGGATAATTGGGGAATGTGGGTTCATACATTACACCGACTACTCCCAATTGATCCTTATTTCTCGACACATCCAGAGTATTTTGCCCTGCGCAATGGAACTCGCATACCCGATCAGCTCTGTTTAAGCAACCCAGCTGTGTTGGATATTGTGGTGACATCTCTTCGCAAAGAGATGGCTAATAAACCAACTGCCAAATACTGGTCGGTGAGCCAATTAGACAACTTCAACTATTGTCAATGTGATCGTTGCAAAGCCATCGACAGCATTAACGAATCTCCTTCTGGCAGCATCATCACCTTCGTAAATGCTATTGCCCAGGAATTCCCAGACAAAATTATCTCCACACTAGCATACCAATTTTCGAGAAAAGCGCCGAAGTTGGTGAAACCACTTCCAAATGTAAACATCATGCTCTGCACCATCGAGTGTGATCGCCATAAGCCGATTGCTACTGACGAATCGATAGGTGGATTCAAGTACGATTTACAAGAGTGGGGAAAACTTACCAGTAATATTTTGGTTTGGGATTATGTGATCAATTTCTCAAACATCATCGGTCCCTTTCCAAATTTTCATGTGCTAAAGCCCAACTTATTACTTTTTAAAGAAAATAATGTAACCATGCTTTTCGAGCAAGGATGGGCTAGACATAGCGGAGAGTTCGTCGAATTACGCTCTTATCTGTTGGCAAAATTGATGTGGAACCCTTCTTTGGATGTAGATAGTCTGATGCAAGATTTCTGCATGGGTTTTTATGGTTCTGGGGGAAAGTTTATCTATGATTATATTCAGTTATCAACCCAAAATCTAAAGAAATCAGGACGTCCATTGACCTTATATGAGCCAATGTCGGCACATGGTCAAGGATTTTTATCTCCCAGAAACACAGCTTTATATTTTAATTTACTAAATCAGGCGTTAGTAAAGACCAAAAACGATTCTGTTTCCCATCATCGCATAGATATGGCAATGCAACCTATTCGCTATGCATGGTTGGAAGTCGCCAAATCGTTGCCATTTACAGATGATTGGATTTTTGTAAAGAATAGAGAAGGCAATAACGCTGTATCCCCAAAAGCGGAAGAAATACTGAAAAAGTTATGTGATATGGCAACTTTGTATGGTCCCACACTATTTCATGAAATTCGGTTAACACCACAAGAGTATTTCGATCGGATGAAAGCCTATTTTGCAACTGGTTATCAACACCACAAAGCAATTGGTAAAACCATTACCTTTGCCTCTCCTTATGCATCAAAATATGCTGCCAATGGGCAAAACAGCCTGATAGACGGCGTTTGTGGTACAGAAAACTACTTCTGTCTATGGCAAGGATGGAACGGGGAAGACATGGAGGCAACCATAGATTTGGGAAAACCAGAAAAAATCTCCATAGTCTCACTTAATGCGTTGTGCGACCACATGAGCTGGATTTTTCCTCCCGATAGCATCATTGTGATGGGATCATCAGATGGGAAAACCTTCCAAAAAATTGGTTTAAAGATTTTTTCAGAAGCCAAAAGTAAGTCCACAAACGGAATCATTCCCTTCGAAATAAAGATTGACAAAGCGATACCTTTTCGCTATATAAAAGTCAACCTCAACAACATCGGTAGACTTCCAGAGTGGAGAGGAGTAGATGGAAATGCTTGGCTTTTTGTAGATGAGATAATGATAAAATAAGGGTTAAAGGATTTTTTTAAATAGAAGTTATTTACACCCTTTTGAGCTTTCACAACCTTTATGGCTATCTTTTTTTCCACTACATGGCTTGTGATGTTTAGAGCAACCAAACATATCGCAATAAACCTGAGAGAGTGATTCTTGTTGGGTGCTGTCTAATATATCTTTCACTTGAAGGTATTGATCTATTGAAAGAGAAAAAAGTTGATTATTCATTTGATTTACTTTATCAACCAATGTATTGACGATTTCAGTATTCAGGGGATTATGTTTCAATTCTGCCATCAGAGATGTTCGAGTAACTGTTAGAGAGTCGACAATAAGATTTGCTTTTTCGTGATGATATTTTTTAATAGAATCGTATTTTACGGTTTGAGAATCGGATAGATTTAATTGGGAACGTAAGACACACTCTTTTTTTACATGACGAACTTTTCTTTCATCATCTTTGCAGCCAAAGTTGGAATTAGGAGATGAACATATGGAAAGGATAATCATTGTGACATTGACAGCACTAAGGGTTATAGCAATCATCCAAGCAACTCTAATTTTTGTAAAATATTTCATACGTTTATTTTTTTAATATTATATGGTCGTTAGGATTCCGATAGCTATCGGAACGCCAATAATTATCACCTTGAGTGTAATGATTTTAAATAGCTCGTTTAATTTTGTTAGATTTATTTTAAATTTTCTATTATTATAAGAGAGAATAATAACCTATCTAGCATTTGTGAGCAAAAGTTGAGTTTCATTAGTTTTCATATCGCTATAATGAATTTCGGATGAAAAATTTTCGATTTTTTCTTTATAATCATTATCAACCACAGTAACCTTTGAATTATCAGAAACCAGTGATATTTGCATTAAAAATCCGAGAGAAACTCCAATAACAATTGCAATTAGGGAAGCCCATCTAACAACCATTCTGGCTGAATTTGAATACTGTATATCGGCATTTGAAATACGATCTAAGATTTTTTGGGTTAAGAATGGATTATCCTCTGCTTTGTCGTTTTTCCAATCATTAATCTTAGTAACGGTGGAAGAACAAGAATTGCAATGCAACAGATGATTGTCGAGAGCATTCTGTTCATCAATGGAAAGAGTATTTGCCAAAATTTCCCATAGTTGATCTGATTTACTACATTTTTGTTGCATATCGAGAATTATTTAAGGTGATTCAATTTCTTATTTAAATTTACTTTTGCTCTATGGATTAAAGATTCGACGGAAGATAAAGAGCACTCCATAATTTCAGCTATTTGTTGATATGAGTGACCGTCGTAATGATGCAATACAAATGCAATTTTTTGGTTTTCTGGTAATTTATCGATGTTTTGTTGAAGTAATTTTGAATTTTCTTTAGATTGTAAGATTTGAAGTGGTGACATAGAGTTATTTGTCTTATGGTTATCGAAAAGTAACTCAATAGAAGTTATTAGTTGGTTGAATTTATTTTTTCTAACCTTATTTAAAGATCTTGAAACTGCAATTCGGTAAATCCATGTAGAAAGTTGAGCATCGCCTCTAAAATTTACAATAGAACGGAAAATTTCGATAAAAACTTCTTGTGCTAAATCTTCTGCATCTTCTTGATTTCTAACAAACCCATAACAAAGATGAATAACTTGAACGCGGTATTGATCTATCAACTCTTTAAAAGCCTTGTTGTCTCCATTTTTAAGTTGTATTATCAATTGTTCTTGTTCCATTCTAAAAATTGTAATGAATAGGCTGAAAATTAAAAATCAGACTACAAAGATAAAAGAAAACCTTGCATTACACAAGGTTTTCCGCACAATCTAACAAATGGATCTATTTTTTAGAACAACATCCGCTATTTTTAACATCTTTTCCTTTTGAGCAGCCGGCTGAAGCACTTTCACCGTGACCTTTGCAAGCAGTTTTTCCTTCTTTACTCTTACAATCAGCTTTACCTTTTCCGTCTTTGCAACAAGCTTCTTTTTTGTCTTTACATTCGGCTTTAGCTTTTTTGTCTTTGCATTCAGCTTTCCCTTTTCCGTCTTTGCAACAAGCTTCTTTTTTGTCTTTGCATTCAGCTTTGGTTTTACCTTCTTTGCAGCATGCCTCTTTTTTGTCTTTGTGAGCGCAATCTGTTTTTGCAGTAGATTTGTCTTTATTCACATCCACTGTGTTTTCAGTAGTAGATTTAGTATCCGTAGTTTTTGTTTCAGTTTGAGCACTTAAGGAAGTTGCAAATACAAATGTCAATACGAATAAGGAAGTTAAAATTTTGTTTCTCATTTTAATTATTTTTTAGGTTTATGAATAATTAGACACATATTTTTTAAAAACTTGCGGATCATGTATAAAAAAAAGCAACCCTTTCGAGTTGCTTTTTTTTAAAAATATAAATTCAACTATTACTTGATAATAATACCTTTGTTGATAACACTGGAGTTATCTTTAATCTGGATTCTGTATACACCAGGATTTAAAGATGAAAGATCTAATGTGATACTATTATCCTCTTTTAATTGAATGGAAGGATAGCTATAGACTACTTTACCTGTTATGTCGTACACTTTTAATACAGCATTTGCAGATATAACATCCCCAAATTCGATGGTAATATTTCCATCAGAAGGAATTGGATAAACGTTTACAGTAGAAGAGCTATTTTCAGCGATTCCGATATTTGTAACAGTAATAGTAACTGTTGTATCATCGCTACAAGCACCATTTATTGCAGTCAACACAACCTGATAAGAACCAGGAGCTGGATAAACGAATGTTGGACTCACTGCAGTAGATGTACTAGATCCAGAACCGAAATTCCAAGAATAGTTTGTAGCACCTGTAGAGTTGTTAGTAAATACAACACTCAACATCGTTGGATTGTGTGTAAATGAAGCAGTAGGCACTGCATCCACTAAAACGGTTGTTGGCAATGAAACAGCTTCAGTACAAACACCGCTTAACACCACTGCTCTAAACTGAGTTGCCTCTGTTAATGGACCGGATGTGAAGGTAGTAGCAGTATTTGCAATATCAACCCAAGTATTAAATGGAGCAACAGCACTTTGCCATCTTACAACATCACCCGTATTTCCAGTCAATGTAAGCATTGCACTTGTGCTACCTGAACAAATGGTTGTTCCACCGTTCACAGTTCCACCAATGGAAGCTGGATTAACAGTAACAATCGTCGATACAGAAGCAACATCAGGACATGATCCGTTTTGAAGAACGGCTCTGAATTGGGTTGTTTCGGATAGACCGGCAGATGTGTAGGTATCTGTTGTGTTTGCAATGTCAATCCAAGTAGTGAATGGAGCCACTGAACTTTGCCATTTGATAATAGTTCCTGAATGACCAGAAAGGGTCAATAGATCACTTGGATTACCTTCACAAATAGTTGAGCCACCTGTAACAGTTCCTGCTATAGCACCTGAAATTACAGAAATAGTTGCTGGAGTTGAATAGGCTTCTGCACAACTTCCACTTTGAGCTACTGCTCTAAATTTAGTTGTTTCAGAAATTGCACCGGAAGTGTATGTCATTGCAGTATTTGCAATTGGAGTCCAAGTTGAGAATGGAGAAACAGAAGATTCCCATCTAACCACAACTCCAGTTTGACCGGCTAAAGTCAACAATCCGCTATTGTTACCTGAACAAACAGAAGCATCACTGATAACAGCACCACCTACCGAAGCAGGATCAACCGTTACTGTTGTTGAAGCTGAATTAGCAGTTGTACAACTTCCACTTTGAACCACTGCCCTGAATTGAGTAGTTGCTGACAATGCGCCAGAAGTATAAGTTGTAGCAGTATTCACTATTGGAGTCCAAGTGGTGAAAGGAGATTCTGAACTTTCCCATCTTATTACATCACCAACGTTTCCTGTCAAAGTCAAGGTTGCGCTAGTGTTTCCTGTACAAATAGTAGTTCCGCCAGAAACAAGCCCTGGAACAGTAGTTGGATCCACTACAATGGTTGTCATTCCTGAGTAATCATCGATACCGCTATTAACAACTGCACGATAATCCCAAGTACCAACAGCCGTTGGAGTTTCTACATAAGTATTAGTTGTATTTGAAATATCAACCCATGAACCATTATTGAAACGTTTTTGCCATTTCACAATTGTTCCAGTATACCCAGATAAAGTTAAGATACCTGTAGTAGTACCGTTGCAAATATTACTATTTGTTCCAGTAACTGCACCAGCATTGGTAGCTTGTACTTCGATAATAACAGAAGAAGAATTAGCTTCTAAGCAATTACCACTTTTTACTACTGCACGGTATTCCCAGAAACCAACAGCGGAAGGAATTTCAGAATATACAGTTGCTGTACTTGCGATATCCGTCCATGCAGAAGCGCCTAAACGTTTTTGCCATTTCACAACAGATCCAGTTTGTCCAGTAAGATTGATATTACCAGTTGATTGTCCAATAAATATTTGAGTAACTGCTGCAGTTAATGAACCTGCAACGGTTGGAGCATCCACAATAATTGTAACAACAGCGGATGTAGCTTGTGAACAAACACCACTTTGAACTACTGCTCTAAACTGTGTAGTTTGTGTTAAAGCACCTGAAGTGTATGTAATTGCAGTGTTTGCAATTGGAGTCCATGTGCTAAATGGAGCTACTGAACTTTCCCAACGAACTACTGTGCCAGTGTTGCCTGTAAGAGTCAACAATCCACTGGTGTTTCCTGAACAGATGGTGCTGCCTCCAGAAATTGTTCCTCCTACGGATACAGGATCTACAGTAACTTGAACCGTTGCGGATGTAGCTTGTGAGCAAACACCACTTTGAACTACTGCTCTAAACTGTGTAGTTTGTGTTAAAGCACCTG
>CAZZHH010000083.1:10162-11491 GCA_964653595.1 uncultured Lentimicrobiaceae bacterium
GGCCACTGGTGTTTCCTGAACAGATAGTGCTGCCTCCAGAAATTGTACCACCTACAGAAGCAGGATCAACAGTAACAGTAGTAGCAAGTGACGTTGCAGTAAGACAACTTCCGCTTTGAACAACCGCTCTAAATTGAGTAGTTTGTGATAAGACACCAGAAGTGTAAGTTGCAGCTGTATTAGCTATTGGAGTCCATGTTGAGAATGGAGAAACAGAAGATTCCCATCTAACGATATTTCCTGTATGACCAGATAAAGTAAGTAAACCACTGGTGTTGCCTGTACAAATAGTAGTTCCACCACTTATAGTTCCACCTACAGAAGCAGGATCCACTTGAATAATTGCAGGAGCTGAAAAGTCATCACTTCCATTGTTAACAACAGCGCGATATTCCCATGTTCCAGCAGATACTGGTGTTTCAGTATAAGTAGTAGTAGTGTTAGAAATATCAATCCATGAACCTGCATTTACACGTTTTTGCCATTTAACAATGGTACCTGTATAACCACCTAAGGTCATCACACCTGTACTACCAGAAAGGCAAATTGGAGAATTTCCACCTGTAACTGCACCTGAACTAGAAGCAAGAACTTCAATCGTTACTGTTGCCGAGTTAACACTTGGACAGCTTCCACTTTGAACAACAGCTCTATATTCCCAGAATCCAATTGCATTTGGACTTTCAGAATATGTACTAGCAGTGTTCGTAATGTCTGTCCAAGCAGCAGCGCCTAAACGTTTTTGCCATTTAACAATTACTCCACTATAACCAGATAAAGTAATAACTCCTGTTGATTGACCTAAGTTGATTTGAGTTAATCCTGTGGATAAAGAGCCTCCAACAGAAAGAGGATCAACAGTTACAGTAGTTGTTAGAGATGTAGCAGAAGCACAACTTCCGCTTTGAACAACTGCTCTAAATTGAGTGGTTTGTGTCAAAACACCAGAGGTGTAAGTTGCTGCTGTATTCGCTATTGGAGTCCAGGTTGAGAATGGAGAAACGGAAGATTCCCATCTAACGATTGTTCCTGTGTGACCTGATAATGTAAGTAAGCCACTATTACTACCAGTACAGATAGTAGTTCCACCACTTACAGTTCCTCCTACAGAGGCAGGATCAACGGTTACAGTAGTCGTTAGAGACGATGCAGTAGCACAACTTCCGCTTTGAACAACTGCTCTAAATTGAGTAGTTTGTGTCAATACGCCAGAAGTGTAAGTTGCAGCAGTATTTGCGATTGGAGTCCAGGTTGAGAATGGAGAAACAGAAGATTCCCATCTAACAATAGTTCCTGTGTGACCAGATAAAGTAAGTAATCCACTGGTAC
>CAZZHH010000084.1:0-11238 GCA_964653595.1 uncultured Lentimicrobiaceae bacterium
TTCTTTCATTCTAATTCCTTGTATTTTAGTTTACAAATTTAATCATTTTTCCTGTCATTTGGTACGCTGTCGGTTTTCTTAGCATGAAGCATAACGTTCCCACGCTAGGCCTTCGTGGCAGTAGTTCGTGTACTTCGTTCTGTCCAGCCGATAGGAAACTATACAAGCGAGAGAGAACAAAAAAACCTTGCAAACTTACTGCCATGAGGCTTAGCGCGTGTTAGCGGTTCGTGCTTCTGTTAGTCCATAGATATATTGTTACATATTTTCAATCATTTTTTTGAGGTTTATTAGCCATTAAGCCAAACATCATCAGCAATGCTGTAATAATTATTACTTGAATAATGAGTGATTTATTTACAAGTGAAATTGTATGTGACGGTTCAATGGAAAGAAATAGTAAAATGGTAATAAGACCTCTCGGAGCAACAAACAATAAAGGTTGCAAAGGAAGATTAGAAAGTTTGAGTTGGACTAAACGAAAAGCGAAAATGAAGAAAACAATGGCTAAAGCCCAAATAAAAGTGTCAACGTTCAATACTTCTTTTGTTTCAATTAAGTAGCCAAACAGCAAAAAGAATAATGCTCTTATCAAAAATGCTCCTTCAATGGTCAACTCTTTAAATTTATTTACTTCCCTATTTAACTCGTCTGGATTGAATTTCTCTATCCACTTAAATCGTTTCAACTCGTCAAGATTACCGATTGATAATCCAAAAATCAAAATGAAAATCAGCCCAGGGAGGTGATAGATTTTTGATACTGCATATATCAAAACCACTAGTAGAATTATTGGAACAAACTTTATGTGGTGTTTAATTTTACTTAACAGGAAAGAAAGTCCAATGGTTGCTATAAAAGAAACGAAAGTGATAATGAGAAGCTGTACACCAAAATTTCCAAATGAAAATCTATCAATTATTTCGTTAAGTGCAAGGAAGTTGAAAATGAGAACGCCTAAAATATCGGACAAACTACTTTCATAAATTACGAACTCTTTGTTGTGAGATGAAAGATTTCTAACACTTGGAATTGCGATAGCACTACTTATTACACAAAACGGAAGTGCATTTGTCAAACTGTCTTTTAGTCCAAAGTGTCCGAAATAGCTAAAGGCAAATGCAAGCAAAAAAGCCAACGCAAGCATTGGAACTAAAGCACCAAGAAAAGATTTTCTGATTAGTCCAAACTTAGATTTATTGAGTTCAAGTTCTAAAGAACCTTCAAGCACTATAAGGATAAGCCCGACAGTTCCTAAAACAGGAAGAATGGGAGAAAAGTCAGGAAGTTGAACGGCAAGCAATATAGTAAGTTGTCTAACCGACCACCCTAAAAGTAAAAGAAGAATTACGGAAGGAATTTTCGTTTTGGAAGCTGTCAGGTCAAACACATAGGCAATTAGCAGAAGAATGCAAAATGTTATAATTATTGTTGTTGTCATTGCTTGTAAATGTATGTTTATTTTTTATCAATTCGTTTCAAGTTTGCACTGTCGTCATAGCATGACCGCTAACGCCAGTCCGTCTAAAAACCTCCCAAACTGCGTCAATTTTGCTCAAATTTAAGCCCTTTTAACGATGTTTCCAAATTTATTGAGAATAATTTTAATAAAAAATTAAGTTCTTTATATTTGAGTTTTTGAAGTCGTATTAAGTCGAATATATGGAAAAAGAATAAAACAAGCATCCTTAGATACTTTTTGAGCATTTCGGGGTGAAAATCAACCTGATGCAGAACTCGGCCATCAGTTTCTCGGTATGCGTGGATTATAAACCGGAAGCGCTAAAAGGGCTGATTGAAGAATTGGATACGGAGTTCAAGGTGAAATACAACCTCGATTTGGAACTGATTACCGTGAGGAATTACGACCAGCAAACCATCGACAAAGTGGTCAAGGGACGAAAAATACTCACCGAACAAAAGAGCAGATCGACGATCCAGCTGGTCGTAGAAGCTTAAGCAGATTAAATCACCTGGGTATATCTGGACATCCAATATTTCACCTTTGGAATCCTGCGGATATAAGTATAGGAGATGATGCCTATGATTGCACATCCCAACCCCAACAGCACATCGATAATGTAGTGGTGTCCCGAATAAACAGCTGAAAACCAGATTCCGAGCGTGAAAATGGACAAGCCGATCGTTACCCAAGGCTTTTTCATCTTACGGGCATAATAGAGTAAAATCACCGGATAGGAAGAGTGCAAGGACGGAACCGCGGCAAAAACATTGGCATTTTTGTCATAAATATTCTTGAACACATCGATTCCCACCAGTTCGTCGAAATGGATAAATCCGGCGCGACTGCCCATGGTATCGGCAATAAACTGATTCCCGTGTGCGGCATAATACCATGGGGGCGCCGCAGGGTAAAGGTAATAGATCACAAATCCAATGATATTTGTAACGAAGAACACCATCGCAAACCCGAAAAAAAGCTCTTTTTTCCCGGTTGCAAAAAAGTAAAAAGCAAACATCAGCGGAAGCGGAACCCAGTTGAGGTAAAAAATTCCGGTGAGCAAATCCAAAAACACAGAATGCGTTTGGGCAAGGAATTCGTTGGGGGTGAGCACGCTTCCCTGGTAGCAAATCCCAAACAATCCCTTTTCGATCAGATACGGCTCCGCGATACGGACGGTGTTCACCAAATAATTCGGGTAAACCCTCATCGAATCATAGATGATCCAATAGACGATAAAAATGGAGAATGCAAGGACAAACTTACGGGTTTTTGGAGTCGCATAAAAAGTGAGCAGATAGACCGAGATCAAAAAAAACTGATCTCCACGCAAACCGACAAAGAAGATGCTCCAAAGCAAATAGAGCAAAACAATCAGACCGTTTGCCAACAGATTTTGACGTGTAAACCGGGTGAAATTCATCGTGATCAATCGTTGTTAATTTTTTCGTATAGTTTTTCGCCACTGCCAACCGCCGTACCGTATAGCTCGACATATTTGACATCCGGCATGATCCCCGAGTTGTCGGCAAAAATGTACATGCAATTGACTTTTGCTTGTTTTTTATTGATAAAACCGTAGATGGAAGCTTTGAAAGGGGCTTCCTGTTTAAGCAGAAACTCCCGTTCGTCGTAAGCCACCAGTTTTACCCGATATTGATTGGCCATCCCTTCAACTTTCTTGCATTTCACCCCAAAAGCCATCCGTTTCTCTATTGCGCGCAAATCCATGGTTCTCCCCCCCTCTTCGTATCGGATCCAATATACATTGATCGGCTTATTCTCGTCCACAAGACCATTTGCCCTGAAATTTGCATCGTAAACCACCGTGTTCCGGTTATGGTTCCGCTGGATATAGAACAGCCGATTGATTGTTTTGGGAGGGGTTGGATAGTTCGGGGGAATATTGCCCCCCACAAAATTAAACAAGATAACAGAAATCAAATTCAGTAACATATCAGACTAACAATTTTGGTTTAAAAATCAAATTTAAAACGGGCCCTGATGCCATATTCAGAAACATTCGGATGGTCGAGATAGGTAAGGCGACGCACCAAATCCACCCGAAACAACTTGAAGATATTCGACACCCCCACACTCATCTCCATATACGGCTTCTGATCGATGGTGAATGTGGACAATTCACCTTTTTCGTTGGTCGGAAACTGCATCAAACCAGCGGTCATCAAGGGGTTGTTCGCATCGGTGACGTTGCCGTACAAGGCTTTGAACGACATCACATCACGCAATTTCAAATGCTTGAGCAATGGAATTTTATTAAAGAAAAAACCATTGAAATTATGGTCGATATTCACGCTCACATACTGATCGCTGACAAATTCCAGGAAGTTCATGAGATTGTAAGAATACAACTGGTATGAATAGGTTTGATTCGCCCGATGCATCGCCAGCAATGGAAATGGCAACCCTTTCCCAAATACTTTTTCCCCGCGGATCTCCACATCGCTATACCCCAGCACAGATAGATAGAATCGTTTGAATATCTGAAGGGAAACCTTTTGATACTCGTAATCGCTGTTCAACACATCTTTGAAGCCAAAGGTATAATTGAGCTGAAACACGGGATTTTTCGTAAAGACCGGGGTTTTGTAATCCAGTCCCTGATAATATTTTTCGTTGGGGGCAAAGCGGAGTTGGCCTGCGATTTCAGAAATGGTCAAGTCTTTGATTTTGGTTCCGTCGGCATAACTGAAATTCCAGTTTCCTCCCGGATTCTGAATCACGTTATGGAGGGTGAGCATGTGAGAGAACCCATTCCCTAAGTCGATGGAGTGTTCAATTTCAGCTTTGCGATAATACATAATCTTATCCGCGACCCCTCTTTTAAACGAGAGCAGAAAATTATCCTCGTTCACCATTTGCATCTCCATTCCCGGAAAGTTCGTTTCGTATTGATACATCAACCGAAGCTTATGCTGCGGGAATTCATCAATAGGACGATGGTTGAGCGACCAGGTAAGACGCCCAGCATATTTGAACTGTTCATCCTTAAACCCGTAAAGCACGTTTCCATCGAGACGCAGCGTTTTGCTGAATTTCTTGCTGGTGCGTCCACCCAAGCGTAAGCGGAACCCCTCAACATCATTGAAACTGTAAAAGGTGTTTACCGCTCCGACATCGATTTTATTGAAGTTCCAATATCCCGACACAAAGAGCATCACGATATCCATGGTATTTTTAAATGCCGAGGTGTGTTGCATACTGTCAACCAGCACGTAAATCCGTTTTTCCTTGGAAGAAAAGTTGTTTCCCCGAACCTGATTCCAGTATGTCGTATCTTTTTTGTTATAATCTGGAGCTTTCTTGGTATTTTCAATTCCCGAGTACTCCTCTTCTGGCCTTGGTTGATTAAACTTAAACCCGGAATAATACTCGTTTTTCTTCCCAAACATGCCCACCCCTTTTTTGCCGATATTAAAATCGATGATGATCTGATCGTGGGTAAGCAGCCAAATCTTGTTATCGACATGCTGAAACTCCTGAATGATTTCGAGATCGTTCACAAAGTTCAGGTTTATCTGCGATGGAACACGCATGGAGCATTTCACCACGGCATAGCGATCGTCGTTGGTCACGAGCAAATCGCCCATGAATGCGAAATCCGATTTGTTGCGGGGTTGAAACACCAGATCGATACATTTCACCCCGTTAAATTCGATGGTATCTTTAATAAAAAACTGATATACCATGGGAGCGATCGGCGATATGGGACTCACAAACTGGTTGGTAAGCAACATGATGTGATTATCGTAGATGTCCACTTTCTGGTACATGTTGCCGGTGAGCTGCGTGACCCCGTTGTTGTCGATAAAATCGTGAAACTGAATCATCTGCGATCCGGTCACCAATTCCTTTTTATCGTTGGATTCCTTCCGGTAATAGACTTCCGAAGCATTTTCCTGCAAAAACACGGGCAAATACGGTTTATTGTTCACGGTGGAAGTATCGACCATTTCAAAAATGAACTGAAACTTCTTAAATGCCTTTTTCTTTTTATACTCTTCCGTGATGTTGTTCAAGTCGAACTCCAGCTTTTCGTATTTTTTATACTCGTAGTAATCAAACATCTCCGGGCGGTTCTGCTCCTTATTTTTGATCACCTTCTCGATGAGTTCCACCGCGGGATTCCCTTTGTTCCGATATTTCACCTTTTTGGCCGCCACGGTGACCTCGGACAGCTGGTAATTGGAAGGATTCAGCTGAAAATCGACCGTTTGACGACTGTTTGCAGAAAGAGGTTTTACACTTTTGGAATACCCGACAAAAGATGCTTCGATGGAATCGGAAGCCCATTGCGTTTCAATTTTGTAATAACCGCTATAATCGGTGATGGTCCCAATATTTTTCCCAACAATTTTCAAATTCACGAAAGCCAATGGCTCTTTGGTTTTTGCATCAACCACCCGCCCAGTGATCCGCTTAAAAGATTGTGCCTGGGCACAAATACCAGCAAAAAGGAAAAAAACCACTAAAAATCTTGTCTTGTTAAACCAGCTCATTATCGTCATCCTCATTAAAAACATAAACAAAATATCTTTGCATGGGAAAGCTGAACAATATTCCCACCGCAGTGGCAACAATCACTTTTGCCCAAACATACTTAACCTCCATAAAATGAACTAAACAGAACACCCCAGATACCGTAAGCACAATATTACTCACCCAAATCAACAGATAACGGAATGCCTGCCGCCAAATATGGCCATTCTTAGAGGTGAATGCCCAATTCCTGCCCAAAAAGAAAGCCACGGTGCCTCCGGTTACCGCACCAAAAAAAACCGAAAATAGATACCAGAGGTTTGCCACTTCCGTCAACACTATCAATACTGCGAAATCGGTGGCAGTCGCCACTACCGAAGTGATTTGAGAGCGCACAAAAGAACTGAAAAACCGAGGTTGCTGCGTTATCGACATAAATAAATGAAATGTGAATAAATAAATAGTCCAGTCCAGAAAGTAGCCAAAGCATAGACGCCCGCCAATACGTCATCGAGCATTACGCTCCAATCCGATTGCATTTTATCGAGTTTCCTGATTCCGAGTGGCTTGAAGATATCAAAGAGACGAAAAAGAATCAACGCCAGCAGATAATAATGCCATTGGATCGGGAGGGCGAACGATGCAATCCAAACCCCGATAACCTCGTCGATTACAATTTTATTGTCATCGTGTATCCATACTTCATGGACTTTTTTAATTGCAAAAACGCCCAGAAATGTTATAAAAAGTATAGCCAAGGCATCAATAAGCAAGATTGGAGCCGTCCCCAAATTGCAGGAATCCAACATCGAGTTGAGCCCAAACAGGAACACAGACCCGACGATAGACCCGGCCGTACCGGGGGCGACAGGAAAGTAACCGCTTCCCAATGCCGTAGCTATACCTTTATAAAATTTCATCGGTTGATCTTATTCTTCGTAATAATCCAATCCTAAATGAGTGATCAACTCTTCTCCCATCATAAAACGTAGCGTGTTTTCGAGTTTGATTTTCTGCAGGAAGATGTCGTGTAACGGGTTCAACCCTTCCGCGGTTTGGGGAGATTTGAAATAAAACGACAGCCATTCCTGAATGCCTTTCATACCGGCACGTTGGGCCAAATCGGCAAACAAGGCCAAATCGAGCACCAATGGAGCGGCAAGGATCGAGTCTTTGCACAGGAAATCCACCTTGATCTGCATCTTGTATCCCAGCCAGCCGAAGATGTCGATGTTATCCCAACCTTCCTTGTCATCGCCACGTGGAGGATAATAGTTGATGCGGACTTTATGGTATAGATCCTTGTAGAGTTCGGGATATTTTTCCGGCTCGAGGATGCTGTCCAACACGCTCAGTTTGGAGACTTCCTTGGTTTTGAATGAATCTGGATCGTCGAGAACTTCGCCATCGCGATTGCCGAGAATGTTTGTGGAGAACCAGCCGTTAATTCCTAACAAGCGGGTGCGGAAACCGGGAGCCAAGATGGTTTTCATCAAGGTTTGTCCAGTTTTGAAGTCTTTCCCCATGATGGGCACGTTCATTTTTTTCGAGAACTCGATGAGGGCCGGGGTATCGAGAGATAATGCCGGAGCACCGTTAAAATAAGGAACGCCGCTCTTGATTGCCGCATAAGCATAGATCATGCTGGCAGAAATGCCGGGATCGTTTTCGAGAAGTCCTTTTTCAAAAGCTTCCAAGGATTGGTGAACCGCCGAAGGTTCAATATACACTTCAGTGGATCCGCACCAGATGATGACCAACCGGTTGCAATTGTTTTCCTTTTTGAAGTTTTCCATGTCGGCCATCAATTCATTGGCGGCATCCATCTTGGTCTTTGTGGATTTCACATGGGTTCCGTGAAGTTTTTTCACGAATTCGGGATAGAAAACGGCACGCATCGGCTTGATCTGGGATAGCTCGGGTTTGATCTGATCGAGCAACGATTGTTCCAAAACGCCTGCATTCACAGCTGATTCGTATGCATTGTCCTCAAACAGATCCCATCCACCAAAGACGATGTCATTCAGCGATGCCAAGGGCACAAAATCTTTCACTTTTGGATTTCTGTTTTCAGTCCGTTTTCCCAATCTGATGTTACCTATTTGAGTGTAAGATCCGATCGGTTGGCTGATCCCGTTTCGCACGGCAATCACACCGGCGATGAATGTAGTGGATACAGCACCCATTCCAGGGGTTAAGACCCCTAATTTTCCAGTGGCAGGTGTTGGTCTTTGAATTGAATTCATAATACGTAATTTATTAAAGATTTATTGATTATTGTTTATTGTATATTTATAACTGTGATAAAGCCGTTCAACAGCCGTGATGTTGGATAAAACAGCCACCAGAAATATGGGAACGACCAAGATGGCTATTGTGTCCACGAGATAGAGATCCCCAAAAAAAGAGACTTCGTTTGCAGGTCCGAGAATGGCGTAAAAAATTCCGGTAAACATAGCGGCAAAGCCGATCAGCAGCACCCGGACCGGACGTTGCATCAAGCCTACCGAACAGGGAATATCCAGCCCTTCGGCACGGGCACGGGTATAACTCACCATCATCGATCCCACAAGAGCCATGAATGTAATCACGGAACTGATGAAATAGTGATGTGCGACCAAATAGTACAAAATCCCCAGAAACATGAACAGTTCGCTATACCGGTCGAGCACGGAGTCGAAGAGAGCGCCAAACTTGGTGGCCTTCCCGTCGTTCTTGGCAATCAGCCCATCCAGCATGTCAAACAACCCGCCGAGCAAAACCAGCAAACCGCCGTATCCCACATAAGCCAAGTGAAAACGATCGGCGCTTTCGGCGCCATAAATCAGCAAAACCGCAGCGGCAATATTCAGGATCAGCCCAAACACAGTCAGCATATTCGGGGTGATCTTCAACTTTCTGATAATCCAAATCAATGGATAAAAAAGGGTAAAAACAATCGATCTACCGATTCTTTCCCAAGGTTTATATTGTGCATTTCCCATAATCACTTATTTTTTCAGTCCTTTAATCAACATTTTCAGCATCCCGTCAAAATAGGGATTCAGCTCTTCATATTTATTTTGGAGAAAGAACGGGATCTCCAATCCATGGGAGACCATGGACAAAATGTCGAGCATCACATCCAATTGGGGAATCTCTTCAAAGAGCCCTTCAGAAATGCCCTGTTCAATGATAACCCGAATCTGTAGTTTCACCCACTCCTCCCACTCTTTTCTCAGATTTTGCAAAAAGACAAACTCACTGTAAAAATCGGCCTGAAGCGTTTCGTGGTAATTTTTTGCATTATGCAATAACGACATGCGCTGGATCAGAAATTGTTTCAACTTTTCATCAGCAGGCATTTCCTGATTCATAACATTCGCGGCAAGCTTCTCCCTGACCACTTCGATCTCGGAAGAGACCACGGCCGTGAACAGCTCTTCCTTGGTGTTGAAATGATAGTAAATCGAACCTTTTGCCCGTCTGCTCATTTTAGCCACATTATCAATCGAAGTCTTATAATAACCATATTTAGCAAACAGTTGGGATGCCGTGGTTATAATCTGTCTTTTTGTTTCATCAATACTCATATATGATGTTTTTGTACTATGTTTGTTTTTCAGTGCAAATGTGCCAAATTTTTAATCACTAAAAACATTTTAAATTAATATTCACAAATAAAATACATAAATTTTTATAACCATCTATATCACATATATTTACAAATTTTCAATTTAAATATTTAACACTTATGGTGGGTTCTAAAAATTCATTTTTTTCACTTTCCCAAGTCACAAATTAGAACCCGTTTTAATCTGTGCTGAAAAAGTATTGCAATATTACAATTTATTTTACAAAATCACAATATTTTTTTTCTAAAACTAACTAACTAACTAACTAACTAACTAACAACGGGATACGTTAGTAAACAATTTTAATCTTTGCACTTGTTCATATCGAAACATGTTATAAGTAAGATTTATCAAGCCAATTATCCCTGTTGCTCTTGCAATTCCTATTGATCTTACAATCAATCCGTTCATGCTCTGCTCCATAAATCCAAACACATGCTCTACTCGCACTCTGATTTTTGATTTTTTCTTATTTTTTGCTTTTTGCTTGTCTGTCAATGGATTGCCTCTGTATCCTTTTTCGTGAACTTTATTTTTAAGTCGATACTTTTTAATTACTTTCTCCTGATTTACACCAGTGTAAGCACTGTCGGCATGTAAAGATTGTCCTTTGTCACTTTTCTCCAATAAGCCATCCAGAGCTTGTGAATCATGAACCGAAGCATCCGTTACCAAATATTTTTTGATAAATTTACCTTTAGAGTCAACCTTTGCATGATTTTTATACCCGTAAAATTTCTCTCCATTTTTTTTAGTCCAACGAGCATCAATATCTTTGTGTTTCTTTTTATTCGGTTGGTCGTTCCATAAATCACCACCTTCTCCTTTTTTAATCTTATCATTTTCTTCACGACTATTCCGTTGCCTCGGAGCTATCGTGAAACTTGCATCAATCAATCTTCCCTCATTAAAAATCAACTCTTTCTCTTCTAAAAACTGAATAAATTGGCTGAATAATATTTCTATAACTCCACTTTTAGTAAGACGTTCTCTAAATAACCAAACGGTTTTTTCATCAGGAACTTTATCCCCAGACTCTAATCCTAAAAACTTTTTAAAGCTTAATCGGTCAATAATCTGATATTCCACTTGAGAATCTCCAAGTCCATAATATCGTTGTAATATCATGATTTTAAACATCAGAATAACATCAAATGGTTTTGCTCCTGCATTGTTTTTTTTCTCCGTATTTAGAAGTTTTGCTTCTATAGTGGAACGAAAAGATTCAAAATCAATTACATTGCTGATTTTTTCTAAAGGATTACCTATTTCAGACAACCTTTCAATAGTAAATTGTTCGTCAAATAACCCTTTTTTCCCTTGATTTTTATACTCTTGAAAATTTGCCATTTTTTGTGCATTTTTTATATGCAAATATACACATAATAATCAGATATTCAAAGCTTTAAATTTTAGAAGTCCCCTTAATATAATGCTCGCTAAGTAGCTACACAAAATTAGTTAATTATTCTTTATTTACAAAATTGTGCGTTGCCAAAATTGTAGCTTATGCCACTGTGGGTTGATTTCGAGCGATGGGAAAGTGGCATGTGCTGCAATGTGCGTTGCCTTCGGGGTGTTTCTTTTCATTTTTTTTGTCTTTGTCTTTTTTTTAGCCTTCTGACTAACGTTTTTATTACACGCTAATTATCAATTGATTAT
>CAZZHH010000085.1:0-10415 GCA_964653595.1 uncultured Lentimicrobiaceae bacterium
CGGTGGCAATGCCACCGACAACCCCCTCACGATTATCCATAACATATTGATAGTCATTCCGAACGAAGTGAGAAATCTTTAAAAATTTTATTTCATTACGTTTTAATCGGACAATAGTGGATAAATATATTATCAATACATTCCTTAATAAGGGATAAATGGAATATGTTTATAGTTAAAAAGTCAATTTGAACAATCTATCGTTGATAAATAGGGATGATAATAAACAAACCATGGTTAAAAAAGTATTAGTTTTATGTTTTGAAAGTAAATCAATTTTTTATCATTTAACATCAATACCTATTTAACATGCTTAAAATCAACAGATTGTCTCTTTTCTCCATTTTGTTTTCTACGTTAATGTTGACAAGTTGTGTTTCCATGGAGAAGTACAAAGAGTTAGAAAAGAAGCGCAATGATTGTGAAACAGAGTCTAGCAATATAAAAATTGAAAACATAGATCTTAAAAACAAGGTAACCGAATACAATTCCCAAATCGAACAATTAAGGAAGCAAATTAATGCATTAAAGCAAGATACTTTAACCATGGGTGGGTTGATTCGATCGATGACAGAAGGCTATACCCAGATGAAAAATTCGTACGACGAGTTGCTACTTTCGAACGAAAAGTTATCTTCAGGAAATAAAGACGAAATTCAAAAGATTCTCACTAATATTCAAAAGTTGCAAGAAGATTTACAAAAGAGGGAAGATCAATTGAGAATTTTGGAAGCTGATTTAGCGAAACGTAAAGCTGATTTTGAGATTGTAAATAGCGAACTCACCAAAAAGGAAGCTAAGTTAATTGAGCTTCAATCCATTTTAGATCAGAAAGATGCAGCTGTAAATGCGTTAAAAACGAAAGTTGCCAATGCGTTGTTAGGTTATCAAAACAATGGCTTAAATGTTTATCAAAAAAACGGAAAAGTTTATGTTTCCATGGATGAAAAGTTGTTGTTTGCAAGTGGAAGTTTTCAAATAGATCCTCGTGGGGAATCGGCATTAAAAGAGCTATCGAAGATTTTGGAGCAAGATCCGGATATTAATATTATGATAGAAGGTCACACCGATGATGTTCCTTACAATGGTGCAGGTCAAATTAGAGACAACTGGGATTTGAGTGTGATGAGAGCTACTACGGTACTTAAGACACTATTACAGAACGGAAAAATTGAACCAAAAAGGCTTACAGCTTCGGGTAAAGGAGAGTTTTTGCCAATAGAAAATGCAAAGACAAAAGAGGCTAGATCTAAAAATAGAAGAACAGAGATTATTTTAACTCCAAAATTGGATGAACTCTTTAAAATTTTAGAGTAAAAGATGAGAAATTTTTATTTCCTAATTCTGTCAATGCTTATTTTAGCAAGTTGTTCTTCCCCTGAAAAACGATTAGAGAAGAAGTTGATGACAACGATTAAAAGCTACATGGATGTTAACAAAGGGAAACAAGATGTAGTTGATAGTATTGTGATTTTGGATATCGACACGCTCACACCAGCTACCTATTTATTCCTTTATCAACAATCGTTACTCAACAAAGCAGAGTTATTGACTCAGAAACTATCCAAAATGGAAGAGGATACCGATTCTGATGAATTTAAAACGCTAAGTTTTGAAAACGCAAAAACTCAAATTAAAATAGATAGTTGCACCAAAGTATTAGAAAATTCAACTGTTGAAAATGGAATTGTATGGGGCTATTTTGTAATAACAAAAGTGTATATAAAACATCCAGACAACACTCCGGAAATACTAGACATTGGATTTCCAATAACCGAAGATTATAAAGTGTATGAAATGGATTTATAAATACTTTTTCATTATTCAACTTTAATCAATAGAATGCGTCATTATCATATTCCCATATTTATTCCCGATTATGGTTGTCCATTTCGTTGCATTTTTTGCAATCAACACACCATTACCTCCACCCCTATCGTCCCAAAATCTGCAGAAGTAGAAGCAATAGTAGATAAATGGCTAACTACTATTTCGGAAAAAGATTCGGTAGTGGAAGTTGCATTTTTTGGCGGAAATTTCACTGGAATACCACTTTCAGAACAGGTTCGATACTTAGAAGCAGTACAACCATTTCTTCAGAGTGGGCAAATAAGCGGAATTAGAATATCTACCCGCCCAGATGCAATTAACGAAAATATATTATTGCAACTTAAATCGTTGGGAGTAAAAACGATAGAACTCGGTGCTCAGTCGTTTAGCGATGAGGTTCTGAGATCATCACAAAGAGGACACACTGCATCGGATATTGTAAAAGCATCCTTGTTGATTTTGAAGCATGGTTTTGCTTTAGGTTTACAAATGATGGTTGGGTTGCCAAACGACAATCCTCAAAAAGCTTTAAACACGGCACAACAAATTGTGAATTTAGGAGCAACGGAGACTAGGATTTATCCGGTATTGGTGATAAAAAACACACTTTTAGAAACCCAATATATAAAAGGAGAATACACTCCCTTATCGCTCGATGAAGCAGTAGAGGCAACTGTGCCCATCTATAAGCTATTTCAAAAAAACGATGTGAAAATATTAAAGGTAGGCTTACATCCAACGGAAGGATTTAACTCAGGAAAGGACTTGGTAGCTGGGCCTTATCATCCAAATTTTCGAGAACTGGTATTAAGCAAAATTTGGGAAGAGAGATTTTTTTCTATTAAACCAAATAGCTCCATCGCTATTCATGTGAACCCCCTAGATGTGAATCATGCAGTTGGGTTTGGGAGTATAAATAAACACCTGTTGGCGCAAAAATCAATCGAAGTTGATTTTATTCGTGATCATTCTATCTTAAGAGACCAGTTTTATGTTGATTATTTGTGATTTTAGAACACCCAAAACTGCGATTGCAGAACTTTCAAAAAGAGGAAAAGTAGAGCTGTTTAAAAGCGAAATTCTTGCAAACTCCCCTTTACAGGGTCATCCAGATCTTTTTATGTGTCAAACTCCATCGAGGTTAATTCTTGCTCCAAATATTCCAAAAGACGTACTAAACTCAATTTTAGAACAAAAAATTCCTTTTGTTTTTGGGGAACTACCCACAGACATAAGTCATCCAGGAATTGCTCGTTATAATGCTATCGTTACCCAAAAAGTAACTATATGCAATCCGAAATCAGTAGATGAAAAAATATTAGAATTATCGGGTAACAACCAACAAATTGAAGTAAAACAGAGCTATAACAGGTGTAGTACGGTTGCGATAACAGACGATAAATTTTTAACATCGGATGTAAAAACACACACTCAATTAGAGAAAAAGGGGTTCGAAAGTATCTTAATTGATCCGAAATCTATAAAACTAGAGGGATATTCTCATGGTCTGTTTGGGGGATGTGTGGGTGTATGCAAACCATCAAAGACAGTATATATTACGGGATCGCTTTCTTCCATTGAGAACCGAAGAGATGTTGTAACTTTAGTAGAAATTGCTGGTTATACAATAATGGAATTTTCCAATTTTTCGCTACTAGATGTTGGGGGCATTTTTTTTATTTGATCCTAAATCAAACCCAAAATAGCAAAAAAAGTATTTAGATTTTACTCTCTATCACGAATAGCACTTTTTTGAAAATCAGAATAAAGGGAAAAAAACGACATGAAGCAAAAAATGAGTATTTTTGTCTGTTAGTATCATTTTTTAAATAGATAAATTGATCATCCACCGCAAGTTTTTTGATTCGAAAATGTCTATAAACTCTTAACAAATGGAGAATTATGAATAAAACTTTAAAATTTGGACTCTTTTTTACTCTTCTGATAATTATTTTGGGAGCAATCAAGCTATTTTTTCTTTCGAATAGCGCAGAAAATGAAAAGAAACAAGCAGGTAGTGGTAAAGACAAGAAAGTACAACCAGTTACAATATACATCACCAAAACAGAGACGATTGAAAACAAAATCAAATCCGCTGGAACGGTGATATCCGATATGGAGGCACAACTGAAGCCGGAAGTATCCGGAAGAGTCGTTAAAATTTCCTTTTCAGAAGGCAAATCGGTTCGTAAGGGGCAACTGCTTGTTAAGTTAAACGACACCGATTTGCAAGCACAATTACGAAAAATAAAAATTCAATTAAAATTGCTGGCAGACAAGGAAGTTCGTTTGAAAAAGTTGCTTCAAATTAACGGAGCAAGTCAAGAGGAATATGATAACAACTTTTCTCAATTAGAATCCACAAAAGCCGACATCGACTTGTTGCAAGCTCAAATTGACAAAACAGAAATTAGAGCACCCTTTGATGGAATAGTAGGTTTAAAATCCATAGACGAAGGTCAGTACATTACCCCGAACATATTGGTAGCATCAATCCAAAAGATAAATCCGGTTAAAATTGACTTTTCTATTCCAGAGCAATATGCCTCTCTTCTACGTCAGAATTCAAATGTTTCTTTTACTTTAAAAGGGAACAACGAAAAACATCACGCTTCGATTTACGCTATAGATCCCAAAATTGATGCAAGCACACGTTCTTTGCTAATACGTGCAAGGTGCGATAATCCAAAAGGAAATATCTTTCCCGGTGCTTTTGCCGAAGTAGAATTAACCTTGCAAAACACAGAGAATGCCTTATTGATTCCATCTGAATCCATAATCCCAATTTTGAAAGGACAAAAAGTATTTCTTTATAAAAACGGCAAAGCAAAAGAAGTCAAGGTAAAATGTGGTATTCGCACTGCCGACCGCATTGAGATTTTGGAAGGAATTTTGGCAGGCGATACGGTTATAACATCGGGAATTATGCAAATTAAAGACGGGTCGGCCGTTAAAATTACAAAAAAGAGATAACTACATTAATAACCAATTTTTCACATGAGTATTTCATCAACAAGTATTAAAAGGCCTGTTCTAACCATTGTAATATCGATTCTAATCGTTCTCTTTGGCGTTGTGGGTTATAGCTTTTTGGGGCTTCGTGAATATCCTGCAATAGATCCTCCTGTGATTACTGTTTCCACTTCTTATTCTGGGGCAAATCCGGATGTAATTGAAACACAGATAACCGAGCCTCTAGAGGAATCCATCAATGGTATCGACGGAATTCGCTCTCTTACCTCAGCAAGTAGTATGGGTTCGAGTGTCATCACCGTTGAATTCAACTTGGGCGTCGACATGGAAGCTGCGGCAAACGACGTTCGAGATAGAGTTTCACGAGCCAGCAGGCTATTACCACAAGATTTAGCTGCTCCACCGGTCGTATCCAAATCAGACGCTAATTCCGATGCAATTTTAATGACTACCTTGCAAAGCAACTCTCGTAGCCACATGGAAGTAAGTTATTGGGCTTCTTCATATATTAAAGAGCGGATTCAAACCATTCCTGGAGTAAGCCAGATTCAAATTTGGGGAGAAAAAAAATATGCCATGCGTATTTGGCTAGATCCATCAAAAATGGCTTCCTATAACATAACCCCAATGGACGTTAAACAAGCTTTCGACAGGGAACATATCGAATTGCCATCTGGAAGAATACAAGGGGATGCCACCGAGTTGAATATTCGCACCATGGGTCGCATGGAAAAAATGGAAGAGTTCGACAACATAATTCTCAAGACCATAGGAGATAAAATTATCCGATTAAAAGATGTTGGAGAAGCATTATTAGGACCAGAGAATGAAGAAACAGTTATGCGACAATCCGGAGTTCCGATGATTGGTATTGCCATCATCCCTCTACCCGATGCTAATTATATTGATATTGCGGATGAATTTTATAAACGCCTTGACAAAATTAAAGAAGAAATTCCAAAAGATTTTGAGCTTAACATTGCAATAGACTCCACCAAATTTATACGCAATTCTGTAAAAGAGGTTGAGGAGACTGTGTTGTTGGCTTTTGTGTTGGTTTTGCTTGTAATTTATCTTTTTTTACGCAGTTGGCGCTCCACGTTGATACCAGTGATGGCGATACCAATTTCGCTAATATCTGCATTCTTTATCATGTACTTAGCGGGGTTTTCAATTAATATTCTAACTCTTTTGGCCATTGTTTTAGCAACCGGATTGGTGGTAGACGATGCTATCGTAGTATTAGAAAACATCTACACCAAAATTGAAGAAGGAATGTCGCCTATTGAAGCTAGTTTTAAAGGCTCAAAAGAGATTTATTTTGCCATCATTTCGACTACAGTAACTCTTGCCGCCGTTTTTCTACCAATCATCTTTTTGGAAGGCTTTACCGGTAGACTTTTTCGAGAGTTTGGTGTTGTGCTGGCTGGTACCATTATTATCTCAGCAGTGGTGTCTCTGACGCTTACGCCCATGGTAAGCTCTCGACTTTTAAAAAAAGAGCAAAAAAAATCTTGGTTTTATAATTTCTCTGAAAAATACTTTGTAGCTTTTTCTAAAGGCTATGGAGATACCTTAAAAAGTTTTATGAGTCGTAGATGGTTAGCATTTCCTATCATTGTCGGAATTTCTTCTTTGATCTTTTTTGTGGGCAGATTCATTCCTACAGAATTATCCCCGATGGAAGATCGGGGTCTGATGCGACTAAACGTTTTGGCTCCTGAAGGAGCTTCTTTCAATTATACAGACAAAGTAGTTCAAGAAGCGATAAAAATTATCTTGGACTCGGTACCAGAAGTGGAAATACTTATCACCAACACAGCGCCAGGACATTTAGGCAGTGGCAACACAAACAGAGCATTTGGAAGAATTATTATCTCAGACAAAAATAATCGCAAACGAAGTCAGAAGGAGATTGCTGCCTTTCTTACCAAAAAATTTAGTTCCATCCCTTCTGCCAAAGTTTTTGTAATACAAGATCAGTCCATTGGTAGCGGAATTAGAGGAGGATTGCCCATTCAGTTTGTCATTCAAGCTTCAAGCATGGAGAAATTAAGAACTTTTCTCCCTAAATTTATGGACGAGGTAAACAAAAGTAAAGTCTTACAGACAGCAGATGCCAATTTAAAATTCAACAAACCTGAAATTAACATCCAAATAAACAGAGACAAAGCAAAAATACTGGGAGTTTCGGTACAGGAAGTGGCCCAAACACTACAGCTATATTTGAGCGAATATCGATTGGGATATTTCACCATGAATGGAAAGCAATTTCAGATCATTGGCCAGGCTCCTCGTGAAAGTCGCGACGAACCAAATGATTTAAACTCCATATATGTAAGAAGTAAAAATGGTGAATTAATTCCACTCAACAGCTTGGTTGACCAAAAAGAAGAGAGTTCACCACCAGCTTTATATCATTTCAATCGTTATAAAGCAGCAACAATCACAGCAGGCCTAGCTGCAGGATATACATTGGGCGATGGAAATAAGGAGATGAAACGAATAGCAGACAAAATTTTAGATGAGACATTTACCACTGCTTTTGCTGGACAGTCTCGTGATTTTGAAGAGAGTTCCTCAAACATCCTTTTTGCGCTTATTCTTGCCTTGATACTGATTTATTTAGTATTGTCGGCTCAGTTTGAGAGCTTCCGCGACCCATTTATTATCATGCTTACGGTGCCTCTTGCCATGGCTGGAGCTGTTTTATCCTTATGGTATTTTAACCAAACGATAAACATCTTTAGCGAAATTGGAATTATCATGCTAATTGGCTTGGTAACCAAAAACGGAATTTTAATTGTGGAATTTGCCAACCAAAAGAGAGAAGCAGGATTCTCCATTAAAAATGCAGTAATTCAAGCTGCAGAAGCAAGATTTCGTCCAATTTTAATGACAAGTTTGGCCACCATGCTAGGAGCCATTCCTATTGCTCTTGCTCTTGGGGCCGGAGCCGAAAGTCGCACTAGTCTTGGAATCGTAATTATTTTTGGGTTGTTGTTTTCTCTCGTACTTACTCTTTTTGTGATTCCTGCAATGTATACTTTTTTAACAAGCAAAAAAGATCGCACATTCGTTTCCGAAGAAAATTCTGATGAAAAAAAATGATTAGCATGAAAAACATAAAATATATATTTCTTGTAGGATTAATAGCGATATGTAGTAGAAATATCTCAATAGCTCAGGGGACAATTTCTCTGCAAGAAGCAATCAAATTGACGTTACAAAACAACTTTGGACTGCAAATAGCTTTTAATGAAGCGGAAATTGCCAAAATAAACAACGACTTAGGAAATGCAGGTTTTCTGCCACAATTAAAAGCCACAGCCGGAAATTCGTGGGCAATAAACAACATTCATCAAGAAACCAACAATGGAAACATTACAGATAAAAATAATGTTGCTGGCTCTTCCACAAATGCGTCTATTGGATTAACCTGGACCCTGTTTGATGGGACAAAGATGTTTGCTACTCACCAAAAATTAAAAGAGCTGGAAAAAATGGGTGAAATAAAAAGGCTAATGGCTGTAGAAAGTGTTGTATATCAGGTTATTTCTCAATATTATCTTTTAATTAAAATCAAACAACAAATTTCTCTTTCGGAATCGCTGGTGATGTTGTATCAAAAAAGAAAAGAAGTAGCCGATACACGAAACACTACTGGCAGCTCTTCTGGGCTAGAAGTTATTCAGGCTCAGGCTGATTTAAATTCTCAAATGGCAACCCTCTTAAAATTAAAAAGTCAGTACCAACAAAATCAATTTTTGTTTTCAAAATTAGTGTTAAACAATCCAAACTCCATCATTGAAATTAATGATTCTCTAAATACAGCTCCATTGTTTGACATTGCAACCATAAGAAAGAATCTTAAACAAAATACACAACTCCAATATGCAGAATCTTTTTTAAAAGTTGCTGATTTGGTGAAAAGGGAAGCTAGGGCTGGCTATATGCCAAAAATTGGATTTGGGGCTAATTATAACTTTCAACAAGCAGACAACGCTGCAGGATATCTCTTAAATAATCAAAGTTACGGACCTAATTTTGGGTTTACCGCATCTTGGAATCTTTTCGACGGCATGGCAGTGAACAGAAATGTAAAAACAGCAAAAATTCAGCAAAAGATAATTCAGTTGACTTTTGATGAAATAAACTTACAACTTGAGACTACTCTATTAAGTCAATTTACACTTTATGAAACATACCTTCAAATTGTTACCATGGAAGAACAAAACATCCTTGTAGCAAAAAACGCTTTGACCATTGCTATGGAAAAATATGGATTAGGCATGATTAACGATATCCAACTTAAAGAAGTGCAAAAAACTTATGAAGATGCTCAACTCAGGCTTATTTCAGCCCGTTTTGATGTAAAAATTAGTGAAATTGAGCTATTGCGATTACAAGGATTGCTTATAAAATAGATTTTTAACCAATCATCTCATCGAAATCGATTGGATTTGTAACGTTTTTAAATTTTGGTTATTAGCGTAATTAATTTATCGATTTTCGTCATGGAATATTCGTGTTGTTGGGACCTAACTTTTTAATGTCATCTTCCAATCTTTGATTTTCTGATAGAAAAACTTCTCCGAAATGCGTATTTCGCGGATACGTTCCTGTAGTTCGTTGAAATAATTCATGGACGAACCCGATTTAAAACGGTTGTCATTCAGCGCGAAACCTTTCACGATATACTCCTTCAGGCGTTGGGTTGCCCAAATTCGGAACTGAGTACCTTGCTGCGATTTTACGCGATAGCCCACAGAAATAATAACGTCCAGATTGTAGTAGTCAATTGCTCTTTCTACTTCACGTTTACCTTCGGTTTGAACTGTTCGGAAATTCCGAACAGTTGCCAACGCATCCAACTCACCTTCTTCAAACACATTCTTTATATGTTCACTGATCGTCGCTTTAGACTTTTGAAAAAGGTCACACAACTGAGCTTGAGTGAGCCAAACCGTTTCCTCTTCGAGGCGAACATCGATTTTAATATTCCTATCCTGATTTCGGTAGATAAGTATTTCGCTGTTGTTCATTTTAGTTTTCAATATTTTTTCGATTGGTTAGCTTCTAATATGCAAAATTATTCTTACCAAACGGATTTACATTCTTGGTTTTAATTTTCGGGCATAATATCAAAATTTATCAATTAGCTGTAGCTAGACATTATCTGTTCACCATAGGAAATGCTTGACCAAATACACGGTCGGTTAAGAAAGACCGGAATTGTTCGTTTTCTAAAAAGTAGCGACTTAATTCAGATTGAGCAGCCATATTTCGGATAATAATATCTTGAAGAGCAGAATTACATTCCATTTGGGCTGTATCTTCATCAGAAAAACGTGCGGCATTGCTGAATGCCTCGTTTTTGACCAATAACTCTGGTAGATCAAGTATTTGTTGCTTTACATCATTTGGATACTGCCAATCAATGCCACCAAAAATCTGATTAAATTCGTCAAGAATGTTACTCAACTTTTCGGGCTCTGGCTCTGAAACACCTCCACCACCACCAGTTGGCAAGGGATAAATTGCGGCGTTTTGATTCTCTAACTCTATATTTGCATCTTCTTTGGCAACCACTCGTAATTGGTCAAAGTTGA
>CAZZHH010000086.1:0-10403 GCA_964653595.1 uncultured Lentimicrobiaceae bacterium
TTTGAGTCAATGCGCCGGATGTGTACGTTGCTGCAGTATTTGCAATTGGAGTCCATGTTGAGAATGGAGAAACCGAAGATTCCCATCTAACAATAGTTCCTGTGTGACCAGATAAAGTAAGTAATCCACTAGTACTACCTGTGCAAATGGTAGTTCCACCACTTACGGTTCCACCTACAGATGCAGGACTAATAGTCATATTAATTGCATTTGATGTAGCAGGATTTCCAGTAACGCAACTTGCATTGGAAGTCATGATACAAGTTACTATATCCCCATTTACTAAAGAAGAAGAAGCATATGTAGAGGAAGATCCAACCACGGTAGCTCCGACTTTCCACTGATACGTTGGAGCTGCACCACCATTTGTTGGAGTTGCAGTGAATGTAACAGAAGTACCTACGCAAGCAGGATTTGCTGAAGCAGAAATACTAACACTTGCAGGAGAAGCAGCAACAATAGTAGTAGCTAAAGTTTGAGCAGTTCCGTTACCACAAACATTAGAAGGAGTAACTTGAACGTTTCCAGAATTAGCACCAACAGTAACCGTAATAGAATTGGTTCCGTTACCAGCTAAAATAACCCAACCAGCAGGAACTGTCCATGTATAAGTCACATTAGGCACATTTACCACGCTATAAGTCTCTGTAGATCCTTGACAAGTAGTTGTTGAGCCAGTAATTGCAGAAGGTTGTGAAGGAACTCCCACATTAATAAAAGCAGTTTTTGTAAATGTATTATTTCCATTCGCATTTGTTGCTTTTAAGGTAACATCATAAACACCGAGTGTATTATAAACAACCGTTGGATGTCTCAATGTACTTGTAGCAGGTGTACCACCAGGGAATGTCCACAACCAAGATGTTGGAGTGTTAGTACTTGCATCTGTAAATGATACAGAACCGCCAGCACACACTTGAGTTGTATTAGCAAAGAAGTTCGCTGCTGGAGCACAAGGAATGGTTATGGTTTTAACATAAGACTCAGGACCAGCGCCACAAGCGTTATTTGCGTGAACAGAAATATTTTCTACTCCTCCAGGACAAGCAAAACTTGCAGTAATAGCGTTGGTAGTTGCACCAGCAGTGATAGTAGCAAATGAAGGAATAGTCCAAGTATAGCTTGTTGCACCTGCAACTGCAGACACAGAATAAGCAACTCCTGTTTGACCATTAGTCACATTTTGAGGACCAGTAATGGAGGACGGAGCCACAGGTAACAAATTAATGGTAAATGATTTTGCTGGAGAAACTACCCCTGTACCACATAAGTTTTCACCGAACACGGTTATACTTCCTGCAGTAGCTGTAGGAGCAATATCAACAGTAATTGAGTTAGTGTAATTACCTGAAACGATGGTTACTCCTGTTGGAACAGTCCAGTTGTAATATGTTGCATTAGCAATAGGAGGAACTGAATAAACAAGGCCAGTAGCGCCCTGACAAACAGAAGCAGGTCCTGTGATTGTTCCAGCTGCAGCAGGAATAGTAGAGCATGTTTGGCCTGTTACGTATATATCATCAATAAAAGTAGCTCTAAGAACATTAGTAGCACCACCATTCATAGATACGTTCGAAGTTTTTAACCACAATAGCATAACGCTTGGCTGATTATCACACTCTGAAGGTAGTTGAACATTGTTTAATACTGCTTGAGTCCATCCGTTAACGGTGGTCATAGCAGGAACATTAGTAAGGAAATTAAAATTGGCTCCTCCATCAGGTGAATAATAAACTGCAAAATCTCTAGGGGATGCGTTGTTATTTCCACTCTGTTTGGAAGACATTTTTAAGTTCGTAAATCCCATCGTTGAAAATTCAACTGCCCAGTAATTATTGGTAGTATTAGGATCATCATTCCAACCAGTAGAACTTGCACATTTATCCAAACCGCCACCGGCACCAACTGTAGTAAAAGTAGGAGCAGTAACATCCGCGATTACAGTAATTGTTTTAGTTAAGTTGGCTGCAACACCTCCGTCAGCAGTAGCATTAGCAGATGTATTTGGGAAAGTCCAATACACAACATTCGATTGTGGAGATACTAAAATATATCCACCCTTGGTTTTTGAACCAGTACCATTAGCATTAGTTGAACTTAAAGAAACATCATATAATCCAGCTGTTGAATAAGTAACAGTTGGAGGATTTTGCGCGGTAGAAGAAACTGGAGATCCACTTGGGAAGGCCCATGACCATGAAGTTGGAGTCGGTCCACCAGTAGACTGATCAGTAAAACTAACGGTTGTTCCAGGAGTGATTTCCGTTTGACTTGCAAAGAAGTCAACGTCAGGGACATTGGTAGTTGGTTTGTCCAAACAGAATTCAGGCAATAGATAGAGAGAAATATTTTTACCATATTTAGCTTGGTAAGTAACCCAGTTAGCGCCATCTAAACAATAAGTGGTGTTAATACGATCGGCAGCGCCAGTTGTTGCATAACATGCAAAAGTATCAAGACTAGCAACAGTAGGCAATTGGAATCCGGCAAAGAAGGTACTTCCAACAGCAGTTGGTTCAAAATCAATGTAATTTATCATTCCAGATTCAAGGTCTTTTACCAAAACATTCTTTTGACGTAAAATAGCACCAGGAACCCCAGCATTATTATCCCAAATTGTAAACGTTACATTTGTAGTTCCACCTACTACATTAGCTTCGGCAACCGCAACAGCTAATGATTTGACTTTTCCAGAAAGGTTACCAATGGTAAATTTATCGGCAAAAGCAGTAACGGTAGTATTTGTATAACCAGGAAGGAATCCCACAGAACCTGAAGGAGCTCTGAAATAGGTAACATCATCATTATCATCGATATTAGAATCAAAACTACAATCGTAGAAAACATGAATATAATCCGTTTTAGTAGTAGAAACAGATCCATTTTGGTTTGTAACAGTTAAAGTAACAGGGTGATAACCTTGAGTATTATAAACAATATTTGTTGGATTTTGAGCAGTGGAAGTAGCTGGTGTAGCACCAGGGAAGCTCCACTCCCACGATTGTGCGTATTGTGAAAGGTCAGCAAAGTTAACACTTTGACCAGGACTCACTTTTTTGCTCGTAGTTGCTTTAAAATCAGCAACGGGCATTTCGTTTCCTTGTGCAGTACCCAATAAGCAAACATCATCAATTTCCCAAGCATAACCCCAACCAGCGGAAGTTCCCATATCTTGGGTACTTCTAAACGTAAAACGAACTTTTACATTTGTCTTACCAGCTGCAGCACTGCTAATATCCAAATTTACAATATCAGGGTTAGGAGATGCATCGTTATTTGCATAATTACCGTTGATTATATATTTGGTAGAAGTAACAAAATTATCGGTACTAACATATACAAGAGTACTGTCGTAAAATTTCATATAATTTTGTTCAAACTTCAAATTAACGGTTCCAAAAGCAGTACAATTTTGACCAGTAGCCATAGTGATATTAGCCCATTGATTATCATTTGCAGCACCTAGAGCATCCGAATCGAATAAGGCATAATTTCCACCCGAAGTGGAACTAATTCTCCCCATTGAACCGCTATAAGTACCTGTAGGCGCAGCTGCTGTAATAGCCCAATTGTCTGTATATCCTCCCGAAGTAGTTAAAGCCCAATTGGCAGGTGTTGAGAAGTTATCGCACCAAATGGTAGTAGGTGCCACACCAGGCATGACTGTAATATACCCAATTTTCTCTTGACTTTGTGTTCCAGCAAGAGCAGTATATGTGGTTAATTTTACTTTAAAAGTCCCCTGTGTATTATATACGATACCAGCTGGATTTTGGACAGTGGAAGTAGCAGGAGTGCCACCTTCAAATTCCCAAGCCCAAGATGTTGCACTTGCAGTAAGGTCGGTAAAGTTAACCGAGCTACCTGCGTACAAGGTAGTAGGAGTACCATAAAAGTCTGGGAAACCACCATAAGGATCGTATCCGTTAACAATGGTAGAGCCAGTAGTTGTAGGATCTAGCCATGGTTTTAACTGTTTGTCGCTGGTAGTTCCTGCTTGATCCCAGTGATACCAGAACTTACCATAGATATTAGTTCCCAATTTATTAGTACAACTAGAATTACCACCAGATAATGTACCGGTAACTAATTTTGCTTGATTGAAAAGAGGAGATCCAGAGGAGCCACCTTCAGTAACACCATGACCATTTGGAGTTTGAACCCAAGTAACATTCCATCCTGAATTTGTTACAGCAGTAGCACCAGCACCGCCATTAAAATAAGAAGTGGTTGCTGATGAAGTGTATGTAGAAATTTTCTTAACATCCCCAGCAGGATGATGAATACCTACCCCACTAGTAGCAGCAGTATTGGTACGATTCCACCCATTATAATAAGGTCCATAAGATTGAGGTGGAGCAGTATTTAACAACAGAAGTGTAAAATCGGAACCACCATTAATTGGACTATTTGCTTTAAGAACGCAACCTGTTATCGTTTTATAAGATGGATTAGTAGATCCATCACAAACAGCTTTTTCATAGTTAAAATAAAATTGCCATTGAAGTAAATCAGCAGCGGAAGCATATGGAGTGCCATCATCGGGCATGCCATAACAGTGATCGGCTGTTAAAAAGTATGGAGTTCCACTATTGTTGGCAGTGTTGATAAGAGTTCCTGAACAGAAACCGTAACTTGTTCCACTTTTAATATAAATTTCGGCTACCCCTTTCTTTTGAGTCTGCCAGTTAGTTCCTTCGGAACAATTTACATCTACTTCGCAAGTGTCAGAAGCTCCAAAAGCGGGAGCCTTAGAAGCATCATATTGCCATAATAAAGGAATTTCTTTATATACATATGAAATCTCTTTAATGCTAATTACAGGACCGTTGTTCCCATTGATTGGATTATGATCCGAAGTAATTCTATTACCGTTTACGGTACCACGAATGGGTGCATTAGGATCTTTTTTGAGTCTAGTTTGAGTAGGCGCATTGTACTCTAAATATACAGTTTCGCCTTGTATTAACTCGGTAGAAAATTTTCGAGAAGCAGGGTTATTTGCACTTGTAAAAGCACCTATAATCTGAGAGCGTGCTTCATTATAAAGATACAATTTACCTCCCTAAGGGATGTAAAAGTCATCGTAATAAACAGCAATTGCAATTGCTCCGGGGGAAGACAATTTCAATCGCCAAGTTTTGCTACCGTCAGGCATGGTAGTCCAAGTCCCAGAATTGAACATATTTAATCCAACTGGCACGGATCTACCGACCCATTCGGGACCGGGTTTATTTGCATCTTCAACAAGAGCTCTATCTACGTCGATGCTAGGTAAAATTCTGGCATCAATCACATTGTTAATCTGTGATTTGTAAACAAAACTTCTTGGAATTCCGCCTTCACTAGGTTGCGAGAATGCAACACTCACGTTCATCAATATGGCTAAAATGCACATTGTAAACAGTAAAAACACTTTCTTCATAAATTAAGTTTATTGATTTTTATATTGGTTACATTAATTAATGGTAACAACATGAAAGTTGAACACAAAAAAATTATTTTTGAAGATTCTACTACACCTAATAGCACAATCAAACTGTCGAAAAAAATACTAATTTCTGTACAAATTCGCCCAAATTTGTAACTTATACATTACACCCCCATTTCTTTTTAGATTAACAGATCCTATTTTCTCAACTTTCAATATTTAAATTAATCCCCAAAAATTTAAATAGTAATACAATCGACAAATATACTTATAATTATTTAATTAAATAACGAATTTACTATTTAGAAAATATCCAATTTAAAAATTTTAGTTTTTTCAAAATAGAAGATTTTCAAGTCGTTTTTGAAAATAAAACAAAATTTCCAAAAATGAGTTTACACATATTTAACTCTTTTGACTCGAAAAAAAAGTGAAAAAAAATGCATTTTTTTAAGTTTTTTAAGATTTGACAAAGAACAATATTTTCAAATCTAAAAAGTATGAATATCAGGACGACTTATCTAATAATTAGTTTAGAAATACATTAGACCTTTTAAACTATTGCTGTACACAAACTAGGTAAATAAACAAAATGAGTTTAGTAAATGTTATTCAATAAAAAATGAGATACAATATTATAACCATTCTATTTTTTTGGATTGTATTCACAAGCTGCAATTCGAATAAACCAAATACGACTACAAACATGAAATTTAAAACATTATCAGAAGAAGAAGAGCGGGTAATCATACATAAAGGGACTGAATTGCCATTTTCGGGAGAATATTTAACCTTAAAAGAAGATGGCACATTTATTTGCAAACGATGTGGCAATGCATTGTTTTCGTCAGCAAGCAAATTCGATTCGCACTGTGGATGGCCAAGTTTTGACGATGCAACAAAAGGAGCGGTGAAAGAAATCTTAGATAAAGATGGAATAAGAACAGAAATTGTATGTGCTCAATGTGGAGCTCACCTAGGCCATGTTTTTGATGGAGAAGGGTTCACCCCTAAAAATCGCCGTCATTGCGTAAACTCCATTTCATTAGAATTCAAACCTAAAGAGATGCCTTTAAATTACGATACCATTTATTTTGGAGCAGGGTGTTTTTGGGGTGTAGAATTTTATTTACAGAAAGCTACAGGAGTTATAAGTACAGAAGTAGGATACATGGGAGGAGATACCAAAAATCCGACATACGAGGACGTGTGCACTGATGAAAGTGGACATGCAGAAGTGGTTAAAGTTGTTTTTGATACTACCATTACTTCTGCTGAGACACTGACAAAATTATTTTTCGAGATCCATGACTTCACACAAGTAAACAGACAGGGACCAGATATTGGTTCACAATATAGATCTGAAGTTTTTTTCACCAAAGAGAATCAAAAAAACACAACGCTAGAACTTTTAAAAATTCTCTTAGAAAAAGGGTACAAACCATCTACAAAAATAACGGAAGCTAAAGAATTTTGGAAAGCAGAAGGATATCATCAAAATTATTACAATAAAAAGAGAGGGCAACCTTATTGCCATATAAGGAGAAAAATTTTTTAAAATCAATAATAGATGTGCTTTTGGACGGTGCAAAACTATTTTTTATTTAAAAATTTTCCATTCTCAATATTTAAGAATATATTATATGTTGAACCAATATTTTTATAAGTTTCACCTCATGCAGTTGTTGTTTGTGCATTGCCTGGTTTCCATATTTTGGCAGTTGGATCTCCATTTGCTGGCTCATACCAATCTGGATTCCCCTCGCTTCTTCCATCCGGATCAATAAGTTTTATCGGATTATTAAAGCAATACCTATACGGAGTCCAACCTGGGGCATCCTCTGCGAGTGGATCAACACTCAACCAAACACTCACATCGCTCATATAATATCTAGCCCCGAAGTACGAATAACTGGTCTCCTCATCCTTCTCCTTCCCACTAAACTTGTAAGGAGTGTAGTAATTAGCCGTGGATCGCTGTTCCACGAAGAGTTGCTCATAAAATGTATTATGATTTAAAGGTATTCGCGAGCTCACCGCCAAAGGGCGGTTCGGTTCGCCGAAGGGCAAATATTGAAGGTGTTGTGAAGCGTACCCATTGCGGTCTGTAATGAACGAGGAGCTTCCGATGTGGTCGGAGTGGTAGAAATAGACCTCCTTTTCAGGTTCATCCATTTCAGACAATGGTGTTACACATTGAATAGTTTTGCCATAATTGGTGTAACTCACCACCTCTCCATCGGGATAGGTGATGTTTTGTAAACGGTTCCAACTGTCGTACGTCCAATTCATTGCAAAAGAATAAGTTTCTCCACCAGGCACCACAAAGGTATGAATATTTCCGATAAGTTCACTGAGTTTTTCGGTATCCACTTGTCCTATTTTTTCATTAATCCCTATAAAAAAAGCTATCCTATTTTATTATTGAAAAATCAAACTTAAAATTCCTTGAATTGATCATTTCAATATTTAACAAACAACAATAGTCTAAATTATGCTACCCACAAAATATACATAAACAATTGACTTACAGATATATAAATCAGTTCAAATTACTCAATAAACAAATTTTAATCTAATTTACGATTGTTAATCCCAAAATCTTTATTGACAACCGACTGTTAATTATCGTATATTTGTTTTTATAATTTTTTATTATTAATAACTTAATATAATTTTAATATTAAATCTTATTTAACAAGCAAAAAAATTAGTTATATCTTAGATTTTGATTTAAATAAAAAAATTGTAACACAAAAATTAGGGTTTTAAAAGACATTTAGAGAAAATATTCAAAATTATATTTTTTTTAAATGAAAAAGAAAAGGGCATTTTAGTACAAACAAAAGTATTAACATTAAATTAACCTTTTAAAAATAAATTTAAGTATTCTGGAATAAATTATCCCTTCGAAAGAAGCAATTTAAAATCAGAATTTTCATTTAAAAATATTAAAAAATATTTCAAAGCCTGATCTTAGAAAAAATTCAAGAACAACATTCTTCACAATTAATTCACATTTTTGAATTAATTATTATAGTAAGGGTTTTTATATACGATTCATCATCAATTAAGAGGTTCAGATTTCTCCTTCTATATTTTAGAACAACAAAAAACTAAACCTATTCTCCTCATAAAGGAATTTCCAAAACACAATTTAAAAATCATAAAAAATATACGTTATGAAAAAGATACACTTTTATGAAATCGTTAAAAGTATCTTTCTCATCAGAGCAATTACACTTTTAACGAAAAGGAATTCTGCCCGTTTTTTGATTATAGAACAAACAATATCAGGATTTTGCAAACCAATTACACTAAGAACCTATGATTTTAAAAAGTCAATCTATTACAGATTTATATATATCTTTTTTTCAGTCATATTCTTTAACAATGTTAGCATTGGTCAAAGCCTAACAGGTTGTTCTATTAGTCAAGCAGATTGTCCTCCTAGCGATTTGTCCGTTTATTGTGCAGATACGACTAGAAACGACACGCTAGGTGCATATTTATATTGGTCTAGTCCTCAATTTACCTTACTTTGTGACACCACTGGTAGCGGTGGGTATTCTTTTCAGATGTCGTTTGATATCCCAGAATCGCAATCTGAAGATGGTTGTTGGGAATTTAGCAAGGTTCAAAGGACAGGGACAACAGGTGGAAGATTAAGATTATGGCAGTCTACTCAAACAAACCCAAACCCAAATCCAAATTTTAAGACTCCTTCTTTCTTCCTACCAGAAGGGCCAACGGCTGGTCAAATAACCATAACTAATGGTAGTAATCAAAATTTGACTTGTAAAATCTATTTAGTAATGCCAGATAATTCATTATCCCCAGTTGCTTCTACGATAAACATCGTGGGTTCTGGTATTTACAACTTTAGTGTTACTCCTCCAACCTTCGGTGTGTATCGATTCTTTTTTGAATTTTTAGGAAATGGGAACAACTCCGATTATGTAGAATTAATAAAAATAAACGCCTCCTTATATGGAACAGCATGTACAGGTGATATTAATTTTTACAACTTTTCTAACGTATTCCCTGGTGGATTTTTTCCTGTTGGGGTAACTCCAATAACTTACGTAGCCATATTAAGAGATGGAAATGGTAATGTAATCACAACTGACACTTGCAAGTTTAATGCAATTGTGAACGGCGTGAAAGCAACTCTTCAAAAAACAGATGCATTCTGCTCAAACAAAAATGGGACTATCACTATTACAACCCAAACATCATCGCCAAATCCTCAACTTCAATATTCACTAAATTCAGGCGCATGGACCGATTTTGGAGTTGGCAATATTCAAGTCACAATTTCTGGCTTGGATAATGGCTTATATACGATCGATGTTAGAGATGTTAGTTTTTTTGAAAGCTGTAAGATACTACATCCATTACAAATAAACGTCGGAAAAATAGAAGATGTTACTCCCCCATCTATCACTTGTTCAACTAAAGATTCAATTATTGGTTGTTCCACTGATGCAATTACTCCATTGGCTTATTCCGAAACCAAAACAATCATCACCGCAGGACAATTTACCGCCACCGGAGGTACAGCTTCTGATAATTGTGCTATCCAAGAATACTCATATATTGACTCCAAATCTGGAACTTGCCCAATTATTGTCACTCGAACTTTTTCTGTAAAGGATGTTGCAGGAAATAGCTCTTCTTGCACTAAAACTATCATAATTTACAACAACAATCCTCCAATTATACCTTCTTCTGGAACCTCAACGGTAGCATGTTTATCACTCGCTGTACAACCATCACCACCAACTGTAACAGATTTTTGTGGTAATAACATTGTACCTGTGTTAATAAACTCTTCAATCTCTCCCGATCCACTAACTTGTGAAGGAATTAAAACATATACTTTCAAATACACGGATTGCGCTGGCAATAGTTCCAACTGGGTTTACACATACACCATTGAGCGCGAGCCTTTTGCAAATCCTGTGGATGA
>CAZZHH010000087.1:0-9943 GCA_964653595.1 uncultured Lentimicrobiaceae bacterium
GTGCCAAAATCGCCACTAGAAAGCAAATGATCAAAACACGAAGCTTTTGGTGTGAACAGTTTTACAGTGTTACAGTTAGTAGTTAACAGGGTGTGATGCGGGTTTAAATAGAATGGAACGCTGATGAAGCAGAATGATGATGATTCATTATGATTTTTTTGGTGTTGTACAGTGACAGTTCTGAAAAACTATAAAAACGGAGATTTACATTTTTTATAAGTGGCATCGTCCCCCTAGTTACTTAGCCAATACTTTCACCTCACACTTAATTCTTCCTTCTCTGCGTTCATTTCTATAGACTCGCCTTCCCGAAAAACCAGTCCGCCAGCTGGCGGATCATTGTTTTTCGAGTATCCACGCAAAAATACCAAAAATCGAAGAATTTTTATTTTGCGGGATGCGCAACTCATAATTCATAGTTTATAACTCCTAATTTTTTCCTTCTTTTCACTTTTCACTCAATTCTTCCTTCTTATAAAAAAAAATGTTACTTTTGGAAATTAAAAGAAATCAATTTGGAACCTTTAATTCAGTATTCATACTATAGCGATTTAAATCTCACTCTGTTCGACCTCTTTTTTGCCATTGCCATGCTGCTTATTGCCTCTATTTGGGGCTATGTTGTACAACAAAGAAATACAAATAATCCATTTTATCGTTTTTATACCGTTGGGTTGTTGGCAAAACTTTTAGCTGGTTTCACTTTTTGTATTTTGTATCTTACCGCATACGAAGGCGATACACTCGATTATTTCCATGGAATGAATGCCCTAAATAGGGTAGGGCAGTACAATTTTAGCCACTATCTCGATTTGATGTTGCAAGGCAATAAACAAGAGTTTTATTCCTATTTTACTACCGAAACCATGCACCCCGATAGACACATGTGGGTTGACCCAAAATCTTTTTTCGTAATTCGTATCTTGTCGCCTTTTGCTTTTTTGGGATTAGGAAGCTATGTGATTACTACTATGCTCCTGAGCTGGTTCTCGTTTGGCTTTCTATGGAGAATGTTTTTGGCTTTTGCTAACCTCTATCCTAAAATCGACTTTAAAATTGCTGTTGCTGTTTTGTTTATGCCCTCGGTGTTGTTTTGGGGTTCGGCTGTGCTCAAAGATACTATCATGATGATTGCAGTATCTATGTTTGTGGTCTCCTTTTTAAATATTGCTGTAAAAGGTCGCCTTACTATAGGCTTAGGCCTACGACTTGTTTTTGCTGCTTGGCTAATGCTTAATATTAAAGCGTATGTGCTTGTAGCTATGATTCCCGGGTCCGCTATTTGGTTTGCTCATGGTCGAATTTTAGCTATCAAAAACACTTTTTTACGCTATTCTTTCTATCCATTTATGCTCGCAATCTCAATTATTATAGGTGTGTTTATCTTGTCGCGTCTGGGCGATAGCTTTGGCGAGTATAGCTCTATGGACAAAATGGTGGCCAAAGCAAAACTTACCCAAGAGGATTTAAAACGGGGCGATAGCTACGGTAAAAATTTTTATGACATTGGCACCATTGAAAACTCTCCCAGTGCCCTTATGCGGCTGTTGCCTCAAGCTGTTGTAGCTGGTTTGTACCGACCGTTTTTATGGGAAGCTAGAAATCCTTTTATTGCGCTATCGGGACTCGAAAACCTATTTACCCTATTCCTTACGTTGTCCATTTTGTGGCGAACACGCATAGTAAGAGTGTTCCGATTTGTTGGCCGAGACCCTATCCTAATTTTTACGTTGCTTTTTTCGTTTATGTTTGCCTTTGGTATCGGCATTGCTACCGCTAACTTCGGCGCATTGGTAAGATACCGCATCCCAGGTTTGCCTTTTTTGATGATTAGCTTGTTTGTGCTCGATTATTATCTGAAACAGAGATCAGGGGACAGGGAACAGTTGACAGAGAACAGTGGGACAGTGATCAGTGACCAGTGATCAGTTTTACAGTCCCGAAAAATAAAAAATCTCTGATTTTTTTTATTTTTCGAGGATCATCGAAAAAAGACGAAATTGAAATTTTTTTTTTTTCGGGATGAACAGTTTTACAGTGAACCGGGAGCAGTCGCAACAAATTAATATTTTGATTTTTTTGATTTTTAGCAGATTTATAAACCCTCGCATTTCTCCGGCGCCGAAGGCGTCGAATGTTTTTAACCCCTTGCGAAGCGAGGGGTTAAAAACATAATTAGCAATCGATTTTGGCGAAAAATTGGGTGCGTAGCAAACCCATTTTTGTGCCAAAATCGCCACTAGAAAGCAAATGATCAAAACACGAAGCTTTTGGTGTGAACAATGTTACAGTTTTACAGTGAACTGGGCGCGAGGCGAGTCTGAAGAATTATACGCAGATGCTTCGATCCAGGTTAAGCTGGACAGGCTTTGCTCAGCACAGGTTCTGCAGATTTTTTAAATATTACGCTTTTAGGCGTTACGCTTTCAGGCGTAATTTAAAATGAATTGTTTAAAAAATGGATCGCTAATAAAATATGAATTGTCTGTTTTGTCTATTATTCCACTATCCATCAATACATAAATTGCTTTTTGCGTGGTAGAAACAGTTGATAATCGATATTTTTTTGCATAATCAGACGAGTAAACACTTTCACCACTTTGTGCTAATGCTTTTAATAATTGCTTTTGCATCACAGATTGTCTGTCAAATAATTCAAAATAATAATCTTGTTTTAATTCAACTATGCGCTTTGCACATATTAATACCATCTCTTTAGTAATTCTAGTTTGAGTATTAATTACATATTGCCAAATTTCAGATGCTAAAAGCTGAATATAATATGGTATATCACCAGATTGTTCAATTATGTATTAATCCTGTAAATCCTGTAAATCTTGTCTAAAAAATTAGACTGGATCAATCGACGAATGTATTAATCTTGTAAATCCCTGTCTGCTGCCAGGCAAGCTGTCAAAAAAATAGACTAGAACAATCGACGAATGTATTAATCCTGTAAATCTTGTAAATCCCTGTCTGCTGCCAGGGAAGCTGTCTAAAAAATTAGACCGGAACAATCGACGAATGTATTAATTCATGTCTTATACCCGATATAGCCCGTCGGCAATGCTCAGGATCCTATCTTCGCACAACGATTTTATCGGATTACATTAAATTTCATCCGTTCAATTTTGTTGTTAAACTCAATTTCCAAGATATACAGTCCGTTGCTTAGTTCTATTAATGGTAACTTTAGTTGGTTTATGCCTTTTTGGAGTATTTGTTTGTTCCATGTTTTTACTTGGCTGCCCTTGGTTGAGAGGATGCGAATGGTGGCTTCGCTCTCTATTGGCGACGTGAGCCATAGGTTTATCTCCTCATTTGCCGGATTAGGAAATACTTTTAATATGCTAAACGCTTGCTTTTTGGTGATGCATATTTGGTTGTTATCCATGTTGTCTTCTGGATAGCCTATGGGAGTGGCTATTTCTACACAACCGTATTGCAACTCTTCTCCCGTAGCCAGATATAGCTGTGTGCGGAAATTAAATGGAATGCTTTCTCCCGCATGCAACATTCCTGTCCATCGTTCGCGTATTTGCTGCTCGTTTATTTGTAATGTTAGCCATAAATCGGTAATATCGCGGTTGCTCATGTTGATTAGGTTTGCCGATGCTTGCAAATAGTTGCCGGTATTATGAATGTCTAAATTTGAAATTGCTAGATCGATAAATGGTCTTATCATGGTTAGCATTGCAAACGCTGTATCGGTGCATTGTTGGCTGTTTTGCGCTATCATCATGATTGGGTATTCGCCCTGCATTTGAAAGTTGTAATTTGGGCTGTAGAGGGTGGATATTAGGTTGCTATTCGAGTACCACGCGTAGCTGTTTGCTTCTTGCGATTGGTTGTTGAATTGTATGTTGTATCCTATGCTGTTGGCATCGTACCCAAAACTGAATTGAGCTGTTGGTATTGGTTTTATGGTAATGCTCTTTTGTATGGTGTCGCTACATTGATAGGGCGTTGATACCACAAGCTCTACATTGTAAGTGCCTGCATTGGGTAATAAAAATTCTACCGGCGATTGTGCAAATACCAGGTTGTTGTTTATCTTCCATCGTACGCTGGTGATGCTGTCGTTTGCGATGGTGCTGCTGCTCTCTAAAAATACTGGTTGATTTGCACAGAAACTATTAGTTACAAAATTTGCCACTGGTATGGTGTGCACTATGGCATCTTTGGTAATGGTATCGATACATCCGTTGATACTTTGTATAATGTAATTAACTGAATAGGCACCTGCAGATGGATATTTTTTGGATAGGGTAGGCTGCGTTGAGGTGGAGCCATCTGCAAACTCCCAACTACGACCTACAATCGTATTCCAACTCTCGGTTATCGAGGAGTCGCTGAACCAAGTGGTCTCGCCCTCGCACGTGTTGGATGCTGTAAAATTGGCTATAGGCGATGGTTTGATATAAACCTCTTTTTGAATGGAATCGGTGCAACCTACATTCGATTCTACTTTTATTTTAATGGAATAAACACCCGCTGTGTCGAATGGATGGACTGGATGTTGACTGGTGCTGGTGTTGTTTACTCCACTTTGTAAATCGCCAAAATTCCATTGCCAGTTTTGTAGGGTGTAGCCATCATGCGTGATTGATTGATCGGTAAATTGAATAGGGGTGTTGTTGCAACCTGTAATGGGACTAAAGTTGGCACTGGGCAGACTATATACTACCGTTGGAATGGTGATGCTGTTGCTGCAAACGGAATCGGTGGTCAAAGTGAGGGTGATTGGATAGATGCCAGGGAGCGCATAGTTGTGGGTTGGGTTTTGGCTGGTAGAATTGTTGCCATCGCCAAAGTTCCATTGCCACGAAACTACGTTGGAACCATCAGTAGTGTATGATTGATCGGTAAAGGGCGTGGTTTCCCCCATGCATTTGCCAGGAGCGGTAAATGCAACTACCGGTGCTTCGCCACGGATGCCTACCATTACCGTATCTCGAGCTATGCAACCTCTACTGTTGGTAATTTGTAACCAATAGGCACCGGGTGCGCTTACAACTATGTTAGGGGTTGTATTGCCTGTGTTCCATAGGTATTCAGGACTTGTAAGCGTATAATTGTTTAGCGTGTAGGTAAGTGTATTTCCGGAGCATAACGAAATATCCTCTCCCAGCGACATACGCATGGCCAAACTATCCACATAAAGGTTGAAGGTGTCTTTGTAGGTGCAACCCAAGGTGTCGGTTAGGGTAAAATGATAACTTCCAGCTTCTGTTTCGGTAAACGTACTTCCGCTGTTGCCGTTGCTCCAATTAAGGGTGTAATTGGCAAGGGGAGTCCAGTTGTATTCAAAACTGTTGCCCAAACAGACTGTGGTATCGGGGATGGTTCTTTTGCCTAAAAAGTCGATTCGAACTGTGTCGGATGATGTTTGACCGAAAATATTGGTAGCTCTTACCCAATAACTGCCCGATCGATTTACCTGAATAGAGGGTGTAGTATCGCCCGTACTCCATAAATAGTTGGTAAAATGATTGGCTTGGGCACTGATTACCGTATCACACAATTTGTATGAAATTTTGATGTCGTAGCCCAAGTTTACTGGGGGGGCATATTTGTTACTTAAATATGTTTCTACTTTTTGTCTTTGTGCTTCAGTGATGGTATTGTTATATAATATGATTTCCCCAATATCTCCATTTAAAAAGTATCCTCCAGATGGAGGTGTAGAGCCGCTTATGTTATTGTACGCTCCAATTAATAGATCATATGAATTGTTGAGATTTGAAGTGGGGACACTTTTTGACTCTTTTAAAATTCCATTCAAATATAATTCATTATTAAGAGAAATTCGATTTCTATTAGCAGTAATAATATTGTAATTATTGTTTACTGATGTGCTTAGAATACTATTTGAAACAGTAGAATTATCTGATCCAAAAAGTAAAGATCCTGCTTCTTTTAGAATAAACCAACGGTTGTTAATGTTTTGAGGTATTGATTTGCAAATAAAAGTGCCACTACTTGAAGCGCATTTACCCATAACAAAGAATGTATTTGAATTATTTTCAATGTTTAAAATGTTGCCTCCATCTAAATAGTCGTCAATTCCATCTAATCGAATTAGAGGATATGAATTTAAAGCATTAGAAATTAATTGAGGGGAAAAAGAAGTATCTGACTGAATTACACTATGGCTATTTTCGCTTGATTCGATCCATTGAATAATTTTATTATTTATAGACGTGATGCCACGTGCAGGATTAAACCATGCTTGCAACCCGGGAATCTGCGAAGGTGAAAACAGTTCAATTTTTTGTACGTTTGAGATTGATTCGTTGCCACAGATATTTTGAGCGACAATTCTCCAGTAAAATGTTCCAAATTGAGAGAAACGATAGGTGTATTGATTTGCAGTCAATCCGGATTTTTGGAAAATGAAATTGGAAAAATTGATATCCGAGGCAATTTGAATAGAGTAAAAATAGGCGTTTCCCGAAGAATTCCATTTGAAGGTTATGGTGGAATCGGGGATCAATTGATTGTTTTGGGGTGAGACCAAGGTGAATGGAGAGGGAGATGTAGCGGAGGACGCTACATCCAATGTATGAATTGCGGTTATGGAGCATCCTTTAAGGGTTGTAATTGAGAGTTGAGGATTGAACATGCCTGGATTTGAAAACTGGTGATCCGGGTTTTGGAGGGTTGATGTGTTGTTTGAGCCCGAGGCGATGTCGTCGAAATTCCATAGTTGTGAAACAATACTGTCGCCCAATGCGGCGGTGGATTGGTTGGCAAAGAGGGTGGAGAGCCCAGTGCAGGGGGGGGAGGTGGCAAAGTTTGCCGTTGGGGCGGGATTTACCTTTATGGTTTTTACCGCTGTTTTCGGGCACCCGTTGCCGGCCAAAGTAGTGAGCTCAATGGAATACGTTCCCGGGTTGTTGTATATGTGATAGAAGGTACTGTCGGTAATGGGTGCTCCCTCTCCGATGGTCCAATTTCTATCGCTGACCGGACCGGGGGTTAAATCGGTAAAATGGAGGGTGTCGCCGGTACAGATGGAATCGGCGGATAGAATGAAGTTAGTGGAGGGTGGTATTCCTTGGAGGGTGACATTTACCGTGTCTTTGGCTGTACATCCCCGCAGATTCTTCAGTATTAGTGAATAATTCCCTGATGAGGTTGTAAGAGTGGTGGCGGTGGTATCCCCGGTATTCCATAGGTAGGTAAAACCACCAGAAAGCCCGTCGATGGGGGTGTAGTTTAATAATTGATAACCAATGGAATTGCTCAAACAGATGGAGGTGTCGCTTCCAAGCCAAAGTTTTATGGGTAAACTATCAATCAATACAGAAAGCGTGTCTCGATAAGAGCAGCCCAAGGTATCTGTAATTTGTAAATGAAAAATCCCAGATGTAGTGGATGTGAAATTAGTGGATGTTTGCCCGTTCGACCAGTTGTAAATATAAGGAGATCCAATATTTAGGTTTATTTTAGCGGTGTCGCCCAAGCAAATGGTCGTGTCAGAAAATAAAGAAGGAACTGACGAGTAATTGACCATAACAGTATCCGAAGACTGAAAACCAAAAATATTTGTAACATGAACCCAATATTTGCCAGATTTATTTATTGAAATTTGCTCTGTTGTATCACCCGTATTCCACTGGTAATGTAAATAACCACTCCCTGCATTTATTGTATTATAACAGAACCCATATGAGCTTTTGATGTCATAGCCCAGATTTACAGGTGGAGCATATTTCGTTTGCAAATAGTTTTGAACTAATAATCTTTGTGTATCAGAAATTGGAGTGTTATAAATAATAATTTCTGATATATCTCCATTTAAATAAAATACGGCCGGATTAATTGTCCCTAAAGAATTATTATACGCACCGATTACAAAATTATAATCCGATTGGTAATTGAAATTATGATTTATTGGGGATGATCCTATTAAAATGCCATTTATATATAATTTGCTTAAATCGGTTGTTCTATTTAAAGATTGATTTAAAATGCAAAATTTGTTTTGATATGGCAAAAAAGATGTTGAAATAAGTCTTAACTGATTGTCATGATAAAAAGAAACAAGTGTTGAGTTGTCGGCTACTAATCCAAATCTATTTGGGAAGTTCTGAGCAATGCTTTTAGCATAAAAAGATCCAGTGTTATTGATTGATTTTCCCATTAAAAAAACAGATTGATTACTTGTGTCAATATCTAGAATATCTTCACCATCCAATATGTCGTTTATTCCATCAAATTGAATAGTAGGATTTTCATTTAATTGATTCAATGCTTTGGTCGGTTGGAAGTTAGTGTCTGTTTGTGTTACGTGGTTGTTATTACCGCTTAGATCAGGCCATTTGCTTACTTTATTGTTTGTAAGTTCCACACTATCGGCTTTAAGCCATAATTTTAAACCAGATAACTGCGAAGGGTTGAAGATATTAAATTTATAAAACAAGGATGTGTCGTTTGGAGATGAGAGATATAAAGCAATTACTCGCCAAAAGTAATTGTTTGGAGCTAGTGTAATTGGATTTGCAGCTTGTAGATCTGTTGTGGTGGTTTGATGAATAATTGATGTAAACAGTGAGTCTGATGCCAATTCAAATTTATAATTTATTGCGTTGTCTTTGCTATTCCATTGAAAAAGAGTGGGTGACGAAGCTAAAGTAGCATCTGCTTTTGGGGTTACTGCGGTGAGGGGTTGTGCTATAGATTTATTCCCAACCAAGGCGATAAAAAGGAGCACAAATAAGGAGAAAAATCGTATATGTTTAGGTTGCATGTTTTATTCTTTATTAGTAAGACCTGTAAATAGGATATTTGGTTGTAAAGTTAGTGTTATTTTTAGGAATATGCAAGAGGGTAAAGAGTTGAGAGTTCATTGTGATGTAGTGCGATGCGTTGAGTGTTAGCCTGTCCAGCTTTAGCGGGATCGAAATGAGCCTTGCCTGCCATGAGTTGGCGTGAGCGAACTAAGCGCTAGCCTGACCAGCTTTAGTGTGTGTCCAGCTTTAGCGGGATCGAAACGAGCCTGCCGAAGTTTGAAGAGATGCACGATGCGTCTCTGGATGGGAACGCGGATGACGCAGATTAAAACTGATTTTTTTGGATGAGTAACCTTTGTCGCTGGCTGAAGACTCAGCCTTCGATTTTCACGGATTCGCGATGTGGGACAGGGGAGTTGAGAGTTGCGCGATGCGTGGTTTTTTTTGGGTTCGAGTTTCGAGTTGTTGTTGATTTCGGATATTGTATATATATCTAATAATCAATAATATATGAAATTAAAACCAATATAATTAATTGATATATAGTTAGTTGTATACTCTAACTCCATATCAACTCCATCCTAACTCCATTCTAGCTCCATATCAACACCATCCAAAAATCACCCCGTGATCAGATTACTCAAAGTCATCAGACCACTCACTACTCCTTTTCTTCACTCTCCCTCTTTTTCTTCTTCTTCATTCCCCCTCCTCTGGAGGGGGCTAGGGGGAGGCCCGGGGAGGCCAAAATCCCAAACTAATTGTATTTCGTTCTTACTCCCCCTCCTTTGGAGGGGGCGGGGGGAGGCCCGGGGAGGTCAAAAACCCAAACTAATTGTATTTCGTTCTTACTCCCCCTCCTTTGGAGGGGGTCGGGGGGAGGCTAGGGGGAGGTCATAGTCTGGGTGTAGGTCTTGCAGGGAACCGGTCCCGAAAAACAACAAATCGTATTTATGCTCAACAATCCATCTAAAACCTAACAATTTGGTAGCTTTTTCGAGGATCTTTTAACCCTCGTTTAAGACTCGAAAAAATCGATTCGTCCAAATACGGATTGATTTTTTTGGGAGGGGAGGTCCAGGGTGGCCAAAATCCCAAACTAATTGTATTTCGTCCTTACTCCCCCTCCTTTGGAGGGGGTCGGGGGGAGGCCAAAATCCCAAACTAATTGTATTTCGTTCTTACTCCCCCTCCTTTGGAGGGGG
>CAZZHH010000088.1:0-9856 GCA_964653595.1 uncultured Lentimicrobiaceae bacterium
AGAGATAGGAGACTCAATCTCCTTCTCTTAATTTTTTATCGGACAACAATGAAAAAAAATCAATTAAAGTTAAAACATTACGCTTAGCCATTAAATCGTTGTTTTGATTAGAATTAAATAGAAAAACACAAAAGTATCCTCATTATTAATGATTTCCCTGTTGTAAAATACCAATATTTAGGGATTGTGAATTGGTATTATTAAAAATACCTTTGCATCGAAGAAACAACAACAAAAATTAAACAATGAGAACAAAAATTACTCTATTATTTTCTTTTCTATTATTGAGTATTTCATTCATTCATTCACAAGCAGATACCATAAATCAAAAACCATTTACCTATAAAACATCGTATATTGGAGATGTGGTCCAAAATTTTAAAGGTGGAATAAAAAAAGGAGGTACATACCTAGGCATGGCAAATATTAAGATTCATTTCCACACCAACAAATGTAATCTTTGGGATGGAGGCGATTTTTTTATAAATGCAGCAAACCTTCACGGCAGTGAACCAACTTCAAATTTAACAGGCAATTATCAAGTAACATCCAATATTGAAGCTGGAGAGTTAACCTATTTACACGAATTATGGTACAAACAAAATTTTGGCAAAGCAACCCTTATATTGGGATTACAAGATGTAGCGGTTGAATTTTTATCGAGTGAAAATGCAGGATTATTTCTCAATAGTTCGTTTGGAGTTCCATCAACTATAGCTACCAATATACCCGTACCAATATTCCCGCTTACAGCATTGGGAGGGCAATTTCACATAGACATGACAAAGAAGATGAGTTTTAAATTTGCGATATTTGATGGTGTTCCAGATGATTTTTCAATCAACAAATTTAATACAAAATGGCGGTTTTCGGAAAGGGATGGCATCACTTCTTTTTCAGAATTTACGTTTAAAAATGGATCTGATAAGAGACCAGGCAGCTATAAAATTGGTTCATATTATCATAGCAAACACATTATTACGACAAAAATTGGCGATGGATTAGTAATTATCGAAAATCACCCAGCAAAATACGGAATATATTTAGTTTTTGATCAGCATATTTACAAAAGCAAAACGGGTAAAGAGTTATCCTTTTTCACACAATCCAGCGTGAGTTCTAAAGCAATAAATGAAAACTGGTATTACATCGGAGGTGGCATAAACTATAAAGGATTTATTTCAAAAAGAGAGAGCGATATATTTGGATTAGGGATTGCACACGCAGGCATCAGTAACACAGTAGGAAATGAAACCATTTTTGAAATAACGTATAAAGCTCACCTAGGTGAAACACTTTTCATCCAACCCGATTTTCAATACATTTTAAATCCTGCTGGCACAGATAATACATTAAAAGATTCATTTGTTGGGCTTATTCGATTTGGGTTGAATTTTTAAATATTTACTCTTTCAACATAGTGTTTTCTTTCTAGCTAATTCACACAGTTTTTGAATTTAAATTTTCAACCTTGTTGTATTTAATGATATCTTTGTCAGAACAATTTTTAGCAATTTGGTATTATTTAAATAAACAGAAAAATGGCAAATATAATATATCTTTCACATGGAGGCGGTCCGTTGCCAATACTAGGAGAGCCTAGTCATAATGAAATGGTAACCTTTTTTAAAAAAACGGCTCAAGAGATTAAAAAACCAGATGCAATCATCGTGATTAGTGCACATTGGGATGAAAAACTACCTACTATTGTCAGTAGTAAAAGTCCATCTTTGTTGTATGATTATTATGGATTTCCCAGCGAATCGTATGATATAAAATACCAAACTCCTGACAACACTGAACTAGCAAATAGAATAAAAAACGTATTTGAAAGCAGTAACATGCCGATAGCTTTAGATGAAAATCGTGGGTTAGATCACGGAGTATTTATCCCGATGATGCTGATGTACCCTGAAGCAGATATTCCTGTAACTCAAATATCCCTAGTAAAAGGTCTTGACCCACTTACACACATATCCATCGGAAAAGTGTTAAATAAACTTTCTCATGAGAACATACTTATCATTGGCTCTGGATTTTCGTTTCACAACTTGAGAGAATTTGATTGGGACGGGAAAGCAGTCCCAGATGAGAAAAATAACAGCTTTCAGGATTGGTTAATAGAGATTTGTGTAAGCACAAAATATTCTCAACAAGAGAGTGAAAAGAGATTAATAGAATGGGGAAAAGCACCAAACGCAAATTATTGCCACCCAAGAGAAGAGCATTTGATTCCACTCCATGTTTGTTTTGGAACTTCAGAAAAAAAAGGAAAACTAATCTTTGACAACTACATATTAGGGAAAAGAGCAGTAGCAATAAGTTGGGAAATGGATTAATCTCGAGCCATAGAATTTACTTAATAATGGCAAATAATTTTGTATGCCTATGATTTACAACTACACTTATAGGTAAATTATATTTTTTGATTTTCGTTAGCATAAAAAAGACATTTGTTAATACAATTACAGATGTGTACTTTTGCATAAAATATTAGCATAATAGAAATGAATATACTAAAAAGCTTCAAACACATTTTACTTAAGAAGAAAAGATTTGACCATAATAATTGGCTTTATGCTATGGTTATCTGTGCTTGTTTTTGGCCATTTTTATCTCCTTCTATTGCATTATTCATTGGGTTAATATTTTCGATCATCGGAATTAAACATGAGACCATCCACCAATATACTTCAAAAATACTACAAGCTTCTATAGTATTGATGGGTTTTGGGATGAGTTTAAACGCAGTAATTAACTCTTCAAAAGCTGGTTTTGTGGAGACAATTGTATCTGTATCGGCAGTAATGGTGCTTGGAATATTGCTAGGCAAACTTCTCAAAGTAGAGAGAAACATTTCATTGCTTATAGCTACAGGCACTGCAATATGTGGTGGGAGTGCTATTGCCGCAATAGCTCCAATTATCAATAGCAAAAGTTATCAAAATTCATTTGCGCTTATCGTTGTGTTTGTGCTAAATGCGGTAGCATTATTTCTCTTTCCATTTATTGGACACGAATTGGGGTTAAGTCAGGAGGTTTTTGGAAAATGGGCTGCCATAGCCATTCACGACACAAGTTCGGTAGTTGGAACTGGCGCTATATACGGGGAGGAAGCATTACAAGTGGCAACTACCATTAAACTAATTCGTGCATTATGGATCATCCCTTTATCGCTGATAATAGCATTTGTGTATCGAAATGGGGAAAAAAAATCGATTAAATTTCCATGGTTTATTTTGTTTTTTGTAGTAGCAATTCTTATAGCCAATAAATTACCCGACTTTCAAGAAACCTACGATCACTTACAATGGTTAGGCAAACGCGGGATGGTGGTAGCCTTATTTTTGATTGGCTCAAACATTACCATCAACGAAATTAAGAAATCAGGGCCAAAAAGCTTTGTATTAGGGATAACCTTATGGGCAGTTATTGCCATTGGCACACTACTCTTTTTGTCCTTCTAAAAAACCTACTATTTTTCAAATTATCAGAGCTGTTTTTAAAAAAAGAGGCTCTATTCTAAGTAAAGGTTGAAAGTTTATAAATAGGGAACTTTTGCATATTCATTGTAATTCAATTTTGATGCCCATTTTTGTTTTGTAGTGCATCTGTTTGTTCTTTCAGATTGATTATCAATGAAATTCTTATAGTACTCTTCCATATTTAATAATATCTCCATGCTGTATATTGTTGGTCTTCATATATTATTCAACCCCATTCGGGGCTGAATACTTTTAACATGAATAACCGCCAGATAAACTGGCGGTTATTCATATTAAGCACCTTTGGAGCTTAAATAATCTAACAGATCATAAACTGGTTTAACTGTGCTTTGATAAAAAATCCACGATTCAGCCACGAAGTAGTTGAATGTGAATAACTGTGAGTGCAACTCACAGTTAAAAAAAACGCCCAAATATTTTCAGCCACGAAGTGGTTGAACCGTGCTTTTTGATTATCAATAAAACTTTTATAAAACTCTTCAAAATTTGTAAATATCATCCATGCTGTATTATTGGTGTTCAATGGTTGTAAATTAAACGATCAACCCAGTTTTAGAAAACAGCCAAAAAAGATAGACAAAAAGCAAATAAAAATCACTTAATTATACACCAAGAAACAATTAAGTTGCTAATTCACAAAAGGTTTATTATCTTTGAAGAAAATTTAAACTATTAAAAAAAGAATCTAGATGCGTACAAAGGCGATATTACTTAATTTACCACTGAAAAAATAGTTTAATAATATACTGACCATAATATCAGAATTCAAAAAATTTTACAATCGATAAAAGAAGAAAAAGAATCAATTTCCTTTTCATGGTTCTATTTACTCTGAATCGTATGAATACAAAAATCAAACAATTAAATATATGAAAAAATTAATTATCAACAAATTAGATTATGCAAGGATAAAGAAGTGTATCCAAGATGCAAAACAATTTAAATCCATTAGCAACACGGAAGCAGAAAAGTTGATGAAGGAGTTGGATTCTGCAAAAATTGTCGACCCAAAAGCGATACCATCCACCGTTGTAACCATGAACTCAATTGTAAAATTAAGTTTTTTGAACAACAACAAGCAAGTTCAATTTCAAATCGTCTACCCAGAACAAGCAAATTTGAAGGAGAATAAAATTTCTATATTTTCGCCAATAGCCACTGCATTAATTGGCTATCAAGTAAATGATGAAATTGAGTGGATAGTCCCCGCAGGTCTTACCAATATTCGGATCGACGAAATCATATATCAACCTGAAGCAGCGGGTGATTACACCTTATAATGTCTTAAATGGAGGAGCACCTTTGCTAAATAAAACATTCGTCTTGCAAAAAGGATTCTACCCCATTATGAATCCTGAATTCACAAAAGATAACACAAATCGGGGGTTCGTTTATTCAGCAACGACCTCCTTTTTTTAATTTAAAGGGTTGCAATTCTAAAAAACGTTTTTTATCTTTGTGCTCTGTGACTACAATTAAAACCTTACAGCCGCTTTTAAACGAACAAAGCAAATACGCAATAGAAATGATAATCACTAGATAAAATTGAGCGCATGAAAATACAAATTGAACTTATTTTACTAGTAGTATCTATCCTTTTTTTTCTGAGCATATTGGCAGGAAAAGCGAGTTCTAAATATGGTGTACCTGCATTACTTTTATTCTTAGGAGTTGGCATGTTGAGTGGAAGCGATGGTTTAGGAATTCAATTTGAGAACATTCAATTTGCAAGCAATATTGGCACCATTGCGTTATGCATCATCCTGTTTTCTGGAGGCTTAGACACAAAGATATCTGAAATTCGACCCATCATTCCACAAGGGATCATACTAGCAACATTAGGTGTATTAATTACAGCAGTTATTACAGGACTAATCATTTGGATAATACTTGGAATGACGATGGAATCTGCAGGAATTGGCCTGCTAACGTCTTTACTGATAGCATCCACGATGGCTTCTACCGATTCAGCCTCCGTTTTTTCCATCCTCCGATCGAAGAATTTACATCTAAAAAACAACCTACGTCCTTTACTCGAACTCGAAAGTGGTAGCAACGATCCCATGGCATATATTCTGGTCGTTTCTCTCATAAACATCATCCACTTAGATTCCTCTCTCGATATGTGGTCGATAGGGATGACTTTACTCCTACAACTTTTTATTGGCGCTTTATTAGGTTATGCATTGGGAAAAATATCGGTTCACATCATTAACAAAATTAGAATTGGCAACGACTCATTATATCCAATTTTAGTATTCACCTTCTGTATTTTTATTTTTTCAACTACTTATTTTGCTCAGGGAAATGGGTTTCTTGCTGTATATATCGCTGGGTTAGTAATTGGGAATTCAAAGTTTGTACACAAACGGTCTTCTTTAAATTTTTTTGATGGCCTAGCTTGGATGTTTCAACTAATTATGTTTTTAACTCTTGGTCTATTAGTAAACCCTCATGAGTTAATCCCTATCATCGTACCTGGAATTATTATTAGCTTTTTAATGATTTTTTTCGCCAGACCCCTTACCGTTTTTTTATGCCTACTTCCATTTCGCAAAATGCCTTTCAAAGACAAAACCTATGTCTCCTGGGTAGGTCTTAGGGGCGCTGTTCCTATTATTTTTGCCATTTTCACATTGGTTGAGAATGTGCCCCACGCAAGAATAATTTTCAACATTGTTTTTTTCTGCACATTGGTATCCTTAATAATACAGGGTACCTCTCTACCTCTGATAGCTAAATGGCTTAACCTTGTAGAAAAACCTAGAAAAATAAAAAAATTAAGAGATTTTGATGTTGATTTTTCTAACGACATTAAATCGGTGACAACTGAAATTGAGATTACATCCAAAATTCTAAATAATGGCAATAAATTAATGGACTTGTCGCTTCCTGATAAAACATTGGTGGTAATGTTGAAACGTGAAGACGCCTATTTTGTACCAACAGGTAAAACCACTCTAAAAGAGAGGGATAAGATTTTAATTATCACCGACGACCATGAAGCGTTGATAGAGACATATAAAAATCTAGGAATTGACGATTAATAATGCATCCAAAATCTCAATTGCACAATCCGGATTGATAAGAGATTTTTTTTATTCTACATAGCGATTGACAAAAACGGAAGTTTGTTGTCTGAATTTATCCCGCAAAATATAATTTTAATCGTCTTTAGATGATTTTTTTACCTTTTTATGAGGTTGTTAAATTTATATTTTATACATTTGATGTCGAAAATGTAAATAAATGCGAATATCATCGGTGAGATGCCGATAATAAAGGGAAAAATTAGGGATGAAGAAAATATCAATATTACTTATTTTTATTTTAATGGTTGTGCTCACTATTCATAACGCCGATGCACAAAATGCAATTATCAAGGGATTTGTATTCGACAAAGAAAGTGGAGAAGCTGTTCCATTTACCAATGTTATTTTAAAAGGTACAAGTCTGGGAAGTACTACCGATGGCAACGGAAACTTTTTAATAAATAAAATACCGGCTGGAACGTACACTTTGGTTATAAAATCGATGGGCTACGATTCGTTAGGCACACAAATATCCGTAAAATCGGGCGAGGTTGTCACCAAAAAGTTAGGGTTAATAAAAGGATCGTTTACCTTAGAAGCATTTAATTTAACTGCCGAAAGGGAAAAAGCACAAACCGAGACAAGAACCTCCGTGGTGTACGTCACTCCTAAGCAAATAAAACAAATGCCAACCATTGGAGGGACTCCCGATTTGGCTCAATATTTACAAATATTACCAGGAGTAATCTTTACTGGAGACCAGGGGGGACAGTTGTACATAAGAGGAGGATCTCCGATTCAGAATAAAGTATTACTCGACGGCATGATTGTGTACAATCCATTTCACTCCATCGGACTCTTTTCTGTTTTCGACACCGACATCATGAAATCAGCAGATGTGTATAGTGGCGGATTTGGTGCCGAATTTGGCGGGAGGGTATCCTCCGTTATGGATGTTAAAACCCGCGAAGGCAACAAAAAGAGAGTTTCTGGAAAAATCGATGCGAATACATTTGGAGCCAAATTACTGATAGAGGGACCTTTGAAAAAATTCACCGACTCCACAGGTTCAAGCATATCCTATCTCTTTTCGGCAAAAAACTCATACCTTTCTCAGAGTTCAAAATCCATATATAAATACATAGACAGCACCGGATTACCTTTTGATTTTAGAGATTTATATGGAAAATTGTCTTTTGCCAGTTCCAACGGCAGCAAGGCAAACGTTTTTGGGTTTAACTTCAACGACAACGTTTTTTATAAAAACATAGCCAACTTTAATTGGAAATCGAGTGGTGGTGGCTTAAATTTCATGTTAATTCCAGGTTCATCCTCCGTTATCATCGATGGAGCAGTAGCATACTCGCAATATGGAATAGTTTTAGAAAGTGAAGGACAAGCTCCAAGAAGTAGCGACATCAATGGTTTTAATATCGGATTAGGATTTAATTATATCATGGGCAACGACAACATCAGATATGGAGTCGAAATGTCGGGATTTACCACCAATTATGATTTTAGAAACAGCGCTAACTTAAATATTAGTCAACAAGAGAATACTACCGAGATGGGAGTATTTGTTAAATACAAAAAAGTACACAAAAAATTCATCTTTGAACCAGGACTTCGTATTCAACTATATTCTTCCCTGGGAGATCTATCGTTAGAACCTAGATATGCGATGAAATATAATGTAACCGACAGAATACGTCTGAAGTTAGCATCCGGGATTTATTCACAAAACTTAATCAGCGCTTCATCACAACGAGATGTAGTTAATTTATTTTACGGGTTTTTATCTGGAAACGATCAATTGCCAAATCAACGATTTGATGGAACTCCAGTGAGTGGAAAAATTCAAAAAGCGCAACATGTGGTATTCGGTGTAGAATTTGATCCTATTCGAAAACTAACCTGTAACGTGGAAGGATACATCAAAAACTTTTCACAAATTACAGAATTAAACCGCCGAAAAATATACAACGACAACGATGAGCACAAAGACGATAACATATATCCACAATGGTCGAAAAAAGATTATACTTGGGAGTCGGCGATTGCAAAAGGAGTAGATTTTTCAGCTAAATATGAACTTAAAAAAGTATATATTTGGTTCGTTTATTCTTTGGGATTTGTTACAAGAAACGATGGACTTATCACCTATCCTACTCATTACGACAGAAGGCATAACATCAACACATTGGTCTCTTATGTTTTTGGCAAAAACGACCAATGGCAATTAGATTTCAGATGGAATTATGGCTCCGGATTTGCTTTTTCACAAACCACAGGCACCTATCCAAATCTAGTTTTTAGTGGAAATATTGGAGACGATTATACCCAACAAAACGAACAAATTGGAAATATTTTTCAAGAAACAAATGAAGGGAGATTACCCGATTTTCATCGATTGGATGTGAATTTGAAATATAAATACAATTTTACTGAAAAAAGCATTTTAGAAATTAACTTAGGTGCTACTAATGTTTACAACCGACCAAATATATTCTACTTCGATAGGACAACTAAAAATAGGGTAAATCAACTTCCATTTATGCCTAGTATTGGTGTTAACTGGGTGTTTTAAAGAGGAGATTCAGTCCATAAAGTAAGTAAAGTCGAAAGTCTATAAAGAAAAAAGCAAATCATAGAGTTTTATATTCATTTGATGCTTTGTCATGCTGATTCGCCCCCTGGCGGAGAAGCATCTCTACTTACAAAGTAGAGTGAGAGCATGGGCCTTCCAGTGGCGATTTTGGCATAAAAACCGCTTTGCTGCGCAGCAATTTTTTCGCCAAAATCGAGTTGGTTGTTGGCCTATTAACCCCACGCTCCGCGTGGGGTTAATAGGCTTCGACGCCTTCGGCGCCGAGCTACGCAACCATAATGGGACTGTTCGACGCCTTCGGCGCCGTAGTTTCGCAACCTGAACGTGACCTATTCGACGCCTTCGGCGCCGTGGCTTTGCAACTTCATTGGGACTATCCGGCGCCTCGGCGCCGAGGCTTCGCAACTTCTTCCGAACTATTCGACCCCTTCGGCGCCGTGGCAAACAAAGAAAATCGAACCTGAAGCATTTTCGTTTATAGAGACGAAATATAAAAAGTTGAAAGCATAGATTGATAATTCAAATTTAATTATATTTTAACTTATAAAGATATCCATCTAACTCTTTATTCCAATGTTCAAAGCTAATTATTCGTCAAATTTTACGACATTATACTCATTAACAGGACTATATAAAAAACAAACTTTTGAAGAGAACCTAAATTCAAGTAATAAATGCAACTTTATAGGGTAAAATAATAAATATTTTTT
>CAZZHH010000089.1:0-9584 GCA_964653595.1 uncultured Lentimicrobiaceae bacterium
CTTAAATTTGAGCAAAATTGACGCAGTTTGGGAGGTTTTTAGACGGACTGCCGTTACCAACAAGGCGAGAAAAAAAAATCATCAAATTGAATAAATTTGTATTGTTATAATCAATATTATTATACATTTGTATTTTAAACCAGTGAAAAGACACCTATATAAAAAAATAATTCATTATGAAGTTTAATCTCAGTCAATAATCTCTTCAAATAGTAAACTAATTTTTGAAGAAAATCAATAAATAAGTTTAATTGAAGGCTAGCCCCTTAAACAAAAAGCTTCTTTATTGATAATTACATAAAAAAACCAGGCACGGTCAATCATGAAACTAAAAAGAAAGAAGCAGGCAAAGATACAAATAATTTTTGAATAATTGAAGATGCGGACATTTTCAATTCACTGATTGATATTCAATTATATCGTCGGAAAAAACTAATTTAATAAAAAATCAAAAATTAATGAACATGAGAAAATTTAATTATTTAGTATTATTATGTTGCCTTTTTATTACACAAGGCATCTTTGCCCAAAACATGCATAGAGCAGTTACACTTAACTCTTATATAGGAGCAGAATATTTTTCAAACAAGACCCTTGTTAAGAAATACGTTACAGGTGGGGATTTCGAATATTATATGTTAGGATCATTAAAAATAGCTGGAGCCACGCAAAAGGCAAAAATTGCATTTATTCGATTATCTAGCACATTTGGCTATCTGGAAGCAAAAATAATCGAAAACATCAATAGTAGCCTTGATGTAAATGACATGATCGTTGACCCTAATGGCGATTTTGTCTTTTGCGGAAGTATTATTACTAATGGAATACAAAGAGGTTTTTATGGAAAATTAGATGGAACTTTATTTACACCAGTTTGGACAAGAATAGCTGATAGTACAGATGTTCTGAATTCTATTTGTTATGTGCCTCAACCAGGAATCTATTCAAAATATCATTTTACCGGAATAAAAAACAATCGTGAAGTCGTTGGTCGTTCAAACATAGATGGAGCTAGTTTTGCCATAAAAGTAATCGATTATTTGGGTAGTTCTTTTACAGATAATGTTTTGTTTACGGGAGTTAGTTACACTGACAATAGATGTATTAATGTTGGAAAAATCAACAATAACACAATCAATATATTCTCCTGTGGTTATGTATTCCTTAATCCATCTTATAAACAAATTACAATTCCAACTCCATATGGCATAAACGATGATGTTGTGATCCATAAAATTTCCACAAACGATTATATTTTGGCTGTTGGAATATCTAGAAGTGATAATGATAATAGTGGGTTTTTACTTGTAAGACTCAATTTTAATTGCATTGGTGGCGTTACTACAATGAGTATTACAGATCAAAAAATGTATTTATTCACAATTGGCAAATGCTTGGTGAAAGATATTTGTATTGATCCTGATGAAATGAAAATATGTGTAGTTGGAGACTTTATTGAAAATCTTCGAGGACGACCATTCATCGCCAAGATAAATGCAAATGATTTTACAGATGCAAGTGCTCGGCTTTTTGCTTATAATTACCCCGATAATATTTCACAATGGTATAAACTGAATAAGATTCTATATAATCCAGATGCATTATCAATCGTTTCTGCAGGCAGTATCACTTTCCAAGGAGCAACTCAATATCCTGGAGTATATATTATTGAAGGTTATGAATCTCCAATGTGGGAAAGTGGCACTTGTGGAGACGAAGATTTCGCAATTTCAAATATAACATCAAATTTATCTTTATCAGGGACATATCAATATTATTTACAAGCAAATACTTCAAGCCTGGTTACACTTAGTCCTTTACCAACGAATGGAACATCTACTGTCAAATGTGAAGGTTTTAACGGCTATAAAAGGAAAAGTATAATACCGAAACTCAATGTTCAGATTACAGATGTTTCAATCATAGCAAAAGATAATAGCATACTCGAAGTTAAAGGAATTAAAACTACATGTAAATATTGTATTTATAACATAAATGGGATAACTGTTAGCACTGGAAATTTAAATTCTGAAGGGATAATCGATATCCAAAATTTGAATTCTGGTATGTATGTAATTACTTTATCATCAGATAACTCTCTTCTTAAAACTTCAAAATTTATCAAATTATAGATTTATGAAATTTCATATTTTCAAGATCAATTATTAACATATAAACATTAATAAAATGAAAAAAATAAGCATAATAATATCATTTTGCCTCATTATTTGTCAAAGTATTATTGCTCAAAATATGCACCGTGCGATTACTATTAATAATTATCTAAATGCGGTAGAATACAGAAATAAAACAATTGTAATGAAGAATAATGCAAGTGGGGACAGTGAATACTATATCATTTCTTCATTTAGAATACCCGGAACCGCTGAAAAGTTCCGTTTGGCTTTTATCCATCTATCAAACACGTTTGCTATTATTGATACAAAAGTATATTCAGATAACACCAAAGACTTATACGTAAACGATATGATTGTGGATCCAAATGGTAATTTTGCCTTTTGTGGCAAAGTTGTTGAAAATGGAGTAACTACCGGGATGATCGGCCAAATTGTCAATTCTACAGGTGTACTCAATTTCAAAACAGCTGCAAATATGGAAGTCCAATCAATCGGTTATATTCAAACTGCAACTAGTTTTTTCTATCATTATTCAGGAATATATCAAAACGTTCAAATGTATGGTAAATGTTCTAATACATTAGCATTGCCTACTACAAAGTACATCTCTACAAGTCCAGCAATCTTTACAGATAATGCCAACTTTACTGGTATTTTAACCGCAGATAACCGATTTATCAATGTTGGCACCGCTGGAAATAATAAAATTAGTATTTTCTCAAATAATGTAACTTTAGGATATCCTTATTATAAAGAACTAACACTCCCAACTGGTTATACACTCGAAGGAGATGCCGTGATTTGTAAAATTTCCACAAACGACTTTGCTTTAGCTGTTGGTATTCGAAATAATCAAGCACCTACTAGTACAATTGGTTTTGTACTAGTAAAAATGAATTTCAATTGTCTAAATAATGCATCCGCGATGAGTGTTACCGATCAAAAAATATACATTTTCGGACCCGACAAATTCCTCTTATCTGATATTTGTTATAATCCAAATGAACAAAAAATATGTGTTTCGGGTAGATTGATCCGAAGCGAGATCGGACGGCCATTTATTGCAAAAATTAATGCAACAAATCTCACAGATGCCAACGCACGTTATTTTGCTTATGGATTTACCGACAACAATACCCAAGGATATGAATTAAACAAAATCATTTACAATCCAAATGCTTTATCTATTGTTTCAGCAGGTCACATCAAAGAATATACACAATATCAAAATGCCGCCGTTTATGCTATCGAAGGATATCAATCACCTGCATGGGAAAACAGCACTTGCGGTGACGAGAACCTATTGTTTACTAGTATTTTGCCCTGCTCAATGGCTCTTCAATCAGGAAGTGGTTCACCGCTAAACACATCCCCTTTTTCTGGTGCGAATCCAATAAATCCTTTAGATGTGAATGGAATTTCAACAAGTAAATGTGTGGGAGTAAATGCATATAGTGTTTTAAAACCTATTATTAAAATTGCAGATCAAATAACAGATCAACCCGTTGCCATAATAAACAGAAGCAATAATTCACTTGAAATTACAGGAGTTGAATCCGGAAGCGAATATCTAATCTATAGCGTAGCCGGCAACATGGTGGCTAAAGGACGCATCAATTTGGAAGAAATTGTGAGTTACGATTACTTGCAAAGCGGAATGTATATTATTGCAGTTACAAACAATGGCACACTGCTTAAAACTTTTAAATTTATTCGATTATAGTGAATCCAGACAGTTAATCACTTAATAAAAATCAATAATGGAACTCATCTTAACGGATGAGTTCCATTAAAAAACAAAAAGCATGAAAAAAGCATTTAACGGTTTTGTATTGACAATGTATGTTTTGGGAGGGTTTCTTATTACTCCAACCCACTCAATTGCTCAAACCAACTCCTTGAATAGCTGGAATTACACGATGAATTTATTAATTTTTCAAGATGATTTATATCAATATTCAGAAGCAGGAAAATACATTTATTCTAAAAATGGAGGAAGTGTAACCTTACACTTTTTTACAGAAGATTATTTTGATGTAAATTATTCGTGGGATACAACAATCATTATGTCGCCCAACAGTATTATTCCCATATACTATTATGAATGGTATGATTTAAATGATAGTCTTAGAAATATAATGAGCTCAAACACTTCCTATATTAATATATCTTCAAATGAGCCTCTTTTTGTTTTTGGTTCAAAATATGAAGGAATTATGCAAGGATTGATATTTGAAAGTTGCACTCAAATACCAGATGCTTATTTAGGAAACCGGTTTGTTGTACCCGGTGTCTATCAATCCACACCTGCCGACTTTTTTATTTATCCAATTGAAGAGACCGTTCCCATCACTGTTACTCCCACAACCAATGCTAATGATTCATTAAATACCGATTCATCCTACATTGTTGAAGTTTCTTTTGGCTCGTATGGAGTAGTAAATGATTTTAGTAATAGTCCATATAATTATATTTTAGACACTTTATTTCCGAATTCATTGAGCGGGTCAACCGTTGTCGTAGATAACTGCAAAAAAATCAAAGTAGATGGCAACCTGAACTATGTATTTTCCTTTCCTTATCAATTTCAGGCTGATTTATTGGTAAACCAACTTTATCACAATCAAATACAAGTAATCGATACTTCTGATTTTAATTTGAACTATTGGAGAATGTTGGCAAATACCGTAAGCGAGGATTTGTTCCCCATAAACACTATGGGAAGCAAATACATCTGTTCTCCTCCACCCGGAGGGTTTGAAATTGCCACTTTTACAGCTCCTTACAACAATACCATGATTTCGATTAACGGGGTGGCTTGGGATACCTTAAATGCCAGGGAATGCAGGGTTAAACTGTTTAAAGAAACGGCCTTTATCGAGTCTTCACAGCCCATTTCAATGGTGGTCTCTCATTCCTTTATGCGCGACAGCACTGGTTGGTTTTGGGGAGGAGGAGGAATGATCCAAGTACCGGCATTGGAACAAACCGCCACATCAGGTTGGTTCTTTTACCCATCACTAAAATTTTTAAATAACGATTATGTAGTAGATACGTACAATTTAAGCAACTATTTTGCACAAGAGAAATCAACGATTGTAGTGGTGACCCATACAGCAGGCGTAAACCAGACCATACTAAACAACATTAATATAGGATCAATGTTACAGCCAGTTGCTGGCAATCCCCAATATTCTTCCGCTCGTATAAATATTACAACAGGGTTTAACGAAATTTCCAATCCAAATGGACTAATTGTCTGGAGCACTTCCTATCAAACTGCATCAGATAGCATTATCCCCTTTGGTAATTACATCTGTTATGGAGCCCCACTGGTGATGAGCTTTAACAAACCCACCTACGAAGGAAAAATCAACACCACCCCGATTGAAAACACACTGATTGATCCTTACACGATCTGTGTTGGCACTCCATTACAATACACCGTGGTCACCAATGCCGACAGCAATTTGCTTAACACCTGGGAGTTTGGCGATGGCGGCCTAACTGTAGGCGATACTGTATTTTACACCTACGCAGACACCGGGTATTATCATGTCAATCTTTTTGTAAACAGCTATTGCGATACCATTAAAGGGTTGGTGCATGTGGTTGCTCCACCGGTAATTGCACTGGGCAACGACACAACCATCTGTCCTGAAAGCTCGCTTTTATTGGATGCCTCCGTGTCGGGAAACGCAACCTATATGTGGAGCACGGGAAGCACTTCCCCAGAAATCACCTTGGGCGACACGGGAACTTACCATGTAACGGCAACCACAGATGTTGGCTGTCTGGTTTCGGGCACTATCCATATTTCCATGTATCCAACGGTAAATGTGAACTTGGGCAACGACACGGTGCTCTGTTATTTGGCGCACATCCTGCTCGATGCCACTCAACCTTATGAGGCCCATGCCAACTATGTTTGGCAAGATCAATCCACCAACAGTGTTTTCACGGTCATCAACCAAGGGCAATATTGGGTGGTGGTCACCAACTTGTGCACACAAAAAAGCGACACCATCAATATCGATAACCTGATGAATCCCACGCTTTATTTGGGTAATGATACCACAATTTGTATGAATCATCCATTATTGCTCAATGCCACTATTCCGTGGGGAATAAATTATCGGTGGGAAAACGGGTCCACAAACGCCACCCGATTAGTTGAATACGAAGGAACTTATTGGGTGGAAGCTTCCAATCCGTGCGTTTCGGTCAGCGATACCATTTTTATAAAAGTGGACGACTGCGACCCGATACTGGTCATCCCAAATGTATTCACCCCGAACAACGACGGGTTTAATGATTTGTTTATAGCTGATGTCACAAAAAACATCACCTCGATAAATTTACTGATATTCAACCGTTGGGGCGAAAACATCTTTCAATCCAACAACTTGAACTTTGCATGGGACGGCCAATTTAAAAACCAAAAGTGCCCCGAAGGAGTTTATTTCTGGGTAATTCAATACGTTGACATCAATGGAAATACGCACGATTTAACTGGGACGGTGACGTTGTTAAGATAGTTTAATCTATAAATAAAAGAGTATGAAAAAGGTATTGAAAAATTTAGTTTTGGGATGTATTGCATTTATTTGCTTTACAACTATTATTACAACAGCAAATGCCCAAAATAGCTCATTATTAGGCAAAGAATACACTTTTGAATACCGCTCAAATTATTATGTAAATGGCTGCGAGAATGAGACGTATATATACTCTAAAAATGGGTGTACGCTAATGATTAAGATATTTAATAATGATACTTCTTGGGATACAACGCTTACATTATCAACAAACAATCAGTTTTGTTTTAGACATGGCGATAGTCCTTGGGCCGAGCATGCAATTTTTAATAGCTCCGATTTGATCTATTACATCAAAATTTCAGCATCTGACTCATTATTTGTTTTTGGTGCTCATTCCTGCGCAAGCCCGATTGTTGAATTTTGTACATATATTCCCGATAAATCAATTGGATATAATTATATAATTCCAGGGGCTTATATGTCGACTTCTCGAAAAAATGTGATCTATACTTTTGATAACAATAATGCATTAACCATTATTCCCAGTGCAAATGCCAACAATAATTTGCTACAAGCGAACACTTCATTGAATATTATGCTGGATTCAGCGGAAGCTTTTCCCTTATTTATTGATACAACTGTCTCGTATTCAGTTTCGTGGGATACATTAGATATGACAAAATCTTTAGCCGGCTCGTCTGTTAAATCTCTGAATTGTAAAAAATTTAGGATGACTAATAAAACAAGTCAGATATCATCATTCCCTTTGCAATTTTTTCAGGATCCTTTGATAAGCCAATATTATAATCAAATAATCAACACACCATACAATTCTTTGTATGATACTGGATATTACCATAGGTCAAATTCACTATTGAATGAAGATTTATTTCCAGTAAATACAATGGGGCGGAAGTATATTTGTTCGCCACCGCCAAACGGATTTGAAATTATTACTTTTACTGCTCCTTACAACAACACGATTATTTCGATTAACGGAACTGTTTGGGACACACTTAACAGTGGAGAATGTAAGGTTAAACTATTTAAGGAGCCATCATATATTGAGGCAACACATTCAGTGTCTGTTGCAATTTCTCATTCTATAATGCGTGATACAAACAACCTGTTTTTAGGTGGTGCCTGCTTAATTCAAATACCAGCTCTTGAGCAAACAGCTACGTCAGGATGGTTTTATTACACTTCCGCTAAATATACAAATAGTGTTCTAAATATTATCGGAAATGTGTTTTTTACGAACGAGAAATCTTTTATAATTATTGTAACTCCCACATCGGGTGCCAATCAAACATTATTAGATAATATTAACGTAGGCGCTATGTTCCAACCAGTTTCCGGTAATCCCCAATATTCCTCTGCACGAATTGAAGTATTTTCTGGACCTCATGAAATATCAAACACTAATGGACTTATCGTGTGGTCCACTTCATACAATCTAAAAATCGACACAGATCCTTGGGCTTCAAATCTTCAAAGTTATGGAGCTCCTCTAGTCATGTGTTTTAAATCTCCTGATATAATTAAAATAGACACAGTTGCAATTGAAAACACCCTAAATACGCCTTATTCAATTTGCCTAGGGAGTTCACTTGAATTTACCATAGTTACAAATACAGATAGCACGATCAATATTAATTGGAATTTTGGGGATAACAATTGGGGTAATGGAGATACTGTAACACACACCTACGCAGACACTGGGTATTATCATGTCAATCTTTTTATTAACAGCTATTGCGATACCATTAAAGGATTGGTGCATGTGGTTGCTCCACCCGTAATTACACTGGGCAACGACACCACCATTTGTCCTGAAAGTTCACTTTTATTGGATGCCTCCGTGTCAGGAGATGCCACTTATTTATGGAGCACAGGAAGCACTTCGCCACAAATCACCGTAAGCGACACGGGAACTTATCACGTTACGGCAACCACAGATGCTGGCTGTGAGGTTTCGGACACCATCCGCATTTCAATGTTTTCACCAGTAATTTTAAACTTGGGCAACGACACGGTGCTTTGTTATTTGGCACATATCCTGCTCGATGCCACGCAACCATTTGAAACCCACGCCAATTATATTTGGCAAGATCAATCGACCAATACCACTTACACTGTAATTAATCAAGGGCAATATTGGGTGGTGGTCACCAATTTGTGCACACAGAAAAGAGACACCATCAATATTTACAACCTGATGAATCCCACGCTTTATTTGGGCAACGATACCACTATTTGCATGAATCACCCGCTTTTACTGAATGCTTCCATCCCTTGGGGAATAACCTATCAGTGGGAAAATGGCTCCATAAACGCCACCCGATTGGTCGAAAATGAAGGAACCTATTGGGTTGAAGTTTCCAATCCGTGCGTTTCAGTTAGTGACACCATTTTTATTAAAGTGGACGACTGCGACCCAATGCTCATTATGCCAAATGCATTTAGCCCGAACAACGATGGCACTAATGATGTGTTCAAAGCTGGTGCAATACGAAACATCTCTTCATTTAACGTTTTGATTTTCAATCGTTGGGGGGAAAATATCTTCCAATCCAACAACTTGAACTTTGCTTGGGACGGCCAGCTTAAAAACCAAAAGTGTCCCGAAGGAGTCTATTTCTGGGTAATTCAGTACGTCGACATCAATGGAAATATGCACGATTTAAACGGAACGGTTACGTTGTTAAGGTGAAATAGACAATGAAAAGTGATTTGTTGTTAAAGACTGCTGTGAAACAAAAAAAATAAACGAAAAAAGGAAACAATTTGGTTAGCTGTCAAAATGTACTTTGAGTGAACTTGCAAGGTAAACTTTTAACGATAATAAATCATCGAGTAGGTAAAGGGGAATTTCACCCCTAAACCTCTCACGGAACCGTACTTG
>CAZZHH010000090.1:0-9557 GCA_964653595.1 uncultured Lentimicrobiaceae bacterium
GGAGTTTGGCTCGTTTCAATGACAGTTTTTCCAACCTACCATCTTGATTACAGTTTTGTTGCTATTTCAAAGAACGTTTTGTATCTTTGTACCCTGTAGCAACGCAGGACACACGCCCAGCTGCCAACAGCAAGGCTTAGCACAATTGCGGGTTAGAATGCAATTTGGTAGTTCACAAATAATCGTTAACTTTGTTGTGGGGTGACAGGAACGTGTTTCAAAAACCGCAACTGTGCCAAGCCGCAAACGTTGGCAGCAAGGCAAAACAAAAGACAAAAGACAAAAAAATGAAAAGAAACAGCCCGAAGGCATCCCACATTGTAGCACATGCCACTTTTCCATCGCACGTAATCAACCCACAGTGGCATAAGCTACAATTTTTGCAACGCATAATTGCTAATACAAACTAATTCATTTGGGATTTTATTTAAGTTATAATAAAAAACAGATATATACGTTAGCAATAATAAAAATATAAAACCTAGCGAGAGTTGCCTCCATTTAATAGAGACAACAAACAATGAGCGTAACCTCAGATTTTAAATAGTATTTTCACAAAAAGTTTACGATCTAAACCCATAAATGAAATTTTCGACCTGATTCGAAACGTATTATTTTACTTGAAGAACAATGAAAACAAAAATTTAAAAACTTAAAACGCATGGAAAAAAGCACCCCAGTGTTCAAATTTGCAACACTAAGAAACCCCAGTGATGTGGTCACCACCAACGAACATCAGATCAAGCCGGAAACTGCATTATCTCTGGAATTAAGATCTATTAATTTATCGGACATTGAGTTTAAACTCAAAATGGAAGGTTTAAACGCCAAAATCCAAGGATTTATCGACACCAGTGATTATATTCGCACCAAAGAAGATTTTGCCACGATCAAAAACGAAACGCCAAGCGAAACCATCCTCAATGTTTTGTTTGACAACATTGTTGTAAGAACACTAACAAGAGACACCACCAATGTGATTTATAAATTGATTACAGCTCATATCGTAGTTGTCTTTAAAACGTTAAATTCAATTTCTGAAGGGGAGAAATGTCGGATTGTTATCCCCGAAGGTTTGGCTATTGCCATTAATGAAGCCCCAGAAGACGCAGAAGTACCAGAAGAAGAGCCAATTGTTGATCAAAAAGCGATTCTTAAAGAGATAAATATGCTTTCTGAATTTGAACAAAAAATCAATAGGGCAAAAATAAATCGGGTTATCTCTTTTAATAAGGATCAAGAGGTTGTTCGTAAAAATGTAGAACATCAAAACATCATTATTGCTTTTAAAAAATCCAAAATTTCTGTAGAAGAAGTACAGGAAAAACTTGCACAAAGAGTAAAAGATATTGATGCCGACTTGATTAAAACAAGAGTGTTTAATCAGGATTATGAAAAATTAGGTCCGATAGAATCGACTGTTAAAGCCCAAGCTGAAGCAAGTACTAGCGGTGTTTTGGAAGCTAAACAACACACCCAATTTTTAAGTGATTTTGTAGAAAAAGCAAAATTAGAAGGAGTAAAAGAATTTACTGATAAAATTACAGATATTTCGAGTGATTTTGATGAGCTTTTAACCTATTTCAAAAAGGAAACCCTTACCATTGATGAGGCTGACACTTTGATCAAACAATCCATGGCAAAAGTTAGCAGCCAAATTCACAAGATTGCCCCAATTAAAAAATTCAGTTTTATGGGCGATAAATGGATTGAAACTACTAATATTTCAAAAAGAAACTACATCAACTATTCAGGAGGCATAAATTCACAACCAGCCAACTGTATGACGAAAATCCCCTATTTGATTGCAGATCTTAAAGTTGTGGAACAAACCACCGTTGGGTATCTTCCAGGTGAAATTGCCAGTATTAACAATACACAAGCTGGCGAGGACAGTACCCGCGTAACTAGAAGATTGAAAACGGTAGACAGTTATGAATCGTTGATTAATGAAGATACCACTTTTCAGGAAACCGACACGCAGAGCACAGACCGCACCAGCATATCGTCTGAAGCTTCAAAAATACAGAACGATTCAAATGCATTCAGTGTGAATGCTTCCGCAGCGGCTTCGTATGGTCCGGTATCAGCCACCATTGATACAGGTTATACAAACTCTAATTCCACCACAAATGCAAATACCAGTTCAATATACCAAGCCAAAGAGGTGGTTCAAAACATTGTAAACAGTGTTACAAGCAGGGTGTATAACGAACGTAGCACACGCACCATTGAAGAGTTTGAAGAAACTGTAACACATGAAATTAAAAATGCAGATAAACCGACTAAATCATATGTTTATCGATGGCTAGATAAATTGGTAAGAGCTAAGTTGATAAATTATGGAAAACGTTTGATTTTCCAATTTGATATCGCCCATCCATCGCATTACTATCTGGCACAGGTTATTAAACAAAATTCAACCATTAAACTTCCTGACGATCCTCGAAAAATAAGCATTGATGGCAATCCGCTACTTACCTTTGACAGCATTACCCGAGACAATTATTTGATTTGGGCATCACTATATAAAGCAGAAGTGGAACAGGCACCTGTAGATAAAATCATTGTTTCTGAAACGCTCTCTGGTACTGAAAAAAATTCAACGGGTAAACTAATTCCCATTAAAAAAGATTACGAATGTTTAAATGCAAGAATAACGGCTTCATATTTTAATGGAGAACCTCATGGTAATTATATGTATTTTATTATTGGAAATAGTGCTTTTGCTTGTTGGGGTGATGGACCATCAATATGGAATCCTTATGATTTTGGTTTAAGAAACGAAACCGAGCAATTACCTGTATCTATATTAACAGGGAAATTGGGCTATATTGTTAACATTGAAATCAATTGCGAGCTTACAGAAAGAGCCTATAAAGAGTGGAAAATGAACACCTATAATGCGATTATCGATGGGTATGAAAGAATAAAAGCGGAAGCTGAAGAGGTCTTCAGCTCGTTTAACCCAAATATGCCAGGATTAAACCCATCTCAAAAACTTAAAATCATCAAAGATGAACTCAAAAAAGAGACCATCAAACGAATGTCCAAATGCAACCCGTTTTGGATCAACGACAATTACAAAGTAGGATTTGAATACAACCAAAATTGCTGCCTAGACAAAACCCATGGCGAAAAGATCCGTTTTCTGGAAACAACCTTCGATTGGGACAATATGACCTATGAGTTTCATCCGTATTATTACTCTGATAAAAACAATTGGTCAAATCTTTTGGGGTTAACCGACAGCGATCCTCATTTTGAATCGTTTTTACAAGCCTCATTTTCGACCATCCGGGTGCCTGTACACAGAGACAACCTGAAAGAGATTTCAGCTTTGAACTTCCTGTACAATAACTCGATAGCCAACTACGAGGTGGTTCCGGAACACTTGCAATCGATTGTTGAGGAGATGAAAGACAATGCAGTAGCCACCTTTACGGAAGATTTAAATGGAGAACCAATTGCCGATCCAATCAACGTAAAAGATTTGGGAGTGTTCAATATTCCAACAAGTTTAGTAATTTTGGAGTATGGTGTTTCGGATGGAGTAAAACTTAGAGGATATCCTGAGGATAATACGGCACTAACTTCAGATGTGAAAATTCCTAAACAATATTCACCGGCGATCATTACAGATAATACTCAAATTGTTGAACCTGAATAACTGAAACAAAATGGCAAAAGTAAAGATAGAAGAACTAAAATATATAGTGATGGAAGGAGGCGGTGCAAGGGGCACCGCCTACCTTGGCGCGGTGAAAGAACTCGAAAACCAGTTGAAAGAACTAGTGAAGAATAATCCATTAGATTACAAAATGGCATTTGTTCATCCAGATAGAGTTGGAGGCCCCGGAATAATGGATTTTTTAAAAAAGGATTATGATGATGATTGTGAGTTCAAACCTATAATCCAAGGATTATCAGGCTCTTCTGCTGGAGCCATTACAACTTTTGCTATAACTCTTGGACTGAATTCCACGGAAATTGAACAAGTGTTGAATTATGAATTCAAAAACTTTTTAAACGACACAGATCATGGTAAGTATAGAATGATTGACAACAGTTCATTGTTGAAGGTAGGAATGAATAAAGGCGATTTGTTGGGAGGCAAGACAGAAGTTTATGATTATGACTTAAGAAAGAACAAGGCATCTATTAATAAGAATACAGGCTTAATAATATTGAGAAAATATGTTATCAGTTTGATTTTTAAGGTAATTGGAGATGGCCTTGCTTCAAATGTTGATCAACTTTTAAACATGTTTTCAAAGAATAAAACTAATGATTTATGGTCAAATAAATTACAGCAATTGTTCACAAAAAACATAAAAATTGGGGGCAAAGCAGTAAAATACGGTGTTTCACAAGCATTTAATTGGGCTTTATCAGAAATGTTCTTTAAGCATCTAAGAAAAAAAACAGGAATGAATCTTAAAGTAGAGTCTGTATTGGCTTTATATTACGATAACGGTGCCTTTTCAGGCTTTCAGGTACGAGAATTTTTTTATGATTTATTGCTTTTTGCTGCTACACGTGATACGTACTTTCAAAAAATGATGTTAAATTATTATTCAGAAAATAAAATTGGAGGCAAATTAAAAGACTCTAACATAAAAGATCTATTTAAGAGTTATACAAATTATTCTAGAAAGAACTATGAAAATTGTAGTCCTTTACCTGGAACAGTTGAAGAAACGATCGAAGTACTTACAAACGTAAATAAAGACTCTAAATGGTATCTCAATAATTTTGAAATTGGCAAAAGAGCGGAATCGTTTAAAGAAAATGCATCAAAAACTGATAGTATATATACAATACTCACCCATTTGCAAACCATAACTTTTAGGGAACTATGGGAAATTACTGGAATTGAATTTGCAGTTGGCGCTTCTAATTTTACTGCGGGGAAACCGCTGTATTTTTCAGACATCTATACTCCTCATTTTCGGGTTTTAGAAGCGGTTGCTTCATCTATGACAATCCCACCTATAAAACCGGTTTTAAATGCGTCTAATGTGTATATCAAAAATTTCAAAAAAGGAGATGGCCATAAAATACCTTCTAATTTTAAAGAAGATACTGGAACACTCGAAAACTTAAAAGTTCTGTTTCATGATAAAGAAGTGCTATTAAAAGAAAACATTTTAGCATATAATTTCTATGAATTATTGGTAAAAAAGCTATTGCAAGAAGAATTATCAAAAGATAATGAGCTCGGAAATCCATATGTTGATACAAATAATGGAATTGAGTTACATACATTTTTACCCAAATTAATGCAGTTGGTAATTGGGGACAAATACGATGAAAATAAAAAGTTAAAAGAAGAAAGAGGGCCAAATAGTAGAAAAGTAAATGATGTTGAATTAAACAATAAAATTTACAACATTAGTAATGAAGTATTACAATTTTACTATAATGCACAATTTAAAGGGCTTTTTATTGATGGCGGATATTACAACAACATTCCATTTAATTATTTCAGGGATAGTATTTTAAAAACTATCGATGGAGTTCTTGCCATAAAATTAGACAACAATTTTCCTATAGATTTTATACTTGAACTAAATAATAAGTATGAAAAATATTTAATAAAAATCAAGAACATTGAAGAACAAGTTGAAGAGCAATTATATGGCAAGAATTTAAAAGACTACAACTATGAAACTACAAAACAAGCAAATGCGATAATTGAAGATAAATTAAATGAAGAATTTGAATTATTAATTGATCTGGTGAGAGGAGAATTCATCAAGACAAATAATACCTCAAAAGTTGATAAAAATCAATTACCAGATAGAAAAGCCATCTTGAAATTAATTAAACAGATGGCAGAGACATACCGCAACAATAAAGAAACCATATGGCTCAGAGAAAAGAAGATATTTGCTATAGCTTTGGAAGGCTACAGCTTCGGTGCTGAGCGGGCACAAGTCAGAACAGTTAACGACAACGATCACATTATCCCATTATACGGCTATGGTGTGGGCACATTTGATTTTGACCTTAAAAAGGTTGAACCGATGGCAAAATTATCGCAAGACAAAGCGGAAGTACATATAAGAAGCTATTTTGAAACAAAAAAACAATAATGTCATGAAATTAAAAAGCAGTTTGATAATAGCCCTGCTATTTTTTTTAACAGGATCTCATGCCCAAAAAATATATAGCCAAGGGGGAAAATATGGTGTAACCGACACGAATGGAAGAATTGTAACTGAATTAAAATATGATTCGGTTTACATCACTAAACAGGAAAAGGATGAAGAGGGGGGTAATAAATTTGTAATTACCAAAAAGGATCACAAATACGGAATTGTTCTTTTCCCATCGGATACATTGCCAATAATTATTGAGCCAAAATTTGATACCATTTTTCAATATGAAGATGATTATATTGTTTTAAACCAATTTGTAATGTGGGGATTTATCACCTATAATTCAACCAGTAAAGCAACAGACAATTTACGTATGTTTTCCGATTATCGGATAAACATTTCAAAAGTGTTTATCTCGGAGATGGAGTATGATAAAATTGATCGCAGATATTTATATAAAGATGATAAGTGTGGGTATCTTTATTTAACCACGGAAACATATCTGAATGGAAAATCATTTTCTGAATATTGTATAATTCCAGCAATTTATGACGAATTTCATTACAATAAAAAAGGGAGCGGTTTCACTGGTTCTTATAAAACTGGGGTTGAACTTGAAATAAAATATTACACACTATTTAAAGTGGTTAAAGATGGATATGTCAATTATCTTTCTGTGAACAATCGATCTGCCAAGGATTCCTTCAAAACACTTTTTCCTTACATTTATAAAAACGAAGAGGTTTCGTATTTAGATAATGATCTTTTTATGATCAATAAGCTGGGAAAACCATTGATACTATATAGTGCTATTGATTCCTCTTATCATCAATTAAAAGATGAACAAGGGAAAGATGTTTTTTTAGATAAAAATTACAGATATTGGATAAATGATTATTGTGTTTATAATTCAATAACCAAATCAATAGACTCAATGATAATAATAAGTGGTCTTAATGGTAGCGATAATAATGTCAATAGAATTGCACTGTTTGTAAATACAAAAAATGGATCCACTATTATTTTTAGTAGCGATGAAGAAGACTGGTGTGCAACATTTGCTGATAAATTTTATGTTAAATATGAATTACCAACGATCATTTCAATATCAAAAGGAAATAGGAAAAGTGGCAGATTTATTGGTGAATATCAATTTCTAACATATCCCGATAAAAGAGAAATATTTAAGGGAACACATTATGGGGGGGATGAAATTGAACTATATTATCCAAATGAAGATGATTATAATTGTTGCTGTAAATATATTGAAATTTGTCGTGGTTCACACTATGAAACTTTGGGTTTTATCAATATGCTAACTCTCGAATATGTGAAAAGAAGACCTTGGGGTTGTAAAAAATCACGCTATCAAATTAGCAGATAACATTAATAAACACTTAACTAGATGGCAAAATCTAATATTAGACGTAATACAATATTTTGGCATGGAAAAAGCATCCTATCCACTGCAATGGAAGGCTACAGTTATGGCACAGAGCGAGGACAAATACGAGATATTACCGATCATAATCACATTATTCCCCTATATGATTTTGGAGTTGGAGTGTATGATTTTGATATGAGTAAAATACAGCCGATGATTGAACTTGCAAAACAGGAATCGGAAAAGCATGTTAATGATTTTTTCAAAAAAACAGGAGAAAAAGTGATATGAAGAAAATATTTTTAACCTTGGGACTGGTAGTCCTATTCACAAATGTAATAATTTCACAATCTAATGATTTATGCCAGGACTTTAGGGATACTGTTTACGCGGTACAATTAAAGACTAAAAAAATATCTATAAATACTTACAGAGACGATTCTGGTAAAATTAAATCATTTACTGCAAAAATGCTTGATGCGAACAATTTCAATATTGAGTATAATTATTGGTCAAAAGGGAATGGGCCAAATGGGTTTTTAAACGGAATGTTAAAAGTTGAACTTACAGCTGTGTTACGTTTAGGACCATCAACAAATTCGACATATTGCAAAACTGATGGATATGGGATTATTGATACAACTGGCAATATTGTAGTGCCTTGTTTTTATTATGATGTGGACTTCCTTTCGACAAATGAAAATACTCCTGACGAATTTAGGTATTTTATATTTAAAAGAAACAATACGACAGGCATCCTGAATGCCGAAGGCAAGGTACTGTATAGTTTTAAACGAAATCTGGTCACAATTATTGATGAAAAATTTAATGATGAACACAGAGTGTACGATTACCAAATAATAACCAATAAAGATTATTCTCATTATTTTGCATATAGCTATAATGAAGATAAGGTTGGACTGGTTTCGTTGTTGAAAGGTGAACAGATTTTACCTCCGATATATGACAAAATTGACGTTTATACGAATTTTGCCATTTGCACAAAAAACGATTCCGTATTTGCTTTTGAATTTAAAACCGAAAAAATGTCCAAAGCATACAAAGGCATTTGGCTAAGCAATGATCGGAAAGTATTTATTGTGCAAAACATGGATGATCATAGATTCTTTGCGTGTAATGATGTATTTGATGTGACCAACTCCCTGAACTACACTTTTAATCGGGATTTTATGGCTTGTTACTTCAAAAAAGAGATGATTGTTTTTGAAAAGGGCAAGTGTGGTGTTATTAATACAGACGGACAAACGATTATTCCATTTAAATACGACGATATTTATTTTTTAGATATTAATAATGATGATTATTATTATAATGTAGAATATTATTGGGTAAAAAAAGACGGTTTATGGGCTATAAGCGATAAAAAAGGCTCTCTCTTAACGGGTTTTGATTTTGTGGATGTGGAAAAGTATAATCAGATAAATTTCGACAACATGATGTATTACGCCAAACCGGATACCTCCAAGTCTGCTTATGATGAATCGTTTTTCAAATATAAAATAAAACGAGATTATTACAGTGGTCAAGATATTCTAAATGTAAAAGGCAGAAAATTGGCCTTGAGAATCAACACACACATTATTGATATACAAACCAATGATTATATAACAGCAAAGAAAAAAGATGGTTTTCATATAGTTAAATTTATCTATAAAAGCGATTACAAGGGCGGAGAACTGTTGGCTGGAGTAATCACTAGTTCCGAAGCGTGGGACAATATTTATATGTTTTCTGGCATACGAATGGAATATCTTGTTGGTGTAAAATTGGGCAACAAATATGGATACATAAAACTCACAGAGGATGATCATCTTGGAAAAAATATCATTTACGATGGCTTGTTATACTTGCCAAAGTTATATGAAAATAGGGATTACAACCCTTGCGGAGTAATAAAGAAAAACAAAGCTTATTATTTTAAAGATAGGTGGGTTAATGGAAGATTTTATTATAAACCAAAAAAATATAAATAGATACAATTAATGACAACGACCACATTATCCCATTATACGGCTATGGTGTGGGCACATTTGATTTTGACCTTAAAA
>CAZZHH010000091.1:0-9507 GCA_964653595.1 uncultured Lentimicrobiaceae bacterium
CCATTCCGTTCCGTCAGCTGACGGATAAGCCAACCTGCGCCGATGGTACTGTCCGCCAATTGGCGGATGGGAGCCACGCCTTTGGCGTGATGTTACCGCTTCTAGAGATACTATAGCTTTCTTCACTTACGTTCATTAAACTATGTATCTCTACGATCGGCATCAAGCAAATTTTCGAGAGTAAATTGTTTATTTATTTAAAGACCAAAATTTTTTTTTCTAAATTTAAAATGTTATAACTAATTTTTGTAATATTACATCAAATTTTAAATTATAAAAAAATAGTATGAAAAAAATCCCACTTTTATTAGTTCTTATGATGTGTGTTTTAAACTCTTTCGCACAATTAATCATAACACCAGCTACATTGCCTGTCGATAATGTTCAAAATATTTTGACGGGGACTGGGGTGAATATTTCTAATGTACAATTCACAGGAAATATTAATTCCCTCGGTGTATTTGCAACTGGTTCTTTTTCCACAGGATTAGGTCTTTCACGAGGGTTAGTTTTGTCTACTGGAATGATATCAACAATTGCAGATAGTTCATCTCACTTTTCTTCTACAAACAGTGAATGTGGATCTGACCCTCAATTAGCCAATTTGAGTACGAACACTGTGAATGACGCAGCTGTTTTAGAATTTGACTTTATCCCAAGTTCCGATTCTATTGAGTTTAGATATGTTTTTGCTTCTGAAGAGTATCCAGAATATGTTGGTGCCGGGACTAACGATGTCTTTGGTTTTTTTCTTAGTGGCACTAATCCAGCTGGAGGAGTGTATGCTAATTTTAACTTGGCAACCATACCCAATACTAATTTGCCAATATCTATTAATACGGTCAACAATAGTACACATAGTGAGTATTATGTTAATAATACAAATAATTCAAGAATTGTTTTTGATGGTATGACCGTTGTTTTAACAGCTAAAGCGAGGGTTGTTCCATGTGAATCATACCATGTGAAAATTGCAATCGGTGATGTAACTGATAGAATTTATGACTCAGGAGTATTTTTAGAAGCATATTCCTTTTCAAGTAATGGAGGCAGTTTTAGAAGTGGTGTTGTATCTCATGATACTGCTATTTGTAGTGGAAACTCTGTTCATGAGTTATCCCTTTCAAATAATACAGGGCCAATTGTACGATGGGAGAGTTCGGTTTTCCCATTTACAACTTGGAATCCAATAGAGGATACTTCTGCTATTTATAATCCAGGGATTTTAACAGAAACTACTGTTTTTCACGCTGTGGTTCAAAGTCCTTGTTCCCAAGTAAGTTCACGGACAGCAACAATCTTGGTCGACTCAATGCCAATCCCAAATTTTTCTTTTTCTGCTTCAGGACTTAATGTAGAATTTATAAATGAGTCTGCCTACGCTGTATCTTATATTTGGAATTTTGGCACAGAATCGGCCATTTCAACGGAGATGAATCCTACTTATATATTTGATCAACCGGGTCAATATAATGTTGAATTAACGGCAAAGAATGGTCGATGTGTAGCAAGTTACTCCCAGATAATCGTCCTGACAGGTGATGATTTAGAAGAATTTTCTGATATTTTTACCTGCCTATATCCTAATCCTACGAAAGGGAAAGTGTACATAAAATTGGATAATAAAAATAGTGCTGATGTTAATTATAACGTAATAGATATTTTAGGCAAAACTGTACTATCAAATTCTATTACTGGTAAGGAGAAATTTCTAGAGTTAGATTTATCTCATATAGCAAAAGGAACCTATGTTGTTCATTTATCCTATGGTTTAAAAACAAAGTCCTTTAAAGTGATAGTTGAATAAACTTTAATTTCGTTTTAAAAATAATTCAAGTTAAAAAGAATTGAGTTATTGAGCGATTAAATCGAAAAAATATACTTTCTATCCAGAAAAATATGTAAATTAAAAAAAAATCACAAGTGAACAAGCCTTTAGCAGAGATAATGCGTCCAAAAAATATAGATGAATACGTTGGTCAGGATCATCTAATAGGAAAAGGAGCAGTATTAAGAAAGTCGATAGAGAGTGGGAATATTCCCTCCATGATTTTATGGGGGCCACCTGGAGTCGGCAAAACTACCTTAGCTAATATTATTGCCAATCAATTGGATTATACATTTTATACTCTGAGTGCCATCAGTTCTGGAGTAAAAGATGTTAGAGAGGTTATTGAACGTGCAAGTAATGAAAGTCACCCTACTATTCTTTTTATTGATGAAATTCATCGATTTAACAAAGCACAGCAAGACTCTCTTTTAGGTGCAGTAGAAAGAGGTATTGTTACTTTGATAGGTGCTACCACCGAAAATCCATCTTTTGAAGTAATTGCTCCGTTGCTCTCTCGTTGTCAGGTGTATATTTTAAAATCTCTCACCGAACAGCATCTAAATAAAATTCTGGCAGATGCCAAAATAAAATTTGAATCCGATCTTAAAGTCAACATCGATTTGTTGGAAACAGAAGCTCTTCACCGGATTTCGGGTGGCGATGCTCGTAAGCTTTTAAATGCATTTCAAATTACAGTCGAGAGCAACTATAAAAAGGGTAAAAAACTCATAATTTCCGATAAATTGGTACTCGATACCATTCAGCAAAATTTGGTATTGTACGATAAATCGGGGGAGATGCATTATGATATCATATCCGCTTTTATTAAATCCATGCGTGGTAGCGATCCAAATGGTGCTGTATATTGGTTGGCCCGAATGATTCAAGCAGGGGAAGATCCAAAGTTTATTGCTCGAAGAATGGTGATTTTAGCAAGTGAAGATATTGGTATTGCTAACCCAAATGCTTTGTTATTAGCTAATAACTGTTTTCAGGCAATTCATACCATTGGTATGCCCGAAGGAAGAATAATACTGTCTCAAACAGCAGTTTATTTAGCCACTTCTCCAAAGAGTAACTCTACTTATTTGGCTATTGATGAAGCCCTTGATTTTGTGAGTAAAACTGGTGACCTTCCCGTTCCTCTCCATCTTCGTAATGCTCCCACAAAATTGATGAAAAACATCGGTTATGGAAAAGAATATAAATATGCCCATGATTTCGAAGATAATTTTACCAATTTAGAGTTTCTTCCCGAAAAAATTATAGGAAAAGTGTTTTATAAACCAGGCAAAAATTCCCGTGAAAACGAATTAAGAAGTTACTTAAAAAAGTTATGGGGTGATAAATATGGTTATTAGAAAAAGATGTCTTATCTATTTTTTGCCCTGCCACAAGAACTATAACAGCTTAAAAATAGATCTTGTCATTTAAAGGTATCTACAGTTTTAGATATATCATTAATTGGTTTTGAACATATGATTATTTAAGGATGTTTATATTTTTGTTATGGAAGAAATAGCTGTTTTTTGGTTTCGACGCGATTTGCGTATTGATGATAATCTTGGTTTATATCAAGCTTTAAAGAGTGGTTTTAAAGTATTGCCAGTATATATTTTTGATCCAGAAATTTGGTCGAGATATACCGATGTGGACAATCGCCAACTACATTTTATTAGAAATGCCGTTTATCAACTAAAACAAGAACTTATTGATTTAAACTCCGATTTGCTAGTCTTCGAAGATTTGCCCCCTGTCGTTTTTCAAAATTTAATCAATGAGTATAACGTGAAGATGGTTTTTGCCAATGAGGAATTCGACCCTTTTAGCATTCAAAGGGATAGAAAAATCTCTGAATTTCTCAACTCAAATGGTATAACTCTAAATCTTTTCACCGATCATCTTATTCATAAACCGGGTGTTATTTTAAAACCAGATCGCTCACCTTATACTATATTTACTCCTTTTTCGAAGCAGTGGAAATTAGCACTAAAAGATCAGAATTTAGTCCCGTTTCCTGTTACATCCTTGATCTCTAATTTGTACACTCCAAAGAAAGTGTCAAATTTTAAAAAATTAAAAACACAACAAACTATTTTATCCCCAATAAATAGGGAAATACCCACTGAAATCATTCAAACATACGATGCTACTCGAGACTTTCCAGCTATTCATAATGGTACTTCCCAGTTAGGTGTTCACCTCCGATTTGGGACTATCTCAATTAGAAAACTTGTTTCTATAGCCCTTCAACTGAATATTCAATTTTTAAACGAGCTTATATGGCGTGAGTTTTTTATGCACATTCTGTTCCACTTTCCCTATGTAATAGATGGTGCTTTTAAAAGTAAATACAACAACATCCATTGGCAAAACAATGAACTGGAATTCGAAAATTGGTGCCTTGGCAACACAGGCGTTCCCATAGTAGATGCTGGCATGCGCCAACTTATTCAAACTGGATTTATGCACAACCGGGTGCGGATGATTGTCGCCAGTTACTTGGTAAAACATCTGCTGATCGATTGGAGATGGGGGGAAGCTTACTTTGCTCAAAAATTAATCGATTATGAGTTGTCAGCAAACAATGGAAATTGGCAATGGGTAGCAGGTACAGGATGTGATGCAGCTCCCTATTTTCGAATTTTTAACCCATTCCGACAACAAGAACGATTCGATCCAACCTTTGAATTTGTCAAATTATGGGTGCCAGAATACCAAACAGAAGAATACAAAAAACGGTTCGTCACTGACTTGAAAAAAGCTGCAGAAAGATGCATCAACGTTTATAAGACCTCCATTTAGTCCATCAACTAATATTTCAGATTGTTCTCTGATTATATATGCTTAATATTCGCTACTGGTTAAATGGTGACTTTTCAAATTTGCGAACCATGAATTTTACCAGTTGATAGCTGATTATTATAAGTATGGGCCACGATAAAAGCCAAAATATTTCGATAAGATATGTATGCATAATTTTTCTTTTTTAGTATAAATGGGATTCAGAATCTATCTCTTTTTGGTCAATTTTTTTCTTATTAATTGATTTCCAAGCAATCCAAATATAAGCAACTACAAATGGTATAAAAAAGGAGACATAACTCATAACGGTTAGAGTATATTTACTAGATGAACTGTTTAGGATTGTTAAAGAGTTTTGGATGTTGAAAGTAGAAGGATAATAAGCCGTGTTGTTGAATCCAACGCTCATCAAGAGCGACCAAACCGTTAATATCGTTCCAATGCCTGCAAACCAAATACCTTTTGTTGATGTACTTTTAATAGAAGAAACAATACCCCATAAAACTCCAATTACACCTATCAAAAATAAGATAAATAATACTGGCATTGCCAAAAAATTATTAAAGTATTTGAAAGGCTCCATAAAAATTTCTTGAGTGATTGGGTTTACTGCAAATCCGTCCATTAATAAAATGGATATCACAAACGACAGGAAGAAGAGTAAAAAAGGAATCGTGTTTATAATGAGTTGTTTTTTTGCTCTAGTTAGTAATTCTCTGCTGTCGATGTTATTCATGATGTACAATAGACCCAAAATTCGAGCTAAAAACAAAATTGCCAAACCTAATAACACATTTTGGTAGTTTAACACTGCTTCTAATCCATGTGCTGGATGTTCCCATGAAGATATTATTTGATTTCCAGATATGTTTGCAATATTTGCTTTCTCAACGGAAAATTCAGAACCGGTAAAGAAGGTGCCAACAGCCACTCCAATGAATAGTGGGCCAATTAACCCGTTGATTAGTAGGAAAATATCAAATGTTTTTTGTCCTAAAAAATTATTAGGTTTCGACCGAAATTCATAGGATACTGCTTGCACAATAAAGCTAAATAGGATAGCCATCCATACCCAGTATGCTCCTCCAAAACTAGTGGAGTAGAATAGGGGAAAGGAAGCAAAAAATGCCCCGCCAAACGTTACCATAGTAGTAAATGTAAACTCCCACTTACGTCCCATAGAGTTCACAATCATCGATTTTTCGGTATCAGATCTTCCTAGTGTTAAAATGAAGGTTTGTCCCCCTTGTACAAAGAATAGAAAAACTAAAAGAGCACCCAACAGAGTGACAATCATCCACCAATATTGTTGTAATGTGATATATGAAAAAGTTTCAAACATTATTTGTTTCCTCCATCGTTTTGTTTAGGACCAATTTTAATCTGTTTTATCATTATTCTTAATTCAGCTATAAGCAGTGCAGTAAATATTAGAGCAAAGAGGATGAAAGTGGTTTGTACGGCGCCTACTTCTAATCTAGATACAGCGACAGATACAGGTAGAAGGTCCTGAACGACCCATGGTTGACGACCCATCTCGGCTACCACCCATCCAGCTTGTCCAGCAAGAAATACCAATGGAATAGACATAACAAAAAGGCGTAAAAACCACTTGTACTTTTCTATTGGTTTGTACAACACGAGCCATAATGACAGCGTAAATATCATTAAAAATAGGAATCCCAAACCTACCATGATTCTAAAACTGTAAAATACCATTGGAACATTCGGGATTGTTTGTTCTGGTGATTTTAAATAGCCATAACCTAGATATTTCCAATTTTCTTTTAATGTAGTTAGATTGGTGGAAGCAGTGATGGTATCGCCAGCCTTCTTCGCTTTTTTATATTCTGAAAGTGCGTTAATAGCGATTTTTCCTTTGTCCATTTTTTCTTGCATTGGGATAATTCCTCTTTCAGGATTACCGTTTATTAGATCTTCAATGCCAGGGACAAAAGAGGTGAAATTTCGGAAACTCAAAAATGAAAGTCCTCCAGGTATCTCTTGTTTGAAAATAAAAGCATCTTTATTGTCATTTGCTTTTTTACCTGGGGTAATCATGCCTATGGTAACCAATCCTGCATTTTCGGTCCCTTTGTATAGGCTTTCCATTGCAGCCAATTTCATAGGCTGTTTTTGCGCAATTTGATATCCAGATCCATCCCCAGTGAATATCGTAAATAAGGTGGATAATATTCCAAAAACGGATGCTACGACGATACTCTTTTTGGCAAACAACGTATGACGGTTTTTAAGTAAAAACCATGAACTAACTCCTACAACAAAGATACTACCTGTGATAAATCCGGAGGAAATGGTGTGAAGGAATTTGTTAACAGCATAAGGATTCAAAAATACATCCCAAAAGTTCACCATCTCGTTGCGTGCTGTATCAGGGTTGAAAATTGTTCCAGTAGGAGAGTTCATCCATCCGTTGGCTACTAGTATCCACAAGGCAGATAGATTAGCTCCGAATGCTACAAGCCAGGTAGATATTAAGTGAAACCGTTTACTTACTTTATTCCACCCAAAAAACATCACCGCAATAAAGGTAGACTCTATAAAGAAAGCTAAAATTCCCTCAATCGCTAAAGGAGCCCCAAAAATATCTCCAACAAACCATGAATAGTTTGACCAATTTGTACCAAACTCAAACTCTAAAATTATACCCGTAGCCACTCCAATTGCAAAGTTAACTCCAAATAATGTCATCCAAAACTTTGTAATGCGCTTCCATTCGGGATTATTGGTTTTTACATACAATGTCTCGGTAAACGCCATGATAAATGACAAGCCAAGTGTAAGTGGTACAAATAACCAGTGATACATGGCTGTGAGTGCAAATTGGCCTCTGGACCAGTCTACCAAACTAGGGTCGATGTTTAATAGCATAATTTTTTATTTTTGAATTTTAATTTATTGTCTTAACCTCGGTTGATCATTTCATCTAATACGTGTTCACTTTTTTGTTTGTCTTCCTTGTACTTACTGTTTAAATAATTTGGGAAGAATATCATTTTTAAAATAACAAACATGATAAAGAGTTTAATTAGGATTATTGCCCACAAAGTTTTTCCTAATTTCATCCCTTTAAACCCTTCATAATAGAAGCGATATGCTGAAATAAATGGTTTTAATATTCTATTTGCCATTTTTGAGTTATATTTTTCAAAAGTAATATTTTTTTTAAATATCTAATAGATATTCTCCGTTTTTTGTTTTAGTGCATTTTGTTCATTCCATTTTTAGTTCAAAAAATAACATTAAAAAATTAAATACTTGCAACGTTAAAATCTCTCAACTACCTTAATAATGGCTCAATTCTAATCTAAATATGGACGTCGTATTTGAAGTTCAAATGTGTAAACAATAAAAAAAAGCAATTTGTTTGTTTCAAATTGCTTTTTTTATTGTTTATTTAATATTACCAACTGCCGCTGGCACCGCCGCCACCGAAGCTTCCACCACCAAATCCACCAAATCCACCTCCACCAAATCCACCTCCAGAAGATCCACCACCGAAGCCGCCACCGCCTCTGCCGCCGCCACTACTCATAAACATCATCAAAAGCAACCAAAGAATGCCGTTGTTATCCCCTTTACTGCTTATGTTGCTGTTTTTGGAAGAGGATACTTTCATTAATAAAACTACAATTCCAATGATAATAATCGCAAAAAGTGCCATAAATGATCCGTTCTTTTTCGTTTTCTTTTTGTAGTTGCTCGCATTATACTCTCCCGATGCAAATTTTGCAATGGTGCTGGTTGCACTATCTAAACCAGCATAATATTGATCATTTTTAAATCTAGAAATCATCTCGTTATCTACAATCTGTCCAGCTGTAGCGTCTGGAATAACTCCCTCAAGACCGTAACCTACCGATATTCTGGCTTCTCCCAAACTTTTACCTTCTTTGGGCTTCACTACAATTACGACTCCATTGTCTTTGCCTTTTGTTCCAACACCCCATTTTTCCCCCAACTCATCTGCAAATTGGGTAATGTCGTAATCGCCAAGGGAATATGTGGTTACAATGCAAATTTGTACAGACGTTGTATTGTCAATGTCTACTAACTTTCTCTCAAGCTGATCTCTTTCATTTAAAGAGAGTACATTCGCAAAATCATTGACCAATCTTGCAGGATTTGGTCGTGGTGGTATTTGACCAAATAAGGTACAAGAAAAAAAACCTAATACGGAAAATAATAACGTGGCTTTCAATAATTTATGCATCTTGTGTAGATTTTTGCGTCATCGATTGATTGTTTACCTTTGAAATTTCCGCATCATCAAACGAAATATCGTCCGAGAGTTCATTCTTGTCATTTGAGTGGTATGGAAAAAAATGTTTTAACTTCTCACCAACCATATTTATGGAGGTGGTTATACCCGTTGTAAAATTGGATTCCCGAAAATGAATCAACATATTGGTTTTTACATCTTCCCAAAAGTTTTCAGGCACTACCTTGTTTATTCCCTCATCTCCTATAATAGCAAATTTTTTGGCACCTATTGCAAGATAGATTAACACCCCATTTCGGTTCTCTGTTTTGTCCATCTTTAGAAGTTTAAAAACTTCAATTGCTCTACCAACTGGTTCCGTGATTTTGTTTAATTCTATATGAACTCTTACTTCTCCAGAAGTGTCCAATTCTGCCATTTTTATAGCTAATTTAATGTCTTCTTTTTGTTCCTTTGTAAAGAAATTTGATGCATTCATAGAATGATTTTTATTTTGAAAAAAAAGCACCTACTGGTTTCCCCATGTCGGTGCTTTTTTTGTTTGTCAATATTTAAAAAAAACTAAAAGTTTACTGCTGGTGCATTTTCAGTCCCAGGTTTTGATTCAAAGTATGGTTTTTTGCTAAAA
>CAZZHH010000092.1:0-9169 GCA_964653595.1 uncultured Lentimicrobiaceae bacterium
AATTCCATTTGTTTTTGTAAATCATGTAGGTGGACATATTAACATAGTTTATGATGGTGGTTCGATGGTTGTAAATGCTGATGGCGAAATTGTATATGAAATGGAGTGTTTCAAAAACCAAGTGCACACTATCGATACAAAAGAAATAAAAAATGGCAAAAATAAAGAGATAGTACCTGTAAATATCCCTAAAATTGAGCTTATGTATCAGGCAATTTGCATGGGGCTAAAAGATTATTTTAAACGATCGGGATTTTCTAAAGCTGTTTTAGGCCTTTCGGGAGGAATTGACTCTGCATTAGTAGCTACACTACTGGTAGATGTGCTGGGCAAAAAAAATGTAATTGGGGTATTGATGCCTTCGGAATTCTCTTCGGATCACTCTGTAAATGATGCAATTGAGCTGGCAAAAAACTTAGAAATCGAACACGATATTGTACCTATCAACTCTGCATACGACGCATTTATGAATCTTCTTGAGCCAAAATGGAACGGTTTGCCTTTTGATGTGACCGAAGAGAATTTGCAAGCTCGGATTAGAGGAGTAATTCTAATGTCTTATTCCAATAAATTCAAAGCTATCTTAGTAAACACATCCAACAAAAGTGAAGCAGCAGTGGGATATGGAACTTTGTATGGCGATCTGTGTGGAGGTATTTCAGCCATCGGCGATCTGTATAAAACCCAAGTCTACGAAATGGCGAATTTCCTCAATAAAGATAAAATTAGAATTCCTACTAATACCATCACAAAAGCGCCTTCTGCAGAATTACGACCTGGTCAAAAAGATTCAGATTCGCTTCCAGATTATGCTCTACTTGACAAGTTATTATTCGCTCATATAGAAGGAAAAAGCAATGCCGAACAGTTGATAGCCATGGGTTTTGATCAAGCATTGGTAAGCAAAGTACTTCGATTGATTCGATTAAATGAGTATAAACGAATCCAATGTCCTCCCATCATTCGTGTGTCTACAAGTGCTTTCGGGCATGGACTTAGATTTCCAGCAGTCTGGTAACAGTTGTGCGAATTATGCACCCAACGTTGTGCGAAATTGAGGTGTTAGTGCGAAGTTGCAAACTTTGCACAACGTTTGGGTATAAACTCGCACAACATAATTAAAAATAAATCAAAATGAAAAAATTAAGCATTATTTCTCTTTTGTTAATAACACTTGGCATCACACAAGCGCAACACTTCGAACAATATTTCGTGTCTAAAACCTTACGCATCGATTATTTGCACAGGGGAAACCTGAAGGTCGACACCATCCTATTTGCCCAGGCACACTCGTACGACACGTGGGCGGGAACAACCACTCAGTTGATTGACCCTTTTATGTATGGTGCCAACCGAGTAGAGCTTTACGACTCTACTTCAGGTGTGTTGATATATAGCCGTGGATATTCAAATTTGTTTGAAGAGTGGCGTACCACCGGTGAAGGAAAAGTGAAAACAGAAACGTTTGAAGAAACCCTCTTAGTCCCGATGCCCAAAAAAACGACAAAGTTGGTCGTAAAAAGACGGGAGCGCAACTGCACCTACTCCGAAATCACCCATTTTTACCTCAATCCACGCAAAATAAAAACCTCTGCCGTTAAAAAATCACCAATCATGTTGCTTCACGAGGGTGGAGACAGCAACGAATGTATTGACATAACCTTTATTGCTGATGGTTACAGAACCGACGACTCAATTAAATTAAAAAAGGATTTTAATCGCTACGCTAAATACCTACTAAACTGCAAACCCTTTAACACTTTAAAAAAATCAATGAACATAGTAGGTGTGCTCTCCTACTCAAAAGATTCTGGAATCACCGATCCAATCCACTCGATTGTTAAAAATACTGCAGTTGGTTGTACCTTCAACTCCATTGGCTCTGACCGATATTTAATGACTACAAACATGTGGAGCCTGCATAATTATATAGAATCTATATCCACCGACGCCATTGTAATCATATGTAATACCGACAAATATGGGGGCGGTGGTATTTATAACTATTATGCAACAGTAGCTGCTGGTTCTGAGTCGGGCGATTTTATATTGATTCACGAAATGGGTCATAGTGTTGCTGGATTAGGCGATGAATATTATAGCTCCGAAGTAAGCGTAGAAGATTTTTATCCATTAACGGTAGAGCCATGGGAGCCAAATATTACAACCCTTGTGGCCTTTGATAAAAAATGGAAGATAATGATCTCAAAAGATACTCCTATTCCAACCCCATGCATAAAAGAATACCAAAATACAATAGGAGTTTTTGAAGGAGCTGGATATATGACAAAAGGGATATACCGACCATGGCAAAACTGCTCCATGAAAGAGGTAAAGTACGATGCTTTTTGTCCTGTTTGCATTTCGGCCATTTCGAAGATGATTGGGTATTATCGGGATTAGTTTCGAAAAAACAATTGCCACGAATGCACGAATAGATTTTATTCTAATGCGTCGCATAAAAATATTCGTGCATTCGTGGCAATCCATAAAAATCTTTTGACACAAAAATATTCGTGCATTCGTGGCAAATATCCATTCAAACCAAAACAATTTTGACAGTTGTCAAAAAGTTTTTATCTTTGACAAATCAAAAAAGAAAAAATAAAATAAAAATTATATACCAATGGCAATTACAAAACTAAATCAATTAATCGACTTAGTAAAAGAAAAAGGCAAACAAAAACTTGTTGCTGCCTATGCAAATGACGCACACACGATTGAAGCCGTTAACCACGCTGTAGATATGGGAATTATCGATGCCATTCTTACCGGCGACGAAGCTACCATTCGTAAAGTGTGTGGAGAATTAGGAATAGATGCAAACAAGTTTGAAATTGTTCAAGAAGCAGACGAAACCAAAGCGGCAGTATTGGCTGTAAAGTTAATCAACGAGGGCAAAGGAAGTATCTTAATGAAAGGATTGGTAAGCACCGACAAATACATGAGAGCTTTATTAAATAAAGAAAAAGGGTTAATGAATCCTAACGGTACACTTACTCATATTGCTGTTTTTGAAAACCCTAACTATCATAAATTACTGATTGCTAGTGATTGTGCTATTATACCTCAACCCGATTTAAAACAAAAAGGAATAATCGTAAATCATTTAATTAATACAGCGCATAAAATTGGCATAGAAAAGCCAAAAGTAGCATTAATTGCAGCTACCGAGCAAATGAACAACATGCCTGCTTGCATAGATGCAGCTATCCTCTCAAAAATGGCCGATCGCGGACAGATAAAAGGGGCCTATGTTGAAGGGCCATTAGCTTTAGATGTAGCTATAGATCAAGAGAGTGCAGAAATCAAAAAAATTGACTCTCCTGTTGCGGGAGATGCAGATTGCCTTTTGTTCCCAAATATCGAGAGTGGCAATGTTTTCTATAAAGCATGTTCGAAATTCGACAAATCTGAAATCGCTGCAAATGTGATGGGAGCTCGTGTTCCATGCGTATTGTCGTCACGAGGAGATACTGCATTAACCAAGTTATATTCTATCGCATTAGCTGCAATTTTAGCTTAATATTATTTATCAAAGAGGGGGTTAAAAAAATCTCCTCTTTTTTGTTTTTTTAAAACCTATACAAAAAAGAAAAATAGATGAACGCACAACGTATTTTAGCCATTAACCCAGGCTCTACCTCGACAAAGATTGCCGTTTTTGAAGGCGAAGAACAAATTTTTATTAAAAACATTAAGCATCCAGCAGAAGATCTCGCTAACTTTAATGTGATAACCGACCAATATGAATTTAGAAAAAACATCATATTATCCGAGTTAAATGAAAATGGAATTGATATTCATACCCTAAAAGTAATTGTAGGTAGAGGTGGCCTCGTTAAGTTTATCCCATCCGGCGTTTATACAGTGAACCAAGCAATGGAACAGGATCTGAAAATTGGGTTTAACGGACAACATGCTAGCAACCTTGGTGGATTAATTGCTGCCGATATTGCACGTTCTATTGAAGGAGGTGCAGAAGCATATATTGCGGATCCTGTAGTAGTAGATGAACTATCCGATTTAGCACGTATTTCGGGACATCCATTGTTTGAAAGGACCTCCGTTTTTCATGCATTAAACCAAAAGGCAATTGCTCGTACTTTTGCAAAAGAAGTAAATAAAAAATATGAAGATTTAAACCTTATTGTAGTTCACCTAGGTGGTGGTATCAGCGTAGGTGCGCATGAAAAAGGCCGTGTAGTAGATGTAAACCAAGCATTGGACGGAGATGGCCCTTTTAGCCCCGAACGTAGTGGTTCACTTCCTGTAGGACAATTAGCTAAACTATGCTTTAGTGGCAAATACACCTACGATGATGTTAAAAAAATGATTACTGGCAAAGGTGGATATGTAGCCTACCTTGATTCTAATGATGCTTACCAAGTAGAACTAAAAGCAAACGCAGGGGACGAAAAAGCAAAATTAATTGTAAAAGCTATGGCATATCAAGTATCCAAAGAAATTGGATCCATGGCAGTTGTTCTTAAAGGAAAAGTAGATGCAATTCTTCTTACTGGCGGTATTGCTCACAGTAAAACTTTTACAGCTGATATTACAGAACAAGTTGGTTTTATTGCTCCTATTAAAATCTATCCTGGAGAAGACGAAATGCGTGCACTAGCCCTTAATGGCTTACTAATTTTAAACAAAGAGATCGTTCCTTCCGAATACAAATAGAAAACAATTATTATTATTCAAAGCTCAACCTTTGTAGGTTGAGCTTTTTTTGTCGAAAAAAACCGATTGTTTATCTAAAAACCACCTACTTATGACAAAAAATGCATACATTTATCGAAGAAACAAATCGAAAAAAACAAATATGAGAAAAGGAATTTTTACACTTTTAATCTGCTTGGTATTGTCGGCAGTAGCTTTTGGCCAAAAACTTTCAGACATTACCACCCAAAACACAGGAACTTCTTGGGTGCAATTCAAACCAAACCTTAATGCAAAAGGTACTACTTTTTTTAGCCAATACAAAAAAGCTTTTGGATTGACGGAAAACGACGAAATGCGTTTAATAAAAAGCGAAACAGATGCTATTGGGTTTACTCATTATCGATATCAACAGTATCACAACAACGTGTTGGTATTTGGTGCTATCTACATTCTTCACGAAAAAAACAACCAACTTAAAACTGGTAATGGATTGATTGTGAGCAACCTAAAAACAACTTCAAAACCTTCTATCTCATCTAAAAAAGCTGTTGAAATAGCCATAGCCAAAGTATCTGCCAATGAATATGCTTGGCAAAACAAAATATTGGAAGCCGATTTAAAAACCATGACTAAAGACGCTAAGGCAACCCACTACCCAACTCCAAATTTGATGCTTTTCTCAAAAAATCTATCAAAAGACTATACGTTGGTATATAAAGTAGAAGTGTTTTCTACTAAACCATTACAAAGAGTAGCAATTTATGTAGATGCATTTTCTGGTCAAATTTTTCATACCATCAATATGATGAAAACCTCAGACAAACCAACCAAAGCTCAAACACGATACAATGGCATACGAACGATTACCGTAGATTCTGTAAACTCTACTCAGTATTATTTGCGCGAAAGTGGCCGTGGAAACGGAATCACCACTAAAAACCTTCAAAATCAAGGAGATATGGTTAACGTAAATACAAATTTAGCAGTTCATATCATAGAGACTGATACTTTTTTTAACGAAGACATTACCGCAAATAACGCACACTGGGCATCTGAAATGACCTACGACTATTTTTTACAAGTTCACAACAGAAATAGTTATAACGGGAATGGCATTGGTCTATTCAGTTATGTTCATTGGGGAAACGCCATTTCAAATGCAATGTGGACAGGATCTGCAATGGTGTATGGAGATGGAGGTGGAACCACTGGACCTTTTACTACTGCTGAAATATGTGGACACGAAATTAGCCATGCTGTAACACAATATACTGCAGATTTAGTTTACGAAAACGAGCCTGGTGCATTAAATGAATCCTTCAGCGACATGTTCGGATCGATGGTTAACCTATTTGCTACGGATACTCTTAATTGGTTAATTGGATCGCAAACAGGATCTGCATTCAGAAATATGATAAATCCAAAGCAATATCAAAATCCAGATACATACAAGGGCCAATATTGGGTAACTGGAACCGAAGATAATGGCGGAGTTCATACCAACAGTGGTGTGGCTAATTATTGGTTTGCACTAATTGTTCAAGGGGACACAGGCACGAACGATAAAGGTTACAAATACAACATTTCCCCAATAGGTTCTCAAAAATCAGAAAAAATAGCTTACAGAGCATTGTCTACTTATCTTACACCCAATTCAAAGTATATCGATTGCTATAATGCAACCATACTTGCAGCAAACGACTTGTATGGCGAATGTTCCGTTGAATCAAAAACCGTTGCAGATGCATGGGTTGCTGTTGGCGTTGGACGCCCTTTCGACACCCTTGCAGTATATACTAATGGCATCACAGGACCAATTACAGACTGTGGTCTTACCAATGAAACACTAAACATTACCCTTTTTTACAATGGCTGTAACCGTTCGCTAGAAACTGGTACAAAAATTTATCTAATGGCAAAAGTGGATGTATCCACGGTTTATTACGACACTCTTCTCTTGACAACCCCATTTGTTGGCGGAACCTCTATTACGCACTCCTTTTCATCCCCTATTGATGTTTCTACAATTGGAAATCATCGAATCGACTTATGGATTAAAACCGAAGGTGCTGACACCTATTCTGATAGTATCAAAAACTATCAATTTACCAATAGATTACAACAAAATATAGATTTTGCCGCAACACAGGTGTTAAGTCCCAAAACATCATGCCTCTTAGGAACCGAAGAGACCGTTTCGATGTCATTTACTTACTTGGGCTGTGAACCAACCCAAATTAACGACTCGGTACGACTCGGTTATTCCATAAACTCATCGGATACCGTCTATGAATATAAAGTACTAAACCAACAGATGAATTATGGAGACACATTAACATATACTTTTCTTACAAAAGCAGACTGTTCTCAAGTTGGAAATAATACCGTTCAGGTATTTACAGCAAACACTCTAGACACCTTGAGATCAAACAATACAAAATCCATAACAATCACAAGACCGTTCTTTTTGAACGATCATGGAGTGTTAAACTTCAATGAATCTGATGTTTATAACTACTATTACAAAGAGATTGTACAACATGGAAAAATACAATTAAAAACTATCTCTGGCTATCCTAATGGGAGAGTACTACAAATGACTAGCGGAAATGTATTCGATTATTATACCTTACTTGAATTTCCTAGCAGTGCTGACAATGCTTGGAGCGTAAACGAAATGCTATCGGCGAAAGCAAACTTTTGTGTGGATGCCCGTACATTAACATCGCTACATTTAAGCTTCGACCTAAAACAAACCAATGGCTCCGCTTTATATTCACAATATTTGGGAAGTCAAGATTTTTCAATGGCAAGTATCATGAGAATTTTAGTAAATGGAGATCATTATAACAATCAAACATTTAAATCTACAACCAGCAGCGCAGATCCATTTACCAATCATGTCTTAAATTTAAGCAATTATATCGGAAATGTCTTAGAAGTATCCTTCGAAACACGAAATATTTCGGGAGATATCGGACAAACTTTAGACAATGCATATCTTGACAATTTGCATTTCATTCTAAACTCTGGAGATGATATCACCGAAGTAAATTCGGATATTTCATTCAATCTTTATCCTAATCCAGCAAATCAACAAACCAATTTATACATTAACTCAAAAGACTTTTTGGTTGGAAGTTTGCAAATAGTAGATTTCTTGGGAAAATCCATTGTCTCAAAACCTATACTAATCAATAATGGAGATAATTTAATTACCTTAGACTTGAATGGTTTTGCAAACGGATTATATATGATAACCATCAACACAAAAAATGGCGATATTCGCCAAAAAATGTTAATTCAAAAATAAATAAAATAACATTCTATTTTAATATCAAAAAAAAAGACAGAGTCGTGGTAATATGACCCTGTTTTTTTTTATTATTTTTGAAGTGTCAAAAAAAAATGAAAAAGTTATCCTTGTTATTTGCAATCACCATGTTTGGTCTTTCAACCATTCTAATTGGACAAAATTCACTGAAATATGATGCAGGGGTAAAAAGTTACAATGAAAAGAAATACGAAACTGCTATTCGTCTCTTTACGGAATCCATTTCCGAAAACCCTAGTTTAGTTGAAGCTTGGTATTTAAAAGGACTTTCCTACTATAGTTTAAATTTGTTTCAATTGGCAACTATCGATTTTTCAGTTTTTCTTTCACACAAACCCAACGACAAAGATGCACTGGTATACAGGAGTTACCACACATTAGAATGAAGAGCAGAGTTGACACACAGAAAATAAATATTAACATAATATCTTGATTAAAAATGACACGAGAAGAACAATTAGTTTTTTGCAAAAAGTGCATAAACCGTAAAATGGACATGAAACAGGGTCTGATTTGTAATTTAACTGGAGAAAAGGCAGCTTTTCAAGATGAATGTCCTGACTTCAAGAGAGATGAAACAGTTAAAGAAATTCCTTTAGACGACAAAGAAGGATTACAAACTGCCGAGATTAAACAAAAATTGTCTCCTGAAATAATAGAAAGATTAAAAATGGAGCAAAAATTAATACCTGGAATTGTATCGGGATTGATTGTTGGGATTCTTGGTGCGATTTTATGGGGAATAATCACTGTTGCAACTGGATTTCAAATTGGATACATGGCTCTTGCAATTGGTGCAGGTGTAGGATTGACAATTAGAAAATTTGGTAATGGGATTGATTCAATTTTTGGAATTGGGGGTGCAGGAATTGCATTGTTTAGCGTTTTGCTTGGAAACTTCTTGAGTATTATTGGATTTATTGCAAATGCAGAGGGGTTAGGTTATATTGAAACATTATTTCGATTTGATTATTCGTATCTACCAGCAGTTATGGGGGAGACATTTAGTATAATTGATTTAGTGTTTTATGGGATAGCAGTATTTGAAGGATACAAGTTTTCTTTTAGACTGATTACAGAAAAACGGATAATGGAATTAAGACAGATGAACAAATAACGTGTGGTAATAAATAGGGCTTCAAGTGGTGCGAAGCACCCAGCGAGAAGCGC
>CAZZHH010000093.1:0-7028 GCA_964653595.1 uncultured Lentimicrobiaceae bacterium
TGATTTTCTATTCGGAGAGCAACAAAATTCAATTTATAGATCGCACCCTCTCCCCTCTTGACAATGAAATTGATCTTCTCTCCATTGTAAGTGAAAACGTAGATTTAGTTTGCACGTCTTACTCAAATAGTTTGTGGTTTTACCCAACCAATGGAGCCATGCTTTACAAAGCTAACAATCAGGCAGTTATTATATTGACAGTAGAATTGCTTAACCAAATTTCATTATCAGACTTTAAAGCAAGTCAATTGATAGAGTATGGAGATTTTATCTATTTGGCAAATCCTCAAAAAGGTGTCATCATCTTTGACAAATGGGGATCTATTATAAAACAAATCCCCATAAATTATCAAAATACGATCTCAGTTCACGAAGATTTAATATTTTATCATCGTCAAGATTCGGTATTCTGTTATAATCCAATCATATATGTGGAACAACCCATTTTCAAAGCACCTTCTCCCATACAACAGCTACAAGTAACCAAATCAAATCTTTACCTTAAACTCGCTAACGACTCAATTTTTCGATATTCTACTTGGTAACCAATCAATTTTATCGTACGTTTGCAAAAAAATTATTCTATGCAAGAGATAATCAACTATTTATTAATACATAAATTAGAGCTAATTGCGGCCATTTTTGGCTTATTATATGTAGTTTTAGCTGCAAAAGAGAACTATCTATGCTGGTTTTCGGGAATGGTGAATGTCACCATCTTTATGGTGATTTTCTTTGAGCAAAAGTTTTTCGGCAATATGTTTTTACAATTTGTATACCTTATATTAAGCTTCTATGGCTTATATAGTTGGATTACAAAAAAGAAAGGACAGCAAACTGCCATATCGAAAATGGATAGCTCATACCGTTATTTTATGGCAATCCTATTTGTACTTCTAACTGGTGTGGTATATTTAATATTACAAAATTCAAACTCTACCTTGCTAATTTTAGATGCGGTAACTACCGCTGCAGGATTGATTGCCACTTGGATGCAAGCTCGAAAATTTATCGAAAATTGGCTGATTTGGATACCTACAGATTTAATTTTAACAGGTATGTTTATAGCTGAAGAGCTATATGTTAGTGCGGGTCTATTTTTTATTTATACTATCATTGCAATATTTGCATACTACAAATGGAAAAAAGAACTTTCAGGTGGACTTAAAAACTAAAACAGTATTTTCGATTGCCATTACTGGGCCAGAATCTACTGGAAAATCGTGGCTTACTCAACAACTTGCAACCCATTATGGCACTGTGAGTGTACCAGAATATGCTCGTAGGTATATAGACGAGTTAGATAGACCTTATCGATATGAGGACATTGAGTTAATTGCAAAAAAACAGTTAGATCAAGAATTAAATGCGAAAATGCAAGCAGAAAATTTTCTGTTTGTAGACACCGATTTTTTTGTCACAAAAATATGGAGCGAATTTGTTTTTCAAAAATGCAGTAGCTGGATATGCCAACAACTGTTGGATCATCCATACGATTTACATCTGCTTTGCAACATAGATTTACCATGGGAATATGATCCGCAAAGAGAACATCCTCATAAGCGACAAAGACTTTTTGAGATTTATAAAACGGAATTAATCCAAAGCAAAAGACCATTCGAGATAGTTTCGGGTTATGGAGAAGCTAGATTACAATCTGCGTTAATGGCCATTCAAAAGCACTTCTCAAATGTAAATCATCCAGTATTATAAGCATTATTTTCGAATAAAGATACCCACTTTATAATCTATTGTGTCAAGAAATTTAAACGGTGGATCTGGCACAAACTCCTTGACTAATTGATAATTGGCATTGTTTTGCATTCGAGCATAAGGAAGTTGACCTTCTAGAGCACTAAAATGTCCATCCCATATTACGATGGTATTTGGGCTCACCCCTTTATCAGGAATATCTGAATCGGGGACAAAAGTATGAAAATCGGGATTCTGAAAAGGGTCTTTATTCAACAATATTGGAACAATTGGGTTGTAAAAGATAATTGTTTTGTATTCATCGTATTTATGATCCTTCATCCACGTAATAGCTTGATTTACTACTTTATTCTCCCCAATATATTTTACAGGCAAACTATGAACCATAATTCCAAAATAGATAACGATTCCAGAAACAAAACACAGAACAACAATTTTTACCCCTTTAAGTTTTAAAATCCAGATAAATGAATTTACACCTTTAAGAGCCATAATGGCTATAAGAGGGACAATGGCTGCCATAAAACGGTGATCGCCAAGTACCGACAACCAACCTTTCCACCAAACTATGGCATGAAATAAAAAATAACCCACTGCAGAGAAAGAGACCACAAACAACTCATTGAAATACAACTCATTTTTAAGTAGCTCTCTTTTATGAAAAGGAGAAAACAACAAAACCAATAAACCAATAATTGCCAAACAAAAAGCACCAACACCAAAAGTAAAAGGAACACTAGAAATATAAAACATCAAAGTACCATGACCATAAATTGACCCTGAAGACTTATAGGGATTATTGGTGACAAGCCAGAAAAAATCGCCCAATATAAACCATCCTAGAAGAGAATAAAAAGCCAATCCAAAAAGCAAAAAAGGCAACGATTTATATTGCTTTTTGATGAACAGTAAAACAAAAAACCAAGCTAAGAACATCAACCCTTCACTTCTCACAAAAGGAACAAAAGATATGATAATTGCAGCCACCAGATACTTTTTATCTATGAAAAAATAGACCGAAGCAATCAAAACAAGGGCAAATAAAGCTTCGGTAAGACCACTAAACATCAACAAAATATAAATGGGAGCAAAAAATGTAAAAACCACCACCATGGAGAGATTTTGATATTGTAATTTTCTGCAAACCAGCAAAGCAAAAAAAGAAGATAATGCACAAACTAAAATATTAAAAAACATCATTCCATGAAAACCAAAAGCAGCAAAAGGGGCAGATAATAGAGTAAAAAGGGGTTTTCCCCAATGATCTAAAAAATGCTCAGGGTGTTTAAATGCATATTTTGATAATAAGTAATGGGAATAGGAATCGCCACCGTACAAACTTCCTTCAGATAAAAACAATAATACTACAAAGGATGCAAAAGTGGCTATTAATAGAATAAGAGCAAAGGAAAAAGAATTCAATTTACTTACCAACCTCATTGAAAAAATATTATATTATAATAGAAATCAGTGCATTACATTTAAGAATATTACTCCTGAAAGTAAATTCTTTTTACTCTCCTAGAAATACCAGTTAGTACTTCGTAAGGTATTGTATTAAGAGCTTGAGCCATATTAGATAATGGGTAATGGTCTCCAAAAATGATTACCACATCCCCTACTTTGGCATCCACTTCGGATAAATCGATCATGCACATATCCATACATACAATGCCAATAATTGGTGCTAAGGCACCATTTATCCAGACTTTACCGACACCATTACCATACGCTCTATGCAATCCATCTGCGTAGCCGATAGGGATAATGCCAATGGGAGTTTCTTTTTCTGCAATCCACTTTCTGTTGTATCCTACCGTGTCACCATTTGGAATAATTTTAATTTGAGAAATGGTAGTTTTAAGGGTACACACATTTTTCAACATTGCACTTTCAGAATCTACCGATGAAACTCCATACATGCCAATACCTAATCGGACCATATCAAATTGTGCATTAGAGAATCGAGAGATTCCGGAAGTATTTAAAATATGTTTTAGGATAGGATAGTTAAAATCCTGTTGAATTTGAGAATGAAATAAACTCAAGAGATCTATTTGCATTTGAGTAAAGGTATCTTCTGCAGGATCTTCTGCAGCTGCTAAATGCGAAAATACGGATTTTACAAAAAGATGCTCTTTAAGTCCTTGAAGTCGACCTAAAAGCATTTTAATATCTTCTTGATCAAAACCCAATCGATGCATTCCAGTATCCATTTTTAGATGAATGCAAATTGGGGTTAGAAGTTCATTTTCAGATATAACCGCTTCGAGCATGTCTAGCATTAAAAAACTAGAGATTTCTGGCTCCAAATTGTATCGAATCATAGCTTCAAAACTATGCGGTTCGGGGTGCATCACCAAAATTGGCAAATCGATGCTTGCTTTACGTAATTCTACTCCTTCATCAACATAAGCTACTGCTAAGTAATCCACATGATGAAATTGTAACACATTTGCAATTTCGAAGCTACCACTTCCATAAGAAAAAGCTTTCACCATAGCCATTAACTTAACATTTGGTTTTAATTTGGATTTAAAATAATTCACATTATCTACCAACGCATTTAAGTTAACCTCCAAGACTGTTTCGTGTGATTTCTGTTGCAACACCTTGCTTATTTTTTCGAAATGAAAGACACGAGCACCTTTTAGTAGAATAATTTCATTGTTAAATTCAGAAAAATCGTACTGTTGAATAAAATCAGATACTGAAAGATAGAAGTGAGCTTGAATGTCAAAAAACGACTTATACCGACTCAGAGAGGGGCCGATTCCGATAAATTTTGAAATATTTTTCAATTTCAACAGATCAGCTATCTCTTGATATAACTCCTGTTCATCGCGACCGCTTTGTAGAATATCCGACAAGATTAGCGTATGTTTGGCAAGATGCTTTTGGTGTTTCATGAAATCCAGTGCTATCCTCAATGAGTTCAAATCGGAGCTATAGCTATCATCAATCACAGAACAGCCATTGATGCCATCTTTCATTTCGAGTCTCATTCCAATTGGGGTTAACATGAGAAGTCTTTGCTGTATTAGCGACACTTCGTACCCAATATTTCGGAGTAAACACCAACAATGAATTGCATTTTCGATAGAAGCATCATCTACAAAAGGAATGGTAATATCAAACTCACTGGTATTATTTTCTAAAACAAAAATAGTCGTACTATGGGTATCCTTCTTCACATCTAACACTTTCAAATTAGGTTCATTTCTTTTACCCCAAGTGTATGAGTGGACCTTTTGTTGTAGACCAGAAGTTACAAATCGTTCTGTGATAGTAAAGTAATCGGAGCAATATATGAGCAGATCAGAAGAGGTAAACAGTTTCAACTTTTCGCCAGCTTTTTGAGAAGCATTGATAAAATTCTCGTCGTGAGCCGAACCGATGTTTGTAAAAATTCCAATGGTCGGTTTTATCATTTTTTGCAGACGCTCCATTTCATTCGCTTCGGAGATGCCTGCTTCAAAAATTGCTAGCTCATCTTGATTGCTCATTTGCCAAACAGAAAGTGGCACTCCAATTTGTGAGTTATAACTTTTTGGACTTCTTACAATTCGTTTGTCCAAATACAACATTTGGAACAACCACTCTTTTATTACGGTTTTGCCATTACTCCCAGTGATTCCAATTACTGGAATTTGAAACCCATCCCGATGAAAACATACTATTTTCTGAAATGCATCTAATGTATTTGACACAAGGATAAAAGTGGCATCATTTAGTGCTTGATATGAAGGCAAATAGTTTGAGACCAAGAAAATCTTTACTCCTTTTTGGTACAATTCCTCAATAAATTTATGTCCATCGTTTCGAGCCGAAACCAGGGCAATAAAAAGAGTATGGGATGGGGATAGTAATTTTCTGCTATCTAATAATATATCGCCAACATATAAACTATCAATGGCTTGGTTTGAAATAACTTCCGCTTTAAGATATTGTATAATATCAGGTAGATGATGCATGAGCTGGTTATAGTTTTAAGGCTTGTTTATTTGGATATTGTCTGCTCACTGAATTGCTTTCTGTTTTTCAAAACATCAATCGCTAAATAGAGTGCATTTAAAAAAGACTCATGCGATGCTACATCCTTTCCTGCGATATCGTATGCTGTTCCATGAGCAGGGGAAGTCCTTACAAATGGCAATCCAGCAGTAAAATTCACCCCTTGATCTTGAGAAAGCAACTTAAATGGGATTAACCCTTGATCATGATACATGGCCAAAACAGCATCAAATTTCCGAAACTGACCAGATGCAAAAAAGCCATCTGCAGGATAGGGCCCAAAGGCTAAAATATCTTCATCAAAAGCTTGACGAATAGCAGGAAAAATTACATCTTCATCTTCTTTTCCTATAACTCCATCGTCTCCAGCATGCGGATTTAAACCCAATACAGCAATTTTTGGTCGACGTATGTTAAAATCTATTACCAAAGATTTTTGCATCAACCGAATTTTATTTAATATTTTCTCTGGGGTTAACAATTGTGAAACTTTAGCAAGTGGCACATGATCAGTAACAACGCCAACTCGTACTGTTGGACTTACCATAAACATTAAATAATTGTCAATCCCTGCTTTTTGTGCCAGATATTCGGAATGACCAGGGAAATGGAAAGAATCTGTTTGAATGTTTTTTTTGTTTATCGGACTTGTAACTACTGCCTGAATATCGTTTTTCAACAGATCATTCATTGCTAATTCAAGCGATAATAGCGACATTTCTCCGGCAACAGGAGTGGAGTGTCCAATATCTACTTTAATTTCACTATCTAAGATATTTATCATGTTTGCCTTACGAAGCATAGCTTGGTCTGCAGTCCGTATCATATTAAAACTAAAATCACCAAGTTTTAATAATTTACGATGATAAGAAGCAACTTTAGAAGAGCCATAAACTATCGGAGTACATATTTCCGAAATTCGTGGCATGATAAGCGTTTTGAGAATAGTTTCGTAACCAATTCCATTGATATCACCATGTGTAATACCTATTTTAAAAATTTGATCTTTTTCACTCATAGTATAAATTTTCTGATATTATGATACAAAGATAAGATTTATTCTAATTCAATCAGTCTGTAATGTGAGATAGCTAATTTGAAGATTTGATAATTTGATGATTTGATGATTTGATAATTTGATGATTTGATAATTTGATAATTTGATGATTTGAGGATTAATCGATTTGATAATTTGAAGATTTGATAATTTGATGATTTGATGATTTGATAATTTGATAATTTGATGATTTGATAATTTGATGATTTGATAATTTGATGATTTGATAATTTGATGATTTGAT
>CAZZHH010000093.1:7128-8932 GCA_964653595.1 uncultured Lentimicrobiaceae bacterium
AATTTTATAATTTGATGATTTGATAATTTGATAATTTGATGATTTGAAGATTTGAAGATTAGCTTCGCTGAACTCTCCGCCAGTTGGCGGATCGGTTGCGCGAAGCGTATCTAAAGAGAAGAAATGATTTGAGGATTTGAAAATTTGTAGATTTGATGATTAATCGATTTGAGGATTTATTCGCTATCGCTCATGAGACCGCTTCGCTTAGTTGAAGATTTGAGGATTTGATCAAAAGAACATAAATCTTCGAGTTTTCTTGGTATTTGTGGCTTTTTCATGCTGAGTCATCCTTTTAACGGAAAAGCATCTGTACAGACAAAGCAGAGTGAGATCATGGGCTTCCCAATGGCGATTTTGGCATAAAAACCGCTTTGCTGCGCAGCAATTTTTCCGCCAAAATCGGTTTTTTATTTGCCTATTAACCCCATGCTCCGCGTGAGGTTAATAGGCTTCGACGCCTTCGGCGCCGAGGGCTTTGCAAGTTTTCCTCCACGATTCGACGCCTTCGGCGCCGTGGCTTCTCAACTTCATCCGAACTATTCGGCGCCTTCGGCGCCGTAGAACTTACAAGTTTAACCTATCTATTCGGCACCTTTTGCGCCGTAGTTTTGCAACTTAATTCAGAATATTCGACGCCTTTGGCGCCAATCGAGAGTCTTTTAAACCTCATTCCAAAAAAAAGCGGATTCGCCATAGCCGAATCATATTTTTTAGAGGATCCTCTAAATATGACAATCCGACCATAGGGAGTTTAAAATTTGAGATACTGAGCTTATAAGATCCAAGATTCAAAAAGGCAATCTAGCATATAATCCCTTCAACCGCAGAAATAATCAGTTCCATGTATTAAAAGGATTCTGCGACAAATACGAGTTATAATAGCGTTTATCGCCCGTCACCTCTGCTTCAATCCACTCGGGAAGTTGGAATTCTTCTTCTTCGCTGGTAAGCTCAATTTCTGCCATCAAAAGTCCAGAGTTATCGCCCAGAAACTCATCCACTTCCCATAATTTGCCTGCATACTCTATTTTGTATCGAATTTTGGAGAGTTCCGAAACAGCAAATAGATTGAGCAACTCTTCCGCATCCCCTTTTGGAATCTTATACTCAAATTCAGAACGGCTCATTTCTGTTGAGGCCCCTTTGATGGTGATGTATCCGTACAAGTCGGTTACTCGCACCCGGATAGTCTTTCCCGCTTCCGCCACCAGATAGCCCTGACGATAATGGATGCCTTGATGTTTAGCTATTTTACCCCACAAATTACGGTTGACTAAAAACTTACGTTCTATTTCAATTGGCATAAAAGTTTGTGTTAACTATTTTATTTTTACAAAAACCATTTGATTACAATCGGTAGTACACAGATACAATGAATCCGATTTAATGGTGTAGGTGGCAACATTTGGATATAAATCAAATAAATTCTCCCCCAATTTACATTTTTTATCACCTGCTTTTTTAGTACGATTTGGATTATCCATTGTAAGTTTTCCTTTGGATGTAACAGAATACTTACCATTGAAGATATTCCAACCACTAAAGCCACTATAATCGCCATTTTTATGAAAAACTAAGGTTGTTTTGCAATCTATATTTCCCTCTATAATTTGATTCTCCGAAATGAATTTTACAAAACTCCATTGAGTTTCCGCTAAGTTGTTTGACTTTTTAATATTAAACGAAGACAACAACAATAGAGAAAGAACAATTAATGACATTTTCATAATTAAAAATATTAATATGCTTAAATTCAATTAGTAAATGCAACTTTTAGGAGTACTAATGTATTCTTATAAGA
>CAZZHH010000094.1:0-8862 GCA_964653595.1 uncultured Lentimicrobiaceae bacterium
ATAATTAAAGTAATGGAATATATAATTATTATATATATCTGATTTTTAATATATTAAAACAATATATTGTAAGAATATAGATATATTTTAAAGAAATTCACGATTTACATTATTAAACACATGGTTACATTTGTAAAAGTCTTGATTTTCTAGCTAAATTACTTTTGTGAATAGTCAATAATTTACATTTGTTTTAATAATTTACTTTTGTAATTCACTATTGTAAACCAATATTCTTCTCTTTATTTACCTCAAAACCATATCTCAACGAGAATTGAATAAATCAAAAAAACATGCATGGATTATCAAATATTAAATTTTGAGGGGATTAAAACAAGCCTATTCCCCACCCTATTTATTACTGAAAAGTGCTTTGGATAGGCAATCTAGGTATTTTATGACGAACTTATGTCGAACAATAATATTGATTGTATTTTTTAGGATAAATAAATTAGGCTACATATTATAGATGTTGAACTGTAAAACAGAAAAATTTGACTGTATGATTTAAAAAGGTAGTTTTAAATAAAAATGGGGATTGGAAAATAAAAAAACACTTCTATACATTAGAAGTGCTTATTCAAAAATAAAAGAAGTTAGAAAAACTTTCTTAAAGTAAAATGGCAGTATTTGTTATCTACCTCTTCCACCTCTATATCCACTTTGTGATGAAGACTTTCTATCTGATCGATAGTTGCCACCACCGCTCGATCTACGTTCGCGATCGCTACCAGTAGAGCGACGTTCACCGCTACCTGATCGACGATCATTAGAGGAATGCCTATCGCTACTACCACCCGAACGACGGTCGCCAGAAGAGCGTCTTTCGCCTCCATTTCCTCTACCAAATCCACCTCTTGAGCCAGATCTATTTCTAGAACCACTATTACCACCTCCACTGCGATTTCCTTGGTGGCCATTATCACGATCCATTTCATCGCAACGCAGTTTCCGACCTTTAAATATGGTAGCGGTAATTGTTTTCTTTACTATTTCAACAGCCTCAGATTGGATGGAGAAGATGGAAAACTTATCCCGCATGTCAATCTCTTTAAACTTAACTTGAGTTTTAGAGACTTCTTCAATAAATTCACATAGCATAGATTTATCAAAATCATCAAAGCGACCAATATTGATAAACAAACGAATAAAACCATCACTATCCATACCCGAACTGCCATTTCTGCCATCCATTCTCACATTTAAGTCCGTTGCATTTTTATATTGCTCATAAAAATGGTTGAATTGAACAGAAAGGAAACGTTTGATAATTTCATCTTTTTCTAAAGACTCTAATTTATCTTCAAAAGCTGCTATATAGCTACTAATTTGCTTATCGTTTACTTCGGTGTCTAACATTTCGTCGATTGTATGTAGCAAACGTTGTTCACAAATTTGAGTTCCATTAGGCACTTGTGTTAACAAAAATTCTCGTCCTGTACTTTTTTCAAGAGACTTGATTTTAAACTTTTCTTTAATATTGATAAATGTTATCGATATCCCATTGTTATTAGCACGCCCAGTTCGACCACTTCGATGAATATACACATCCTGGTCGTCGGGAAGATTATAATTAATTACATGCGTCAATTCATTTACATCCAATCCTCGAGCTGCAACGTCGGTAGCAACAAGAATTCTGATTCCTTTCGAACGAAAGCGAGACATTGCATAGTCTCTTTGAGCTTGCGACAAGTCGCCATGAAGTGTATCGGCACTATAACCATCGCGCATCAATCCAGTAGCAACCGTTTGACACTCATTTCTAGTTCTACAAAACACTAAAGCATACAATCCAGGGTAAAAATCGATTACTCGTCTGAGAGCAGCATAACGATCTCTTTCGTGGATAACCATATATTTATGATCTACTGTTGAAGCCCCTTGGTTTTTTTTGCCAACTGCTATTTCAATAGGATTTGTTAGAAATTTTTTGGAAATATGAGCAACTTCTGGTGGCATTGTAGCCGAAAACAACAAGGTTTGTCGTTGAGCTGGAGCAAAATCTAAAATCGCTTCCAAATCATCCCTAAATCCCATATTCAACATTTCGTCTGCCTCGTCTAATATCAAGGTGTTGATTTCTGATATATTGGCTTTTTTCCTTTTCAACAAGTCGAATATTCTACCAGGAGTGGATACTATAATATGAGCGCCTTTTTTAAGTTGTCTAACTTGTACTTCTATGCTAGCTCCTCCATAAACAGCAACCACGGATAAGCCATACATATACTTTGAATATTTTTCTAAATCCCTGCAAATTTGCATACACAATTCCCTTGTAGGGGATATTATTAGCACCTGCGTTGCAGTATTTTTTATGTCAATTTTCTGAAGAGATGGGAGTCCAAAAGCGGCTGTTTTACCAGTACCGGTTTGTGCTAATCCTACTACGTCGGTGGAATGTGCCAATAAAACTGGTATTACTTTTTCCTGAATTGGGGTTGGTGTTTCAAAGCCTAATTCTTCAATGGCTTTCAGGATGCTGGGGTCTAACCCCAATGATTTAAAATCTGTCATGAACGTTTTTAATAATATTATTGTTTGCAAAGGTACGACTTTTAAGTTAATTTTTTTATCTTTGAATGCTAATTTAAATATTCTGTGGATAAAATACATGAGATTTTACATAAATATTGGGGTCATAATCAGTTCCGACCTTTACAGGAGGATATCATAAACTCAGTATTAAACGGAAATGATACCTTAGCTTTGTTGCCCACCGGTGGTGGCAAATCGATCTGTTTTCAAGTCCCAGCTATGGCTATGAGTGGAAAATGTCTTGTAATCTCTCCTCTTATAGCGTTGATGAAAGATCAAGTAGAAAATTTAAAAAAAAGAGGCATCAAAGCGGCTGCTCTCTACACTGGAATGCATTCTGTGGAGATAAAAAATGTAATTAGTCAAGCTGTTCATGGTGACTTAAAATTTTTATACATATCTCCCGAACGTCTTGAAACCGATTTGATAAAATCAAATATTGAGATGATGAACATCTCACTCATAGCTGTAGATGAAGCTCATTGTATTTCGCAATGGGGACACGATTTTCGCCCTCCATATTTAAGAATTGCAGATATACGAACGTTTGTACCCTCGGCCACTATCATAGCACTCACAGCTACTGCCACGGTAGACGTAGTGGAAGAAATTCAAGAAAAACTCCTCTTTCGAAAAAAAAATTTATTTCAAAAGAGTTTTGAACGTTCCAACTTAACTTATTTTGTCATAAAGGAAGAGAACAAACTCAATCGATTGATACGTATCGCTCAAAAGATGCCAGGATCGGCAGTTGTTTACGTTAGAAACCGAAGAAAAACTCAAGAAATTGCCACGTTTTTAACTAAAAATGGAATCTCTGCAGAATTTTATCATGCTGGGCTTTCACCTATCGATAGAGATCGGAAGCAATCGGAGTGGATTCAGGGTAAAAAAAGAATAATGGTAGCCACAAATGCTTTTGGAATGGGTATCGATAAGTCGGATGTTCGATTTGTGGTGCATTTGGATATCCCCGACAATATGGAAGCATACTTTCAAGAAGCTGGCAGAGGCGGCAGAGACGAAAAAGAGGCATGGGCAATTCTGCTTTTCGAAAATGCAGATTTGATAGATTTACATCGAAGTTTTGAACAATCCTATCCAAGTATCGACGATATTAAAAAAGTGTACCATGCCATTGGTAATTACTACCAGATTCCTATTGGATCGGGAAATAACACCCAACATGAATTTGATTTAGCTGATTTTTGCAAGAATTATAATCTGAATCCAATCATAACTTTAAATTCTATAAAGTTTCTTGAAAGACAAGAGTTAATCATTCTAACCGACGAAATTAATAAGCCCTCTCGTATTTTCATCCCCTGCTCAAATGAAGATTTTTATGCATTTCAAGTTTCTCACAAGAGTTTCGACAAGTTAATAAAGATGTTATTACGATCTTATGGGGGGTTGTTTAGTAACTTTACTCGAATAAATGAAGCAGATATTGCTAAACGACTCGGCACGGATGTTAATTTGGTAATTCTTTCATTAAAAAAATTGGAACAATTGAACGTTCTTGTATATGACCCTCAAACCTCAAAGCCTAAATTGATATTTACACAACCTCGATTCGACGCAAAAAATATTCAATTCGATCCCGAAAACTATCACCTTCTTAAAATAAATGCAAAAAAAAGGCTGGATTCAATGGTTGCTTATATAAACTCTTCTACAAAATGCAGAAATAGATTACTATTAGAATATTTTGGAGAAACCATTCATAAAAGATGTGGAAAATGCGATATTTGCATCCAACGAAACAAACTGGAAATGAGCGAATTTGAATTTGATCAAATTGCTGATGAAATTAAACCGATTCTAAAAAATTATCCTTTATTTTTAAACGAATTAATTGAAAAATTTGACCATTTGAATGATCAAAAAATCATCAAAGTCACTACATGGCTGATGGATAACAATAAAATTGATTCAAATGATGAAGGGAAACTAGTGTGGAGAAAAAAGTAGATGCTGAACGATAAAAAAATTGTAGTGGTGATGCCGGCTTATAATGCCGAAAAAACGTTGATTGACACTTGGAATGAGATTCCATTTGATCTGGTGGATGAAGTGATTTTAGTTGACGATTGCAGCAATGACAAAACTGTGGAAGTGGCAAAAAAATTAGGGGTTCACCATATTATCAGCCACGATTACAACAAGGGGTATGGTGGAAATCAAAAATCCTGCTACAAAAAAGCATTAGAATTGAATGCAGATATTGTGGTAATGCTTCACCCCGACTATCAGTACACACCAAAGTTAATTCCTTCGATGGTATATTTACTTGCTTCGGGACTTTTTGAAGTGGTTATGGGTTCTAGAATATTAGGGAAAGGGGCTCTTAAAGGCGGCATGCCTTTGTATAAATATCTGTCGAATAGATTTTTAACCCTTGCTCAAAATATTCTCATTGGCCAAAAACTTTCTGAATATCACACTGGTTATCGAGCTTACACCTGTGATGTTCTCAAAAATATCAAGTTCATGGACAACGACGATGATTTCATTTTCGACAACCAAATCTTATCTCAAATATTTATGAAGGGGTATCAAATTGCCGAAATTACGTGTCCCACCAAATATTTTCCAGAAGCGTCATCGATCAACTTATATAGAAGTACTAAATACGGAATAGGCGTACTGATGGTCTCTTTAAGACATTTTTTGCATGCACATAAAATCCTGAAGTGGCGGATTTATAAGTAACTTTTAAACAGGATCAGCTGAACCGCTAAATTCTCTGCCTAGCAAAAACTCAAAACAAATGAATAAGTACCAAAATATAATATGCTTAAGTATAAAACCGCCCTTCGATAAGCTCAGGGTGACAGGTTATTATACGTCGTCTTCCCTTTGGCTAGCTCAGGGCAAACTGATTCAGACTGACAACAAAATATATTAATCTTTTAAAGTGCAAATATTTTGATGTTTTTGTTTTAAACATCATGCACTATTATACAGAATATTGTTTCTATATTATTGATTTACATTTTATTAAATGTTTTTTTTCAACAAACTCTAATTAGATATTTTTCAAGCTGCCATTTTGGGGTGCCTAGAACTTTTTGTTTAGTGATTTTAAGTCTAAAGCCAGTTTTAGGTTGCGGCAATTGAGCTTTATCCCTTTTAGGTTGAGGAACACCTGACGTTCATACTTTTCAAGGACATCAAAACAGGCGCGATCGTTCTCCACCTTTATATTCTGGAAATCCTGACCATCTAGACCTGTCTCTTCAGCTAAAAATTCTGCCAAATATTGTTTATCAAACCCCTGATCATATCCCATGTTCATATAAATGGTGATGGGTTTACTCCGCTCCTCTTTTGGAATTTGAACAAACAGCTCTTCAAAACTAATATTCAGTTCCGTTTCCAACGCTTTGATATCTTCCAACTCCTCTTTTTTGACCAAACAAATGGAATCTCCGCATTTTCCGGCTCGGGCGGTTCTTCCGCTACGGTGGGTGTAATATTCGATTTTTTCCGGAAGATGATAATGGATCACATAATCCAAATCCTTCACATCCAACCCCCTGGCGGCAATATCCGAAGCCACGAGCAGGTTGATCCTGCCATTCTTGAAACCACGCATCACCTTGTCGCGCATCTCCTGATTCAGGTTCCCGTGAATGGCATCCGCCGACACGAGAAAACCGGCCAATTGTTTCGCCAACCGTTTTGCGGCAATCTTGGTTTGGCAGAAAACGATTCCCCGTTGATAATATCGTTGACGAAGAAATGCTTTCAGACAATCCAGTTTTTCGCCTTGTTTATAGACAATGAAATTATGGTTAATCTTTTGATTTACAAATTCTTCCGAATTGATTCGGATCTCAACCAAGTCTTTCTTCAGGTATTTCAGAATCACCTTAACCACATCATCAGGCATGGTTGCCGTGAACAGCATTTTACGGATATCAACCTTGCAGGATAGCAATATTTCATTCACTTCCGTTTGAAAACCCATGTTCATCATTTCGTCGGCTTCGTCCAACACCAAACATTTCACCTCTTCGAGCGAAATCGCACCTTTGTCCAACAGGTCGATCAACCGTCCCGGAGTGGCCACGACAATATGAGTGGTACGTTGAAGTTTTTCTATCTGATCGGCAATAGGCACGCCTCCATAAACAGGTTCAACAAAAATTCTAGACATAAATTTCGAAAAAAGGAAAAACTCACGAGCCACCTGCTGTCCCAATTCACGGGTTGGCACGAGCACCAATGCCTGAATTTTGGGCAATTTCGGATCGATGGTCTGAAGAATCGGCAATGCAAACGCAGCGGTTTTCCCCGTTCCAGTTTGGGCGATGGCCACCAAATCCAGATTGGTGTTTAATATTTGAGGGATCACCTGCAGTTGAACATCGGTCGGTTCCGATATCTTATTGAGTTCAAGCGCACGGAGTAAATTTTCGTGGATTCCAAGTTCGGAAAAAGTCATTATTGAAATAGTATTGATTACCAAACCCTAATCGTTAAGGGTATCATTTTGCAAAGGTAGTGAAAAAGTCGGTTTAACAAGTAAAACAGGTAAAACAGGTAGAACAGGTAGAACAAGTAGAACAGGTAAAACAGGTAGAACAGGTAGAACAGGGAAACCAAGTAGAACGGGGAAAACGGGGAAACCAAGTAGAACATGTAGAACAGTCACGAAAAATAAAATTCACCTTTGAATCCTGCATTAAGAGGGTCCAATGATAAACATAATAATAGGGTATTTGATTATAGTGGCTTCTCGAGTTAACTATTTCCAAAAGTTTTCAAAGATTCATCAGCGATCAAATCAAAATATTTCTTATTTTAGCACTCTGAAACCAAATATCAATAATGAGGTCAAACCAAGCTGTTCGTTACCAGTTTTCCAATATTCAGGCTCCTTTCGGGATGGGTAATGGGCTGCATTGCATTAAGTCTTTATTACCACGACTTAACTTGGTTGTAAAGGCTACCAGCTGTGGCACTTATCGGTTCGGGTTTAACGGACAGGAAAAAGATGACGAAGTGGCAGGAGCTGGAAACACAAACACAGCCTTGTTTTGGGAGTATGATACACGGCTGGGGAGGAGATGGAATTTAGACCCAGTTATCAAAGAGTTTGAAAGTCCTTACTTGTGTTTTAGTGGGAGTCCTATTTGGCTTAATGACCCTAAAGGAGACAATGCTGACGAATGGAAAGTAAATATTGCAACTGGACAAAGTGAATGGGTAAGTTCAAAAGGAGGAAACGAAACGCAGTATGTTAATATTGTTGATGAAAATGATGAAAAATTAGTTAGTCTTCCATTCCCCGGTAATAATTTAACAATAAATCACACAAATACTGATGGTTATATTACACTGGACATATATAGTGGGGATGAATATAATTATGCCGTTTTTGGTGGAGATTTTTCTAAATGGGGTAAGGATTATGTAAATTTGCCAAGAACAGTTGATGGAATTACTATTCCTCCATATATGTCATATAAAACACCAACTGGAGGTGCTATATCCATAGGGGGTGTTTTTTGTCCTGGAATGGGACTTGCAATAGATATTGGAATTGCAACTGACGGAAATGGCAAATCAGCACCATTTTTAAACATCGCTGTTGCTACTGGTGTTGATCTTGGAATAGGTTTAAATTTTTCCACAATCCCTGCTGGCACAGGTCTTAAAGATGTAGAAAAAGGCATCTCAGGTACTGCAAACGCTTCTGTATCATATATTAGTGGTAGTTATAATCCAGAGTCAAGAGCATGGGGACTTGGATTTACTTATGGTATGGAAGCAGGGTTTTCTGCTAGAATTAATAAAACAATTTTAGGTTCTTGGAGTGAAATGGGAGATTACTATTCTAAATTCGGACACATTAAGAGGTAATGTATATGAAAATTATTTTTTTAGTTATTGTTGTTATAAATATCATTTTGGGAGTTGTAACTAGTAAATTAACCGAAGAAGAAAGGACATCTCCATTCATTGGACCACACATTCCTTTTATTTTATTAAAGATGTATAAACAGAATAAGAATGTTTACTTTCTAGTTTTGTTTATACTAGATTTAATATTTTTGTTTGTTTTTATTATTAGTTTGCCAATATTTTTTTTTAACTATTCATAACACTGCAAGTTCCTTGCAAGTTCCTCGATAAACCCATAAAATAAACGCACTTCAAGAAAAACTTATCAACAACCCTAAAAAAACGCTTCAATCTGTTGCCCTGTGGGGTGTAGCGGTGTTTTAGGGTTGTTTTTCTGTACCCCCTTTTCTGTCCGTCTTTCAGGGGATTTTATTCGCGATATTTTTATTTAATTTATGGTGCTCA
>CAZZHH010000095.1:0-8009 GCA_964653595.1 uncultured Lentimicrobiaceae bacterium
TTTGTGAAACTTCAAACAAATGGAGCTGTTTTAAAAACTGAAAAAATGACTATTAACAATAAGTAGTTAATGTTTTAATCAATAATCAAAAAACTCGTGTTGTGCTAATATTTGTGTGTGAAAACTAATACAAAGTTAGCATGATGCGGGTTTTTTTTAAATTTGAGAAACAGAGCAAAGCTCGTCTCGCTTCGCGATCACTCGTCACTCTGTCACTTTCCTCATTGTCGCTTCGCGGTCACTCATCACTTTGCTCATTTTTCTTCTCATACTTTTTAAGGACAATTTTATCCTCTTCTGTGAGTGCATAAGAAAACGATTTAAGCCATTCTCCAGTATTTAAATAGGTGCTATTCTCGTTCAATGGAAAAGAGATTGGAAGGTGCCTGTGGCCAAAAATGAAATAGTCAAAATGTTCAGTTTCCAGTTTTTTTCGTGCAAATTGGATAAGCCATTCACGCTCTTCTCCATGAAATTTTTCGTCGTTGTCGCCATTGGCTGCTCTGCTTCCAGAGGAGACTTTGCCAGCAAGCCAAAAAGCGAAATTTGGATGCAGTCTAGCATATAACCACCTGTTGAAAGGAGCTTCAAATATTGCTTTCATTAGTTTGTACCCAAAATCTTTTGGGCCCAAACCATCCCCATGACCAATTAATACTTTCTTTTGATTGATCATAAAAATAGTTGGTTTTCGAAAAATTTCAAAGCCAAACTCCATTTCAAAATAATTACGTATCCAAAAATCATGATTACCGGTAAAGTATTTGAATTTTATCCCTAGATCCGATAGTTCGGCAAATTTTCCCAAAAGACGAGTGTGACCCCTAGGTACAACATGTTTGTATTCAAACCAAAAATCAAAAATATCTCCCAGTAATACGATGTAATTTGCATCAATTTTAATTTCATCAAGCCAGTTAATGAATAACTTTTCACGAGAAGCGCTCTCTGATTTCGAAGGGACACCAAAGTGACAATCGGAGGCAAAATATACTTTACCAGTTAGAGTTTGCATAGGTTAGTTTATAATTTGTTTATAATTCTTCACTGCTTTCAACGGATTTAAAGCGTTTAAGTTTAATATGAATCGAATTCGGTTAGAAAAATTTTGATTGTTTAAATCGGAAACTCGCTGCATGTCGTTTGATATATAGAGTGGAAAATAGACTTCCGCGATGTCCTTTATCAATATGATAGATACCCCCGCTTCATAAATTGCAAATTCCTTGTTTTGCAAAATTTCGGAGTATTTGCCAAATGTGGCAATGTTGAAAAAAAGTGCTAAAGGCAGTTTGCCTGGAATATTGGCCTTTAAGTTTACTGCCACCAACCAATCATTTGAACGCCCAAGGGGAGTCGGAGTGACAAACCCGCCATCGTTTCCAATCATTTGTTGGGAGAGAATACCCTTGTTGTCCGAACGACCCATAAGAGTTTGATCAAAAAGATAATCGTTGTACCCCTGATAACCCGAAGTAATCCCCGTTGCATAGAAATTCATATTCGGTAAAAAATCAGTAGGAGGATTGAATAACTTACCAAAGAAAAATCTAAAATCAACACCCTTCTTTTTTGCATAGGTGTATTGTGTTTTGTAATCCAACGAAAATTTTAAAGTCTGTTTTTGAATTTGAGTGTTTATCGTAAAAGACCATGGGTTGATTTTTTGCCTGTTCTGATATTGATATTGGATGTCTAATACGGAATAATTAAAATTGTTTCCATCTGTGAGATTTGAGCTTTGATAATAATTCAAATAGGGAGTTTGGATAGTTTGTCTCACATAAACTTCTCTGATTTTTACTTGATGCAAAATGTTTAACCGGGATGGCGTTTTAAACTGAACTTCCAGGGAAGGTTCAATTTTGGAATATTTATTCAGCTCTCCCCAAAAATAATTTCCAAATTGTTTGCTAAGTATTCCGATACGATAGCTTTGGAGAAACAAAATTGCAGATTTAGAAGTATATCCAATTTCTCCATATCCCGTAAGTGTTTGGTTTGAGATGGAATACATCGGACTTAGAATGAAATCTATCTTAGTTGGAAAAATTGGATCTGAATACAATGCCATTCCAAACATCATCTTATCGGTACTATTCCAGCCAATGATTGGTAAGTAAAACAGGGAAGTCTCCGATGGGCTGTTTAATCTCCAAAATATGGATAAGTGGGGGAGTTGGACTTTTTTTAAAATTCCCCTAATCTTCATTTCGTTATCACGTTTGTCTATTTCTGGAATATTAACGAGTTGGTTTATTCCTATCTTATATGCTGATTCTGGAAGCATGAGTGTGTCGTAATGAATCCTGTTTTTAGGAGAAACCCACCTTGAAAATAGAATTTCTCCCCTTTTGTTATGAGCACTTAGATAATAGGGAGCTCCAATTTGAGAAATTTCTTTCGATTTGATTACATATGTATTGGTTCCATTTTTGATTGGTTTGGCGGATACTATTTTTTGGTTAATGGGTGCGCTACTATTTGCAATTTTGTAAAAAAACCAATCTAAATTTAATCCTGTTTTTCCTTCAAAATGTTGGCGCAAATCTTTTGGAGTGGGGTGTTTGAATGACCATTTTTTTGCAAATTCCAATAATATATCATCAAATTTAGTAGCACCAATGTATTCTTTCAAATAGCGAAACATTACCACTGGTGTTAGATAAGTAGAAATTCCGTATTGGAATAAATCGTACTTGTCGGAAGGTAACCCCATGGGTATGTAATCGTTCTGCGTTATAGCAAATCGATATGCAAAAAAGGGGATAGAGAAATCTGAAAAATTGAAGTGTTTAGACCATTTGGTATCCCTAAAAAATCGATCATTTGGATATTTGGTATTAAAAAACTCATATTCCAAAAAAGTATTTATTCCCTCGTCTAACCATGGATGCTCTCGTTCGTTAAAACCGATGATCCCATAAAGCCAATTATGGCCAACCTCGTGAAATATAACTCGTTCTGTTGTTTTTTTGTCAAATGAGTTGACAACTGTAATCATTGGGTACTCCATGCCTCCTCCAGCTGCAAGCACTCCTTCTACCGCTGTGCAAACGGAATAAGGATATGCTCCCAATTTTTCGGAATAAGATAGTATGGTCTGTTCTATAAAACTGGGTACATCCTTCCATACATTCTGATTAGAAGGTAGAAAATATGCGTATGCGGTCACTCTTTGATTCGAATTTGAAAGGGAAAATTCTTTTCGATGGATATAAAATCGCTTGTCGGCAAACCAAGCAAAATCATGGATGCTGTCTTGAACGAACCGTATCGTTTTTTGAACCGATGACGAAATTGGTGTGCTTTCGTTATGTCTGATAGAGTTTGTGCTTTCTCGGATTCTCTGCTCAATTCTCTCTTCTTCCGCTTTATTGTCTACCATTACCCCAGTCGCAGCAACATAATAGTTTTCGGGCAACGTAATAGATACATCGTATGAGCCAAAGTTGCTGTAAAACTCTCCAACATCTTGATAGGGCATCGGGTGCCATCCTTGTAAATCATATACTGCAACTTTTGGAAACCATTGGGTAATTTGATAGGATTGCCCTTTATGTCCCATTCTGGAATAATCGCCTGGAATTTTTACCAAAAACGGAGTCTCTATTGCTAGAGAATCTCCTGGTGACAATGGGTTGTTTAAATCAAAAATAGCAATGTCTGGCTGATTCTTAAAGTTGTAATAATTAATTGGATTCCCATTAATTCGAAAATCTAGATTTGAAATATATCCCAAGGTAGAGGTTGGAGCAAAATATAATTTTACATCTCCATTATCAATTTGCTGCTGAACTAATTTTGTATCTCTACCCGAATAGCCATTAGCCCACAAATGGATATATAATTTGGAGATAGTATCTGGCGATAAATTATGATAGGTAATTTTTTCAAAACCACTTAAAGTATGAAGAGAATCGTTTAAGGTAACCCTGATTTTGTAATCCACTCGTTGCTGAAAATAGCCCCTCTCTTGGGTAATGGCTACTTTTGTAGATAACAAAAAAACAATCACAAAAACAATTTTTCTCATCTAAATATCACTTGTTTATCAATGTATTAAGTGATTTTCCCTTGCCGATAATGCGGTTGTTTTTATCAACAATAACATAAAAAGGAAGATTTTTATTAGTAAGGTTGAAAGTTCGGGCAAGACTGCTTTCCATGCCCTTATATTCTATTAAATGAATAAATGCAGGAAACTCTTTAAGAGTATATTTTCTCCACAAATCAATTTCTTGTTCAAAAGATATAGCAATCACTTTATACCCGTTTAAGCCCGATTTTAAAAGCGTTCTGTCTGGATGATCTATCAACGATTGAATATTCCAAAAAAAGATCAACTTTTTATTGGATTTAACTTGTAAAACATCCACCGTTTCATTTTTTTTATCTGGCAAAATGATTTGAGGTAGAATTTTGCCCTCTTGAAGTAGTTCTTCACTTTTCCATCTTTGATCTTCTAACACTTTTTGATCGAGGTATAAGGAGTGAAATTTTACAACATGTTTGTTTTTAGGCATCTGTTTTTGCAAATTGCTGTCGATACTTTGCATGATCAAAAAATCATCTGCAGCATTAAAAAAGGATCGTCGCCCAATGGTTTGATAAAATGCTACGATGGTAGTAATGGAAGATTGGTTTTGAGTAATAAATGTCTCTAACCATTTTTTATGCTCATTAAACATGCGAGAATAGGCCGTATCTATGGTTTGTTTTACTGAGTCAAATTGCTCTGTATTTTGATACTGTTTAAAAATTTTACTCAACGAATCGGTAGTTCGATAACAGTCATCTAATTTATGATTTAACTCTAGCATCTTTGCATTTTCGGGCGACCCGCTGATTTTTGTTGGATATGCCAAACTATCAGCATGCGACTCCAATTTTAAGATGGTTCCAGGTTCTAAAATTATGCTGATAAAATTTGTAGAAGAAAAACGCAAAAAGTAAAATCCAATCTCATCTATGGGGAGTTTCGCACTGAACTTGTTGTTGATGACAGCTACAGAATCAATTTTTTGAATTCCATTGGGTGTAAGCTCTTCAATTATAATGTATGGAAAACTCTCCCCAGCTAACTTTCCCTCTATCCAAGCTTCATTTTTATTAGGTTTTTGAGTGCACCCAAATATAAAAAAAGTGAAAATAAATATTGCTACCCTTAATGTTAATTTGTAATTCACGTAACTCCGATTTTAATTGTTATCAATTACAAAGTTAAGGATAATACCAATTCGATACCCAACATTATTAGTTCTTAGGGTGCTTATTTGATAAGTTTAAAACTTTTTTATATTCCAAAAATGGCTCTAATCTAATTTTGTTCAACCATATCGGTTTGAATGTTGAAATGTGAAAAAGGATTGTTTTCTTAAAGAAAACTACACTATGATTATCCTTTTTTTAAGGTAAACGCAAATGTAGAACCAACCCCTAAGGTACTTCGCACGTTAATCGATTGACGATGCGCTTCAATAATATGTTTTACAATGGCTAATCCTAATCCAGACCCTCCAATATCGCGAGATCGATTTTTGTCCACTCGATAAAAACGCTCAAATAATCTAGGAATATGTTCTTCTGATATCCCCATGCCCTGGTCCGTAATCTCTACTAAAATATGGTCTTCCATGTCGAAAAAACTAATTTTTGTTTTTCCCTTCCCTTTTAAATTTTGTCCATATTTTATAGAATTATCGATCAGGTTTGCTAGAACTTTTTTTAAATTCTCTTTATCTGCAAACACTTTAATAGGAAATTCATATACTTCGCCAAAAACAATCTTTATTCCAAAATTGTCTGCTTTTGTCTCTAATAAATCTACCACTTCTCGAGTGAGTAAGACTATGTCAAAAGAGATTGGTTTCAACTCAATGATGCCGGATTCTAATTTTGAAATCTCTTCCAGATCATCAATAATCTCAATCATCCGATCAATATTTTTTTCCGCTCTTTGCAAATACGAGATCGCAATCTGCTTATCCTCTATTCCACCGTCTGAAAGCGTTAAAATATATCCCTGAATATTGGTTAAGGGTGTCTTTAGTTCGTGCGATACATTGCCCAAAAATTCTCGTCGATATTGTTCCAATCTCTTTAGCTGTGCTACCTCTTCCTTATTCTCTTCTATCCACGATTGTACTTCGTTATCAACCTCTTCTAACGACTTTTTGGAAATAATCTTTTGCTGAACTTCATTTTCCTTTTTCGAAATTTTGTAGTTGTGAATATTTTTGTAAATCAGTCGAATCTTCTCAACCATATAGAATTGAAAAAGATACGATGCAAAAAAATAGATGGTTGCAAAAATTAAAATGCTAAATCCTAAAATAAACACCACATTTAGTGCTTTTGAAAAATAGAACCAAAAAAACAATAATGTCGCCGAAATGAAAGAAACCATTAGAGCCAGACTTAAGGAGAGCTGTTTGTGATTGGTTGATTTCATGAACTATTGTTGGTTAATTTCTAAAATGTAAATGCTGCTGATTATTCAATTTTTGATGAAAAAATGAATTATTCTACAAATTTGTATCCCACCCCTTTGATGGTTTTAATAATTCGATTATCCATCTTCTCTCTTATTTTTCGGATATGTACATCAATGGTTCTATCTCCTACAATTACATCATCTCCCCACACTTGAGTAAGTATCTCTTCTCTTCTAAATACTTTGTTCGGTTTTGAAGCAAGTAGAGATAAAAGCTCAAACTCTTTTCTAGGTAAGTTGTGATTTACATTGTTGTAACGGATAATATATTTTTCTTTATCTATTGTGATGGAATTTAAAGATATCGTGGTTTCATTTTTGTCATCGAGGGTGTACATTCTTCGTAATAACGATTTTACCTTGCTTACAAGAATTTTTGGTTTAATTGGCTTTTGAATAAAGTCGTCTGCTCCAGCTTCTAAACCAGCAAGTTGAGAATATTCTTCACTTCTAGCAGTTAAAAAAGTGATGATTGTGTTATTTAGTTTTGGCTCATTACGAATCTCCTGACATGTCTCTATCCCATCCATAACTGGCATCATCACATCTAAGATTATCAAATGTGGCTCTGCTCTTTTAGCTACATCAATTGCCTCTTTGCCATTGGAGGCACAAAAAACTTGGTAGTTCTCTTTCGCTAAATTATATCGAATAAATTCAAGAATATCATCGTCGTCGTCTACCAATAAAATTTTTATTTCGCTATTTTCCATGTTTCTACATTGTTGTTATTATTTGCAAATATATCTTTTTTTTGTGACGAAAAAGTTATTTCAATGTTTCGTTAATGTTAATATTAAAGAACGATTAGATGACCTCGGAATACAAACTTCAATTGTTATGGATGTCTTCCGCTTTTATTATTTGTTATTTTTTGAGTAATTTTAAACATTTAATCCTTAATTTTGTCTATTATTGGCAATCTTATTTTTAAAATGTATGATGTATAAAAAAGTGTTACTTTTTTTTCTGATCATTTTTTTCTCTCTGATAACTACTTTTGCTCAATTAACAAAAATTATTGGCAAAGTAATTTCCTCAGAGACCAAAGAGCCTATCCCATTTGTGAACCTAATTTTAAAAGGTACTCATAGCGGATCTACTACTAATTTTGATGGTGAGTTTTCAATTCAATCTAATTCTAAGTCCGATACCTTAATTGTAAGTTGTGTGGGTTTTTTGCCAAAGCGAATAAAAATTAATCCAAATCATTTCCAAAATATTGAAATACCTCTCGTGCCCACTAGTAATAAGCTTAATGAAGTGGTAGTAAGATATTCTGGCAACCCTGCCGATCGAATATTGGATAGTATCATAAAATATAAAAATGTGAACAACTCTTTTGGGTATAACTATATCCAATACGAAGCTTACAATAAAATTCAATTTGACATCAATAACATAGATGAAAAATTCATGAATAAAAAGGCCTTTAAAAAATTTAATTTCATATTTAATTACATTGTTGTCCGATAAAAAATTAAGAAAAGGAGATTGAGTCTCCTATCTCTTA
>CAZZHH010000096.1:0-7519 GCA_964653595.1 uncultured Lentimicrobiaceae bacterium
TCGGAATCATAATCAATTGATAATTAGCGTGTAATAAAAACGTTAGTCAGAATTATAAAAAAAAACGACAGAAAATGAAAAGAACATTGACAATTTTAATCACGGCAATGACCGTAACAGCAACCTATGGACAAATTACGACTACTAAGGTTGCTCCAAAAGTTGAACAGACTGACAATACACCGTATGACAGCACTAAAAACTTTTTAGGTAAAGACGTTTATAAATATGTAGGACAAGAACTTTACTTAAATGGTAAAGCAGAAAGTTTGCGAAAATATGGATATGAAGGGTTTTCCATTGACTATACAAAAAGCTCGTTAACAGACAAATCAAATGTTTATAAATGCTGTGACAGCTATAACTCCAAGTATGATGAACTGACTGGTAAATATTTTACAGTATTAGAGGTTATAAAACATCCAAAAGCAGCAGAAAGTGAATATTTATATGCCAAAAAATTTTATTTAAAGTTGCAGGAAAAAGAAAAAAAAGATATTGTCTATTATGAATATGACAGTCAATTTGAACATTCATTTCCTTTTATAGTCGTTGGATATTTTACTAAACTTAAACAATCAGAAGTTGGAAAAGAATATATTGTAAGAGGTAAAAACTGGATATCGTCAGGACCAATGACAGATATGAAAACAGGAAACCCAGTATCAAATTTTGTAGCAGGCGGAAAATGGAAATGCGTTGATGTAACAATTGAAGAGAAATATTATAGCCTTTCATTAGTTCTCGAAAACGAAAAAGGTGAACAAATACCGTTAAGTATTGACAACTCAAAAAGGACAAATTGGGTTTTTGAATACGTACAAGCAGAACTATATAAGAAAAAATTTGGAAATGAAAATTGGCAACGCATTATAGACGGTAAAGTCAAGATTGGTATGACTAAAGAAATGTGTGAGCTTTCTTGGGGTAAACCAAAAAGTATTAACGAGACGATTACTTCAGGAAAAAAATCAGAACAATGGGTTTATTCAGACAACTATTTATATTTTGACAATGGTATTGTGACAGCAATGCAATAGTAAAAAGAAGAATAAATGGTGCTAACAGCGGTTTGCTATCAGTGGGGGCTCGAAATGAACTGGAAACGATTAATAAATTAAAAACGGTAGCGGTAAGCGAAACGAATTTGGGATTTAGCCCCACCGAATAGCAAGCCGCGGGCGTTAGGGGCAAGTGTAAAAAACCGCACAGCAGACAGATAAGTGCGAAATTGACAGGATTGAAATATGGAATTTAGCTCTTTGATAGGTTGGTGCAAATTGGATGAATTTATTTTGTTTTTTTCTTCTCACGCTCAAAAAAGAAAAAAGGAAATGGAAACCCCAACGCACATTGCAGCACATTTGCAAGCCCACACGAGCCGACGCTCAAACCAAAGGCTTGCAAAAGAGCTGCAATTTTGCCGACACACTTAGAGCATTGTTGAGACTAAAACTGTATTTTTGAAAATTAAATAATAAAGAAAGATAAATGCTAAATAAAGAAAAACTAAACAATCTTGCTGGGGAACTCTGGAAAGGCGCAAAGAAACTTCGTGGAAAATTCAAAGCGTATGAATATCAGGCGGTAATATTGCCAATGATAATGATTCGCAGGATTGAATGTATGCTTATTCAAAAAAGAAATGAGATTGCTTTAGAACTAAAAAAAGCCAATCCAGAAATTACAGATTCTGAATTGAAAAAGAAAGTAAAGCAACGCGAAATCCTGACCATCCCTTATTATAACAAAAGCGACTGGACACTCACCAAAATACTAAAAGACGATGCAACGCAAGTTGAAGCTCATTTCAGAGAATACCTGAAAGAATTTTCGCCAATTCTAAACGAAATAATTGACGAGTTTAATTATCGTGAAACAATTAGTAAAATGGTCAAGGCGAACCGCCTTGACAGTATTATTGATTTGGTAGACGATGAAGATTTTAGTACGCAGCGTTTAAGCAATATTGAAATGGGCTATGTGTATGAAGAATTGCTGCAACGCTTTACACAGGACGATGCCAAAGACACAGGAGAACACTTTACGCCCCGTGAAATTATCCGCATAATGGTTGAGTTAATGGAAATTGACTTCAACCCAAAAACAGCGAAACAAGCTATTAGCATTTACGACCCCGCTTGCGGAACAGGTGGAATGCTAAGCACAGCCAAAGAGCATTTGATGGATAAAGCAAAAACCGAAGCCGAGCAACAGAATGTACAAACATTGGTTCAGCTTTTTGGACAAGAATATTTGGGACAAAACTTTGCTGTTTGTAAAACCGATTTACTTCTACGTGGTGACCTTGACGGTAGCAACAAAGACAATATTACAAAAGGAAATTCCTTAATACCCGACATTGAAAGTAGCAAAGAACCTGGCGACAAACATCACGGAAGACATTTTGATTATTTGATATCAAATCCACCCTTTGGAGTGGACTGGAGTGAATACGCAACCGATGTAAATAAGTTTCTCACAACTCGCTATAAAGCAGGTACGCCACCAAGCAATGATGGAGCATTATTGTTTTTGCTTACAATGATTGAGAAAATGAAGCCTTCAAAAGACGGTGGTAGCAAAATTTCAATTCTCTTTAATGGTTCTCCTTTAAGCAATGGAGATTGCGGTGGTAGTGAAAGTGAGATACGCAGACACATTCTTGAAAATGATTTATTGGATTGCATTGTGATGATACCCGACCAAATGTTTTACCAAACAGGTATTTACACATACATCTGGTTATTAAGCAACAAAAAAGCAAAACATAAGCAAGGTAAGGTTCTTATAATTAATGCAAGACAACAGTTTGAAAAAGAACCCAAAAGCTTTGGTAACAAAAGAAACCGCATTACTGAAACGCACCGCAACTGGATAATAGAGCAATATGACAACTGGAAACCAAACGAATTTTGTAAGGTATTTAGTAAAGAAGATTTCAGTTACCATAAAATAAAAGTGCTGTTTTGGCAAACTGATGAAAACGAAAAACCAATTTGGATTGAGGAAGCTTTTACGGTTCAATTAAATAACAGCAACGTAAAAAAGAAATTCGAATTGTATGGTGATTTTGAAATGACTGTAAATGTAAAAGTCGAAAAAGGGAAAGAACACGCGGTAAAATTTAAGTTTGACGGTGAAAATACCTTTGAAACGCTGGTGAAAAAGGAGCTTTCAAAAAGCAATAAAGATTTAAAAGACCTTGCCGCAAGAGAATTTACAGCTTGGTTGAAAGAGTGTGAATTAACTGCAACATACCATCACCGACATTACATTGAAGATGCCGAGTATATTCCATTTGAGGAGAATATTGAATCCTTTATCAAACGAGAAATTGATAAGCCAATCATACGCTGGGATTATGCTGCAAAACAGGGTGATAAAGAAGTCTTAGGTTACGAGTTTTTACCTAACAAATATTTCTTTACTTATTTTCCGCCTCCACCAAGTGATGCTTTATTGCAAAAGTTCTGGGAATTAGAGAAAGAAGCAGAAAAGATTTTATCATCCATTAAACAATTAGCTTAACTTATGAAATACAAATATGCAATGAGTGATATAGAATGGATTGGTAAGTACCCAATTCATTGGAAAATATTTCGAATCGGACAACGTGTTGAAAATGTTGTTGGTGGAGAATGGGGTAGCGACCCTGATACTGATGAAATTGAAGGGAGTAAGGAAATTGTTGTATTAAGAGTTGCTGATTTCGATGGTATCTATTTAAACTATGAAAATATCACACTAAGAAGGGTAAAAGAAACTAAAATATCCAATAGACTGATTAATAACAGATGTCTAATAATGGAAAAATCAGGTGGTGGGGAAAAACAATTAGTTGGTAGAGTTGCAGAAGCAAGAAATTTACCGTTTGAAGCAATTACATCAAATTTTATAGCAAAACTCGAATTTGATTCAAAAGTCGATAGTCATTTTATGAATTACGTTTTTCATGACTTGTATAATTCAAATGTAAATTTTCCATTTGTACAACAAACTACTGGAATTCAAAATATAAATTCAACATATTATTTAAACACAAAAATTGCGTTTCCGCCAAAAAATGAACAGATAATTATTGCATCATATTTAGATAAGGTTTGTGAAGATATTGACAAGGTTATACAATTGAAGTTTGGGAAAAGTAAAGCAGACGATGATAATAACAATAATCAAATTAGTATTTTACTACAATACAAAAAATCATTAATTCACGAAATAGTAACTGGGCAAAAGCAAGTCTATGGTTTAACCAAGCAATAATAGAAAATTAAAACTTCCTAATGAAAAGTGAAAAAGAAAAAATATTTGAAAATCATATAGCGGCATATCTTATCAATAAGCACAGCTATAAAACATTATCGGCTACCGATTGCACCGATATGGATTTTCATTTTGTTGCTGCTCATTTGCTTACCTTTATAATAGAGACACAGATTAGTAAATACGAGAAACTACAAAAGAATTATGGAATAGATGCTGACCGTGAAATATTTGAAGCACTTAAAACAGAATTGCATCGCAAGCCCCTTTGGGTAATTATTAGAAACAGTTTGTTAGTAAGAGGCATTTCGTTTGACTTATATTATCCTAAGCCAAGAAGTAGCAACAGTCAAACTTCGTATGACAATTATACCAAAAATATTTTTTCATTAAAACAACAATATCATTTCAGTAACGACACTCAAAAAAGTATTGATTTAGTTTTATTCTTGAATGGCTTGCCAGTCATAACTATTGAACTAAAGCACGAAGATGAAGGACAGAATGTGTATGATGCAGTGGCACAATACAATATTAGACCACAGGAAAGCCAAATATTTTCTTTGCCATTCTTACACATTGCAGCCGATACAAGCGAAGTGAAAATTGCAACCAATCCGTTTACTGAGTATAATTTTATTCCGTTTAATAAGGGTCTTACTAATAAGGAAGAAACTCAAGGTGAATATCCGATTGAGTTTTTGTATAAAAATGTATTGAGTAAAGATTGGGTTTTGGAATATATTAGTTTTTTTCTTCTTTACATTCCTGCAAGCCAAAAAATAACCGAAGATGGAATACAACTGATAGAGCCTGAAAGAACAATTTTCCCAAGGTATCACCAGTTAAGGAGTAATCACATATTAGCTCAGAAAATTTCCAAACATTACGAAAATGAAAAATCATTAGGTAACAAATATCTTATTAATCATTCAGCAGGTTCAGGAAAAACACTAACTATCAGTTGGCTCACTGACCGTTTAGATAGTTTATACTCAGCTACCAATCAAAAAATATTTGATATGGTGATAGTCCTTACCGACCGTAAAAGTTTAGATAAAAATATTAAAGACGAATTGGCTCATTTTGTTCACCTTAAAACAAAAATAGGTTTAGCCAAAGACAGCGATAAACTTAAAGGTTTTATTCGTCAGCGTAAAAGTATTGTAGTATCTACAATTCAGAAGTTCAGTTACATTCAGGAAATCATTCAGGAAGATGAAGGACTAAAACAATTACGAATTGCCTTTATCATTGACGAAGCACATCGAAGTCAAGATGGGAAATTAGCAAGTAATGTAAAAGCCATTTTTACCAATCCTGAACAGCCAGACAACGAAGATTTGCCAACAGATGAAGATGAAATCATCAACGAAGCAAAAAAAGTAAATATTTCAAATCAGGTTTTGATTGCATTTACAGCAACTCCAACACAAACAACCGTTGATTATTTTGGTCAACCACTTGATGAATACACAGAAGATGAAGCTATAAAAGAAGGATACATTTTAGATGTTGCAAACAATATTATCAGTTATCAAACTTTATATCATCTTAAAAGCAAAACCCTTATTCCCGATGATGAATTATATCCTGCTGGCGTAGTTCATAAAGCATTGCGTGATGTGGCATTTCGTGACCCTGAATTAATACAATACAAAAGTGAAGTAATCCTGAAATATTTTGACGACAAGATAAAAGATACATTGAATGGCACTGGTAAAGCAATGGTTGTAACATCTTCAAGGGCTGCTGGTTTGCTTTACTATGAAGCATTGAAAGAAAAAATTGAAAAGCGAAACCTTTCTTATAAAATCCTTTTTGCATTTTCCGACTTTACTGATGAGGATGGTAATGATATAAAAGAAGAAATACTTAACGAGCTTAACACCACTCACGGAGGGAAAAAGATTGAAGATGTTTTTGATGAAAACAATGATTACAGAATAATTGTAGTTGCTAATAAATTTCAAACAGGATTTAACCAACCAAAGTTAGTTTCAATGTTTTTAGACAAAACAGTAAGAGGAGTCAATGCTGTTCAGACCTTGTCGAGACTTAACCGAAAATGCTACGGCAAAGACACAACGATGGTCGTGGACTTTACCAATTCGGTGCAAAATATATTTGACGCTTTTAGAAGGTATAGAACTGGAAGCCGTTTTCAGCCACAAGAACCCAATCCGCAAGAGTTGGAAGACCGATATAATGAATTTTTAAGTTTCAATATATTTGATGAAAGCGAAATAATTAAATATACAGAACTAATAAAGGAAGCTACAACTGACCCTGCAAAGGATGCAGACTTGATGTCGCTTTCAAATGACTACCGAAATAAATTCAGAGAATTAGTAACGGAGAAAGAAGCGCAAAAGGATATTGTAAACTTCTTAAACCGATTTGTGAGTAATTTTTACTTTACAACATTGTTTTTCCAGTTGCCAATTAAGATAATTCGCTTTGCTTTATTTGCAGAAATAATTGCCGACAAACTATTCAAAAAAGGTTCGGCTTCTTCGCTTAAAGACCATTTGAAAAACTTATTGGTTGAAAAAAGTACAGTTCGTTACCGAGGGATAATAAATAATCCTACTGTAAACGAACCACCGCCACCGCCGAGAGGTGGAAATGGTGGAGGTAGGACAGAACCACCCAGAGCAAGCATTCCTGAAGTAATGGCGGATTTGCGAACAGTTTTTCAAATTACCGATGAAGAAGCTTTACTAATAAATGAAGTGATAGAAGAAGTAATGAAAGACGAAAGCATTGTTACTCTAATCGTAAATAATCTTGACAATCGCTTATTTTTAGAATCATACAAAAACACATTAAAGCAAAGAATAATCAATTATTATCTTGACCACAATTGGGATGATAGATTAATTGAAGGGCCTTATGTAAGTCCAGGCGGTATAATTGAGTATATAGTTCAATCAGTAATAAGACTATGCAAAACTCAAGCAGCATAAGCCAACGCACAGCCGTAAGCACATTTGCAAGCCCACACGAGCCAACGCTCAAACCAAAGGCTTGCAAAAGAGCTTCCGTCTTTTCAACGCACTTTGGCAAAGCCATTTTGTCCAACGCTCAAAAAAACAAAATAAATTTGTGCTTCGTGGATAGGTTGGTGCAGGTTGACACAGATTAAAATGAGAGCTAAATGACTGATAAACTGACAGGAAACAAAGAACACCAGCCCCTAATAAATAGAGCTTTAAGCGGTGCGCAGCACCCAGCGTGAAGCTCCGGTTGA
>CAZZHH010000097.1:0-7511 GCA_964653595.1 uncultured Lentimicrobiaceae bacterium
AAAATACATACAAATTATTTATTATGAATAACTAAATATTCAGATTTTCAAATAAATTTAAAATCTATTCAGATTTCTTAGATTTTTATACATGTATACATTCATAGCAAATTTATATATTTTACATCAAACAACTATTTATAACAGTAATTTTTTGAACTTAGTTTAAGTAAGATTTTTTGATAAAATATGAAATATATTGAATAAAAATTGATTTCTAGAAACCAAATCATTTAGATTATTTTGTAATTTTACAAACTTTAAAACTACTTTAAGCAAAAAATAATGAATGATTTTAGAATACCTGTTACTATCATTACCGGCTTTTTAGGTGCAGGCAAAACAACCCTATTAAATCAAATTATTAAAAAATATTCTAGCAAAAAGCTTGCAATCATTGAAAATGAATTTGGTGAAATTGGAATAGATGGAAGTTTAATCGTCGGTGTAAATGAAAACATTTTTGAACTAAGCAATGGCTGTATATGTTGTAGTTTAAACAGTGATTTTTACCGGACTATCGATTTGTTGATGCAAAGCGAACATGTGTTTAACCACTTAATAATTGAAACTACAGGAATTGCAGACCCTTTAAGCATCATCAATGCTTTTTTCGATGGAGGAGGCATTCAAGAACAATTCAAAGTGGATAGTGTGATTGCTGTAGTAGATGCATTTAACATAGAAGATTTGCTCTATGAATACCCTGAAATAAGAAAACAGATATCCGTTTCAGATCAAATATTGATTAACAAGATAGATAGTGTAAATCCTGATTACACAGAAGAGCTTACTAAATTAGTTCAATCCATCAATCCTTTAAGTTCTATCTCTAAAATTTCTTTTGGCGACATTTCGAGGATTGAGGTCCTTGATACAGATTCTTATAGTGCTAATCAAGTAGAAAAATCGACAAATTCATTTAACATAAGTAGTTTTCAAACGAATCATTTAAAACACGATATTTATACGGTTGGTTTTGAGTATAACCGAATTTTAGATTTTTCGAAATTTAAACTTTGGATGGATAATTACATGTTTTTCAACAGCAATAAAATTCTTAGAATAAAAGGAATTTTAGCATTTGAAGATCTGCCAGAGCGATTTATATTTCATTCAGTATTAAATTCATTTCTCCTTGAGCCTTCGACACTATGGGGTGAGGAAGAGAAGTATACAAAATTAATATTTATTGGCAAATACATAGATGAAGATGAGTTAAAAAATGGGATAGAGAGTTTATTTGTTTAACATCTTCACTTAATAATCCATTATAGACTAGCAGGTTATTTCAAAAAAAACTCATTTACAATAAAATGCAAATGAGTTTTTTTGAAAACAGCGAGATATCTTTTGGATTATTCTCCTGCAATATAACGGAATAATAAAAATATAGCACCAGAAAGGATTACGGTAACAGGGATAGTCAAAACCCAAGCAATTGCGATATTTTTTATAGTTTTTGCTTGTAAATTTTTGACACCACCTTCAGCCATCATAGAACCAGCGATACCAGATGAAAGAACATGGGTAGTGCTAACTGGCAATCCTAACATAGTAGAAGCCGAAATTGTAGTAGCCGCAACAATCTCGGCACTTGCTCCTTGGGCATATGACAGATGTGATTTTCCAATTTTTTCACCTATGGTTATCACTATACGTTTCCAACCGATCATCGTACCAAGACCAAGAGATATTGAAATAAATAAAATCACCCACCACGGTGCAAACTCAGTAAAAGATCTTAACTCTTTGATGTTTGCCTTTAAGTGAGAAAGTTCGCTTGATTTAAGGGACGAATTTTTTGCAAAAGTTTGATCATTTATTAACTTTTCAACCGAACGACTAATCGTAACAATGTCGGTACGAATTTGAAATCTTTTAGATTCATCAATTTCAGATGAGACATCAGAGTTTACAATAATACTATCAATCTCCTTTAAATCATTTTTAACCACATTAACAACTTCGAGATGTTTCGTATCCAATTTTGTAGTATCTACTTTGTTTAAATAAGTATAAATAACTCTCGTATTACCGATCATATTAGATTGGTTTTTGGAAGAATCAAGTGCAAATTTTGCTGGCAATAGGCTTATTAATATAATCATCATCAACCCTACCCCTTTTTGTCCATCGTTAGAACCATGAGAATAGCTTACACTAGTACAAGTAAGAATTAAAATTCCACGGATCCAAAATGGTGGTTTTTTTTCAGGATCAGCAGGCAGGAAAAATTTTTTCTTTTTCACAAGTCTTTTAAAAACCATCATTAATATGAATGCCAATCCTAAACCAAAAACAGGAGAAACTAGCAAAGACAAGCCAGCATCAGCAACCTTTTTCCAATTTAGAGCAACTCCACCATCGGGATTAATGAACATAAAAGCAAGCCCAACTCCAAAAATAGAGCCGATTAATGTGTGCGAGCTAGAACATGGAATTCCAAAATACCAGGTAGCCAAATTCCATATAATTGCGGTTAATAGAAGAGCTAAAATCATCGCAACATTGTGATATACATTTTGATCGACCAATGCTTCCATGGGAAGTAAATTAATGATACCTATGGCTACAGCAATACCTCCTAAGTTTACTCCAATAAAATTCCAAATTCCCGACCAAATTACTGCAGTTCGAGGTTTTAAAGAGCGAGTGTAAATTACGGTTGCTACTGCATTTGCAGTATCATGAAAGCCATTAATAAATTCAAATGCCCCTACTGCAACTATACATAATATAAGCAAAATTGAAAGGCCAAAATCTAATCCAAACATTTTATTTTCTTTTTAATGATTATTTTTTATTTTATCAAGGCAACAAAAGTACTAAGTTTTATTTTAATTTCTTTTAAAAAATCCTCATCTAATATTAAATTAACATTAACATTTTCAACATCCTGATAATAAGCTGTTTACAGATGCTTTTATCGACTGTAATGCTTTTTCTAGTTCATCATAAGGCCGCGCAATATTGATTCGAATCCAATCTTTTGCATCACTCGAAAAGTGAATACCAGGCACTACCGCAATTTTTTGATGATCGTACATAAAATTTGCAAACCTCACACCATCCGATATACCTATAGGCAAACGAGTCCAAACGAAATAACCACCATCGGTTTTTGGAATATAAAAACCAAGCTCTTCAAGTTCTTGTTGATAATAATCGAAGCCTCTTTTTAGCCAGTTTCGAAGAGAGATAGAATACTCTTGAGATAAGTTAGGCAAACTAAGAAAGCTTGCTAGCGCAAATTGAAGAACCGAAGGAGCAGATAAACCTGTGTAATCGTGAAAATTTTTTACTCCTAAAAAATGTGTTTTATGAGCAAAAAGATAACCAACACGCCATCCGGTAATTGAAAACTGTTTTGAAAAACTGTTAACCAAAAAACAATATTCATTTAACTCTTCGTAAGGGGGCTTTTGAGGATTATGAAAGTAAAGTTCCGAATATACATCATCGATTATCAAGTAAAATTGATGTTTTTCGGCCAAAAGAATTAGTTTCAAAATATCGGCATTCGAATACATTTTTCCATGAGGATTGCCTGGAGAGGAGAAAAAGAGCACCTTTACATTATTTAAAAGAATTGTTTTTTCTAGAAGATCAAAGTCAATCACCTCATCTTGTAAACTACCAAAAGGAACAAAGGGGATATTGTACAATTTTGGCAAACTCCGATAGCTCTCGTAGGTAGGATTAAATGCTAAAACAGAATATGAAGAAACTAATTTTAAATGCAAATAATTATATATCAACGAAATAGCCTCAGTGGCACCACAAGTGACTAATGGAGCAAAATTAGAAAGGTTAAGACAATCTGTATATTTTTGGTTAATATGTTCTAATAAATCGAAGTTGCCAGTAGCTGGTGCATATTGATGAACCGATGTATGAATGGAATCATGCAAACATTTCAACAATTCAGCAGGTGGCTTGAAGCCAGGCAACCCTTGTGCAAGATTTATTCCACCATACATTTTTACTTTATTGCTCATGATGCTGATATATGACTCTTGAATTGGCTTATCCATAGAATACACCTTAAATTAATCGATAAAATCTATTAGCGCTTTGCGAAGCTTTTCGGTCGGCAGACCAACAACATTCGTATAAGAACCTTCTATGGAAGAGATAAATCCAACCCCAATCCACTCTTGAATACCATAAGATCCGGATTTATCAAAAGGTTTAAAATTTTGGATATAATAATCTATTTCGCTGTCCGAAATTTCAGAAAAAACAACTGTTGTAGTGTCAAAAAAAGTAAATGATTTTGATTTTGATTTAAGACAAACGGCAGTAATAACATCATGAGATCGACCAGACAAAGATTGAAGCATTAATTTTGCATCGTAATGCGAATCGGGCTTACCTAATATTTTTTGATCTAATGCAACCACTGTATCTGCTGTAATTATCAAAGTTTTGTCTGGCAAGCAATCAAAGCAAAATGCATCCATTTTTTTCGATGCAATACGAATAGCTACTTCAGCGGGGGAAGATTCTATCGAAGGAGTTTCGTCTACCTCTTTTACATTGATGGTATAATTAAAACCCAGTTGATGTAACAGCTCTTTTCGACGAGGAGAAGCAGATGCTAGAACGATATTATATGGATAATTTCGGTACATTAATATTGAAATTTAAAGATTGTAAAGTAAGATAATACTAAAAGAAATATTCCAAAAAGCATGATAATTTTCGATACGGTAGATAGAAAATGATAATCGGAAGGAGTTTGAGCTTTCGTTATTTTTGATGCTAAATAAAGCAAAGGCAAGCTTATCGTAATTATGCTATAATAAGAAACATAAGTGTAGTTTTGCCCAATCAAAATCGATTGAATAATTCCCAACAATACCACAAAAAGGAGGATAAGAGTTATTATGAATATTTTTGTCTTTTTTACACCAAACCGAATTGGTAGTGACAATCTTCCACCCTCTTCATCTCCAATTTGATCTTCTAAGTCTTTTATCCACTCCCGAATTAGGGTCATTAAGAATGAAAAGCCAACAAACAACATGGTGATTTTTCGAATCATGTTTAAACAAACTAGATGATCGATAAATGCATTCGGACGCGAGATAAGAGTGAAAAACTCAAAAAGCCATGGTAGCAATATCACAAGAGAACTGAGAAAAGCAACAACAAGATTACCCCACAAAAGCAGGCGTTTATATTTTAACGAATAATAATAAAGGACAAAAGAGACGATGATAAAAATTGTACCCAAATTAATGTATCCAACTTTAAAAGAAATATAAAACCCAAGAATTGAACCCATTGCAGAAAGAATCCAAAACAACAAATACGCAACTCTAGGCTGAATAGAGGCACCAACAACTTGTTTAGTTGATCTGTTTACACCATCAATCAGTTGATCGTAATAATCGTTAATGGCATAACCTGCTGCTGCAATAAAAACAGTTGCGCAAACTAAAAAATGGAACAAAGTATCTGAAAAAAAAGGATAATCATTGCATACACGCATACTAGGAACAATAAGGAAATATCGGATAATATACATGATAAGCATGATAAAAATCAAATTAGTCCCCCGAAGTAACTGATAATAAGATAAAAATTTTGTTTTCATATTTTTTTTTGAATTTTGAATTTTGAGTTATGAGTTATGAGTTAGGAAAAATAAAAATCTCTGATTTTTTAATTTTTCGTGAATCCTCGAAAAACTACGATCCGTCAGTTGACGGACTCTTGTTTTGCGGGATTATGAGTTATGAGTTAGCGCGTCCCGAATTTTAAATCCGCCAGTGGTCGGATTGTGAAAATTCGAGGATCCTCGAAAAACAATGATCCGCCAGCAGGCGGACTGGTTTTTCGGGAAAGCGTGACAGGAAATTGTGATAATGGTGATTATTCGTTTTTTTCATATTCTCGCTTTGATTCATCTCATCATTTATCACTTACATCACTCTCTTTCGACTGTATTTTACCAATGGAATGCATCGTCGTTAAACCAATTACCATGAATTTTAAGAACCTGTTCAATTATATCTCTCACACAGCCATCGCCACCATTAGCATGCGAAATATAATGAGAAATATTCTTTATTTCCGAACATGCGTTTGCTGGACAGGCGGCAATTTTAACCATTTTCATCACTTCATAATCTGGGATATCATCGCCCATATATAGAATTTCATCTGATGAAATTTTTTTTGCTAACAGGTAATTCTCAAAAGCTTCTTTTTTATTAGAAATACCCAAAAACACATCTGTCAAACCTAAAGATTCGAATCTTTGAGACATTGATTTTGATTTTCCTCCTGAGATGATTGCAATGTTATATCCTTTTTTAACAGCTAATTGGAGTGCATACCCATCTCTAACATTTGAGGTTCGAAGTTGCTCCCCATCTGGAAGTACTAAAACTTTCCCATCCGATAGTACTCCATCAAAATCAAAAATCATCGTAGTGATATCACTCAATGCTTCTTTATAATTTATCATGAATTAAAGTTGTTAAATATTTGATTTGTAATCATTATATAAATTTCTTTGTATTTTGAATCTTGGAGCATGGCTATGTGATTATCGATAATAGAATGATCTCCTCTTATAGCGGGACCCGTTTGGGCGTTTTCAGGACCAATATCAATCATTTTATGAACACCTTCTTTGATTAGTGGAAATAAAATATCAAATGAAGTATTACAATCTTTCATCAACTCTTTAGCACACAAATACATATAATTTGAGAAGTTGTTACAAAACACAGCAGCCAAATGAATTTTTAAACGTTCATCGGAATTTATTTTTCGTACATCTTCGGACAAACAACCAGCAAATCTGCTCAATTGATCATAAACTATTGAAGAAGAGGCCTCAATGCAGATTGGAACAAAATCGAAGCAAGCAGCTCTTGTGATCGAAAAAGTTTGCAATGGATAAAAAACACCATAATTTTTAAATTTGTTTTCAAAAATATTCATTGGCAGGGATCCAGAGGTGTGTAATACAACGGTAGAATCTTTTACTGAAATCTTTGAAATAACCTCTGAATAGGAGTCGTCATTAACAGAAAGAATAAGAAAATCTGAATAAAAGGCAAAATTTTCAATTTCTGATAAAGCATTAGCACCTACTTTTGAAGCAATGCTTTGAACTAAATCAAGATCTCTTCCAACGACATAATCAATGGTAACTCCCATTTTATGGAGCGAAAGTACAATTTGCGACCCCACATTGCCAATTCCTATTACTGAAGCAGTATATCTCATCAAAAAACAGATTTTATAATTGCAAAAGTATTGAAAAATATATCATCATGAAATCTTTCCATTATTTTTATTCTTAATTATTGTTGTCCGATAAAAAGATATAAGATTCCTCCCTATTGTCGGAATGACAAGGAGTAGCCTGAATAATATGGCGGGAGGTGGTTGTCGGTGACAATGCCACCGACAACCACCTCCCGATTATCCATAACGGTCGCAGCTTGGCATTGTAGCGGGATTTGAAAAACCACCACTGTCAAACT
>CAZZHH010000098.1:0-7417 GCA_964653595.1 uncultured Lentimicrobiaceae bacterium
TTTTGTTGTTTTTCTAAGGTGCAAAGATATGAAATTAAATGATGACCTCTAAAGATTAATTCTTTGAATCTGGGAATTTTAAAAAAAGTATTACATACCGGCAGCTTGGCAAGCTGTAATTGCCACCACATTCACGATGTCTTCTACCGAGCAACCCCTAGATAGATCGTTTATTGGAGCAGCCATGCCCTGCATAACAGGACCAATTGCTTCGGCACCAGCTAAACGTTGCACTAATTTATATGCAATATTTCCAGTTTCCAAAGTTGGGAAAACCAGTACATTCGCTTTTCCGGCAATCTCGCTACCTGGAGCTTTGCTTGCTCCAATAGCGGGTACGATGGCAGCATCCGCTTGAAGTTCTCCGTCTATTTTTAAATCTGGGTCCATGCTTTGAGCAATACGTGTAGCGCTCACTACTTTATCTACCATTTCGTGCTTTGCGCTACCTTTTGTCGAAAAACTCAACATCGCAACACGAGGATTAATGCCTGCAATTGCACGAGCAGTTTTCGCTGTAGTAACGGCAATTTCTGCTAACTCTTGATCTGTAGGATTCGGATGAGCTGCGCAATCCGCAAAAACCATCACTCCTTCCTCGCCCCATTGTTTATCCTTCATTACCATGATAAAAGCACCAGAAACAACGCTTACCCCAGGTAAGGTTTTTACAATCTGAAAGGCAGGTCTTAGCACATCTCCAGTTGAATTTAAAGCACCTGCTACCTCGCCATCTGCTTCTTTGTTTTTAATCAATAAAACACCAAGATACAAAGGATCTTCCACCAAACTGGATGCAGCTTCCATGGTCATCCCTTTGTTTTTACGAAGATTATAAAGCATTTCGGTATAAAAATCTTTCTTTTCGTGGGCTTTCGGATCAATAATTTGAGCCTTGTCGATATTTTTCAATCCTAAACTAGTAGCTTTTGCCAAAATTTCTTGTCGGTTTCCCAACAAAATAACCCTTGCAATAGATTCTTGAAGGATAATTTCGGTTGCTTTTAAAGTTCTCTCTTCAGAACCTTCTGGTAAGACAATGCACTTGTTACTTTTTTGTGCTGTTGCCTTGATTTGATGTATTAAATCCATGATAAAAAAAATGTTATGTAATTTGAGTACAAACTTACAATTTTATTTTGATTGCTTCGTAAACGACAAAAAAAAAGCCCAACATTGTTGGACCTTTATCATAAAATATGAAACCTATTAATTCTCAAAGTCTTTAAGGGTATTCATCAATTTTTTTCTGGTGAAAAAGATTCTACTTTTTACGGTTCCTATTGAAATATTCATATGATCGGCAATCTCTTTATACTTAAAACCAGCAATATGCATTTCAAATGGTTTGCGTTGACTTAAATCTAACTTCTTTATTTCCGCTACAATTTGAGATGTATTATTTCTAGAGTCGGCAAATAGATCTTGGTTATGAACAGATGAGTTTATAAAATATTGATCATTTGTAGCATCCACTAGGGTGTTGTTTTTTTGATTTCTTCTGTAATTATTGATAAACGTGTTTTTCATAATGGTATATGTCCACGCTTTTAAATTTGTATCATCTCGAAATTTATCTTGATTAACGATTGCTTTTACCAATGTGTCTTGAACAAGATCTTTCGCGTCTTCATCATCGTTGGTAAGTGAAATGGCAAAATAATTGAGCTGGTTCTCAAGTTTCATTAACTGTGTGTTGAATTCTATTGTGGTCATAATATCATTGGGTTTTAGTTTAAAATGCAATTTACGATTCAAAATATTTAAAGTCAAGTAAAAATTCAAAATGTTTGTTAATTTTTAAAAAATATTTTTCATTTCTCTTTCATTTATTTGACAGGACAAAGTTAGGAAATCCAAAGAGCGAAGTCAAATCGATAGTTTTTATAGCTATATAGAGAATCTTTATGTATACCTAAACGACAAAAACACATTCAAAGTAGAGCCTATATAGGGAGGTTCGTACTTATTTCTTTTAAAAAAAACTAATTTAAAGCATACCTTTTTCCTGGCATACAACGTATGATGTTTTTAAACTCTAAACTTAAAAGGACAGAAGCCATTTTTGTTGCCGACATTTCTAGGGTATTTACCAACAAATCGATACCGCAATCTCCATGGTCTGAAAGCATTTTTGCCACAACCATTTCTTCTTCCGACAACTCTTGAAATAAAGAAGTTTGCTTGCTTTTTAGAGATTTTTGTTCCCATCCCATGGCTTTAACTATGTCTGATGCACTTGTAACCAATGCTGCTTTGTTATATTTAATTAAGTTATTACACCCCTCAGACATGGGATCATTCGTTCGTCCGGGAATAGTAAACACATCTCTGCTATATGAATTTGCAATATCTGCAGTGATCAGAGCTCCTCCTTTAGAACTAGCTTCTATCACTAAGGTGGCATCAGCAATACCAGCAATAATTCTGTTTCTTTTTGGAAAATTCTCTCTATTAGGAATTGTGCCTGAAGTAAACTCAGTTAACACACCGCCATTTTCTATCATTTTTTTAGCCATTTTTCTATTTTCAGATGGATATAGGGTATCGTGACCGTGTGCTGTTACTCCTACGGTAGGTATCCTCAAATCTATTGCAGTTTGGTGTGCAATAGTGTCTGCTCCATAAGCTAATCCACTAACAATTAACACATTGAAATCACTCATCTCTTCAATAATTTTTTTACACATCCATTTTCCATACTCTGTAATTTTTCTTGTCCCCACGATGCTAATTATTCTATTATAATTTAAATTAGCACTTCCTCTGTAATACATTAGGATAGGGCCATCATCACAAAATTTCAATCGATATGGGTAATTGGCATCTGTATAAAATATTGGTGTAATTTTATTTTTTTCGATAAATGTCACTTCTAACTCAGCTTCCTTGAGAGCAGAAACTGTTTTCAACGATTTTATAACCGTTTTGGAAAATCCTGCAGCTAAAATATCTTTACTCTTAGCAGTAAACACAGATTGTGCATCTCCAAAATGAAAAAGCAATTTTTTAGCGGTTATATCCCCGATTTGGGGCAACTTGGTTAGGGCTATTTGATACAATAACATAATGATTAATGGGGTTTAAATCAATACAATTTATAATTTGATGGTTTTTATGGGATCAAAGATACATCATTTTTTTAAAAAACGACTCAAAAATTAAAATTTTTTACATTCAGACGATACTCATTTTCTCTTTTTCGCAAAAAATTGTTTTAAAATATCGGTACACTCTTTTTCCAAAACGCCAGAAATAAGCTTTGTTTTTGGATGTAATAACTGTACCCCTTGTCTACTAAATCCCCTTTTAATATCTGGTGCGCCGTATACAATTTTACCTATTTGAGTCCAAAATGCTGCTCCACTACACATCACACAAGGTTCGAGGGTCACATATAGAGCACAATTAGGCAAATACTTACCCCCCAAATAATTCATTGCAGCAGTAAAAGCCTGCATCTCAGCGTGTGCGGTCACGTCATTAAGCTGTTCTGTTAAGTTGTGAGCGCGTGCAATGATAACGTCATTACATACAACCACAGCTCCCACTGGCACTTCGTCTTTTGCAAAAGCTTTGTGAGCCTCTTTTAATGCTTCTTGCATAAAATATTCATTATCGAAAATCATAGGTTTTATTTTATACTAATGAAGAGCAAAGATAGTTAATTGTAGGTTACGGTTCTGCAAACAATTGATTTAGTGTTTTTTTCTTTTCGTACTCATTTTTTACATGGGCAATTTCTCCAAAACAAGAGCATTGAAAATAAGGGATTATCATCAATAAATGTGTTATTTAACGTTATCGCAAGAAGCAAAGTGTCCAGAATAGAGCTATTTACTGCATTTTAGTAATCCAAAATTGAATTATAATTGCTAAATTTGCTAAAAATTGTAATATGGCAGCGTAAAACGAAAAAAAAATGACAAAAATAAAAATTGAAAGAAAAAAAAATAAGTTCCTGTTTTGGGTTATGCTTTCTTTGGTATTATTCTGTTTTTCATTTATAAATCAACAACAAGAAAAAAGAATAAGTCTCACACAGACAACAAGATCTCTCAAAAACAATAGAAAAATCACTTATGATACCGACATCTTTTATAATTTTGACAGAGGTGTTATGATTACTCATCAAGTTGAACCATTTGAACATTATATTATGACGGATTCAAAGGGTGAAATTAGAATATATTACCCACTTAAAAATGAGGTTTATATTTCTCGTAACCCTTCTCAAATAACAGAACACAGTCTGTTTTACTATTTCCTATCAAATCGGCTTTTTGATTTTGGATTACGTGATATGGGGTTTACAATTTTAAAAACCGAACCTAAAAAAGATGTTATGGTTACTTGGTGGACACTTCCGGCAAACTCTTCAAATCCTGTAAAAAAAGTAGAGTTAGTTCATCAAAACTATTTGCCGATTTATATGGCATACTATTCAAAGAAAAATACTATTCAAAGAAAAGTTTATTATTACGATTATACAAACAATAAGAAGCTACCTGTCAGTTTCCCTCAGAAAATTGTTGAATTTAATTATTTTGAAAATGGAGATTCATTGGTGTCTCAAATGATTTTTTCCAACATTTTATATGGGAATGAGGCTAAAAATACAACTTTTGATTATAAAATACCACTTAATGCTAAAATTATAAAAAATGAGTAATAAAAAGCTGTTTATAATACTATTATTTGGGGTCACTAATTTAAGCCTTTTTGGTCAATCGTTTGAAAATGATATGAAAATAATTAATTTGACAAATTTCAATATTGACAAATTTCAAACACAAAATCATGTTTTCCTTTTACCTAGCACCAATGTCGCGATCATTAAATACAATCCGGCATCTTTGTTTTTAGGTTCGTTAATGTATGTTTACCAAAGTTATTTTTCAAATCAAATTTTTGCTGATTGTTTATTTAAGCCTTCATGCTCAAATATGAGCAAGCAATTTATAAAAGAATATGGCATTATTAAAGGTGTTTTTTTAACGGCAGACAGACTAACTCGTTGCAATAGAATTGCAGCAACTGATGTACATAAAAGCAGAATTGATGAAGTAGATCATAAAATTCATGAAGACGTAAGCATGTTTAAATTTAAAACCAGTAAAAAATGACAAAATTAAAAGAACTTTTTACTTTGTTTTTAATAATTTTATTTGTTATATGTTTTAAATTTGAATCAGCTTGTCAAACCATTAACGCCAATGATTCTCTGGTAAAATCAACGGATACGGAAATAGCTTTTGCCAAACACCTCATTCGGCTTAAAGAATACGAACAAGCAATTTTTCAACTCAAATCATTATTAATATCTCGAAAAGATTTTTTATTAACGGACTCTGCTAACTATTTGATTGCCAAATCATACTTTAATCTTAAAAATTTTGACTCAAGTGTTGTCTTCTTTAATAAAATAGTTGAAAATTCGAATAAACATATTGAGGCTCAATTATATTCATCAATTAGTAATGCCTATATCGGCAACTTTACTGAATCGGAAAAAACATTATCCTTAATTGCAGCTAATGATTCAAACTTACAACAATTATTATATTTAAATCGTGCTGGAGTTCTGTTGATGAAGAACGATTTTAATAAAGCAAAGGAAAATATTGATAAGTTTTCAAGAAACTGGTATTCTGTGAGTGAACAACAAGATAACTTGACGCAATTGTATTCTACTTTGGTAAAGCGCAAAAAAAAATCTCCATTCATTGCTGGAGCCTTATCTGCTATTGTTCCCGGATTAGGGAAAATATATACAAAACGAGTAGGGGAAGGTGTTTCAGCATTCTTAATTACCACAACAATGGGACTTGTTGCTGGTGAAAATTTAAGAAAAGACGGGATCAAAGATCCAAAAACAATAATTTTTGGTTCTTTATTTGGGTTGTTTTATATAGGTAATATTTGGGGGAGTGTTATAAGTGTAAAACTTACTAGAGATGAATTTAACAAGGAAATCAATGAACAAATTATTTTTAATCTTCGTGTTCCTTTGCGGGTTATATACGAATAACTTATTTTCTCAAGACTTAAATGTCGATTCAACAATTCAAGTTAATAGATGCTTTAAAAAGTTGATTTCTTATGAAAAAGAGATTTTTAATTCTACAAACGCAGATAGTATAAATACTCTTTTATTAAAGAAATCGTATGTTTATAAAGAAATTCATGCTTATGATAAAGCAGTTTCAACTCTTGAAAGAATCTATTTTCAAAACTTAAATGATTCTTCATTCTATATTGTTTATTACGAGATGGCTATCAATGCATATCTTGCTGGAAGATTTACAGAATCTATTTCCTTTTGTGATCTGATTATCCATTCCTCTTTTAAGGCAAATAGTTTCACGCAAATTTATTTATTATTAGCTCTTTCAAACAACGAATTAGCTAGTTATGATGAAGGTTTAAAATACTCTTTGCTGGTAGTTGATCAACTTCAATCTTCTTCCAATCAAAAGGATAGTTTGAAAATATTATTGGAAAACAGCTACAGTGCTCAACACAGACCACATTTTTTAAATCCATCTAAAGCACAAACATTATCGGCAATTCTTCCCGGCCTTGGACAGTGTTATTCTGGTTATTATGCAGAAGGAATTTCAAATTTTGTTCTTCATGCAATAATTGTTAGTGTTACAGGATATGCTATCTACAAAACATATTACCTAACCTCATATTTTGGAGGAATTTCCTTATTGATGAAATTTTATACTGGGGGGACACGTAGAAGTGAGTTCTTGGCAAATAAAAGAAATTATGAACGAAAACATAACTTTTCTTTAAAGATTAAAAAGATATTGATGCAAAATTGCTGCAAATAAAAAAAAACGGTCAATTGACCGTTTTTTTTTATTTGTGCGGTTTGGATTACCACATAAAAAGTTTTTCGTTATCCTCGTACTTACTTATGTCATTATTCAATGCCCCAATTAATAGGACAACCCAATCCACTGTTTGAATAATTCCACAACCACCGCCAGTACATAAATAGGCTATAAATACACCTGTGTTTGATCCAAGATATAAACGATGAATACCACATACTCCAACAGCAGCTGTATACGTTAAAGCCCAAGCAACCCAAGCATTTTTGCTACTTCTTCTAAGTTCCGATTGTGGAGTTGGCAAAGAAGAAAAATCAGCAATTTGAGTAGTGGAAACAGATGTTGCATTCGCAAACATTTGATCAACAGCACGATCGTTTACCTTGTATTCATTAGCCGATACGTGAATGTTTATTGCAACAAGTGCAATCAAGATAGCAAATAATTTTTTCATAGATTTAAATTTTGTGAATAATTAGTACAAATGTATAATTTCTTTTTTGTTCTACAAAATTAATCTTAAATTCAAGTAATAAATGCAACTTTATAGGGTAAAATAATAAATATTTTTT
>CAZZHH010000099.1:0-6658 GCA_964653595.1 uncultured Lentimicrobiaceae bacterium
TTTTTATCATTAAATTTGCAAAAACAACAAGTTGCATTTAACACTTGAATTCAGCGTTAAATATTAGGGGATTAATTTTTTTTATTTGTAAAATAATTTTCTAAAATTATGATTTTGAAATGCCATATTCCTTGTATATTGGAAGTTGAAGTGCTTATATAGAGAAGGTTTGCTGGTATACTATTTTTTAGAATGATTCAATTATTCAACAATTATGTCATACTTTAAGAGCAGACCCACCACTCCTTGCAGTGCGAATTTGGCTTTTTTTATTCGATTATTTTCAGGATCGATGGAATAGTTAAATGATGTTCTAAAGTCGCACCCTTCTAAGATTGTACGATCAAATAGGGAATTTCGGAAATCACATCTGTAGAAAACGGAATTGGAAAGGTCTGTTTCTGTGAAATCAACTTCTTGGAGTAAGCACTCATTAAATTTAGTTTTTTTTATTTTTAATCGATAAAAGGAGGAGTAACTTAAGTTACACTGTTCAAAATCAACAGAAAACAAAAATTTGTTGCAATCGTAAAAGATAATACCAAGCAATTTACAGTGGATAAAATGTACCACTTTTAAAGATGTGTTTTTAAAAATTACATTGCTGAAATTACATCCATGGAACGAACATTCGGAAAATGTAAAATTGGATAAATCGACGTTTGAAAAATCACAATCTATAAAACGACAATCCTCATATATTCCAAAATCAAGAGTCTCTTGTGTAAAATCTCTTTTTTCTATCGTTAACTGTTCAAATACTTTGTAAATCATTAATTTTATATTCGTGTTATGTTCCTTTTAAACTGTGTGATCCCAATCCTTGTTGTGCGAAGTTTTCAACTTCGCATCCCGTTGTTGTGCGAAGTTTTCAACTTCGCACTTCTCTCCTTCTTTTCAACTTCGCACTTTCCCCTCTACTCAATCCTCCAACAAATCCGGTCTGCGCTCTTTGGTTCGGGCGATTGATTGTTCCATTTTCCACTCTTGTATTAACTTAGCATTTCCCGAGAGTAAAACTTCTGGAACCGACCACCCGTTGTAAACAGCTGGACGTGTGTATACAGGTGCTGAGAGTAATTCGTCTTGGAATGAGTCTGAAAGTGCGGAGGTTTCATCCGAAAGCACCCCGGGAATCAATCGAATGATGGCGTCTACTGTAACAGCTGCTGCTAATTCTCCTCCCGAAAGGACGTAGCTTCCAATGGAAATCTCTTTGGTAACAATGTACTCTCGAATTCTTTCGTCTATTCCTTTATAATGACCACAAATAATGATGATATTCTCTTTGAGCGAAAGTTGGTTTGCTATGGGTTGGTCCAACAACTCGCCATCAGGAGTCATGAAGATAATTTCATCGTAGCATCTCTCCTTTTTCAGTTTTTGGATACATAAGTCGATGGGTTCAATCATCATCACCATACCCGCTTCTCCTCCAAACGGGTAGTCATCTACTTTATGATGTTTGTTTTGAGAGTAATCCCGAATGTTGTGAAGTTTAATCACAACTTTGTTTTTATCCATCGCACGTTTGATGATGGAGTGGTTAAAAGGACCCGTAAACATTTCTGGGAAAAGCGTTAATATATCTATTCGCATCTTTCTTCTTATTTAATTCGTATCACCATAATCCCATCTCGGAGGGGCAATAGTAGATTTTCTAAATTTTCATTTTGCTGAACATAATCATTAAATTGCATCAATGCAAGAGTGTCTTTATCAATTTTTTCAGCATTTTCTTGAGTAACAACTTTACAGCCCCAAAGCACGTTGTCTGCTATAATCAATCCCCCTTTTTTCATTTTTGGCAAAAGCAATTCTAGGTATTCAATATAATGATCTTTGTTGGCATCCAAAAAAACAAAATCCCATACTGAGTTACTGTTTTTTATAAACTCTTGAGCATCGCCTATGATTAAGTCAATTTTATGGTTAAGATTACTTTTATCGATGTATTTTCGGATAAAATCTTCCATCTCTGGGTTTATCTCAATCGTCGTTAGTTTGGATGAATTTGGAATTGCTAAGGCCATTGCGATGGCTGCATAACCAGTATAGGTGCCAATTTCTAGTACATTTTCGGGCTTATAAAGTTTACATAATAGTTGTAAAAACTGACCCTGAATTTTGCCCGATGCCATTCGAGGTGAAATTTGAGTAAGATGTGTTTGTCGATATATTTCGTGCAAAATGGGATCTTCTGCGGAAGAGTGATGGATGCAATAATTCTCAATTTCTGCAGAGGCAATATTGTCTAAAGATTTCGTTTTTGGTTCAAATTTAATGCTCATGGGTTTTAATTCAAACGTTTTGTTTTTTTTATGATATGATGTATGTTAAAAGGTGACTTTTTTTATTTTAGTTTGGTATATATTAAGCTGCTCATCTTATCGATATCTAATATTTCGTTGGCCACTTCTAGGATATCGGAAGCATTAATTTGATTTATTTTGTAAAAAATATCTTTCATTGTATCTATTCGATTATGATACATTACACTTTTTGCCATGCTTAACATCTCATTTTGGTTAGATTCGTTCATCAAAGATATTTGACCAAAAAACTGCTTTTTTGCCCTCGACAATTGGAGTGTGCCCAATTTGTTCTCTTTTAATCGCTTTAGCTCACTGATGGTTAACAGGATCGATTTATCTACCGTAAGATGATCGCTTCCAATATAGATGGTAAACAATCCGGTATCAGTCATTGGGTTGAATTGGGATTCAACAGTATACGCCAATCCATTCTTTTCTCTGATGGCAATATTAAGTCTAGTGTTCATGCCCGGACCACCTAAAAGGTTGTTGAGCAAACTAAAAGGGATTCTTTTTTTGTCAAACATAGAGTAAGCAGGAATGCCTAACAACGTGTGTGATTGGTGACTATGGATATTTGTTTTTATGCTTACCGGGTGATAGTCTTTGAAAATTGGTCGATTATAATTCCGAGTGGATGTCTGAAAACCACCAAAATAGGTCTCTAATATATGAATCACTTTTTCAAAAGTCATGTTTGAGACCGAAGAGATAAACATTTGATCAGTGGTATATGTGCGATGAATGAAGTTTTGAATCATTTGTCGGTTGAAGGATTTGACAGATTTTGCGGTCCCTAAAATATTTCGTCCCAAAGGGTGATTTGCAAAAATATGATTTTCAAATTCATCATAAATCAACTCCGAAGGGGAGTCTTTGTAAGATTTAATCTCTTCGATGACAACTTCCTTTTCATTTTCGATCTCTTTTTCTGGAAAAGTTGCGTTGGAGAGGATATCGCTTAATAATTCAGCAGCTCTGATATAATCCGTTTTTAAAAAAGAAGCATAAAAATAGGTGTCTTCTTTGGTGGTATATGCATTTAAGTCTCCACCTACATTTTCAAGTCTGGATAGTATTTGAAAAGATTTTCGTTTGGTTGTGCCTTTAAAAATGGTATGTTCAATAAAGTGAGCTAATCCATTTTCATTCTCATATTCATCTCGAGTGCCAGCGTTGATAGCTACTCCAAGGTGAGATACCGTTGATTTTACCTGTTTGTGAGCAATTTGAATACCGTTTGACAGTTTGTGAAATTGGTATGTCATTATTAATGTTGAATTTAGAGGCAAATGTACGAAAATTTTAAATAGCATAGATTATTCCCCGTTGCAAATCATGCTAATTACTTTACATTGTGCAAATGATAGGTTTTGATTTTCATTTTTTATACTTTTGCATTTAAATTATTACAATTCATGAATTTTTTATATCCTAGTTTTTTATATGGACTTTTTGCCTTAGCATTGCCAATTATTGTTCATTTGTTTAATTTTCAAAAATACAAAGTTGTCTATTTTTCAAATTTTCAGTTTTTGCAAAACCTACAAATGCAAACAAAAAGGCACTCTTCTATTAAACGATGGATATTGCTTTTGTTACGGATGCTTTTGATTACTGCTATCGTATTTGCATTTTCTCATCCATACTTAAAAGAGAGTAATGCCAAACAAGTTTTTGCCACTAACACTGTTTGCGTTTTTGTAGATAACTCTTTTACAATGAAGGATAAGGGCGATGAAAATTTACTGATTAATCATGCCAAATCGAGTGCTAAACAAATTGCAAATGCTTTTTCTCCAACCGATAAATTTGTTCTCATTACAAATGATTTATCTGCAGAACAGTTTCGTGTTATAAGTCGCGAAGATTTTATTTCGAAGGTAGATGAAATAAAAACGAATAGAACTTCTTGCCGCTTTTCTGAATTATCCCTTAAAGTGAACGATCTTTTTTCTACTATCTCTCAAAGTAATAAAAGATTTTTTGTAATATCCGATTTTCAAAAATCAGCATTCGATTTTGATAAAACTTCCATCGACACCACAATTTATGTCAATTTGATACATCTTCCTCATGCATCTTCAAATAATATTGCGGTGGATTCATGCTGGTTTGAACAACCTGTTTTTAGAGGAAATCAACACCTAACTCTTTATGTACAAGTTAAAAATTATAGCATTTCTTCCTTCGAAAATATACCTTTAACGGTAAGTATAAACAATCAAGAAAAGGCAACAGCGTTGTGTAATCTGCCTTCCAATAGTTCGGTTATCGTTCCCTTAAACTTTTCAGCTACCGAAGTCGGTATGATCAAAGGAGAGGTTCAAATCAACGATCCTGGGGATATTGATTTTGACGATATTTTCTATTTCAATTTTGACATTGATTCCGAAGTGAAGGTGCTCGAAATTTATGAAAAAACATCCAATAAGTTTTTAAATTCTGTTTTCGCAACAGATTCCATCTTTCATTATTCTGCTCAGCCATTAAATAATGTAAGATACGATGAGCTAGCAAAATATCAATTGGTAATTTTATCACAACTATCTACCATCGCTTCAGGAAGTGTTTCTGAGTTCGATAAATATGTCAAAAATGGCGGGTCCCTCGTTTTCGTCCCATCCCCAATCAGCCCTTTAGATAATAGTGTTTTTACTTTTTTGAATACTGTTTTTAGTCTTCAACTGGGCAGTTTAACCAGCTCAAAGACTCAAATTCAATACGTAAATGTTCAACACTCTTTATTTAAAAATGTTTTTGATGGATCGATTTCTGAGTCCGAAATGCCTTCCATCCTTCAATACTACCCAGTTTCAAATAAAGGAAGTGAGTTTCAAGAGCTGTTTAAACTGCAAAATTTAGATTGTGTTTTTGGTGTTTCCAGACATGGGTTAGGATTTGTTTTTGTCTTTGGAATATCCCTAGATGAGTCTTTTGGAAATTTTTCAAATCATCCGCTTATTGTCCCTTCTTTTATAAACATGGCTCTTAGTCAAGAAAAACATCGAAGATTGTACTATCGGTTAAATAGTAACGAAATAATTAAATTAAGAAGTGCTGAATTTAAAGGAGAACAAGTCCCAAAAATGAAGGCGGTAAATCAAAATGTAGAGATTGTTCCACAAATGATTACAGCATCAGGCGAAATTCATCTACTTGAACAAAATCAACTTGAATTTCCTGGCAATTTTTATATTACAAATTCAAATGAGATAATCGAAGGAGTAGCATTTAATTACCCTAACATGGAATCTAATATGAGTTTCTATAAGTTAGATGATTTAAAATCTCTTATCAAAACTGGCTCCTATAAAAATGTATCCTTATTTAATTACCAGCAACTTTCAACCAATACCGCAATTCAAACAAGTAGTTTTACCTCAATTTTCAACTGGTTAATTCTCTTTGCATTATTGTTATTGATGATGGAAGTTGCAGTGGTAAAGTTTTGGCGTTAACTTTTTAGGGATTATTCATCTATCTATTTTCTCCATCCAAATTCAATTCCTAGACGTAAGATAGGATTTCCATATGGATATTCTAGTGTTTCATCAAAGTTCCATAATAACATGATGTAACCACCAGATAAATCGCTTATCATTTGTCTGTATCCTATTCCCATCAAGGGAGAGTACAACCATTTTCTATTTACATTTGGTAACAATAAGGAGTTGTTTTCAATGTTTAAAGCTTCAAATTCTGCTTGAGCAAAAAATTGTTTAAATAGGTCATATCTCACAAAAGCTCTACCACCATATATATAGGTGCTATATTTGTATTGATTTCCTTTTTCCGAATAATAAGCACCCGTAATTCCTCCGGCAATACTAAATCGGTCTGTAACATAATACCCAAAATGGGGAGATACCTCAATGAATGTAATGGTGCCAAACATTATATTAAGAGAGCCACCTGAAAAAAAACTACCTTTTTTGTCATAATCACTTTCATCATTCAGCATTGACTGTGCTAAAGAACAATTGTAAATGCCAATTAATGCAAGAGTGAGAATAACAATGATTGCCTTATTTTTAATAATGTTCATTACTTAATGTTTGTATTAGTGTGTAAAATTACACAAAAAACATTTTATCAAGCTAATTTAAAGTTAACGATTTATAATGTGTTTTTTCTTAGCTCTTCTAATTCAGTGGATTAAAATGTTAACACAAATTTTAGGTCTTTTTCCTGTTAAAAAAAGTTTGTGGATATAAAATGTTTGTTTACTTTTGCACTCCCAAACGGTAAGTTTAGGGATAGTTCATTGAAAGGTTGCAGCGAGATAATCAAAAAAAAATAAAATTTTATTTGGTTATTAAAAATAAAGTTGTAATTTTGCA
>CAZZHH010000100.1:0-1926 GCA_964653595.1 uncultured Lentimicrobiaceae bacterium
AATGCCTACTTTTGTAGAGAGCTATCCCGCTTAGCGGGATTTAGTTCAACAAGCGTTATAGTGCAGTTTGCCAGTTACGGTATTGGTAAAGTGAAAAAGTCTGCAAGGCAAACCGACACCATACCGCCGACCGTTAGTGGCAAGGCGGAAGACGCAGCTCGTAGAAACAGTATTTAGTTGAATTAGGACAAACAATTTAAATTAGAAACAAATAGTCTGTAAAAGGATAGACATAAAATAAATTTAAAATGAAAAATTACTTATTAGTTTTGGCCGGTTTGTTTTTTGGGGGAATTAGTACAAATGCACAACAAAAGTATTATGTGGGTAATATGTATAAAGATAGTTACATATCTGCCTACATAAAAGAAAAAAGCCCGATGAATTATAATTGTCAAAGTGAATTGCGGAATGACGCACTTTACATTAAGAATAATTCAAATGAAGCGGTTGAAGTCGAAATTTCTTACAAATGTGTTGAAATTGACTGTAGTGGCAGTTATTTTGGAGAAAAGATGAGATATAAGACTGTTAAAATGGAAGCTAACGGCGACGAATCCATATCTGGCTATTTACACGAAAGTAGATATAGTGGTTCGTATTATGTAGAAAGTTTTTCAATTATTAATGTAAAAGGACAGAAAGGAAGTTCAACCTCGAATTCAAATTCAAGTTATGGAACACTTCAAACACAAACGCAACCTGAAATACCTCAACAAATACAATCACTACCTCAGGGCTTGCACGTTGTAATACTTTACAATTATTTATATGTTTTCCCTGAAGATTTGGGTAATTTTCCGTCTATTCCTAATAATGTCATAACAGCAGTAAACAATAATGTTTCATATGGATACAATGATTGGCGCGTTCCAACAATAGAAGAAATAGCCTTAATGAAAGCGAATAGAGGTAATATATCTAGTTTTGGTACTGGAGAGTATATGACTTACGATGGACAACATTCGGGAATTTTACGTTTAGTTAGAACGGGAAAAACTCTTGAATCTTCTAATACAGAAGTTGCAAAAGAAATGAATTTGAATACCAATGCCAATGCTTATATTGACACACCAAAAATTGCTTATGTTGACATACAAGCAATACTTCAGTTAATGCCAAAAGCCACAGAAACGCAAACTAATTTATCAAAACAAAAGATACAAGACGCAATAAAAATAGTAGGAGATGAAAATAATTTTTTATATATTTTTAATGTATCATTTTTACTTTTTACGGACGGAATAGATGCTACTCCATTAGTAAAACAAAAACTAGGAATATAGAAATACCCAGCCACTAACACGGGTTTTGCGTCAGGCGGGCTGACATGCAAACTTGGAGCTTTGTGCTTCTATTTAAGTTCAGTGCTGGCAGACAGTTTTGTGCTCCGAAACCCACCCGAACGCAAAGCCCGAAACCGTTATGGGCAAGTTAAGAAAACAGCACAGCCGAATGAAAAGAACAATAGAAACTTCAACTTTTAATACATCTTGACAGTTTATTGACTGACAAGATATATTAAAAAAAAAGGAGACCCAAACCCATAATGAAAAACAGGGGGCGTATCCGAAAAGCCAAACGAGTAGGAAAACAAAAAATCAAAAAAGATGAAAAAAATATTACTTATTACAATAATTCTAATTTCGGCAACTTTTGCAAAGGCACAAAATATAATTGATCAGGGAACTTGTGGAACAAGTTTAACTTGGATATTAACTGATGATGGGAGATTGACCATTGACGGCAGTGGTAGTATGACAAATTATACGACAACTAGTAATCCGCCTTGGAATTCTTATTTGTCGCAAATTACCAGTCTGCAAATCGGGAGTTCTGTTACTTATATCAGTAATTATGCTTTTTATGGTTGTACAGGTATTCCTGAGATAACGATACCGAGTGCTACAACCGGAATAGGAATAA
>CAZZHH010000100.1:2026-5930 GCA_964653595.1 uncultured Lentimicrobiaceae bacterium
TGTACAGGTATTCCTGAGATAACGATACCGAGTGCTACAACCGGAATAGGAATAAGTGCATTTCAAGGCTGTAGCTCACTACATAAGCTTACCATTTCAGATGCAAGTTCCAGTTTAAGCATGTATGTTAACAAAAGTACCACCACATACGGAAGTTTTTATAATTGTCCCATTGATACTGTTTATTATGGAAGAAATATTACACAAAGTAGTTCAACAGGTTCATTTACCTCGGTTTCTACTTTGTTTGGTACTGCCGTAAAGAGCTTAACTTTTGGAAATAGTGTTACAAACGTTGCTCAATATGCTTTCTATGGCTGTACTCAATTAACGCCATTTTCATTACCAAGCGCTGTTACAACTATTAACGATTATGCTTTTTACGGATGTTCCGGTATCCCTGAATTAGTACTACCAAGTGCTGTAACGACAATTGACGATTACGCTTTTTACGGATGTTCTGGTATCCCTGAATTAACGATACCTGGTTCGGTAACAGCAATTGGAATAAGTGCATTTCAAGGCTGTAGCTCACTACATAAGCTTACCATTTCAGATGCAAGTTCCAGTTTAAGCATGTATGTTAACAAAAGTACCACCACATACGGAAGTTTTTATAATTGTCCCATTGATACTGTTTATTATGGAAGAAATATTACACAAAGTAGTTCAACAGGTTCATTTACCTCGGTTTCTACTTTGTTTGGTACTGCCGTAAAGAGCTTAACTTTTGGGAACAACGTTACAAACATAGCACAATACGCATTTTATGGTTGTACCGGAATGGAAATAATTTATACAGGTGCTTCAAACCCTCCGGCAATTTCTTCTAATGCTTTTACAAATGTTCCTTCTGTAACTCCTGTATTTGTTCCTTGTGGCTATTTAAACCTATATCAAAACTCAACTGCTTGGACAAACCTTTTTTCGAATATTTCTGTCGAAACCCCAACTTTTAACCACATCCTGATAGTTGTAAGTAATGATAATCAATTTGGTTTTGTCGAAATTACCACTCAACCCAGTTGTAACGACAACCATGCGGTTTTTTCGGCAACTCCAAACACAGATTATTGCTTTATCCAATGGAACGATGGAAATACTGCGAATCCTAGAACAGTCACAGTAAATGCAGACATTACCTATACCGCCATTTTTGAACACGTTCCGGTAATTACAGTTTTAGTAAATGATGTATCGTATGGAACTGTTGCTGTTAACCAAATTCCGACCTGCAGCAATCATCAGGGAATAATATCCGCAACTCCAGACACAGATTATTGCTTTATCCAATGGGACGATGGAAATACCGAGAATCCAAGAACGGTTAATGTAAATGCAGATACTACCTATACCGCCATTTTTGAGCACGTTCCGGTAATCACAGTTTTAGCAAATGATGTATCGTTTGGAAGTGTTGCTGTTACGCAAAATCCGACTTGCAGCAATCATCAGGGAATAATATCCGCAGCTCCAAACACAAATTATTGCTTTATTCAATGGAACGATGGAAGTGTTATTAATCCAAGAACGGTTACTGTAAATTCAGATGTCACTTATACCGCGATTTTCGATTCATTAGCAGGCTCATCAATAAATCCATACTTAATCACAACTGCGGCGGAACTTGCACAATTGGCAACATGGGTAAACAATGGTACTGCCCCTTACTCCAATGCTGGAGTGTATTACAAACTTGCCAACAACATAAACCTTTCGGGTTATCAAACAGGAGTCGGTTGGACACCCATTGGAACACCAACCAACCAGTTCAAAGGAAACTTTGATGGTAATGGTAAAATAATAACTGGCTTAAAAATATACGCAAACAATTTAATTCAAAATACCAATCTTAAATACGTGGGTTTATTTGGTTGCTCTAACGGATCTATAAATAATGTTAGCATTAATTATATGGATATTTATTTACGTGACGAAGGTGGTGTATATGCTGGTGGAATTGTGGCATATAATTATTTAAACGGTACCGTGTCAAACTGCAATTCTTCAGGGTTGATACAATGTCTATGTGTTAATGGTTCTGGTTCAGGACAATCTTGTGTAGGTGGCATAGCAGGTGTTTCTGAAGATGCAATTTCAAACAGCTATTCTTCAGCTACTGTTAAAGGTGCTTCAGGTTATTATAATATGTATAGTTCTGAGTGCCCCTCTTATGCAGGCGGTATAGTGGGATATATGTGGCAAAACGCAACTGTGTCAAACTGCTATTATTCGGCGAATGTAATGAGCGAAAGCCCTTCTTTTTCTACTTATGCAGGCGGTATAGCGGGATGGATAGGGCAAAACACATCTGTGACAAACTGCTATTCTCAAGGTCAGGTTAATAGTACAAATTCTTCTTCTTCCACTACGATATATGCTCGCGCAGGTGGCGTTGCAGGGATAGTTGATAACGGCACTGTGTCAAACTGCTATTCTACAAGCACCATTAGCAGCAATAGTACTTATTCGATTTCTTTGGCAGGTGGAATAGCAGGTCAAGGTGTCGGTACTATATCCAACTGTGTGGCATTAAATCCTGGTTTAACCTGCTCCAGTACTTATTTTGGGCGAGTAACAGGATATAACGCCGGCACACTTCTAAACAATTTTGGCTTTTCACAAATGTTAAATCCTTCGGGGGATACATTATGGAACAACATTGGGGCAACAAACCTGGATGGAGAGAGCTTGAATAAAGCACAAATAAATACTGACGACACACTTAGTAACCTCTTTACATCAGCAGATGGCTGGACAACCCAAAACGGACAACTGCCTGGTTTGTTTGGGAATACCGTTAATATGCCAGTGCATTTACAGATAGTTTCCCCTTTAATTACAACTTCTAATTTGCCAAATGGCGAAACAGGTATCCCATACAGTCAAACTCTTACCGCTACGGGCGATAACCCAATAACATGGGACATTGAAAGCGGCAATTTGCCTAACGGTTTAAGCCTTTCATCAGGTGGAGTAATTTCAGGAACACCAACATTGGCTGGAACATTTAATTTCACCGTAAAGGCAACAAATGACGAGGGGGATGATACCAAGAGTTTGTCTATAACGATATTATCTCTGCCTGATATCACAACAAGCAACCTACCAAACGGCGAAACTGGTATTTCATACAGTCAAACGCTTACCGCTACAGGAGAAAACCCAATAACATGGAGTATAGAAACTGGCAACTTGCCCGACGGTTTAAGTCTTTCTACAGACGGAGTAATTTCAGGCATACCAACAGCGTCAGGAAATTTTGATTTTACCGTAAAGGCAACCAACAGTGTTGGTAACGATACAAAGAGTTTATCAATAACAATATTGACAGCCCCCGAAATCACAACTGAAAGCCTGCCAAATGGCATGGAAGAAATTACATACAATCAGATTCTTTCTGCTACAGGTAGCTCCCCAATAATATGGAGTATAGAAAGTGGCAGCTTGCCCAATGGATTAAGCCTCTCAACAGACGGAGTAATTTCAGGCACACCAACATTGGCTGGTACTTTTAATTTTACTGTAAAGGCAACAAATAGTGCTGGTAACGATACAAAAGATTTAAGTATATTTATAGATTTTGGATCTGGTATTAACACAATAGAATCCACGACAATAAACATTTACCCGAATCCTGTTAATGACTTTTTCTTTGTGGATGCCGAAAATAATACAACAATTAAACTTTACAACATGCTCGGCAAGGAAGTTCTATCTCAATACATCAACGGAAAAACTGAAATAGACATAAGTCATTTACCGAGTGGGATTTACAATGTTCGGGTTATTTCAAAAGAGGGAGTTATTGGAAATGGAAAAGTGGTAAAACAATGATGGATGAAAGATAATCGAGTAGGTAAAGGGGAATTTCACCCCTAAACCTCTCACGGAACCGTACTTG
>CAZZHH010000101.1:0-5800 GCA_964653595.1 uncultured Lentimicrobiaceae bacterium
AAATTGAAGCCAAAGACTGGAGCCTAAGCCCGGGCAGATATGTAGGCGTGGACACCGCCACTGATGATGATGTTGATTACGAAGAACGCCTGAACGAATTACATATTGAGTTGGACGGACTGAACGAAGAAGCTATTGCCTTGGCAAAAACCATTGCTGAAAACTATAAAGAGTTGGCGATATGAAGTGGGAGAAAGTTGAAATAGGAAAAGTTTCAAAAGTGATTTCAGGTTTTGCTTTTAAGTCGAAAGATTTTCAGTCTATTGGTACTCCTATTGTAAAAATTAAAAGTATTAAGGATGAAAACATTATATTAGATGAAAGTGATTGTGTTGATTCAGCCATTGAAGTTCCGATAAGATTTCATTTAAGTAAAGGCGATATTTTAATTTCACTTACAGGTTCACATATTACGCTTCCTTCATCTGTAGTTGGACGAGTTGCAAGATATAGACACGAAACAAATTCATATTTAAATCAGAGAGCAGGAAAGTTCATTAACATTGATGATGAAAGATGTCATAAGGACTACTTGTTCTACTTCCTTTTGCAAAAAGAAACATTAACCAAAATTGCAAATAAGGCACAAGGAGCAGCGAATCAGGCAAACATTAGCCCAGGAGATGTTGAAGGAGTAGAAATCAATCTTCCCCCACTCCCTACCCAACGCAAAATCGCATCCATTTTATCGGCTTATGATGATTTGATAGAGAATAATTTGAAGCGGATAAAGTTGCTGGAGGAGAAATTGATGATTGAGTATTCATTGTTGGAAGATGATTCCAAAAACTTAAAGGAGTTTGATTTCTCAAATTTTGTAACTTTTGTAAAAGGGATAGAGCCCGGAAGTAGCAACTATCTATCTGAAAAATCAGATGGAACTCTTCCATTTATTAGGGTTGGAGACTTAAGCAAAAGAGACTCGGATATATTCGTTGAGGAGAGCAAAACAAAAGGAATAATATCTAACCCTAATGATGTTCTAATATCAATGGATGGAACAATCGGAATTGTTAGATATGGCATCTACGGTTGTTACTCGTCTGGTATTCGAAAGGCTGTTTCAAACGGTGTTTTAAATAATGCCTTTATTTTTTGCTACTTATCTTCTAAAAAAATTCAAGGTGTAATTTATTCTCATTCTAAAGGCTCGACAATTCAACACGCTGGAAGTTCTATAAGTCATTTTAAAGTTAAACTTCCTAAAGAAACATCCTTGAACGACTTTATTAAATTCTCTAATCCAATTTTTGATATGATGAATAATCTTCTCAAGCAAAATACCAAACTCCGTGAGGCACGGGATATTTTATTACCTAAACTGATGAATGGGCAAATAGAAGTGTAAATTATGGACAATACAATAAAACTATATTCAATCAGCGAGCTTCTAGAAAGGAACTTTTATATTCCATCCTATCAGCGTGGCTATCGCTGGACTAAGCAACAAGTTGAAGATTTATTGAATGATATTTATGCTTTTGCAACACGAAAAAAGGCAGATAATGAATTTTATTGTCTTCAACCCGTAGTAGTAAAACCGCACAAGTGGGAAAGAACACTTTCAGATGGCAATACCGAAAATGTTGATGGTTGGGAGTTGGTTGACGGACAACAGCGACTTACAACTATTAGGGTTTTATTTACATACCTAGTTAAGGAACATTTAAAAGGCGACCCATTGAAAAAAGAGTATGGCAAAGATGTTTTCAAGGTTGAATATGAAACAAGAGAGGATACAGAACACTTTTTAAATAACATTACAGAAAACAATAATGAAACCATTGATTATTTTCATATATCTAATGCCTATAAGCATATTAGAGAGTGGTTTGAAAAGCAGGAAAGTCAACGCGGTGTAAGAGAGGCTATCATTAATACGCTTGTATATAAGCACGGTGATATCAATAATCCTATAAAAGGCGCTGTTCAGGTAATTTGGTATCAAATTGAAGATGGTAAAAATCCAATTGATACATTCATACGAATTAACTTAGGAAAAATATCGCTTACCAACTCTGAACTTATAAAAGCGTTGTTTCTACAAGAGGGAAATTTTGGAACAGATAAAAACGAATTAGCTAAACTTCGTCAATTAGAAATTGCAAATGAGTGGGATAGAATTGAGAATACATTACAAGATGAAGATTTTTGGTGGTTTCTAAATAAAGGAGAAAACAAAAAGGCTTCTAGAATTGAGTTGATTTTTGATCTAATTAAAAATGTAGCTATTAAGAATGACCCTGAATTAATACATAGAAAAAATAATCCTGTTGATTTAGACGAAAGAAGAAAAACTAGCCCTACAATTGAAGAGGCAATTGGTACTGACCAATTTGCAACATTCCGATTTTTTTATCAGCGTTTTGACGGCAAAATTGATTTTGATTTCATTAAGAAAGAATGGAGCACAATAACAGATTATTTCAATACATTTTTGGAGTGGTATAATAACCCTGTATGGTATCACTACATTGGTTTTTTAATATACTGTGGTGATAATATTGTGGAGCTATTTGACTTAACTCATTCAAACACTAATACCAAAGATGATATCACTAAGAAATTAAAAGACAGAGTGAAAGCTAGGTTTATAGGTGTAAAATGGGCAATAGACGAAAATAAGCTGCCCTACCTTGATTTAAGCTATGCCAAAGCAAAACAAAAGCAATACATCAAAGAATTGTTATTGCTATTGAATATTCAATACATAATTGACCAATCCATTGTTAAAAAATCAGGCTCGGGAAAATCTGAAAGCAAGAACATCATTTTCAAATTTCCATTCAAGTCTTTTAAAGAACAAGATTGGGATGTGGAACATATTGACTCCTTTACAGAAAATCCATTAAGCGATAAGCCGACACAAATTGAATGGCTTACCACAGCCAAAAGTGATTTAGAAGATTTTGAAGAATTTAGAAAAGACTTTAAGCTATCAGACCGTATTAAGTCATTTATAGAAGATGACAAATCAAAGGAAAGTTTTGAGTTGATACAAGGTGAAATAATAAGAATAGCAGGAGAGGAAACAAATGATGAAGCGTTAAAAAATAACATTGGCAATCTCACCTTATTGGATGCCGAAACAAATCGTTCATATGGCAATGCTTTGTTTCCAACAAAACGAAGAATAGTTATAGAAAAAGATATGAATGGAACTTTTATTCCAATCTGGACAAAAAATCTGTTTCTGAAATATTTTGATTTAAAATCTGGTAGTCGAACCAAATGGAACGAATCGGACATAAAGGACTATAGAAACATTATTGCCGATAAGTTAAAGGACTTTTTACCCGCCAAACCCTAATACCGAGAGATGAATAAGTATAATCTAACAGATATTTTATCAAAAGAATTAATCATTGAAGAACAAGACTCTTCAAAGACTTATAAGTTTGAAGGTATTCAAATCCCTATGATTCAAAGGGATTATGCCCAAGGTAGAGCCGATGAAGTAGAAATCAGAAATCGCTTCTTAAAATCCATATTTAATTCATTGGTGAAAGATGAATATTTAGAACTGGATTTTGTTTATGGCTCTATCAAGGAATTGGACAACAAAACTCATTTCATTCCTTTAGATGGACAACAAAGATTAACCACGCTATTCTTATTGCATTGGTATATTGGAAAAAGAGAGTTAAATGCAAGCGAACTGGATTTATTGTTAAACTCATTAAAAGGATTCACCTATGCAACAAGAAGCAGTGCAAGAGATTTCTGTGAAAAGCTGATGGATATCTCCATAAGTTTTAAAGGAGAACCCAAAAAAGAAATTGCAAATTCCGCTTGGTTTTATGGTCGTTTCGAAAAAGATCCAACGGTAAAAGCAATGCTGATAATGTTGGATACAGTCCACTCTTATTATGAACAAGAACTTGCAAAAAATAATTCTATCAAATTGTTCCCCGCATTATCTAAGTTGTCGTTTTATATTCTTCCTTTGGGTGGCTTTAATCTCTCGGATGAGCTTTATATAAAAATGAATGCAAGAGGAAAACAGCTAACAGATTTCGAAAATTTTAAAGCTGATTTAATCAATTGGATAAGAGACGAAAAAAATCCAAATAGCATTGAATTTCAAAAAACTGTAACACTGAAAGATAGAGAAATGCCTTATCACCTTTCATTTGCAACAAAGTTGGATAATAGCTGGACTCACTTATTTTGGGAATATGCAAAAGGAAATGAAACAAATAATATTGACTCTTTTTATCTCCGTTTTTGGAATCGATTTCTTTTAAACCATTTTATAATCGCAAGTTCTGAAAATGCTGATTTAATTGAAAAAGGAGAAGTGTTTAAAAAATTGTATGGCAATGAAGAAAATGAGTCTGCTTTCAAATACGAAGGGTTTGAATTTTATCAGCAACTTTTCGTAAAACAAAATGTAGTATTAAATGCCCAACAAATCCTTGACGGGCTATCTGATAATTTTAATGCAATACAGAAATGCCTTCAACCTGTTTGGGCGGTAAAAGACAAATGGAATTTGTTTGATGAAAAGATAAATCAACGTCAGAGAATCTTATTTTTGGCAATATCACTTTATCTTCAGAATAACACATTCGATAATAACAAATTTAAGAATTGGATTAGGGTTGTTTGGAATATTATTATTGACCCGGACATCAGAAGTATCTCGGTAATGATAAACATTATGAGGATTGTAAACAAGCTATCAGTTGGTTCTGGAGATATTTATAAATTCCTTGTAAGCCCATCATTGCAAGCTATTGTACAAAACGAAACATCATTTGTTAAAGCACAATTAGAAGAGGAAAAATTAAAAGCTGAATTGATTATCGCTGACCCTGCCTGGGAAGCAGAACTAGTGCTTGCAGAAAAACATCAATTGTTTCAAGGCAATATTGGCTTTTTACTTTTAAATTCCACTGACATTAATAGTTTCAAACATCGTTTAAGTATTTCAAAAATTTTGTTTTCGGCTAAAGGACCGAAAGATGCCTTCGCTGATAAGCATTTATTGATTAGGGCTGTTGTTTCCACAATTGATAACTGGGATGATTTATATGCTTTCAATTTTGGGGATAATTTTGAAAACTGGCAGTTATTACTTCGTAGAAATTTAAAAGTTCAATCATTCATTTGCAATCTATGTGATTTAAAGGACGAAAAAGCTGTTATCTCAGACTTAGAAACAAAAGTAAAAGCAATTTCGAATATTAATGGATGGACTACAGAAGTTCTTGTAATTGAAAAAGCTAAACATATTCACACTCAATTGTATCAAGACTTCAAACTACAAATTTGGATGCAAAGCAAAGGTGCTCTTAAGCTAAAATGGTCTAATAATCATATCTATATACACCGCCCAAGAAGTTGGTATGATTGGGTAGCATTGGATACTTATCGAAATGAAATAATTACAGAAATGATTAAGCAATTTATGCTTTCAACAACTCATAAATGCGATAATGCTGATTTTTATTGGGGAGCAAAAGTGGAATTGAATATTCCGAAAAATACTTTTTTAATTACGGTGGGGTTTGATGATGTAGGTGACTTACGAATAGGTATAAAGGACGATGGGAAATCGATTTTAAATGATTCATTTATAATTAATCAAAATGATATAGAACCCGATTGGATGATAAGAAAAAAATATTCCTACATCAATGTAACAAACGCAAATCAAATAGCGGATTTAATAAATCAAATTAAGGATGAGTTTTTTGATGAAAAGAAGAAAGGGAGTATCGTAAATACAATAATTCAACTATGACTTGGGAATACTCAGAAGATAATTTAATAGAACAAACAGCGATTGATTTAT
>CAZZHH010000102.1:0-5492 GCA_964653595.1 uncultured Lentimicrobiaceae bacterium
CTGTTACCGCCTGGTGTTCTGTCTTCCAGTCTTGTAAACCATTGTCAATATTGAGTTTCTCTGTCATTGTCATTTTACTTTCTTGTCTGTCTGTGTCTGCTTGTGCGTTTGCGTTTTTTATTTTTTTTAAGTGTCGGCAAATTTTTTAAAACAATTTCTCTCGGTGCGTTGGCTTTGCAAGCTCTTTGACAAAGCTTTGGTTGTAGCGTTGGCTCGTGGGGCTTTGGCAATGTGCTTGCAATTAGGTTATACTATTTTTAAATTTAATTAAGTCACTACTATAATTCCTTATCTTATTTCTAATATCAATACAAAATTCATCATTGAATTCAAAAGCATAATCTCCAGAACCAACAATAATAGGTCCAATATTATCGCTTTGAGATACGTGACCTAATAAATTCCTCTTTTTTGTTATTTCAGAATAACTTGTTTTAAAAATACCATTCTTGTATTTATTAGCAATTTCATCATTAACATTTTCAAAAATAAACTGAATTAAATTAAGTTTTTCGAATGCATCAAATATTACAGTATCATTCATTATTCGGTTAAGATTGCTATTTCGTTTATATTTCTCAAAGTCCTCTTTTTTTCCATTAACTTTTTTTTCAATATTTAAAAATATCTCGTTTGATAATTTTTCTTTTAAATCAAATTTGTTACTTGTTATTAATACTTGAATGATATCAAACATGATTTTGTCAATATCACTAGTCTCTGCCATAATTAGACCTCTAATATTATTTAAATCTTGAACTTTTTTGATTGTTGTGTTGACAACTAAGTCAAATTTTGGAACTATATCTTTTCTATCAGCTGTATAAACACCTTCCAATCCTAACTTATGCATACTTTCTCTTACCTTTTCAACTGCACTAGAATAAAATAAAATATCAGTTAATATAGGCTTTACTTTTATCCCTCTAATAAATTCAATTATATGGTCGCCAGATTCTGCATTTTTTAATGTATAGTCGATTAATAACAAGTCATAATCCTTTAACCCATTTAATTCAAATTCATCTTTAACTTGTTTGAGGTTCTCGACCCTCTTACATATTAAATTGAATCCTAATTCGTCTAGTGTGTCAGTAAATAATTCTTTGGTAGTTTCATACCAAGACTTTTCATCTTCAACCCAAAGTATACTGTAATTAATTCTCATGGTAGAATTTTTAAAATTAGTTCAAAACCTTTTTTATAATTTGGATTGTACTCAATTGTACCTCCAATATCATTTTCAATGATTCTTTTTACATGGGTTAAACCAAGACCAGAACCTTTCGTTGTTGTCACTCCTTCTTCAAAAATTAATTTCCAATCCTGAATTTTGTCTGAGAGAGTCTCACCAATATCTCTAATATTTATTTGCAGGCAATCTTCAATTATTTTAAATTCAAAAATTACTTTACTTGCATATTTCTTTCGTGAATTGCTTAATATATTGTCAATAACTACTGTCAATTCAATTGGCTGGAATTTTTTAATAAAAACAGTATCTTCATGAATAAATTCAACATCTAATTTATTAACTACTTGATAAATATTTTTTATATATTTAGAAATAAAAGAAACTATATTTTCTGTTGACTCCAATGATGCCTGCAAATAATTTGATTTAGTTGTAAACCTAGTTATTGTAGAAATTTTTTCATTTGCTAAACTTATTCCTTGTATAAAATCTAAAACCTCTTTTTTTGATATGCTTTCATTTTTATCAATTTTTCTTTTTAAAAGGAGTATTTTTTTTGAAATGTCATCAGAATAAACACCAATAATATGATTAGAATCTCGTAAGTCCTTATATTCAATAGACTCAGAAGCTTTATATCTTGTTATTTGCTCTTTTCTTATTGCTGCTTCGCTCTCGGCTTTCTTCCTAGCAAGTTCTTCTTTTTCTCTTTTTTCTGTTTCCTCTTTAGCTTTTTGTAATGCTTTTAATTTTTCATTTTCCGCTTTTAATGCTTCTAACTCTGCTTTTCTTCTTTTTTCTTCTTCTTCCTTTTGCCTTCTTTCGGCTTCAATTCTTTTTCTTTCTTCTTCTTTGGCTTTTAATTCTGCTTCAATTCTTTTTCTTTCTTCTTCTTTAGCCCTGATTTCTGCTTCTTCCTTTTCTTTAATAATTCTATTTAAGTTCTCTTCAGTTAATTTTACTTGGTTAATTAAATACTCATCTTTCGTTTTTTCAGCAATCTTTTCAAGTTCTGCAATAAACTTTGGTTGAACAATATCGAGTTGTTCATTGACGAAATCTACAAGTTCTTTGTTGTAATCAATTATATTAATCTCATTATCATCAGATAAAGACTTAATTAGGTTTACAAAATCAATTTTACTTCCAAGACTTCCCTTAATATCCTCATAATTATCTTTATCCTTATCATTCTTTAAACTATTTCTTTGTTGTTCTGCGATATCCTCATCTATAAAATAGTTTTTCCGTTTAAACCCCTCTCCCCACAATACACCAGCGACATATCTTTCCAACCGTTTTAACGCTTTTTCATAAAATAATTCAAAAAGAATTACCTTCCCTCTTGTTTCAACTAGTCCACCATCTCTACTAGAAACCTCCTTAAACTCATTAAACTCTTCGGTAGTCAAATCAACTTTACCAAAAAGATCACGTGTCCCGAGAAATCTATTATAACCTTGTTGCTTCCTTCTATCAATTTCCCAACTATCATCACCAACGTCACCATAAGGTTGAACCCGAAAACCGTTTTTGAATAAAAAAACATTTCCATAATTAACGGGTTCAATATCCATTATTTTACCAAAATTTATTTTTGCACTTCTGTTCAAAAAGTATAAACTAATATTTAAATCAGAAATAACATTCATGTATTTGTTAGATTCCTCAATATGATATATTAAAACGTCTCTATCTATTAATTTAGTAGTAATTCTATCTTTTTGAATTATAACGTTAACTTGCGTTGTTTTTATGTCGAGAACATATAAAATGCTATTTGAGATAATACCGTTTATTCTTTGAGAAGGAGGTAAATTGCTATCTCGCTCTTTGAACTTTTCAGCAATAATTTCAATTTTGAATTCATTATCCTTTGAAAAAGGATTAATCAATTTTTCTAAAGATCTTCTTAATTGAATCAATTTATCTTCTGACCATGTTGAATTAAGATTTGATATTTTTAATATAGTACCATGATAATCTCTGGTATTAAAGTAGTTAATTACATTATCTATTTCTTCAATTGGGATTTTGATGTCTCCAAAACTTTGTTTTGCATTAACTTCAAATTCCTTCCAATCAACATCTAATTTAAATGTTTTGCTAGTATTGATATATGATGTAATTAACTCTAAGTTATTGCCCAACCTATCACATGAAAACCTTCCAACACCCTTAGCCCCCGCATAGTAACGGCGAGATTTTAAGTTATTTAAATGTGACTGTCGTTTAACATCAGAATCCTCAGAACCATCTTTTTTTGCTGAATAAGCAACAGCAAACCATTTTTCTTTTAAATCATTTTTAGACATTCCTTTTCCATTGTCCGAAATAACTATTTCATTTTCATTAAATGTTAAAAGGACATGATTTGCATATGCATCATAAGAATTTTTAACTAATTCATATATCGCAATAAAATCATCAGTGATTAAATCACGACCTATGATATTCTTCATACCAGTTTTTACATCAAAAGAAATATACTCTTTAGTCATGATTAATTAATTGCTTTAAAACTAAACCTGCTTGTTCCCCAAAAAGTGGTGGGATAGCATTCCCGATTTGTGAATACCTTGGAACTTCTTGTGTTCTACGTTTACCACCTGTTGTATACTTACCTTGGAATTGATACCAATCAGGAAAAGATTGAATTCGTGCATATTCTCTAACAGTCAAAATTCTTGGCTCAGAATAATGGATATAATCATCTGGCAGAGTCGTTATAGTTGGACTTTTATCGTTTTTATCTAAAGGAATAATTGTATGCTTTTTTATGTTAAAATGTTCTCTTGTTTTCGTATCAATATCTTTGTTTTTTCTGCAAGTATTTAGAATTACTTCGAATTTCTCAATAATGTCTGCTCTATGTTTTGGGAAACGATGGCTATCAGCAATATCACATTCTATCTCTTTCCTCATTAAAGTTTGATAAGAACTTTTTATAGAAGAATAAATACCTGCTTGGAAACCTTTTGTGTCTGGTGATTCTTTTAAACCATTAGCTTTTAGCAAATCAGAAATTGCTTCATTAAGGTTTGTATCAACTTTCAAGTTTTTGTCTGAAAGAAATGAATGTCTGTTTTCTTTTATCGTAGAAAAAAATGTTTCTGCTAATACTTTTGAGGCATTTGTTAAATCCTTTCTCACACCAACGAGGATAAATCTTGTTCTTTTTTGCGGAATACCATAGTCACCAAAATTTACTAATTCACCTTTTACAAAATAGCCTGCTCTATTAAGTGCGTTTTCAACATAAGACGAGTATTCTTTTCCCTTCTCTTTATTCTTTTTGAACTCCATCGTAAATCCTTTAACATTTTCAAAAAATAAAATTTTTGGCTTTATGATTTTAATGAAGTTAATATATGATTTTATTAAGTTGTTTCTTTGATCGTTTTCATTTCTTCTGCCTGCCATTGAAAATCCTTGACAAGGTGGTCCTCCAGCCACAAGATCAACTTTGTTTTTCAACTTTTCAAGATTGTCTTTATATAGTTTAATAGCATTATCAATTTCAATATTTTCCTTTGGTAGCCAGGATGGCCAATTGAAATGATTTTTATTATCAATCAGATTATGTTTTAACGTCTTAAATGCATCTGGACTTTTTTCAATAGCAAATAAACCTTTCCAACCTGCATTGTGAAGTCCTAAAGAAAGTCCTCCGCAGCCAGCAAACAAGTCTATGTATGTAGGTTGGTTTTCCATTACTTTATTTTCTTTAGTTTAATGTGTTCACAAACTTTGTTTAGAATTTCACTCGGGGGAACATCAATTGCCAAAGCAATTAAATATAGTTCGTCAACCCTTAACCTTGTAGATTCATTTCTAGATAATTCCGTCAAACGTGAAGAACTAATACCCGTTTTTCTCGAGACATCAGCTTTCTTAATAGATTTCTTTGATAAAAATTCACCCAAAACTGTCATAATGTAACTGCTTTATTTAGCAAAAATAAACAATTGTTTTGAATTTCTAAATAAATTTTCAGAATCTCTAAATGTGAGATTGGAAAAATTGCACTCATTGACAAAGCTTTGGTTTCAGCGTTGACTTGTGGGGCTTTGGCAATGTGTGCAATGTGGGTCGGCAATTGTTTTAAAAAATGTGCGGTGGGCAAAAAATAAAAAACATCGGGTCGGCTTGAGTGTCGGCTTTCTGGTCTTGTCAATATTTCGTTTTTCTGTCCTTTCACAATGGTTTACTTTTCAATTTTTTTCTGTCGTTGTCTGTCTCCTACACTTGGCGGTAACGCCCCAAGGCTAGAAATTGTGGCGGATTTTCCCCCGTT
>CAZZHH010000103.1:0-3469 GCA_964653595.1 uncultured Lentimicrobiaceae bacterium
AGCTTGCTTTAATATTGCCGAATGACGACACAAAATCACGCAAGTAATTTTTTTTAAATGGCACAGTATAACGAACTACCGGTATATAAAGCAACTTATGATTTACTTTTGGCTATATTCCAGTTTACAAAGGATTGTGGAATCATTTATATTTATCGGGCGGAATAGCTAAATTTGAAATGAAAACAAAAATAGTATGACAATAACCACCGAAATGCTAACACGCAATATAGCAAAAAGCGGTGAAGTGCTTAATTGGAACGGCTTTAGCCCGTTCCAACTTCATCTCGGCTTGATAAGGTATCACTCGCAACCCGCTTCATGCCATATTGCCGACCGTTGGCTGTAATTCAAAACAGCTACAAATAGCAATATCAAGATTAATTAATTTGATAACGTTATGAAATTGAAAAATACAAAACTGATAGTTTTTATGATTCTGATAGTTTTATCAGGAAGACATTTAATGTGTCAAACTCACTTTATAGGTGTTTCCTATGAGCCATCCATAGTGACTTCTATATTTTCAGACTTTCAACATGATACATATCCACCTTCAATTCATGATTTATTTTATAGATTTGGCAATAGTTTTGGGCTAGATTATTTATTATTATTTGACACCAAATCATATGGATTGAAAACAGGTTGCTATTTTATAGACAATGGATATACTGAAACAATCAAGAGAGATGATCCTGCATTTCTTAACAGGACTGATAAAATTTATTATAAGTATATTTCTATTCCAATAGAATTCCATAAACTAATTAATAATTCATATTTTAATATTGGACCAAATCTAAATTATGCAATAAGGGGAATGAGAAAACTTGGAACTGGAGAGTCTGTTGACTATGATGACAAACATTTTGCATTAGGATTCAAAACAGAAATAGGATTTAGATTTGAATATAGAGACATTCTTGAATTAAAAATTGGGTGTTTTAATCGATTATTTCTTTTTGCACAAGGGAATATGAATTATGGAGTATTATTAAATTTAAACTATAAGATAAATAAATGAACTACAGCCCATAAAGTTTAAATGCCATAAGGGTTTCAGAGGTTTGCGAAGGTCAGAAGCCTGTTTTAACTTTTCGTGTAACTTGATAGGAAAGTGCTTCGAAATCGGCAACTAACCATACCGCCAAACGTTACGCTTTTTCAAAATCACAATTAACACATTGTATTTCAGTAAATTACAAAATCACTTTTGCTAAAATCACATTTTCTATTGCTATTTCTGAAATGTTTTATATATTTGGGCTGTAAAACAACTCATCAACTCATATTATTAATCTGGACTTATGTGATGACATGAAGTTATTGGAAAAACGGATTTTCCTTATTTGTAAACTAGTTGGCGTTCATTGGAATAAAGACAGCAACAAATAAAAACAGAACATTATAAAGACAAATAAATACGAGTATTTACCAATAAAAAAGGAGTACAAAATGAGACACAAACAAAAAGAGGTAAAAGGTAAAAGTAGAAAGGTGAAAGTTTTAGGAGTGGCAACACTTGTAATTTTTGCTTTTTCTCTTTCTACTGTAACAGCACAAGAAAGCGTTAACGCCACAGGCGGCAATGCTTCGGGAGGCGGAGGCTCGGCGAGCTATTCCGTTGGACAGGTTGTTTACACCACCAACACCGGAACAAATGGTTCGGTGGCTCAAGGCGTTCAACAACCTTTTGAAATTTCGGTAGTAACAGCCATTGAAGAAGCCAAAGGCATTAACCTTTGGGTTTCGGCTTACCCAAACCCTACTACCGATTATCTTACATTGGAAGTAAAAGAGTTTGATTTGACAAACCTAGGCTTTCAATTGTACGACATTAATGGAAAACTTCTGCAAAACGAAAAGATTTTCGACAATCAAACAAGTATTGACATGAGAAATCTTGTGCCAGCTTCGTATTTTGTAAAAGTAATTCAGGAAAACAAAGAAATAAAAACATTCAAGATAGTTAAAAGGTAAAAGGAGAAAGGGGAAAGTATGGGAATAGAACGATTTGAAGATATCATTGCGTGGCAAAAGTCAAAAGAACTTACTATTCAAATATATCGATTGTTTGAAGAAAGCAAAGATTTTGGTTTTAAAGACCAAATACAGCGGGCTTCAGTTTCTGTTATGAATAATATTGCAGAAGGTTTTGAACGCAGGAGTAATAAAGAATTCAAACAATTTTTATACATAGCCAAAGGCTCTTGTGGCGAGGTTCGCTCTATGCTCATAATTGCTCATGAACTTAATAAAATCAATTCTTCTGAATATGAAATATTGATTTCACTTTCCTTAGAAATATCAAGAATGTTATTTGGTTTAATTAATAAATTATAAATTTTAAAAAATCAAGAAAATGAAAACAAGTTTTATCAAAGTTATTTTAGTACTTTTACCTTTCGCCTTTTCCCTTGTACCTGCCTTTGGGCAAAGTCCGGAAAAAATGAGCTATCAAGCGGTAATAAGAAACAGCAGTGATGCTTTGGTTACGAACACCCAAATTGGCATGGAAATAAACATCCGCCAAGGTTCGCCAACAGGAACTATTGTTTACACCGAAACTCAAACCCCAACAACTAATGCCAATGGTTTGGTAAGTATAGAAATTGGAGGAGGAACGGGTTTTAATACAATAAATTGGGGCACAAATACCTATTTTATTGAAACAAAAACAGCAGTAGTCCCACCACTTACAACTTATACCATTACTGGTACAAGTCAGTTATTAAGCGTTCCTTATGCTTTGCATTCAAAAACGGCAGAAACAGTAACAAGCGGAATAACCGAAACCGACCCAATTTTTACGGCTTGGAACAAGGATTACAACGATCTGACAAATACCCCAACCATCCCAACTGTTCCTTCAAATGTGAGTGACTTTACCAACGATGCGGGATATTTGACATCATTTACGGAAAGTCAGATTTTGACAATAAGCAACGATACTATTTATCTCACAGGCGGTAGTTTTGTGAAACTACCTGCAGGTTTTAACGGACAGTACGGCAACTTACTGGGTGTGCCTACAGAATTTACCCCTGCTGCACACAATCAGGCATGGAGCACCATTACTTCTAAACCCACAACCATAGCTGGTTACGGCATCACAGATGCTTTTGATGGCAACTATAACAATCTGACTAACACGCCCAACATTGTTGACAGCATCAATACGCATGGTTTCAACAGGCAGTACGGCAACTTACTAGGTGTGCCTACAGAATTTACCCCTGCTGCACACAATCAGGCATGGAGCACCATTACTGCTACACCCACAACCATAGCAGGTTTCGGCATAACAGATGCTTTTGATGGCAACTATAACAATCTGACAAACACGCCCAACATTGTTGACAGCATCAATACGCATGGTTTCAACAGGCAGTACAGCAACTTACTGGGTGTGCCTACAGAATTTACCCCTGCTGCACACAATCAGGCATGGAGCACCATTACTTCT
>CAZZHH010000103.1:3569-5451 GCA_964653595.1 uncultured Lentimicrobiaceae bacterium
CAGAATTTACCCCTGCTGCACACAATCAGGCATGGAGCACCATTACTTCTAAACCTACAACCATAGCAGGTTACGGCATCACAGATGCTTTTAACGGCACTTGGACAAGTTTAACTGGCAAGCCTACAGAATTTACCCCTGCTGCACACAATCAGGCATGGAGCACCATTACTTCTAAACCTACAACCATAGCAGGTTATGGTATCACAGATGCTTTTAACGGCACTTGGACAAGTTTAACTGGTAAGCCTACAGAGTTTACCCCTGCTGCACACAACCAAGCATGGAGTACCATTACTTCTAAACCTACAACCATAGCTGGTTACGGAATAACAGATGCTTTTGATGGCAACTATAATGCCCTCACCAACAAGCCTGTAAATGCCACCACCACCACAGATGGCTTTATGAGCAGTGCCGACAAAATTAAAGTTGAGAATCTATCAGGCACCAACACTGGCGACAATGCTGTAAATAGCCTTTACAGTTCGTTAGTTACCAACGCCACCCACACAGGCGATGTTACAGGCTCTGGTGTATTAACCATTGCCAATAAAGTTACAATGACGGCTACTGCCCCTTTATCGGTTAGTGGCAGTCCAACAGTAATAGCTACCAGCCCTGTTGTCATATCCATAGCAGAAGCCACCACCAGTGCAGCAGGAAGCATGAGTGCCGCCGACAAAACAAAACTTAACAGCTTAGCCACAGGAACCGCAGCTGGCCAAATGCAATACTGGAACGGCACAAATTGGGTTACTGTGGCACCAGGTCTTAATGGTCAAATATTAAAATTTAAAAATGGAGCACCAATATGGACAGATGGAAATATAAACGATTTGTCAATTGGAGATTCATACCAAGGTGGAATAATTGCATATTTTTTAATGCCAGGTGACCCAGGATATGATCCAAATGTTAGACATGGCTTAATTGCTGCAAAAGCTGATCAAAGCTTATCAATACTATGGCATAATGGAAGTGGTGTACCAACAGGTGCAACTGGGACGGCATTAGGAACTGGTAGTGCAAATACTACTACAATTATTAACGTTCAAGGCGAAACTTATACCAACTATGCAGCAGGTATAGCTCGGGCATATAACGGTGGTGGTTATAACGATTGGTATTTGCCTAGTATTGATGAACTATGGAAGCTTTATTTAAATAAGAATCAAATTGGAGGTTTTGGAGGAGCACGTTATTGGAGCTCCAGCGAAGTAAACGCAGCGGCTACACGTCTTATCAATTTTTCAAACGGGGATGTGAGTAATAATGTTAGCAAAGGTCTTAATTTTGTATCTGTGCGTGCTATTCGTTCCTTTTAACAAAAATGCATTTATGTTCGTTGTGTAAAACCTTAAATCCGCTAAAAAGTTATCAACAAAAGCGGTTAAAATATTATGAATAAGTATTTTACACAATGTTTTACTACACGAAAATTTCATCTAATTTAGTGCTGCGAAACAAAAAAAAGTAGGATTATTAATTTTTGGGATGAAATTGCAAAAAATATCAATACAAGTAAGCCCTTATTCTGGAATTAACTTTTAAATGTAGAATATAATCAGTCTTTTGTGCTCAATTGGTTGATAATCAGCTGGGTATAAGGTGTAAGACATATGGTTTTTCTTACAGCGATATTATTCAAAACTTGATGAATGTCTTTTTTGTGGAGGTGATTGTGATGAAGACATCCAAACTCATTTACGTGATACTCTATTGTCAATATCAGGTAACAATGTACCCAGTGCAGACACAATTTTACGAGGCAAAAAGAGCTTTCTACCGAAAACACAACATGTGGATCTGTTAATGACAAATAGTATAAATTTATAGAGGTCATCATTTAATTTCATATCTTTGCACCTTAGAAAAACAA
>CAZZHH010000104.1:0-5432 GCA_964653595.1 uncultured Lentimicrobiaceae bacterium
TTGAAAAATACCATTAAACCGCTTTGTCCTGTGCTGATGAGGGGTGTGGTGGAAAGTTTGAAACTTGAAAAACTACATGTATAATGGAAAAGAATAAGGAAGAATTACCAAAATACATATTACTTCAAAGTGAATTCACTCTGTCTTATACAGAAGATGATTGCTTTGTAAACGATAAAGTAATTGAAAATAAAACTGATCCAAAAGTTTCAGCAAAAGAACTTTGTATTGAAAAACAAAAATCATTTTATGACTCCTTTTTGAAAAGACATTTCAAAAATGTGGTTGTATTAACAGCAGCAGGAACTTCAATGGACAATGGGGCAAAAGATACAAGCGGCAAAACAAGAGATGGACTTTGGGATTATTGCAAAACCGAAATTGATGCTTTTGCTGATACAATTAAGGACTTTAAATCAAAACCATTTTATTTAAGCAAAGACATTGAAGGATTGTTATCTCATTTAATTTTATTTGAAAAGTTAAATGGTGTAATAAAAAAAGATGAAGTTGTTTTAAGAGAAATACTGGAATCGAAAATTGCACAAGCATGTAAATTGAAGTTGCAACCACATGCACCACATAAAGATTTTCTAAACAAAATCATTGCAAGAAAGCCAAGTGACCCAAGAGTCCAACTTTTTACAACAAATTATGATTTGCTATTTGAAACTGCTGCAAATGAAAGTGGCTTTGTTGTTATTGACGGATTTTCATTTACACAACCGAGAAAATTTTCAGGAAGGTATTTTGACCTTGATATTGTGAACCGCGAAAAAACTAGGATTAAACAAGAAGAAAGTTTTGTTTCAAAGGTTTTTCAGTTCTACAAATTGCATGGTTCGTTAAATTGGTTTAAAGATAGCTCTGAAAATGTTGTGCAACAAGACAATCCATTAAAGCCATTGATAATTTACCCAGCAAGTGAGAAATATGAGAGTTCATACGAGCAACCATATTTTGAAATGATGTCAAGGTTTCAACAAGCATTGCGAAAAGAAAATACTTTGTTGATTGTAATTGGTTTCGGTTTTCAAGATAAACATATTCAAAATGCAATTATAGAAGCAGTAGAACAAAATCCAAGTTTTCAATTACTGGTTGTAAACTACAACAGCACTGAGGGAATTGAAACAAACTGTTTGAAATCATTTTTTGTTGATGAAAGTAAGAAGCAAGTAAAACGAAATGTAAATATAGTTTTTGATACATTCGGTGACTTCACAAAAAAATATCCATCAAATAACACATACATAGAACCAAATAAAGAAACAGGAAATGAATCCTTTTAATCATAATTATTTTTTGGGTTACATCAATGAGGTTTCGCCCCAGTATGTAAAGGTGCATTTTCCTTCTTCTAATCTGTTGGAAAAATTCAGTCATAAAGGTGTTTTTTATGCTGGTGGCAATGTTGGAAATTTTATAGTGATTGAGGGGGCTGAATTCGGCTATCTTGCACGTATAATTGAAATTGAACTGCCTGACGGAGAAAGAAAAACGATAAGTGAAAAAGCAATCCAACATGATGAAACAGCATTTCATCCATCAGGTAAAGCGGAACTTCTTTTAAGTTTTAGTGTATTTGAACCAGAAAAAACTGAAAAAACTGTTTCAAAATATCCAACAATTGGTGCTAAAGTATATTCATGTTCTGATGAGCAAATTGAAATCTATGTAAGGGAATTTGGCAAAAAGAAAGGCGACTTAGATAATGTTTATGCTGATTTGGGGAGGCTAACTTCAAATGATGCTAAATGTAAAGTTTCAATTAATTCAATTTTCGGGCGGCATTGTGCAATTGTTGGAACAACAGGCGGAGGAAAAAGCTGGACAGTTGCAAAATTAGTTGAGGAAGTTATTTCAAAAACAAATAATAAAGTAATTCTAATTGATGCAACAGGCGAATATAAGGACATAAACAAACAAGATGTTGTCTTTGGAGTTAACACATCCTTTCCTTTTAAGTATCTAAATAATAGCGATTTTTGTTTTTTATTTCAAGAACATTCTCCAAATACAGTGAGTGCGTTATGCGATGCAATACACACTTTAAAACTTATTAATCTTGGAGTTATTACTGATGGTATTAAAATCGGTAAACCTCAAGATGATTCCATTAAGAAAGTAAGAGATAATGTTCACAGATTTCATAATTGTAATTTCGATATATCGTTACTTGCAAGTCAGGTTGCAAATGAATGTGTTAAGGGTAAAATGATATCTGGCAGAAATTATTTTGAAGAAGATAATTTCAAACTTGGTTATACTTCACACTTGATTTCAAGAATTAATTTACTATTGAATAACACTATTGTATGTTCAGCATTGGGAATTACTTCTAGTTCTGGTTTACCATCTAAAGATATCATTGAAATTATCGATGAATTCCTAAATCCCTCAAACAATGAATCCCTTTTAAGAATCGGCTTCGAAAAACTCTCATATGATTTTGCAATTCGAGAATTAATTGTTGACTTCCTTTCTTCTCATTTATTGAAAAAATCGAGGAATGGTGATTTTAATGATAATCCAATTATTCTCTTCATAGATGAAGCACATCAATTTTTAAACAGAAGAATTAATGCAGAAGATAATACAACATTCTCATTACAAAATATTGATTTGATTGCGAAAGAATGTCGAAAGTATGGTTTGTTTTTGTGTTTAGCTACGCAAATGCCAAGAGATATTCCAGTTGGAACTTTAAGCCAAATGGGAACTTTTATTGTTCATAGATTGATAAATGAACAAGATAAAAAATCAATTGAAAGTGCTGCATCTTCAGCAAACAAAAGTGCTTTATCATTTTTACCAATACTGGGAGAAGGAGAAGCATTATTAGTAGGTGTTGATTTTCCAATGCCTTTATTAGTAAAGATTTCAGAACCTGAAAAGAAACCACAATCAAACACACCTAAACTTAAAGCAAAAGCAACGAATTAAAATTTTAAATAATAAAATATGGCAGAATTACACGTAAGTAAAAAGACAATAGGAAAACTATTAAGCGATATTCAGGGTAATAAATTTATCATTCCTGATTTTCAACGTCCCTATAAATGGGAAAAAGAGAAATGCGAAACGCTATGGAATGACATTACTAGTTTTTTTGAAAATGATCCGTCTGACTCAGACTATTTTTTGGGAACTATTGTTTTTGCCGGAGAAGAAAAGAAAGACCCTATTGTAATTGATGGTCAGCAACGAATTACTTCTTTATTTCTTTTGCTGAGGGCTTTTTATAAAAAGCTGGAAATAATGGCTGAGGACGATGATGTTATAGGTCTTAGAATGCAAGTAGGCCCTTGCATTTGGGACGTTCATTCCATTTCAAAAAAAGTAAACGATTTTACAAAGATTCATATACTTTCAGAGGTTGCTACTGAAGAAGACAACGATACATTCCATGACATTCTAAAAACAGGGAATTACAACGATAAAGCACAAGATAATTATTCTATCAATTATGGTTTCTTTAAAAAAGCATGTGATGATTATGCAATGAATAAACCTACTAAATGGTACGACCTATGTGTTACTATTCTTAATCGCTGTATAATCCTACCAATAAATTGCAATACAGAAGATACTGCATTAACAATTTTTTCTACTTTGAATGACCGAGGTTTGCCATTGGCTGATTCAGATATTTTTAAAGCTCAGATTTATAAGAATTACTCAAAACCTGATGAGAGAAAAGAGTTTACAGAACTATGGAAAGAACTGACAGAGATTTGTAAAAAAGGAAGCCTCTCCATTGACGATATTTTCAGATATTATTCACATGTATTACGAGCAAAAGCAAAGGATAAAACTAAAGAGATTGGTTTAAGAAGGTTTTATCAAGGCAAAGACAATTATTCCAAACTCAAACAAAATGGAGTTATGGATAATATAATGTCTTTAGCTTATTTTTGGTTTTATGTTAATTCAAATACCGAACCTGAAAAGGAAGATGGATATATTATTTCAGTTGAAACCCGAAAATACTTGCATTGCTTTAACCATTATCCAAATGAGTTTTGGAAATACCCAACAAGTATTTTCTTCTTGAAAAATAAGGGTAATGCCTCTTTTGACGATGATTTAAGAGTTTTTCTAATAAAATTAATGTCGTTTCTATTTGCCAAATTTATTGATACTCCTTCAATCAATGCAATAAAAGACGATATCTATAATGCTTGTATTACTGTAGAAGAAAACAATGCGTTTGACCGCCAGTTTAAAATGGAAGATGAAAAATTCAGAGAAAAAATTGATGAACAGTCAAGTGCACGTTTAATGCGTCCTTTACTTTTATTGGATGCCTACTTGAACGAAAATCAGAAAGAGCTTATCAAAAACACTTTCGATATAGAGCATATTTTCCCAAAGAAATGGCAAACTACAAATTATAACGGATGGGATGAAAAAGATGCACAAGCATATCTTGACCGATTTGGGAACAAGATTGTTTTTGAGAAAAAACTTAATATTCAGGCAGGCAATGGCTATTTTGAAAAGAAAAAAGAAAAATATAAAGAATCCGAGATAGCCGTTGTACTTGAATTAGCGAAATATCCTAAAAGCGATTGGGTAAAAGACGATATTGAAAAACGTGAGAAGGAGTTTAAAAACCGTATTGTAAAGTTCTTAAATGACAATCTTAATTTGGTTAAAGATTAAAATGAAATTCACCGAAGAAAAATTAGAACGAGCTTTTACTGAGTTATTGGGGCAAGAAGGATTTCCCCATCACTTGGGCATTACGATTTCCCGTAATACAGATGAAGTATTGATTGAAGAAGATTTACAGAACTTTCTGCTAAACCAATACGCAAGTCAGGGAATTACGGTAAATGAAGTTAAATCTATTATTCTTCAACTCAAATCGCTTCCAGCATCTGACCTTTACGAAAGCAACAAAACATTTTTAAAAATGCTTTGCGATGGTTTTATTCTAAAACGTGAAGACCGCAACCAAAAGGACATTTACATTCAACTTATTAATTACGCAGGACTAAACAAACAACGCCAACCCGAAGCAGAACAATTAATTTCAATTGCAGCAGAACCCGAAAAACAATATCCGCCAGACACCAACATTTACAAATTTGTTAATCAGTTGGAAATTGTCGGCAATGAAAAACGAATTCCCGATGGCATTGTTTATATTAACGGTTTGCCCTTGGTGGTATTTGAATTTAAATCTGCCATTCGAGAAGAAGCAACTATTTTTGATGCTTTCAAGCAATTAACTGTTCGTTATCGCAGAGACATTCCCGAACTGTTTAAATACAATGCTTTTTGTGTTATAAGTGATGGTGTAAACAACAAAGCAGGTTCTTTTTTTGCTTCTTACGAGTTTTTCTATGCATGGCGTAGAGTTGCAGGTTTGGCAAAAGATGTTGACGGCATCGACAGTATGTTTACACTCATTCAGGGAATGT
>CAZZHH010000105.1:0-5390 GCA_964653595.1 uncultured Lentimicrobiaceae bacterium
CGTTACCAGCAAGGCGAGAAAAAAATAAAATTTAAAAAAAGATTTGTTTCAACTCATAGAAATTAAGACAGCTTTAACCAGTTGATATTTAATATGATTTTATTCATTTATCTAAAATTGAAGAGAAAAAATATTGAAATTGGTTTAATATTTAAATTTATGAAAAAAAATATCATCAAATTGAATAAAATTGCATGAATATAATAAATATTATTATACATTTGTATTTCAAAAACAGTGAACAGATAAAAAACCCTAAAAGAAAAAAATTAATTGATTATGAAGTTTATCTCGGTCAATAATCTCTTAAAACAGCTAAACTAATTTCTAAAGAAAAAAATCAATAAAAATCCTTATTTGAAGGCCTGCCACCTAAACAAAAAAAGCTTCTTTATTGATAATTACATAAAAACCTGGCAAGGACAATCATGAAACTAAACAAAAAAGAAGCGGGCAAATATACAAATAATTTTTGAATAGTTGGAAATGCAGGCATTTTCAATTCGCTGACAAGTATTTATTTATACCCTCAGCAAAAAAATGAAATTAGTAAAAATCAAAAATTTATGAAAATGAAAAAAAATAATTATTTAGTATTATTATGTTGCCTTTTTATCACACAAGGCATATTTGCCCAAAACATGCACCGATCTATTACCATCGGTACCAATGTGGTGGATTTTATAAACAAAACAGTCGTTTTGAAAAACGTCTCAGGAAATAATGAGTATTATATGCTTGCCACATATAAACTGAGTGGGACAAACCAAAAGTATCAAATGGTTTTTATCCGATTATCGAGTACATTTGCAGTCCTTGACACAAGATTCTACAGTAACAGTTCTTATGATTTTTACGTTAATGACCTAATTGTTGATCCAAATCTGGATTTTGGTTTCTGCGGTTATATTATTGATAATAGCGTAAAGAAGGGCTTGGTTGGAAAAATAACAGGTTCTTCGCCATATACAATGACCGCTAAATATTTATTAAATACGCTTAATAGTACTGAATTGACCTCGTTGGGCTATGTTCCAATGTCTAGCGGTTTCACTTATAATTATACCGGTGTTTATCAGTATCAGCAGATGTTTGGTAAAATTAATAGCACTTTTGCAACACCTGTAGCTAAATATTATGCTTATACAGGTAGTTTATTTACCGATAATGCAATGTTTGTTGGTAGCACAGTTACTGACAACAGAGCGATTAGCGTGAGTACCATGGGTAATAACAATAGTGGAATGGTTATTACTGGAACGAATGCCTTATTAACTTCAATATCCTCGAGTTTAATCACCATACCCACTCCTTATACCACTGAAGGCGATGCCGTGGTTGGGAAAATTTCAGCCAATAATTATGCGGTGGCGATTGGAATTCGGGATAACTCATCACCAACCAGTTTAGTCGGTTTTTTGTTGGTTAAACTATATTTTAATTGTTCCGGAGGTGTGGTAACCATAAATATACTGGATCAAAAAATGTATTTCTTCGGTCCGGAGAAATGTTTGGTAACCGATATTTGTTATGATCCCGATGAAATGAAAATTTGTGTTTCCGGAAGGCTGATACAAACCAGTTACGGACGTCCATATATCGCAAAAATCAATGTGTCCGATTTCACAGATGCTTCTGCTCGTTATTTTGCGTATGGATTTACCGACAACAATACCCAAGGTTACGATTTGAATAAAATTATATACAATCAAGATGATTATGGTATTGTTTCCGCAGGCAATATTAGGTTTACAACTGGCACACAAAACGCCGGTATTTATGCCATTGAAGGATATCAGTCGCCAGTATGGGAAAGTGGTACTTGCGGGGATGAAGACCTGATTATTGCCAATACGACCTGCACTCTAACTCAAACTAGTCCTACAGCTGTTCAAACAGTTCCTGCCTATACTCCAACCAACATCAATAATATAACTCAAACAACTACGCCTGCAGCTACTTCACAAAGCCAATGCGAGGGATATTATGGATACAGTGTGCATCGTCCGATTCACAGAATAATCTCTTCTGAAACTTCCGAAATAACGGTCCTTGCAAAAGAAAACAATACGTTGCAAATTTCCGGGGCAGAAACAGGAAGCACCTATCGCATTTACGGCATGACTGGGAATTGTGTGGCTAATGGAACAATTGATGCAAACGGATTGGTTGGTTATGATTTTTTAAATTCGGGAATGTATATTATTGCGATTTCAAACCACAACGAGTTGCTCAAAACTTTTAAGTTAATTCGATTGTAACTTTAGCGAATGAAATAGTGTTAACAAAATAATCAAATGGAACTTGCCCTTAAATTAGGGTGAGTTCCATTACTAAAACAAAATATATGAAAAAGGCATCGACAGGTTTTGTATTAATGATATTTATTGTAGGTTGGCTTTTGATAAATGCCAATTCTTTAAATGCTCAAACCAGCTCATTGAATGGAAAGAATTACACTATGAATTTAAATACTCTTCTAATTCTATATCAAGGTTCAGAAGCTGGAACATATATTTATTCTAAAAATGGAGGGAGTGTAACCCTTCACTTTTATTCAGAACAGCCTATTTCATGGGACACTACCATTGTAACGCTGCCCAATAGTGTAATTCCTATCTATTATAACGTATGGTATTATCTAAATGATAGTATAGGAAATGCTCTTGGAGCAAATTCTTATCTAAAAATATATTCTACTGAACCTTTGTTTGTTTTTAGTTCAAAATGGGAATCAATAGAAGGATTTTATTCTGGATTAATGTTTGAGAGTGGCGCTCAAATACCGTATGCATTTTTAGGCAATAAGTTTATTGTACCCGGAGTCTATCAATCCACACCTTCCGATTTCATTATCTATCCCGCTGAAAACAACATTCCCATCACCGTTACTCCTACAACCAATGCAAATGATTCATTAATTGCCGGTTCCAGCTATCAGGCAACAATCACATACGATAGTTATAGTGTGGTAAATGATTTTAATCGTGTTGCTTATAATTTTATTTTAGACACCTTGTTCCCCAATTCATTGGCAGGATCAACCGTTACCGTGGAAAACTGCAAAAAAATCAAAATAGAAAGTAATGACAATTATATATACTCATTCCCTTACCAGTTTATTAATGAACCGTTGGTTAACCAACTTTATCTTAGCCAGATTCAAGTACTTGACACTTCTACTGTTCACTTTAATTTAAAAATGACAAACACCGTGAGTGAAGATTTGTTCCCCATAAATACCATGGGCCGCAAATATATCTGTTCTCCACCCCCAGGAGGATTTGAAATTGCAACTTTTACAGCTCCATATAACAATACCATAATTTCGATTGATGGGGTGGTTTGGGACACCTTAAACGCCAGAGAATGCAAGGTTAAATTATTTAAAGAAACGACCTTCATCGAGTCTTCACAACCCATCTCCATGGTGATTTCGCATTCCTTTATGCGCGACAGCACCGGTTGGTTCTGGGGAGGAGGTGGAATGATCCAGTTACCTGCTTTGGAACAAACCGCCACATCGGGTTGGTTTTTTTACCCATCGTTAAAATTTTTAAACAATGATTATCTCGTAGATTGGCAAAGTTTAAATAATTATTTTGCGCAGGAGAAATCAACGATTGTAGTGGTTACCCCCACTGCAGGTGCAAACCAGACAGTATTAAACAACATTAATATCGGTTCAATGTTACAACCAGTAACTGGCAATCCCCAATATTCTACCGCTAGAATAGAAATAAACACAGGGTTTAACGAAATATCCAACCCCAACGGATTGATTGTCTGGAGCACTTCCTATCAAACTGCGTCAGACAATATCGCCACATCTGGCAATTACATTAGTTACGGAGCGCCATTGGTGATGAGTTTTAACAAACCCACCTACGAAGGAAAAATAAACACCACCCCAATCGAAAACACATTAATTGACCCTTACACTATATGTGTGGGCACTTCACTGCAATATACCGTAGTAACAAATGCCGACAGCAACTTAACCAATGTTTGGGAGTTTGGCGATAGTGCGTTAACGTTAGGCGATACTGTTTTTCACATGTATGCAGACACTGGGTATTATCATGTCAATCTGTTTGTAAACAGCTATTGCGATACCATCAAAGGCTTGGTGCATGTGGTTGCTCCACCGTTAATTGCACTGGGGAACGACACTACTATATGTCTAGAAAGTTCTATTTTATTGGATGGCTCTGTATCTGGAAACGCAACTTATTTATGGAGCACTGGCAATATTTCGCCAGAAATCACAGTAAGCGATACGGGAACTTACCATGTAACTGCTACAACAGATGCTGGTTGTGTGGTTACGGACACCATTCAAATTTCAATGTTTTCACCCATAAATTTAAATTTGGGCAATGATACGGTGCTCTGTTATTTGACACATATCCTGCTTGATGCCACGCAACCCCTCACTGCCCACGCTGGTTATTTGTGGCAAGATCAATCCACCAACAGCACTTATACAGTAATTTACCAAGGGCAATACTGGGTGGTGGTTACGAATTTATGCACCCAAAAAAGCGACACCATCAACATCGAAAATTTGATGAATCCTACGCTTTATCTTGGGAATGATACAACAATTTGTATGAACCACAAGTTGTTGTTGAATGCGTCCATTCCATGGGGTGTAAATTATCAATGGGAAAACGGCTCCATAAATGCCACCCGATGGATTGAAAATGAAGGAGAATATTGGGTTCAAGCCTCCAATCCATGCGTTTCGGTAAGTGACACTATTTTCATCAAAGTGGACGACTGCGACCCGTTACTTATTATGCCAAATGTATTCACTCCAAACAGCGATGGTACTAACGATGTGTTTAAAGCTGGATCAATGCGAAACATAAATTCACTTAACATTTTAATTTTCAATCGTTGGGGAGAAAACATCTTTCAATCCAACAACATAAACTTTGCTTGGGACGGTCAGCTTAAAACCCAAAAATGTCCCGAAGGAGTCTACTTCTGGGTAATTCTGTACGTTGACATCAATGGAAATACGCACGATTTAAACGGGACGGTGACGTTGTTTAGATAAAATTGACAATGATAAGTGAGTTGTTGTTGTTTAAAACTGCTGTGAAACTAAAAATTCAAACGAAAAAGGAAACAATTTGGTTAGCTATCAAAATGCACTTTGAGAGAACTTGCAAGGACAACTTTTAGCGACAATAAATCGCCCAGACTGGTAACAGCGGTTTGCTATCAGTGGGGGCTCGAAATGAACTGGAAACGACAAACAAATTAATAAACGTTAGCGGTAAGCGACAGGAAAAGGGATTTATCCCCACCGTTAGCAAGCCGCCGACGTTAGCATTCAGTGAGGAAAGGAGTGTTGTGAAAGGTGGAAACGGTTTTTCTGA
>CAZZHH010000106.1:0-5362 GCA_964653595.1 uncultured Lentimicrobiaceae bacterium
TCTTTTCATTCATTTTATTAGTCATTCCGCAGTGTCTTTTTAATGTTGCCTAACGTCTCGCAGCTTGGCATTGTAGCGGGATTTTGAAATACTACCCTGTCAAACTAGCAACAAATTTAATTAAAAGTTTCAAACTTCCAAATTGGTTGTGAACCCCGCTATTATGCTAAGGTGCTGTTACCGCCTGGTGTTCTTTTCTTCAAGGCTAGTAAACCATTGTCGTTATTCAGTCTCTGTGTCATTGTCACAAACAACTTTTCTGTCTGTGTCGGCTCGTGTGTCGGCGTTTTTTTTTTTTTTAAGGGCAGGCAAATTTTTTAAAACAATTTTTTCTCTGTGCGTTGGCTTTGCAAGCTCTTTGACAAAGCTTTGGTTATAGCGTTGGCTCGTGTGGCTTTGGCAATGTGCTTGCAAATGCGTTGGCTTATTGCAAAGTTAGTTATATTTTCTTTTTCAAAATCTTTTTCTTAAAAATGTTCGTATATTTGCTTTCTATCTGTGTCAGAACAAATTGAAAACGAACTGAATTTATTTACTTTAAAACAATGACAATTATGAGCATGAACAAACCAGAATTAGTTACTTGGATTGCTAAGAGAGGCAACATTAGCAAAACTGAAGCTAAAAACGCATTAGAATTAACCATAGGAGCAATAAGCGAAGCTCTAAAAGCTGGTGAAAGTATTACACTTATTGGTTTTGGCACTTTTAAAATTGTTGATATTGCTGAACGTACTGGAAGAAACCCACAAACAGGTGAAAAAATTCAAATTAAAGCAAAAAAAGTTGTAAAATTTAAACCGGGTAATGACTTATCTGGACTAGTTAAATAATATCAATGAAAGCGCGAATAAATTGGCTCCGGAAACGGGGCTTTTTTTTATCATGTATATTTAATTTCAAAATGCAAAGCTAAAAGTCAAGGGTGGGAGGAAAGTTTGGCTCTTTGACTTTTGCGAAGTTTTGGCTCGTGTGTCGGGCAAAAGGCAATGTGCCAAATGTGGGTAGGCAAAATCTAAAAGATTATTTTTATTTTCGCTGTTACCCCAGAAAATGAGTGATGATTTTAAGCTCTTTTGCAAACTATGGTCTGCGTTTGGGCTTGAAGCGGTTTGCAAATGTGCTTACACTCGAGTGTCGGGAATTAAAATGGGTGTTCATCAGCTCTTTTACTTTCATATTCATTAATTAATTTTGTGAACATGTCACCACCATTTTCAAAATACTTATTTAAGAAATCTTTAGTTCCAACAGGCAGAAATTCTAAGGATTCAGCATTTATTTGCTTTATATTAAATTCAGGTAATTCTGAATAAAATGAATTTTTCTGAATGTCTTCAATGTAGTCTGCTAGATTTTTGTCAGACACACCAATGGGATATTGTATTCTCAAAAAATCATCTTTAGTTTTAAGTTGATTGCCATTTTCTGTTTTAATTTTTAGCTGATCAGGTCCAAATACAGGGTTTATAATAATCAACTTTTTTGAAGTGCCTTTTACTGCATCTATAAGTAGATTGTTAATATATGGATCAAAAAAACTATAGCCGATTACAAATATATAACTTCTTTCTCTAAGCTTTTTTTGGAAATGTTGTATCAAAGTAAAGAATGGTTCTACAGAAAATGTTTTAGTGCCTTGACCAAATATTAAATATGGTGAATGTTCTTCCTCAATGTGTCCTTTTTCTTGTTCGTTTAAATTCTCTTCTTCTTTAAAATCACCACTATCAAGTCTAACCCAATCAAGCGAACCATGAAGTTTATACAAATTAATCCTACCAAAATCATCAGGAATATTTTCTTCTTCGAAACCAGTCCATACTCCACTAACAAAGCCTCTCCAAGGTTTATTATAATTCTCAGTAAAATAATTCTCTATTACCATATCATTGTTAAGAGAAAAAATATCCATTCTGAAAGATTCACTCGGAAAATGTTGGAAAAAGTCTTTTAGAGCTGATAAAAATGTGTAGTTATTTGGTTCTAACCATTCACGCAATAATTTAGATTTGATTTTCTTATCTAAAGAACTAAAGAGGGAATTGCCATATTTTTCTGAATCAGAAAGAGAATCAAATTCTGATTCTAAAAGAACGAGTTTATCTGCCCAATTACCAGTAATAGGATATGGCAAGAAATTTTCTCTATTCTTTACACGCCTTATTAATAATGCAAGTTCCTCAATGTTTGGAGTAAACTTGAAATTTTCGGCTGTTTCAAGTGTTCGCCATTCACTATGATATTCAAGGCAAGAAAGCAGAAACTTTAACGCCTCTTTTTCTGGCTTGTTAAAGGTTTCATCGTTTTTACTACTAATTTTTCGTTTAATGTCTTCCAACATGCCAGAGGACAGTTTACAGCCTGAATCATATGACGCACCTGCACCAAAGAAGAAAAGACTTTTATTTATTGCATCAGTTATGTTCATAGCTTATAAAAACCAAGGTGTGTTATTTACTGTTTCATTATTCGGCAAAACACCATTGTAATTCGCAGTAAACTCAGCAATCAGCTTAGCATATATTGTTGTTGAAGGTTGGCTTCTTTGTTTCAAGCCTTTCCAATATAATCTTGAGAACTCATATACTTGACTTATTAAGTCCCTATGTGAAAAGCCGCCAGTGTCAGCGAAGTGGATTGCTATTTTGATAGGTAATTCTTCTGCCACACTTCTTAAAGGATTCTTCTGATAACGTGTGTTATTGAAAAGAAGATATTCTGTATTGCTAACCCTTACATATGTGCCACTTTCAGGCATACCCAGTTCAAAATCTTTATCAAAACAAATGTCCATTTGAGATTTACTGTCATTGATTTCAACAATTGCAAATGGAATATTTAGTCTTAATTCCCTTTGAATTAGGTCTTCAATTGATTTTTGCTCTCTTCCACTTTGAGGTTTATAATAGTGAATTACCAATCTTTCGGGTGGTGATTCTTTTTGACTTAAATATTGTTCTATTGCAGATTTTAAATTACTAACTAGGGCTGTTTCAGAATTTGTTTCAGGGAAACCAAATGTTTTGCCAAGCTGCCCATCGTTTGAAAAAAACACAGCACTACCAATGAACTGCTTTTCTCCTAAAGTTTTTTGATTGAAGCCAACTACTAATTCATCTATTTTTTTTGTTTTTAAACGCCAAGGTATACCGCCAAGCTTTGCCAAAATACCAATGGAAATATTTGGTAAAAAGTAATGAAAACTACCTGAATGGATATTTTTATCCTGAATAAACTGGGTTGGTATTCCCTTTTCTAGAAATTTTCTTTTTATGGTAAAATAGGCTGGATTTTCATCTTCATCAATTTCTTCTTTCTCTTGACTGCTATTAGGGTTTATCACTATTGTAAACAAATCACTATAATAGTCATTAGGTAGATTTTCTGAAAGAAAATTATCGATTTTATTTTTTAAATCATCTATGCCGTCATATTGTAGTTTTAAATCTGACAATCTTATAGGAATGCCCACATAACTCCATAATCCAGGAAAATGCTTTAACCCATTTTTTAAATAAAGATAAAGTTGGTTCGCATCTCTACTATTCTCATAAACAAAAATAAATTTTACATCTGTTGCTTTTGGTGAAGCTTTATAAATACCATAGTCACGCATCCCAGTAACTGCGTTTATATCAGTCTTTTCTTTGCCGAAAAGCATTAGATTTTCGTTGACATTTACCTTGTTTAAATCTGTTTGTTCGACATTTTTTAATCCACCTGCTTCAATTTTAAAATTGTCTTTGTTAAGGACTAATAAATGGTTATTATAGAATGTTATCAATTGATTGTATAAATACTTAAAGTTTAATTTTCTTGGTTCACTATTTAAACCTAGCTCTTTTCGTTTGGTACTGTTTGCAATAATTCTGCAATTATTGACATCTTTCTGACAACCAAGAGGTTTAATGAAATTATCTTTAGAATCAATAATTCTAATCTTATCATTGTGCTCAAAATTACATTTATGATTGCTTATTAATGTTTTTTCACTACCAATATTGAACGCAATTTCCCTTCTAGAAGGACGAACTAATAAATCGTATCTTCTATAAATACTCCAATCATTATTGAAGTCATCAATTTTCTCATAAACACTAAGGTCGTTGCCTTTTGGAAAGGGTTCAACAATAAAGTTTCTCTCTTTGAAAAAATTTATTAATTGTTCTCGAACGAACTTGGCTTTGAAATATTTAAAAGGATAACTCTCAGACTTGAGAGTAAAATAGTCATTGCTAGTTGGTTGGGTGAAACTGTAATAAATATAATCTTCATCTTTCAATTCTTTTGTCCACTCTAAAAGGTGATCGTCTTTCAATTGATTTGCAATGCGTTGCTTAAAATGCAAAAATTGCATTCTAAAAATCAAATTGTCAACTTTTGAAAAGTAAAGATTAGGATAAGTCGCTGACAAAATATAATTTACTCTATTTATGATAAGATTTGTCATAATGTGCTTTTTAAAACGCTTTAAATTTATCTCCTAAATAATGTTTCAGATTCCATTTTTTTGTTGTGTCTAAAGCACGTTCAAGGCAGATGAAATTTTTATCAGTATTTTGCTTGAAATATTCAACAGTATCACTTAACATAAATTCATCCAAGCAAATTAGAGCTTCTTTCTCATCATCATTTACAATTTCAATCGTTTGAGTATAACTCCCTGTTAATCCTTCTCTGTTGCCTTTAATTTCTCTGTATGATTTAACTCTGTAGTTAAGTGTGAAACCGTTTTTAAGCAATATTTCTGTAATCAATTCATTTCTATTAAAAACTGTTATGAGTTGTGCTTCTTTTTCGGAAATATATTTTTTTAATAACTCAATATTTTCTTCTGAAGTTTTTTCTGGGTCAGGGGCAAACTCAACTCTAGGGAAGTTTGATTTTACAAGTTTAAACACTTTAAAGCCTAAGTTTTTTATACTTTCATCTTCCTTGCCATTCGTAAATAAGTCGGGTTGTTTATTTTTCTTATCTTCAACAATTGCCTCAACCACTCTTTTGTTCCTTTCTATAGTAATGTCGCTGATTTTGTGTAATCCTAATTCTATAGCTCTTATTCCTGTGTCTGTCTTTTCGTTTACTTTTTCGGGTAATTGAACTAATATAAATTTTCTATGAGAGTTATCTTCTTCATTAAGTTCTAAAACTGCTTGACCTGTTGAGCCAGAACCTGCAAAAAAGTCAAGAATTATATCACCATTGTATTCACAAGATTTAATAATGTTTTTAATAATGTCTATATTTTTAGGGAAGTCAAAAAGTCCATCAATTTCTTTGGTGGCTTTTGATGCAAATAAGTCTGACCAGTTTGTATTTCTTAAAATTCCATTTGATGGTGGTATCCAATGGTCAACGC
>CAZZHH010000107.1:0-5063 GCA_964653595.1 uncultured Lentimicrobiaceae bacterium
CTGTTAACCAAGTGCTGGCAAGATAAGTTATTAACAATCAGCGTGTTAATAAAAACAGGAGAGGAGGGGTTTTTAGACAGTCTGACGCCTGAGGCTATGAATAGTGGCGGTTTTAATACCGTTTTCCTGTCACCCCACAGCAAAGTTAATTAATATCTGTGAACTCTCAAATTACTTTCTCACCCGCCATTATTTCATAGCCTTTGTTACCGCCTGGTGTTCTGTCTTCTGGTCTTATAAGTCATTAATTTGGTTGTTCATTGATAAGGAATGTTCCTTTTTTAAAGAAATTAATATCGACACGATTAATTAGGTCACCCTATAAAGTTGCACTTATTACTTTAAGTTATTCCATATCGTATTTTTCTATTCTATTTATATTATTCCATTCACCCTGATTAATAGAATCAATTTTATTCATGTTTATTTTTTTAATTTCTTTATTTATTGGAAACTTTGCATACCAAGCTACTGTGTCAATATTTACCCCAGTAACCAATTTGGGAGTATGGAATTCATAATAAACATTCTTTAATATAAATTTACATTTTTTTGTAATAATATATTCATGATTCAAGCGTACTCGTGCAAAATAAAATTTAATAACGAATTTCAACTCATTTGTCCTACCGAATTTTTCTTCAAAGTCCGAATCAAGTTTATAATCCAAAAAAGGGTTCTCTGCTCCATGACCTAGAATTATTGGAATATTAGAATAATAAGAATTGCATTCACTGCTCCAAAAATTTAACACATAAGATTCTTTTTTATGAAAAAGAATCTTATTGAGTTCAAAACTATAAAAACCGTTATTTTCCAGTCTTAAAAAATCTACTTTTTCTTCAACTGGATATTTATTAAAACATCCCGTCGTTGTATCATAAACTTTCTCTGAAGATTTTATTTTTCCCGTATCCTTTGTTCTTGTATTATTATCATTTATACAGGAAACTAAAATGATAGAAAAAACCAAACCCAATAATCTATTTTTCATTGAAAATGTTTTTTAGAAGATTAAAGGCATTCTTTCTTTCATCAAGCCCCCGATCACCACCTTGAACTGCTTTGGTAACATCTTTAACAGTTTTGGAATCAGCAATTTTATTTATGTCACCATGCGAACTGCCTTTTTGCCAATACCAACCAGCCGAATCAGCAGCAATTTCCAAGTTCGTTGATACTAAAGAATAGTTTGCTAAAACATCAGTTCCACAATATTTCGAATATTTTTTATAGTTTTCTTTATGTGTTAAATGCAGTAAGCCTCTTCCTCTCCATGGATCGTATCCACTGGTATAATCATTATTGCTCTCAATTGTTTGGGAAAAATATTGAGTTTCAATAAAAATTTGGGAAAGAAAATGGCATCTTCTATTACAATTATGGATTTCATATAATTTAAAAATATAATTCAACTGCGCTGTGAAATTTTCAAATGACTGGTTGGTTACAATTTCAGACTTATACTTTCCTGATTTATCATTTCTGTGAAAAATTTTATCAACAGCATAATAAGGAAGGGTTGTTAAAGGGAAGTCCTTGTCTTTTCCTGTTTTCGGATCCTTCGCTTTATAAAAGGTCTTTTCTCTTAAAATACTGACAATATTTTTAACATCATCAACAGTTAAAATTTTTACACAAATAGATCTATTATCAACAAATGATAGTGTTATTGAATTTGAATGCTTCCCATTTACCTCAAACTGAATACTTACAGTACAAGGCTCTTTAGTGCCAATGTATGTTGAAATAGTCCATCCACGCTCTGCACTCCAATGATTTGTTGAAATAACAACATTTTTATTGGAATTTTTTATTTTAATTTCGTATTTTGTCCCTCCTATTCTTTGCCACTCACCATCTACGATAAAATCTATTCTAAAGGCCTTTAATATTGGGATAGTCTTTAACTTTTTGTCTTTCAAGGAAATAGATGGAATATCATTGTTAGGATTTGAGCTATTAAAGTCTTCTTTTTCCCAGTTCGAATTAAATGGGCTATCATATCCAAACTTATCAGCAAATTCAAAAATACTATTTTCCATAACTTTATGGATTTATAATTTGTAACGTGTTTTCATCTTTAATTATACCAGATGTAGTATCACTATTTTCCACATCACCGCAACAAGGTAAACCTTCTTGTTCGAGATATGCAGATTTGCCTTGTATGATAGCTAATGTTGATGGTACTCTACTTATCCATTCTTCTTCAACTGTACCTTCAACAGTTTGCATTTCTTCTGCAATAGACAAATACAAATCGTTTTGTGTTCCAGATACCAATTCGTTGCCAAGCCAGATATCACCAGTTTCCAAATAAAAAGCAAATGCTTCTGTATATTGCAAACGTATAGGAACAACTACTCTTGCCATGCCACTTTGCAGAAAAGCTTGAAACACCAAATCATCGCTTTCACTTTTCATTAAATCAGCCCAAACACACTTGGATGCCCAATAATATGGGTAAAATATGTATGACATAATTTGCCAATCAATTGCCTGTTCGAAAAATTTAACCATTGAAGCATATTGCGTATATTCTTGAGTTTGGTTGACTTGTGGAATTTGATACAAATCACACGCATTAATATCAGAATAATTCTTTTGGCCCTGTACTCTACAATAAGGTTTAACTAACATTTCAATACAAATTCTTTTGAGTTCTCGTTGCTCAATAATACGATTCATGGTAGTGTTACTACTTTCTGTGACATCTCCTATTTGGGCAGTTTCATCTTTTTGATTTGCATCTGCAATTGCCTGATTATATTCGTTTAATTTGGTGTTGTATGCTGTGAGAAATTTATTATAACAATCGGTTTGCCAATCTTTAATAACCGACCCTTTTAAAATACAATTAACATTTACAGCACCGTAAAATCCCCAACAACCAGAATAAGCAACACCAACAGGAATAGATCCTGCTAAATTCGGATTCAAATCCAAATTTATATTAACTGTTTTGTTCTTTTTTGTGCCTGAATAATCAAACCCACTATTTACAATCTTTCCACCAAAAGTAAAATCACAAAATGCTCTTTGAGAACTGAGAGCACTTCCAGCCTGATATGAGTATGTATATGAACCTATGATTTTATCAACTTCATATTCGTTAGGTACATTTATTGGCGATAAACTTTGAGTATCAATATGTCTATTGTGGTCAACGGGAGATAACGGTGATAAGTTAATTGTAAGCTCTAAACTAGCCACAGGTAATGAACTAATTGTTATACCATAATAACTGGCAACATTATATACATTTTGCTTATTGATATCCTCAGGTTTATTTATTCCAAATTCAGATAAGTTTTGAGGTGGGTCAGGTAATTTAGTTGTTTCGGAATTAGTTTCAACAGACTTGTATTTTAAAATTCTCTTGTAAAACTCAGCAGGCTCTGGAGTCATAAATTCAACCATTAGCCGTTTCCCATAGTTAATCAAACGGTTTTTGTACATTATATCTAACCAACGATATATACCTGTTACATGTTGCTCGCCAGCTCTATTATCAAAACCATGCTTGTTGTTTTCTTCAAATTCTTTGATTATTTTCGAAGTTCTTTTTTCAGATGTACGCTGAACGATTCGTTCTAATGCTCTTTTTGTTACTTCTTCGGCATAAGTTTTAGCTTCAATATTTGAATAAGACGAGGAATTTGATGTTGCAAAATCTGCATAAGCATTAACATTGATTTGTGCACCCATATATTCTGCCGATACCCCCAATGAACCACCATAACTATTACTTCTGTCCTGTTCTAAGACTTGTGCAACCTCGCTACAAAGCTCGTTTCGCGTAGCCGTAGTAACATCTGTAAGGTTTTCAATTTCAGTTTCTTTAGTTGTTTCAATTGTATTTTCTGTCCTTACATAATTTCGTGTGCTTCGTTCTTTGTACTCTTTAGCCATTACATTTTCAATGTGCGAGACCTCACCTGGAACATAACAACATACTTCTTGTTCAACTCTTCTAAAATCTGCTATACCAAGGTTTTGTACTCCTTCTAAACTACCACCGCAACGTGAAAACCACCATGGTTTGAAACATTCCATTACCTGATATGGAATTTCAATTTTTATACCCGTAAGTTTTTTTAAACCAAATTCTATTAGATGGTCTTTAAATTTCAATGCATGGTTAATTATAAGTAATAATGATGCAGCTTGTCTCACATAGTTATTTTCCTTACTTATTACCTGATAAAATATTTGATCGAACAACAATATTTCATTTTCAATAGTTAGCAAGTTTTCAATGGTAGTCAAATCTGATATATTGATTTTTTTCTTGTAAGCCAATGTCCCTAAATCAAATAATTCAGGATTAATCGCTCTGATTTCTGGTACAGTATTTATTGCCTTAAATTGTTTTAAGTATTCTTGAAATTTCTTTGTAGAATCTTCGCCAGGAGATGGTATTGGACATGTTTTTATAACACTTTTACTCATGTCTGGATGTATAACAAAACGAATATTTTTGTCTTTTATTGATAATTGTTCAGGCGATCTGAAGGTTACAAATCTGAACATGTCCGTTTTGATTGGAGGTGTCTTCTTTATCATGATGTTGTTATTAAGGTTTAAAATGATATTTTATAAGTTTAATTATCGGGGGAACTTAATGTTTTTATTGCCCTCAAATTTGATTGCTAAATTAGCAAAAATAAATTTCAAAATCAATAATAAATTTTATTTTTTTAATTATATTTCTAATTAAGCTAAATGTAATTATTTTTGCATATTGAAAAACTTTGATTATTTGTTGCAATGACTTAAATTTCAGATAAACAGATTGTTAAATGTGTGTCGAAAAATAAATTATCAGAAAAATGCACGATAAAAAAAAATATCAGGTCGTCTTGTATGTCGGTTCACTTTTCTTGTCAATATTTCGTTTTTCTGTCCTTTCACAATGGTTTGCTTTTCAATTTATTGTTATCTCTGTCTTTTTTTCCACACTTGCCCCTAACGGCAGTCCGTCTAAAAACCTCCCAAACTGCGCCAATTTTGCTCAAATTTAAGCCCTTTTAACGATGTTTCCAAATTTATTGAGAATA
>CAZZHH010000108.1:0-4774 GCA_964653595.1 uncultured Lentimicrobiaceae bacterium
TTTTTAAAATCAAAGGGGAATTACCTGAATATTGAAGATAACATTGGTTTTCATCGCATACATTCTTATCATTAATTTTCCTACAAACTGTTAGTACAAAAGGATTTATATGATAAGCTACTAAAGGATTTGAACCTTCTGTGCCTAACATCCTAATTTCATAATCGTTTGGCCAAACAAAATAATTTAACTTTGATGTAAATTCTGGATATTTTAAAAAATAATACTTATACGACCTATCCGCTTTATTAGTAACTAACCATTTATCAATAATCGTTTGTAATTTATTATTCGTTTCGTGAATATTTATGTAGGTATCAAGCAATGATAAAATACTATTTGAAATTCCTTCTTCATCATTTGTTAATATGACTGACCAATTCCCTCTTTTTCCAAAATAGTACGTTTCACCCATCTTAGTATCTTTGATATAAAGACTATCAAATCCACAAGCGATTAATGCTTGTATTCTTAATGTATCAGAAATAGAGTTATTCCATATTTCTTTGATTGCTTGTAAATAATTTTGAAGTTTAGATTTAGTTAATTCCGGTTTCAGTTGATGAATTAAACCACCAAAATCCTCGATATTCTCGATAGATAATAGTGCCCCATTATTAGATTCATTTGATTGAAGTATTTTAGCTTTTTCAATCTCATACTTAATTGTACTCTCAAGAAACCGCGACCCTTTAAAAGGAATTTCTTCATTAATTAAGGTTTCATAGGGATTTTCAGAGTTAAGTTTATTAAAAACGGAATAGTAATCGCCAAAATAATTTAAACGAATATCATTAATGAATTTTGTATCGCTTTTATATCTAGTAATTTGAAATAGATTTCTTATAATTCTCACATAATTAATTAACCTTTCATCTACCTCGTATTTTTTAAACTTCACGATATGTTGCAATATGCAAAATTGCATAATCCAATTTCTTCGTTTATTACTTACATCTTCAGTTTCATTATTTTTAATGAGTAATTCAAACAAATTATATTCTTCTAATTTATTCCAAAATAATCTAATTCTTGAATTAGCCTGTCCCTCTATATCCTCAATGAAAAATAAATTTTTATAGTAAATTTCAATATTAGTCTTATCTGCTTTTACCCCGTTCTTTGTAAATACTTTATAAAGAGCATCTAATGAATCAAATAGAAACAATAAATTTTCTTCGATGCAATAAACTTCATTATATTGATTGAAAGAGTTTTTAAAATCTTCTGCTTTTGCATTTTTATTTTTCTTAAAATAAAATAATTGAGTAATAAATTCAAAGTAATTTGAAAACCCTTCATCAGTGGTTTTTTTATCTCCTCTATAAGCCCAAAACAAATCAGTCCACTCTTTTTCTATTTTGTAAGAAAAGTAGCCAGAATAGGATATTTTACCTTTAATTGGATGGTCAAGTTTTTTGTCTTTAAAATACTTATCAATTAATTGAATGAAATTTGCTTTAAAATTTTCAAATGAAGTGAGTTGTTTGCCTCTTGCATTCATTTTAATGTAAAGCTCATCGGTTAGTTCAAATCCTTTTACCCCTAAATCCAATAATTCAAAAGAAATTGAGTTTTCGTTAATCAGTTGAGTAAATACCGAAGGTGAATTAATATTATAAAATTTAATATGAATGTCTTGAATCATTACAAGCATTGCTTTAATAGTAGGGTCTGTATCCCATTTATCTCTATACCAAGGTTTGTTTTTAATAGCATTTATAAATGCACCATCATCAGTAGTTATAGGCAATTCAATATCCTCTTTAATTAATGATTGACAAAACTCTCTTGAACTAATTCGAGTATCATATACAAATTGGCTTAATTTCAATTTTTCTTCATTACTGACTTTTTCCTTTAATGCAAAATACCAATGCAACAGGAATAAAGTCGTCAACCGCTGTTGCCCATCAATAGGGTAAAAAGTATTGTCTTTTACTCTTCCATAAACAAAATCTAAATGTAGTTTTTCGTTATTGTTTAAATGATTCAGGATGGCATTTAAAAACTTCTCACGTTTTTCAGATTCTTCTTCACGACCCTGAGCATAGTCTCTTTGAATAATGGGTATGCTTATCTTAGAGGAATTTATAAGATTCCAAAATGTTGTATTATTAGTTGCCATTGCCCGTTCCTATTAAGTTAATAAATGAAAGATAAACTGATTCTATTGCCCTAAAATAGGCTTGTCTGTCCTCATTGTTCCAAAATATCATTTCTTTTGAACTGCTAGAATAGTATTTTGAAAATGCCCTATGGGTGCAAATAGGCACATATCTTCCCAATTTATTTTCTTTTAAAATTTCTCTCTTGACATCAAAAAATGAATTGTTGAGTTGACTGTTTGTATCTTTATCTACTAAGGCTAAATTATAAAGAGTATGCAATTCAGATTCTTTAAAATCAGAAATTTTAATATACAATTCCAATGTTTGAGTAAATAGACTTTTAAATACTTCTTTATCGTAATTAATTAATAGACTATTTATTTGTTGCAATACATTATCTATCTCATCCTTATTACTTCCAGCAAATTCTTTTATTGAAAACAAAGACGTTTTATGCTGAGTAAGCCATATTCTTGCCCTGTCTTCATCAGCATCTATACTTGGTGGATTTTGTGGATGAATATGTTCTATGCTTGTAATCTTCTCTTTTTTATACAAGTGAAACGGAAATTTTGCATTTTCCTTTTTGTGTTTAACTAAAGCATCTACATTAAATAACAAAAGAACTTTTATTATTTCCTGATTATCTTCACCATAAGCTATTTGGTTCAACTGTTTAATAATACCAGTCTCTTTGTCCTTTTTGTTAATTTTTACCGACTTTGCAATTCTGATTTTGATATTATCTTCAAATGAAGTTTTTGTTAGTTTTAGGTCGATTAAATCTCGAAAAAGCTCTTCTTTGTTTTTTTCAATAGCCAATAAGAAACCTATGTAATGAAATAAATTATGGTTGTTGTACCATTCATAAAAAATACTGAACATTTCTTTTATTTCTTTCCATATCTCATTGACTGGTTCTAATATATCTTTCCCATCCTCATCTCTTTCTGAAAATGCTGCTCGTTTATTTGATAAATACTTGTCAAAAACTAAAAACTCATAATGCTTGGGTTTGCCATCAATTAAGTCATACTTTACAAGCGATTGTTTCTCAAACTCATTCCATTTGTCCGCTAGGAGTTTAAAAATAAATTCAATTTTGGATGAAGGTTGATAACTTGTGTCATTCAAAAAAAGCCAAAATTTCTCATCTTGTAGTTTAGCTTCTATATCGTCCCATTCGGTAGCTATTTCAAATAGTCGCTGCTTTACAAATCGGTCCTCGTTTGTTGGATATAAATCTGCCTGAAGCAACAATGCTTTAATTAATTCAGCATCTGTCAAAGGAATTTTTCCATCATTTAAGCGGGTAAATAACTCTATAGAATTGTCGTCATTATCTTGGTTATTGTCAACAGCTTCGTACCAAATTATTGAAACATTATTTTCAGTGTTTAATATTGTTTTTAAAATATCTAACCTTAAAGGTAACTTATCTTTAAACCAATCCTTTACATATTGATAAGCATTTGAGATATGAAAGAAATCTACATTAGTATCATCAATTTTATTTATGAATATTTTATCGTCAAAAAAAGGTTTACAGTTCTCTCGTGTTTCAAAATCAATTCTAAAGACCTCGTTTTTGTTGTCATAAAATTGTCGAATGTCTTCGAGATATGTTAGAATTATAAATAAAGTTGTCAATCTCTGCTGTCCATCAATTAACTCCCATCCAGAAATAATTTCACTGTTATGGCCATTCCATTTTTTTGCTTTAACAACTATTGGTTGTAAACAATAAAATTTACCTGCTTTCTTTTTGTTACTCGATGGTTTTGAATCATCAAAGTACTGTAAAATATCATCAAGCAGCTCTGTAATTTCCTGTTTTCCCCAACGATACCCTCTTTGATACCGTGGAACAAAAAAGTTTTCTTGGAGTAAATCTCCAACGGGTCTTATTCTTGGGTTTTCTATTTCTGCCATAATTTTACACTTCTATTTGTCCATTCATAAGTTTAGGTAATAAAATATCCCGTGCCTCTCTCAATTTGGTGTTTTGTTTTGCCACTACAAAAATTAATTTCATCAAGCTTTCAACCTTTTCATTGAATTCTTCAATTACATTCTCTGATGGCCATAGGATTCTTAATGATTTTAAACTTTCTTGATTAATTCCAGGTTGGGCAGCATTAGCATTAAGTTGCTGCATTTTATCAAAATAAAGTTTCTGATAAAGGGTGAAGAATAAATAATTCTGATAAAGATCATCTTTACTTCTTAATAAGAAAACGTGTTCGTTTACACAGCATTTTTCGTGCGGAAAATCGTCTTGAAACAAAGTTGTTTTACCGATGTATGCACCGTCTTTGTAGATTAGAATATCCTTATTTTCTATTTTGCCACGATTCATATTTTCAAAGAATGCTTCGGTAATCAACTTTTCACTTTGATAATTATACTTACCCAAGCCAATCACATTCTCTGCTCCAACACTTGCAATTCCTTCTTTCAGTTCTTTATCAATGCCGCCTTTTGGTCTTGAGCCAGATTCCAATTTTCCATAAATATCTCCAATAGACTTTATTGTCCACCCTTTTGGTAAATTCTGGGGTTCCTTGTCACCAAACTGATATTCGCCAAACTCAATTTTGTAATGCAATTGTGCCTTCTCCTCCAGCAACTTTATCCGCTTCAAATTATTCTCTATCAAATCA
>CAZZHH010000109.1:0-4742 GCA_964653595.1 uncultured Lentimicrobiaceae bacterium
TTAAATTTGAGCAAAATTGACGCAGTTTGGGAGGTTTTTAGACGGACTGGCGTTACCAACAAGGCGAAGCCGACACGCAGCAAAAGAGTTGCAAATTGCCAACACACGGGCAATCGCAAAAATTTGCAACACATTTGCTCTGGCTGACCCACAAATGAAAATAGAATGAAAATGGACTATATTACTTATTCAGAGAGACTTGATTATCTACTTGACTTAATCAAAAATGAGAAACTTTCTTCTCCACGAGAGGTAGCTGACAAATTCGATTGTTCTGAAAAGACAGTTCGCAATATGATAAACTGTCTCCGTGAAAAAGGTTTTGAAATATATTATTGCAAACGCAATAAAAAATATTATTTGAAAAATTGAGTGACGGAAAAATAATTTCCATCTGATTGTTTTACTTTGCAATCGTTAATCTTTTTATTAATTTAAATTTTATTTGTATGAAAAAAGTTTCAAAAAAGGTACAAATTACCAGTGAAAAAGGTTATTCTTCCTTAAATGGAGATGCACTAAAAAAAATTAAAGGAGGTAAAACTTCAACTTTAAGTTCTAATGCGAATACAGATCGTGTTTGTGGTACTAGTTGTTGTGGTTCGTCTGCTTCATTTTTATCACGGTAATTTGTTAAATAAATCAATGCCATAAAATAATATTTATGGCATTGATTTTTAGAAATTATTTAAAAAAACGTATAAATAAAAACAATGTTTAAGCAATTTGATATTGGTGGCTCAAAATACTTTTTTTGTGTGGAAGATTTTGAGATTGTAAAAATAGAACAAGGAAGAAAAATTAAAAATGTTTTAGAATCAATAAGAAATAAAAAGCAGCAGTCTGAAAAAAAACTTGGAGAATTAAAAGAAAAAAATATAAATGATAATATAAAATATTATAATACCAATATGATTGGAGTCAATTTGGTTAATGGTTGCAATCTTAGCTGCTCGTATTGTTATATTTCTGCATCATCAAAAAAGCGAAAAGAATTAAGTGATGATATTTTTATTGATATTTTAAACTTTCTTAAAAAAGAAAAAAATAATCCAATAACCTTTTATTTTACAGGTTCGGGGGAACCAACACTAAACTTTAAGTTAATTCGGAAATTAGCAACGCATTGTAAAGTAAATGGTTTTAAGAAAGTCTCATTTGACTTAACGACAAATGGAACAATTTTAACTCAAGAAATGCTAGTGTATTTCAAAGAACATAAAATTGATATTACTATAAGTTTTGATGGCCCTGAAGCAATTCAAAATTCAAATAGAATCTTTCGTAATGGTAAAGGTAGTTTTTCTCAAGTATATAATAATGTAAAGTTATTAAAAGAAAGTAATATTGATTTTCTATGTTCAACTGTTTTATTGCCAAATAATAAAAAAATATTAGATGTTTTCTCATTCTTTGAAGAGAATAAATTGTATTTTATTTTTACAATTGCTACTAATTCATTTGATAATCATTTTATGCCTAAAATTGAAGATTTAGATAATTTTGAATACCAAATGGATTTAGTTGTAAATAAATATGTAGAACTTATAAAAAGCAATAATACTATTTTTTGTCAAAAGATAAAAAATGATATAAGAAGAATTCATTATGGCGATACAAAGGATGTTGCTTGTGTGGGTGGGAGAGAAGGTATATATGTTGATATTGATGGCAATATTTATACATGTTCTTATCACTCTAGTGCAAAAGAACTATCTATAGGAGATATATACACAGGTATAAAATATGATAAAATAATTGAGAATAAATGGTATGCTCAGCCAGTAGATAATTATGAAACTTGTCGGGACTGCTGGATGAAATATCTATGTTCAGGTTCTTGTTTTGCCATTAAATGGCTTGAAAATAATAATACAGAAATCCCATCTAAGTACTTGTGTAAAACGTATGATATTTACTGGCGTGCAATTATTAAATTGTATATTCTGATTTATCCTGACATTATTGAAGGTAAAAATGTAAATTTTAAAGATATAAATGATGGCAAGTAACGATATTAGTACAAAAATAATCCAAATACTTCTTTGTATTTCATTACTGGTAATATCTTGTAATTTATTTTCTCAAACATACAAAATTAGAGGTAATATTAATAATATAAATGGAGCCCCAGTCACATATGCCACAGTTCAATTATTAATTAATTCCGAACCTAATCAATATGCAATAAGTGATAGTTTAGGGAATTACTATATAGAAGCAACTAAGAGTGGTAATTGTGAAATATTAATTAGATGTTTAGGATATTCTCCTTTTCAAAGTCAATTCATGTTAAAAAATGATACTGTCATAAATGCTAGTCTTAGTGCAAATTCCACATTACTTAGTGAAGTCTTAATTAATGGACAAAGGGATTTAATTCAGCTTAAACCAGACAGATATATTGTAAATATTAAAGGGAATATCGAAACTAAAGGCAAGGAAACCACCGATATATTAAAACAGTTGCCAACAATAAATTTATCCAATGAAACTTTGAATATTTTCGGAAAAGCATCTGTTCTGGTTTATATTAACGATAGAAAAGTTCGTTTAGAGGGGCAAGCTTTAATTAGCTATCTAAACTCCTTACCACCAGACATAATAAATAGTGTAGAAATTATATCTACACCCCCTGCTCAATATGATGCAGAAGGGAATGTTGGAATAATTAAAGTGGTTACAAATAAAAATATTTTACCTGGTTGGAAGGAAAATATTAAAGCTGGCTATATTAAAAATAGCTACTCTTCCTATATGGTTTCTGCATATGCCAATTATAGTGGAAAGAAAATGTTTTTTGAAGGAAGCATGACAAATGCCGATTTTTCTAGCCTAAATCAAAGTAATTACTATAGTTATTTTCCCAACGCTACAACTGTTGCATTTAACCCAAAGAAATGGAATTCAAAAGGTTTGGATGTAAATGTAAGTTTAGGATATAACTTTAATCAAAACACAAGCCTTATTGCTGACTTTAGCGTACCTCTATTGAATAAAAGTTTAGTTTCTGATATTATGAATGAAATCAAATTTTTAAATCACAATAATAATCAAACAGATTCAACCATTTATACGAATGGAGAAACAATGAAAAATGATTATACATACAATTCGGAACTGTTTTTTAAACATGTATTTCCAAATAAAAAAACATATTTAACCGCAAGTGTAGCGTATCTTAATAATTATACCTTAAACGAAAGATCTTTTACTTCATTAACACAAATAGACAATACAAGTCTTTATACAGAAAATTACTATACTGTTGGAAGACAAAACTATGATATTTTAACATCTAAAATAGACTTTGCCCTACCTTTGTTTACTTGTAATGTTAATACTGGTTTTAAAAGCTCTATAATAAACACCAATTCCAATAGCAACTTCTTTACAGTTGTAAATAATATAAACTTGATAGACTCCACCTTGTCTAATAAATACAATTACACTGAGAATGTTCATTCGCTTTATTATAGCATGGAGAAAAATATAGAAAAATGGTCATTTAAAGCTGGTGTACGTTCCGAATTTAGCGGTACTATAAGCAATTCTGTTACTTTAAATGAAAAAAATAAAAACAATTTTATAAACTTCTTTCCTACATTGTTTATTTCGAACAAATTGAACAATAAAAGTAACATCTCTCTTAGTTACTCAGAAAGAATTGAAAGACCACCATACCAATATTTAGATCCATTTAAATGGTATATTAGTAAGTACGATTATTCAATGGGGAACCCATTTCTAAGACCTTCATATATAAAAAATCTTGAATTAACTTATTTCTTAAATACTTTTAGCGCAAAAGCTTATTATACAAATCAGAATGATATAATAGGTAGATATGTTGTGCTTGACTCTTTGAATATTACCAAACAAATTGAAAAATCAGATAACTTTTTAAACATGAATTCTTATGGAATAAATTTTTATAAGTATTTAAGATATAAAAAATTGATAGAAGTGGTATTACAGGGTAATTTTGCTTATAATGAATATCTGTCGAATAGAAGTGAGTTTGCCAATATTGCGGGTTTAAATGGGACATTTATAATGATGAATACTTTTTATGTGGGCAATATGTTCCAGGTAGTTTGTAATATAGAAGAAAGAGTTCCAGGTTTGTATTATTATAGGACAATGAAAAACTTTTTTAAATTTGACATAGGTTTTAATTTCATACATAATAAGAAAGGTCTCGAAGTACGCGTCCTTGTTAGTGATGTTTTTAAAACAGCGAACCCAGAATACTCTTATATTAGCGGAGGAGTTGAACAAATATATAAGAATTATTCGGACACAAGAATGTTAAGAGTTATATTATCATGGCGTTTGGGTAATTGGTTTAATAGAACTTCAAGTATATCATCTCCGTCAAATCTTGAAGAGAAGCAAAGATTATAATTTACCGTAAAAGCGATTAATATACATTAAATGAAGAACTTCATAGAAAAATAATGTTATGTTTAAATTAATAAAGCCCTATAAGGAACAATATCCATTATTTACAATTAATAAAATTCGTTCTATTTTAAGCGAGGTTGGTATATTTGTAACGGAAAGATTTATTAAAGACGGTGATTTCTTTACTTGTAGATTAGAACTTGCAAATGACGGATTAGAAGAATTTCATATAGGTACTAATGGAAAAGGAACAAGTTTGGAATACGCATACGCAAGTGCTTATGCTGAGTTCATGGAGAGGCTTCAAAATAATTTTCTAATCAGTCATTCCTTTT
>CAZZHH010000110.1:0-4722 GCA_964653595.1 uncultured Lentimicrobiaceae bacterium
GATAATATAACCCATGAGCAATTAATATGTAGCTAAGCGTTGACCTCTATAAATCAATATAACTTGTTAAATCGAGCAGATGATATTAAATCTTTGAATTAACAACATAAAACGGATTCAATAAGACAAAAATCTACCTTTAAGTGCAATTAATCGTTAAAATGAATTATTTAAACAATTTAAAAATATCAACACCAAATGCAAATGCCATTAAAGCAAGTAAAATTACCATACCAAAAGTTTGAACTTTCTCCATAAATGCATCCGAGAATTTTTTTCCGGTAACTGCTTCTATTATTAGAAATATTACATGTCCACCATCTAACGCAGGAATTGGCAATATATTCATAAAAGCAAGGATAAGAGAAAGTAAACCTGTAATGTACCAGAACTTATGCCAATCCCATACACCTCCATAAATTTGAGCAATCCCTATCGGACCGCTTAACGATTCTGTTGCTTTTTCTTGTCCACTAAAAATTTTACCCATTCCTTTGATGTTCATCATCAGCATACCCATTGCATCTTTCCATCCATATTTCACCGCTTGTGAAAGAGAATAAGACTGCTTTTCATATTTGGGCATTATTTTACTCACTCCGATGCCATTAGAATCTGGAGTAACTAATAAATCTACTTTTTGAGTGTTTCGTAGTACTGTGAGTTTAGTTTGAACATTGACTTGTTTTTTAATATTTTCGGTAAATGCACCCCATGAATCAATTAATACGGAATCATTGATTGCAATTGGATAATCTCCTGACAACAAGCCAGCTCTCGATGCTGGTCTACCTGGAAGAATACTATCTAACTGACAATCTGGCAAATAAGCTTCAAAAATTTCTTTATTTTTAGATTTTTTAAACTCAGAATAAAACTGATCGTCAGCTTTAATTTTTATCTTTTGACCATTTCTGTCGACGGTAAATTCAGCTCCCATCACCAATGCTATGGGAGATGCATCTTTAAAACGTTCGATTTTTTCGCCGTCTACAGCAATAATCTTATCTCCAGTTTGCAATCCTACTTTTCGTCCCATTTCGTATGAGTATATTCCTTTGTCAATGGCTTCAATAGGAACATATTGTTTTTCAAACACCAAAATTACCATGGTAAAGAGAATGACCCCTAAAATCAAATTAACAGTAACTCCTCCAATCATTACAATTAGTCTCTGCCATGCTGGTTTTGATCTAAACTCAAATGGTTGAGGGGGCAACTTCATAGCCTCTTTATCCATCGACTCATCAATCATTCCTGCAATTTTAACATACCCACCTAATGGCAACCAACCAATACCATATTCAGTTCCTTTATAGTTGAACTTAAATAACTTAAATCCCCAAGCGTCGAAAAAAAGATAAAATTTCTCAACTTTAACACCAAAAGCACGAGCAGTAATAAAATGGCCAAATTCGTGAAGTAAAACTAAAATGGAAAGCCCTAAAATCAATTGAGCTATCATAATTAAAATTGTCATAATATATTCTTTATTATTTGATTAGATATTTTTCTAGATTCGTTGTCAGTTAGAAAGAAATCCTCCATAGATGGAGATTTAATAAAACTGACTTTTTCGATGGTTTGTTCAATAATGGAAGACATTTGAAGAAAGCCAATTTTTCTCTTCAAAAAAGCATCTACTGCTATTTCGTTTGCTGCATTCATGATACATGGAATATTTCCACCTTTTTCGATGGCATAATATGCTAAAGATAAATTTTGAAAAGTATCTAAATCTGGTTTTTCAAAAGTTAATGCAGCGTAATTATCAAAATTTAATCTTTCAAAAGGGGATTTTAATCTCTCAGGATAAGAGAGTGCATACATAATCGGAAGTTTCATATCAGGAATTCCAAGTTGAGCTTTAATAGAGCCATCTGTAAATTGAACCATGCTATGAATTACAGATTGAGGATGAACAACCACTTCAATTTGCGAAACAGGAACTTGGAACAACCAATGTGCTTCAATAACCTCTAATCCTTTATTCATAAGAGATGCAGAATCTATAGTTACTTTACTTCCCATACTCCAATTGGGATGTTTTAATGCTTGTTCAACAGTAACATTTGATAAATATTCTTTGGATTTACCTCTGAAAGGACCTCCTGATGCGGTAAGTATTAGTTTTTCAATCGGATTATGAAACTCTCCTACTAAGCATTGAAAAATTGCTGAATGTTCTGAATCAACAGGGAAAATGGGAACTCTATTTTCCATTGCAAGCTTGGTGATAAGTTCACCTCCAACCACTAGCACTTCTTTATTTGATAATGCAATAGGTTTGTTGTGCTTGATGGCATTATAGGTTGGTTTTAAACCACTATATCCAACTAGGGCCATTAACACAATATCAATGCTCTCCATCTCTACAATGTCAACTAATGAGTTTTCGCCAGCAAAGACTTTTACATCGGTATTTTCCAATGCGCTCGCTACCACCTCATATTTTGAGGAATTGGCAATTACCACAGCATTGGGTTTATATTTTAGAGCTTGTTGGATGAGCAAATCACAATTTTCGTTTGCAGTAAGAACCTCTACTTCAAATACTTCTGGAAAAGCATCTATAACTTCTAGAGTTTGGGTGCCTATCGAACCAGTAGACCCCATTATTGCAATTCGTTTTTTCAAATTCATCATATTAGTTCACAAAGATACAAAAGTAATAGTTAAAACGAAATATACTTTTTAGGGTCAACCGATATGCCGTTGTTCCAAAGTTCAAAATGGAGGTGTGTTCCTGTTGTCAAATTTCCAGAATTGCCTATTATCGCTACAGATTCGCCAGCTTTAACAACATCTCCGATTTTTTTAAGTAAAATTGAATTATGCTTATATACAGAAATTAAATTATTTCTATGTTGAAGAACAATCGTATATCCAGTGGTTACAACCCATTCCGCAAAAATAACAGTTCCATCAAGCACAGATAAAATGGGTTGACCAGGGGTAGAAACGATATCGATGCCTCGATGTTGGGTTAATGGGTTAAAAACATTAGAAACATAACCCCGAACAGGTGTATAAAAAAATAGATTTTTTAAAACATCTGATTTAGATGCGGAAGGAATTACCTCTTTGGTCGGTAGATTCGCTTTTTTTTCAGTTCCGAAATATTTCATTTGATTTTCAACTTCTTTTCGAAAGCTTAGATCTTTAGCAGTTGGCTGTCCATCAACATCCTCAAAAGTTGTATCAGATAAAGCGATTTGTTCTTTAATGATGGAGTCATTGGGAACTACATCTACAATCTCTTTACCATCTAAAATTCGTTTCATGTTGTATATATACAAATTGTTTTGTTTGAAAACATTCTCTAAAGAATCAGATTTCATCCTTAATTCATAGATTTTACGTTGAATATCAACAGTTGCATAACCTGGAATATATTCTCGAAGCGGGGTATATGCGATAATAATGGTTGTAAGCAAAACAATTAACACAGATGAGGTAGCTCCAATTACAAAAACGTTGAATCTAGACAAACGAACAGAAAACCGCTCTTCAAGAGTCTCGTGATCCATTATTACGAGCCTAAACTTAAAATGCAACCGTTCAAGAATTTTTTTATATCGAGGTATCTTCTCTTCCATCCATGAATATTATAACTATAGAATTTGTTTTTAAAAACAAAAAAAACATCATTAATTAACCTTACAAAATTAACAATTAAAAACTAGAACCAGCATTAATATAAGTTAAAATTACTTTTTTCATTCAGACTAGAGCATATTATTTTTAATTTTGAAAAAAGTAAATTTATGCAAAGCGATCCAACTATACTTCCCAAATTAGTAACCCAACGTATGCCATTTGGCAAATACAAAGACACAATTATATGCAACATACCGGTCTCTTACTTAGAGTGGATGGCTTCAAAAGGCTTTCCCAAAGGAGAATTGGGAATGATGTTAAACACCATTTATGTTATTAAAATCAACGGATTAGAAGATATTTTAACACCCTTCAAAAAAGAAGTTTATAAATGAAAACAGAAAGCCTTAGCACAATAAAAAATGAGCTTCAATCCATGAGTAGAGATGAAATTTTGGATATTCTGATTAAGCTAATTAAACAATCAGAGATAAATAAGGAATACACCACTTATCAGATATTCTATTCGCCATTTGAAGAAATTTATGTCAAGGAGATTAAACAAGTGATAAGCGATAATTTTTGTAGTATTAATACGAATAATGCATATCTGACAAAAAAAAGCATTCGAAAAATCATCAAAACCACAAACAAATATGTTCGTTTTTCAAAAGTAAAAACTACAGAAGTAGCTGTTCGATTCCATTTTTGTCAGAATTTTGTGGATGGGAAATTTCACCTAATAAAAGATGAACCTTTAAAAAACTTATATCGAAGAGAAATTGAAAAAATCAAAAAAACGGTAATGTCGCTCCATGAAGATTTGCAATCAGATTATTTGAACGATTTATCTCATTTGAAGAGGGTTTAATTCAATCTAAATCGTTGATAGAAATACGGAAACGATTAGACTCATCTAAGCCCATCGGAAATTAGAGGCCTTTGTAAAAACACCAAACTCTGGGTTAAATGAAATATTTACAAAAGCCTTGATTTGGACCTTTACAACGGCCTCAATTATTCTATTTTTTCATCAAAAGGTCAATTTCTTCAAAAATTTCAAATAATATGGGAACTTCTAATAATATATATTATTTATTTTTTAAAGGACAGAAGTTCCCT
>CAZZHH010000111.1:0-4716 GCA_964653595.1 uncultured Lentimicrobiaceae bacterium
AGTTCTGTTGCTAATTCAAAGAACGATTTGTATCTTTGTACCCTGTAGCAACGCATGACACACAGCCCGACCCGATAACATCACCTATACGCAAGCAGGGGTTTCGTGCTTCGTAGGACAGGAAAGTGGTAAATTTAAAGTTCAGTTTTTCATAGGGAGTTCAGTGGTAAAAAGCCCTGCCTGCGTATAGGTGAGAAACGTTACAAGCAAGCCGATGAAAAAAGACAACGGAGAAATAAAAAGATTTTTGCTGCATAAAGACAGTAAAGAAAAAATGAATGCCGACCCACATTTAGCACATTTGCAAGTCGCACCAGCCTACCCACGACCAAAACTTGCAAAAGAGCTAAATTTTGCCTACCCGCCTGCTTCATTGATAGTTCTGTGCATATTGACAATAACTTTCTTCGTTGAAAGATTGACTGCACAGACATCTACACCACAATTTGAAAGTTTTAAACAGGTAAATTTAGGAAATCAATATTACACTAACAGCACTCTGACACAGCAGAATCAACAGACCACGACACAAAATTATTCAATAGGTGGAAATGCACAGGACATTATAAACCAACAAAACAGACAAGTAATGCAACGAATGGGTTATAATCCGCCAGTTGTTCCACCTTCTGATCCATATTTAGCTCATCAATTTATCATAAACCAGTACAACCAAACTCAAAATAAATCATATCAGCAACATCATGAATTGTTAAACATACTGAACGAAGCAAATACAAATGAAACAGGGAAACGAATGAATTTTGAATATTACAAATCCGCTGATTTTGCAAGCAAAACAAAACCATTTACAGATGCATTAACAACCTTGAAAAATATGGCATCGGGCAAAACTCCGATTTCATTGAAAGATGCCTTTTATTTAATGGAGAGTTCATACGGAAATACTTACCTGACTTACAAAGAATATTGTAGCATCATCAATGAAAATACAGACTTTTTAAAACAAATGATGTTACAAAACGGATTTGACCCTACAAACAACGAAGCAATTCATAAGGCAATTCAAAAATTCATGAAAGACACAACAAGTATCAAAAGCCAAAAATCAGATTTAGCAATAGTTTCTTCAGGTAAAAAACATCTTCCGTTTTCCTATGACTACATTGATTATAAAGGCGAAAAAGATTTTAGAAATTATTTTGTAACTAAAGCGTTTGCTACAGGTACAGGACAATGCAATAGTTTGCCAATTGTATATGCAATACAAGCCGAAGCACTTGGTGCAAAATTCTATTTATCAACAGCTCCCAATCATTCATTTATAAAATACCCTGACAATGCGGGAAAAATTCACAATTACGAACCAACATCTCATTGGAATATTTCTAACGATTGGTATTCCGAACACATGTATATTACACCCCAAGCAGAAAAAAGCGGAATATACCTTGATACCTTGAGTAAACTTAATATAATTGGCGATTGCATCGCCAATCTTGGAATTAGTTACCTTAATAAATATGGCGTTGCTGATGGAACATTTTTGAATGAATGTATTAACGCTTCAATAAAATGCTTTCCAAAACAAAATAATTTACAAGCATTATTATTAAGAAGTTCAGTACTTGCTCACATGTTAGACCGTTTGCTTTATTCAAATGGGATTAAAGATATAAAAGACATTGACAAAGTACAAGGAGCAAAAGAACTTTACGAAGCCTTGCAGCAAAACGAACTTTTACTAAAATCATTAGGATATCAAGAAATCCCAGCAGGCGTTTACGAGCAACAAATGAATTTGCAGGAATTTCGTGGAAAAGCACAGGAAGAAAAGGGCTTTAGTGGTAAAGAAAAGCGAAATATGTTTATAAATTTCAATAATTAAAAACTTAATATATTTGCATTATGAGGAAAACAACATCATTATTTTTTAAATGTGTAATTGCTTTGCAAATTATTTCAGCAAGTACAACTTATGCCAATAATTTTACAAAAGAAGATTCACTCGCAAAATCTTGTTTCTATTCTGCAAAAACAGAAATTGAAAATATGTTATCAGGCAAAATCCCTCTTGATTACGAAAGAGCTGTTTTTATTACAGAAAATGCTTATTATTCAAATAGTATTATTGCTGAAAGATTTTATTTTTTAATAGATTATCACACAGAAAGAATACTTCAACTTATTGCTAATAATGACAATGAAGATAAGCAAAATTTCAAACATAATATTCTTTATTCAGAAGCCGACCAAAGAAAAATGTATCGAGAATTGCTTGCAAATTGGGCAATATACACTTACTTAACAGATACATTGTATCAATTAGATGGGAATAATGTAAATATATACACTCCTTTTACATATAGCTACAAAGATCCCATGGGAACTAGCAATTGGTGTAATTCTCAGGTTGTAAATTTACTTTCTGAAAAGCAAGGAAATTGCTATGCTTTTGTATCTTTGTTTAAAATTTTGTCGGAACGCTTTCATTCAAATGCAAATATATCTACAGCCTCTAATCATATTTTTATCACACACAATGATTTAAAAGGAACATCATACAATATTGAATTGGCTTCACGAGCATTTCCTGGTAGTGGCTCAATAAAGGCGATTACCAATACCACTCATGAAGCGGTTGTAAGTGGTATTTCAATGCAAACATTAAATTTAAAACAATCCATTTCGCTTTGTCTTGTTTATCTTGCAAAAGGCTATGAAAATAAATTCAATTCAAAATCTGATGAGTTTATTTTGCAATGTGCGGAAACAGCTTTAAAATATGATTCTTTAAATCTTAATGCAATGCTTTTAAAGGCTGAAGTATTGGAAGAACGAATAATAAATGAGAACAAAACTATTGCACAATTACAGAAAGACAAGTTATTTACAGAATATGAAAGCTTAATTAAAACACTCTATAAAAAGGGGTATCGTGAAATGCATACTGAAATAAAGAATTTATTAATTGCTCGAATGCAGTATGATACTAACGCTGTATTCTTTTCTAAAGACCAAACACCAAATCCATTTAAACATATCAAATCTGATCCGAAAGACACTCGTTATGCAACATTGTCATGGGGCTTATTTGATGAGATTCATGAAACCAAACTTTACGAAAAATACGGAAGAGCATTGTTTGATACTAAAAAACAAAAGATAACAACATTTCAAGCTGTTGATACATTGTACAATAATTATAATTTCGACCCAGTTGTTTTTGCATGGCAAGTTGACCCATTAGCCAACCAAATGCCTAATTGGTCGCCTTATGCTGCATTTGCAGATAATCCCATTATGTTAATTGACAAAGATGGACAATTCCCAGTTTCTGTGCATGTTGAAATTATGAAAGCTGCAATGGGCAAATATAATCTTCCAGTTAAAGTTCAATCGAGCGATGATGTTTATGGAATGGTTGAAAACGGTTTAATTACTGGTGTAAAAAATGCTGATTATTTTGGTTTTGCTGCGGATAATCATTTTGATAATAGAACTGATTTTGATAAAGTAAACAAAGGTTGGATGAAACTAAATGATGGGTTGGCAAAAAAATCGTATAATCCTGAACGAAGTGGGCTTGGCGTAAAAATGCACAATGTTCAGGATTTTTATGCACATTCAAATTATGTTGAACAATATATTGAATACTTTAAAGCTCAGGGAGGTGATATTAGTACTTTAAAGCCAGATGATATTCCAACTTATGCAGAAGCTATGAAAAATAAGGAATTTGCTGATAATTATTCCAAAAATATAAAAACAGGCACATTTAGTATTATGAAATGGTTGACAGGTTCAGATAAGAAAGACCCTAATAGCCACTACAATATGAATAAAGATGAAAACAAAGGGAAAGGGGCTGTTAAAGTTGATGGTGCTGAATATACTTTACATGAATTTGCTGTAGGAGCTGCAACTAATGCAACAATTGAAGAATTAGGCAAAAAGGTAGAAACGGAATAATAAAGTCAATTATGAAAACAAATATTTTTACAGCAATATTAATACTTATTATTAATACTTCTTGTACTACATTGAAATTTTGCGAATCAGATTTAAAATGGAATAATTCATTTAAGCAAAGTTATTCGGAATTATTAGTTAAAAATGATTCAATTTTATATGGCGTTCATGGAGGAGAATGCTATATGATTGATTCTAGTACAGGTAAAATATTGTCAATTTTACCACAAGAGATTGTTGTTCCTTTCTTGAAGAAGTATGGTGAAGAAAAATATGATGATTCGAAAGGGAATAGATATATCACATACTTAAAAACACTTGATTATTTTTGTTATTCCGTTACTAAAATTGATTATGGTAGAATTTTTAGATGGCAAACTTATGATAAAACTAAATTAATTATTTCAAGAAAAACAGACAATAAAAAAATAACCTTAAAATTTAAAATTTCAAATTTCAGTTCAGTTTTTCAAGTTCTTCCATATAAGTCTAACATGCTAATAATATCTTATGATACTTATGAGGATGGTATTAAAAAAATAGGCATGATAGATTTAGATAAATTATTTGAGAAATAGCCAACGCTTTGCCAAGCACATTTGCAGGTCGCACCAGCCAACGCTAATACCAAAACCTGCAAAAGAGCTTTCCTTTCCTAATACACAGACAAACAGTAAATATGCAGCAAAAATGAAAGACAGAATATGAAAGACAAGAACGGCCAGCTTGTAATAAATAGGGCTTCAAGTGGTGCGAAGCACCCAGCGAGAAGCGCAGGTTGAA
>CAZZHH010000112.1:0-4687 GCA_964653595.1 uncultured Lentimicrobiaceae bacterium
TTAAGTGGTCAATATCATCAACTTCAGTTTTAGCATTAATTAAAGATATTAAGTAGCTGATAATGGAAACTATATCTTCTTTAGTTAACACTTTTGTATTCATTGGAATATTTAGATTCAACTTTTTGTTGATTCGATATCTTCCAACATCCCCCAAATCATACCTCTTATCAGAAAAAAACAATCTATCTAAAACTCCACGAGCAGTCTCTTCATCTGGTGGAGCTGCGTTCCGGAGTTGGAAATAAATATATTCAATAGCCTGTCTTTCCGTATTCGTAGGATCTTTTTGTAATGTATTAAAAATGATAGAGTAGTCAATAGCTGTTTCTGTCTCTTTATGAATTAAAATACTATCAATACCCGCATTTACAATGGCATCGATATGTTCAGCCTCAATGATACTATCTCTCTCTATTAAATCTTCAGTTCGTTCAATGGAAACTACTTCGCCAGTCTCTTCGTCCACAAAGTCTTCAAGCCATGTACGCACTACTCGCGATGCCAATTTGCTTCCAATAACTTTTTTTAAGTTTGCTTTTGTTGCTTTAACTTCAGTAGCCATATCAAAGATTTGAAGGATATCTTTATCCGTTTCATAACCAATAGCTCTGAGTAAAGTAGTTACAGGTAATTTCTTTTTACGATCGATGTATGCATACATCACATTGTTAATATCGGTCGTAAACTCTATCCATGAACCCTTAAATGGGATGATTCTCGCCGAGTACAATTGAGACCCATTTGCATGGTTGGTAGTCCCAAAAAATACACCTGGTGAACGGTGTAATTGCGATACAACTACACGTTCAGCACCATTGATGACAAATGAACCTCTGGGTGTCATGTATGGTATCATTCCAAGATATACATCTTGAACAATTGTTTCAAAATCTTCATGATCATCATCGGTGCAATAAAGCTTTAGTTTAGCTTTTAGAGGAACACTGTAAGTAAGTCCTCTTTCTAAGCACTCATCGATGTTGTATCGCGGTGGGTCAACAAAATAGTCTAAAAATTCTAATACAAAACTATTTCTTGCATCTGTAATAGGGAAGTTTTCTGCAAAAACTTTATATAACCCTTCATTTTCTCTGTTTTCGGAAGTGGTATCCAATTGGAAAAACTCTTGAAATGATTTTAATTGAATTTCAAGAAAATCTGGATATGCCAATTTTTGAACCGATGCAAAATTATGACGAATATTTTTTGTTATAGCCAAGGTGTAATGTTTTTTGGTTAGTAAGAAAGCTGAATATGTAAAAAATAAACCAATAAATACAGACCTCATTTTCTTTCGAAAATGTGGTCTGTATTTTCAATTTTGGAAAACTATCCTTACTTAACTTCCACTTCAGCTCCAGCTTCTTCAAGCGCTTTTTTTAGAGCTTCTGCTTCGTCTTTTGATGCACCTTCTTTAAGAACTTTTGGTGCAGCATCTACTAATTCTTTTGCTTCTTTAAGACCTAAGCTAGTTAGTTCTTTTACTAATTTTACAACTGCTAATTTACTTGCACCAGCATTTTTAAGAATTACATCAAAAGATGTTTTTTCTTCTACTTCTTCTGCTACTGCGCCACCGGCTACTGCTACTGCAACAGGAGCTGCAGCTGGTTCAATACCGTATTCTTCTTTTAGTATTTTAGCTAATTCGTTAACGTCTTTTACAGTTAGGTTAACTAATTCTTCTGCTAAAGTTTTCAAATCTGCCATTTTATTTTTGGTTTTATTTGTTTACAATTATTATTATTTCTTATTTCTCTGATAATGTCTTTACAATACCAGCAATTTTATTACCACTTGATTGTAATGCTGAAACAACATTCTTAGCAGGTGATTGTAACAATCCAATAATATCCCCAATCAACTCTTCTTTAGATTTGATAGATATTAATGATTCTAATTGATTATCTCCAATGTAAATGTTCTCTTCTACAAATGCACCTTTTAGACTAGGTTTAGATTTTTTTCCTCTAAACTCTTTAATCAATTTTGCAGGTGTATTGTTAGAATTGGATAACATAATTGAAGTATTTCCAACTAAAACTGGATATAATTCTGAATAGTCAGTTCCGCTTGCATCCATCGCTCTTTTGAGCATGGTGTTTTTTACAACTTTTAGCTTCACTTCTTTGTTAAAACAAAGTCTACGTAAAGCATTCGAAGTTTCAACTGTCATGTCAGATATATCAGTTACATACACATGCTTGTATTCAGCCAAATCTTGGATTAGGGAATCAATTATTTGACTCTTTTCTTCTCTTTTCATTTTTTCTTTTTGACTTATACGTTAATTATAATGTAACTGATTTTGGATCAACTTGAACTCCTGGACTCATTGTACTGGACATATAAATGCTCTTTACATAAGTACCTTTTGCTGCTGTTGGTTTAAGCTTGATAATGGTTTGGATCAATTCTTTAGCATTGTCGCTAATTTTGTTACTTTCGAAACTTACTTTTGCAACAGATGCATGTATGATTCCAAATTTGTCGACTTTAAAGTCGATTTTACCAGCTTTTACGTCAGCTACAGCTTTTCCTACTTCCATAGTTACTGTACCTGCTTTAGGGTTAGGCATTAAGCCACGTGGTCCTAATATCTTACCTAGTGCACCAATTTTTGGCATAATGCTAGGCATTGTAATAATTACATCAATATCAGTCCATCCTTCTTTGATTTTTTGGATGAATTCATCCAAACCTGCATAATCAGCACCTGCTGCTTTTGCTTCCTCCTCTTTGTCTGGAGTACACAATGCTAAAACACGTACTGTTTTTCCCGTTCCGTGAGGCAACGTAACCACTCCACGTACCATTTGATTAGCTTTTCTAGGATCAACGCCCAAACGAACGTCTATATCCATAGAAGAGTCAAACTTTGTATTTGTGATTTTTTTTACAACTTCAATTGCGTCAGCTAGGGAATAAACAGCATTTTTGTCGTATTTAGCTAAAGCTTCTTTTCGCTTTTTTGATAATTTAGCCATTCGATCTTTTTGTTTAAAATTACTAATTTAAAGGTTTTTCTCCCTTAACGGTTATTCCCATACTTCTTGCTGTTCCTGCTACCATACTCATTGCTGATTCGATAGTAAAACAGTTTAAGTCTTTCATTTTGCTTGATGCAATCGCTTGTACTTGCTCCCACGTAACTGAGGCTACCTTTTTCAAATTTGGTTCAGATGAACCTTTTTGAAGCTTTGCTACCTCCATCAACTGTACAGCTACCGGTGAAGTTTTTAAGATAAAATCAAATGTTTTATCTTTGTAAACAGTAATAATAACAGGTACTACTTTCCCTGCTAAGTCTTGTGTTCTTGCATTAAACTGTTTACAAAACTCCATGATATTCACACCTTTTGAGCCCAATGCTGGACCTACAGGTGGAGAGGGATTTGCTGCACCGCCTTTAATCTGCAATTTGATTAATCCTGCGATTTCCTTTGCCATGGTTTTTGCGATTATTAGATTTATGTTAGAAAATAAGCCCTACGATTCCTTTTCAACTTGCATGAAGCCCAATTCTAATGGGGTTTTTCTGCCAAAGATCTTTACCATCACCTTAAGTTTTTTCTTCTCCTCATTGATCTCTTCGATAACGCCACTGAAACTGTTGAAAGGTCCGTCGATTACTTTAACCGTCTCTCCAATTATAAATGGAGTAGTTAACTCTTCTCCCATGTCGGAAAGCTCATCTACTTTTCCGAGGATCCGATTAACTTCAGATTGGCGAATTGGAACTGGTTCGTCTTTTGAGCCCAGGAAGCCCAATACGTCAGGAATCTGACGTAAAAGGTGAGCTACTTCTCCTGTAAGTTCTGCTTCTACTAATACGTAACCTGGAAAGTAGTTGCGCTCCTTACTGATTTTTTTCCCATTTCTAATTTGATACACCTTCTCTGTTGGAATGAGAACACGAGGAACAAATTGCTCAAAACCTAATCGAGAGACTTCACTCTCAATATACATTTTTACTTTTTTCTCTTTGCCAGTGATGGCTCTAAGAACATACCATTTGTGTGTGTTTTCGCTCATTTCAATTCCAAATATAAGTAGTAACTAACGGTTATTGTAATTACATAAAGACAAATTACGGATAGGCTTTAAAAAAACTTATAGAGATTCTCTATGGTTGTTTTTAAAATAATATCAATGCCAAAAACTACCACTGCGATAATTAATGATGCAATAGATACTACGATTGCACTATTTTGTAATTCACTCCATGAAGGCCAAGAAACTTTATTCATTAATTCGTCGTAACTTTCCTTTACGTAGTTTACTATTTTATTAGCCATATTTATGTAATGTTTGCACGGGAAGAAGGAGTCGAACCCTCATCAATGGTTTTGGAGACCACTATTCTGCCATTGAACTATTCCCGTAAATTAAGGAGATACATATAATGCATCTCCTTAATCGTTATTTATTTCAATTAAATTAATCGCAAATTTCAGTTACTTGACCTGCACCTACGGTACGACCACCTTCACGGATAGCAAAACGTAAGTTCATGTTAATAGCGATTTCTGAAATTAACATAACATCGAATGTTAAGTTATCCCCTGGCATACACATTTCTACGCCTTCTGGTAATGTAATCTCTCCAGTAACATCGGTTGTACGGAAGTAGAATTGAGGACGATATTTGTTGTGGAATGGAGTGTGACGACCACCTTCTTCT
>CAZZHH010000113.1:0-4661 GCA_964653595.1 uncultured Lentimicrobiaceae bacterium
ACTTATACACAATGTTTTATCCGCTTTTGTTGATAACTTTTCTGCGGATTTAAGGTATAATAAAACTTAATATCAGAATTTGAATTCAGCAATATAGGATGACAATAACGAAAAATTAAGATTGTAATATGCAAACATACCATATTTTTGTTTACAAATAAAAATAATTTCATTTCAAAATTATTGTATTTTTACATCAAAATAAATTAAAAAATAAATGACTATGAAAAATGGACAATTTACCTTCTCAATGATCAAACCTACTGCTTTTCATAATAAACATGCAGGGGAAATTATCACTATGATTTACGAACAAGGATTTCAAATAATTGCTATGAAAATGACTCGTCTGAGTTATAGAGAAGCGCAGATGTTTTACAAAGTCCACGAAAGTCGTCCATTTTATGAGGACTTGTGTAAGTTTATGAGCTCAGGGCCTATCATTGCTCTTATTTTAAAGAAAGAAAATGCAGTAGAAGATTACCGCAAACTAATCGGGAGTACCGATCCAAATACTGCAGAAGAAGGAACAATTCGCAATGTTTTTGGACTAAATATTCAACAGAATGCTGTCCACGGTTCTGATTCCGAAGAAAATGCGCTATACGAAGCTCGCTTTTTCTTCTCAGAATTGGAAATTTATCGAAATGCATGATTTAGTCGAAAGGAGAAAGTCTGTAAAGCTCCGAAAAAACAAAATTAGCAGTACAGAAAAAAGGGAAATAGAGCATTTGGGAAAAAAGTTTTTTTGAAAAAAAGCAGATTTTTTCTAAAACATTACTCAAATATTTACTTGTATGAGATAAAAACCTAAAAAAATGAATATTTTAGCATTAAAGATTAAAAAACAGAGTTTTTTTCGAAACAAGTTGTGAAATTAAAAATTAAAGTTGTATATTTGCACTCGCTTTTGAAAATTAGAGATAAGAATATATAAAGAATAAAATACGATGAGCAAGACAGACTTAGTTAAATTTGTAGAAGACCAATTCCTTACCCGAAAAGATTTTCCTGAATTTAAAGCAGGTGACACAGTCACAGTTTCTTATAAAATTATTGAAGGTTCCAAAGAACGTATTCAACAATATCAAGGAGTAGTAATTCAACGTTCTGGCGAAAAAGCTAAAGAAACTTTTACCGTTCGTAAAATTTCTGGTGGCATTGGTGTTGAACGTATCTTTCCATTCGCTTCACCATTTATCGAAGAGATCGTTGTAAACAAACATGGTGTTGTTCGCAGAGCACGTATCTTCTACCTAAGAAACTTAACTGGTAAAAAAGCTCGTATCAAAGAGAGAAGAATGTAATCTCAATTACATTAGATATATTAAAAAAGGGGTTAATTTGAAATTAACCCCTTTTTGTTTTTGACAATTGTATAAAACAAACGATTATAGGTGGCAATATTTGATTTACAAATATAATTCGTCGACTCCGACTTAATGATCTCTTAATTTCCATATTTTGAATCACATAATGAAATCTCAAAGTTGAACCATTAAGCATACAGTGAGTCAGCCGTACTGGCATGAAGGGGAATTAAGAAATACATTAAATGTGTCCTTTTCCTTTGGCAGTAAAAAAAAAAAAAAAACCGCATCATGCTAACATACATGATTAGTATCAACACTTGTGCACCATGATTGCCGTTGTGTGCCAAAAAGATCCCATAAAAATTCTGGATCATAAATATATGATGATTCCCAAGAATAACAATTATAAGGATGATCTAAATTAAAACTATGTCCAAATTCATGAGCTATATGTGAAGCTAGTTTCCAAAAGTGCCATACATCGGGACCCAAATAATTTAATGGAGTTTGCCTTAAAGTCATAATTGACTGCAATTGACTACAAGTTCCAGAAGAATGACCAGCGTAAGAAGTGTCCGGATTTATTGTTAAATGATATGGAAAACTATTCAACCTTTCAGGATAATATTTTTTCACTGTGTCAGTAAGAGCAAAACAATTCACCCAAGTTTCAGAGGCTAAAACAGTATTGTTATAATAATATATGGAATCAACTACAAATCTCACTTTTGTATCAGGAATAAATGTTGCATTTGGGACAGGATCGCTAAACAGCTGATTTTCTGTATAAAACTTATTTACCAAACCTATTGTAAAAAGTAAAGTATCCCTATAAATTTGCTCATTAAGCCAGTAATTTCCATTACCGCTATTATCTCTCCATATATGAAATGAAAGATGTATTGTTTTCACTGGTGTGGTATTGCTATCCGGAATAAATTTGGATAACACTAAGTTTTGGTTTGTCAAATTTGACTGACAAGTTGTTTGTTGTGCTAAACAGGTATTGTTGATACATACATACATACATACATACATACATACATACATACATAGAGTTTTTCAACTAGAGAACAATGATTTTTCCATAGCCTTTTTGATTTAGTTTGTTTGAAATTTTATAAATATATACACCTTTTGGAAGATGGTTAATGGATATTGACGATTGAGTATTGGTAACTGATAATGAAAATACTATTTTGCCATATACATCAAATAATTCAATCTCCACTTCAGAAGGAGTATTGTTGAGATTGCTGTTTTTTATCCAAACCTCATTATTTGTTACAGGATTGGGATAGATAATAAAGTCATTGTTTTTTTGAAATTCATTTACACTTCCAAGTATTCTTGTTATAGGCCTATAACAAGTTGTATCTTGTTGATAAAGTGTGATTTCTTTCTCATTAGCGCATAATAACTCGGACTCTCCTGGCCATCCACCTCCCATATAATGCCCTGTATAAAACAATCCGCTAGGACTTCCTATGCCTTCAATCCAAGTGCCAGTCCAACTGCACTGTAAATGAGAGTAAACATTTACCACCTTTCTATCAACCCCTTGAATGTTTTGAATGGATACATCAAAATCGTTCAATTGTATTTGCATAATCATGTTCTTACTACTTGTACGCATAACATTGTCCTTATCATATCGCGTAAATGGGAATGTATAAATAGTTAATGAGTCTATGCTTTCAACATTAAAATCATAGATTAATAATTCACAAGTATCGCAATTAAAATAAACTGGAGAAAAGTAGTGAGGATCATTAAAAAGGAACATAATATAACTGTCATATTTATAAACAGTATCCGCCTTATAATAAACTCCATACACTCTTTTATTTGCGGTATCATTTCGAATGGCGGCATAATAGGTTGCTTTATCCATGTCGAATTCAAAATCCACAGAATCGGTTTGCATCCATACTTTTGAATAATGCTTATTTGCAATTACGGTATCGCCGTGTACAAAATATTTGGTAGTGTTTACCGACCATATTGCACTGTCCATTGGAAAAGGAATGTAATCCTGTCCTTTTATGTTGGCAAAAAATGCCAGCATAAAACCTAATAAAAATATTTTTTTCATAATTTATTTGATTATTTTTTTATAATTAATTTTACTATAGATTATTCCCTTGAGTGTTTCATTGGTTATATTCAGTGAATCCTGATTAAATGAAACAGAATAATTGATTTGAGAAAATCCGCGAAAGTAGAAAGAGGACAAGAGCAACAATAAACAAATTCCTTTTTTCATGTTATATTTTTTTATGGTTATAAAATTAATAATTTTGAAGACAAAGGTCTCCCAATTTGATCAACAAGACTAACTAAGTACATCCCTTGTCCAAAATTTCTGCAATCAATAGTGATTTCACTATTTTGGTCAATTTTTTTAGAGAAAACGATTCGTCCATAAACATCGAAAATTAGCATCCTATCAAATTGAACATTTTTATCATCCCATTCGATTTTGCAATAATCAAACACTGGGTTAGGACTTATTATAATCTCATTTTGCTTGGCATAATCCAATATGCTTTCGTTAACCGGATAGCAAGTGCCAAACAAATTATTATAATATATATATTCGTTGTTGTTCTTTAAACAAACTAAAGTATAGTTAATACCATTAGTTGGCAAATCGGAAATTGGACAAAGAAGTCCCATGTTGTTTCCTACACCTTCAATCCAAGAAGCCCATAAATAAGGGGTACTGTTTGGACAACAGATTGGTGTAAAATAAATTCGCTTACGATATGTCCCATCAATAATTAAAACAGAATCTACTTTTGAAACACGCAATGAATCAATTTCCCCTAATCCATATTTGTTTGAAAAAACAGAATAATCATATTTTATTACATCACCAAATTGTAAAGAAAAATCATATAAAAGATATTCAGTTAAAGAGTCTTTAGGCAGGAAATAAACCTGCTGACCACTCTCCCTTATACCCCCATTATAAACTACAGATGAATTTTCGCTATATATAGTATCCGAATGGCTGTAAAAAAGCTGATGATACGTTTTAGCACCAATTGACGTGTCTTTATCTGCAAGTATGTTTCGGTAATAATATGATGTTAAACTTGTGGAAACGGGAGCCCTATAATGCTCGCTCCACAATGTATTTGAAGATGGGAATGGAATGTAATCCTGCCCTTTGATATTAGCCAAAAATGCTAACATAAAGATAAAGAATAACAGTTTTTTCATAATTTATTTGATTTAGTTCATAATTTTAGTTAAAATAAATATCATCTAATTGTTTAGCTATTAGGCATATTCTGGGTTTCGATAAACAAGTTGTACACGAAGTGGCGGCTTCATATTTTT
>CAZZHH010000114.1:0-4569 GCA_964653595.1 uncultured Lentimicrobiaceae bacterium
GCACAGATTTCCAAAATTTGGGTTTCGTCGTTTTCAACCACTGAACGGTAACGGTGGCAATATGCAAAGTTGGGGTTACGGAGCGATTCACTATCAAACTACACAGCACTTGATGCGAGCTACAACCCTTGAATAACCTATTAAACCCCAATTTTGTATATTGCATGTTGTGCGTTCGGCATTTTTATTTTCTTTCATTTTGTAAAAATTACTAATCTAACACCATAATATTTTTTATTATATGATAATTCTAGTTTAATCCCAGATGATGTTTCCCAAGTTCTTTCTATAAAATCCTTGCTATCATTGTTTTTTGTTTGTTTCCCAATGTTTTTCGAAATATAACTAATCAAAAACTCAACTTTTTTATCAAATGTTTTTTTTGCATAATCTTCTAAATCGAAATTCATAAAATTTCTTTCATACTCCCAGTCAAATGAAACAATTCTAACTATTCCTCTTTCTTTTGTTCCGAAATACATGATTGAATTAGAAAAGATAGAATCCTCCTTAACTAAATATGACCTACAAGTGTCAATTTTGTCATTTTTTGGATTCCATTCATCTCCAATACCAACATTGTGATTTGGTGTAATATCGAAACTTCCCCAAGATTGTTCTTTTAAATCAATTTCTCTTAGTTCTAAATTATTGAACTTAGGCAAAATAGCATTTAACCTATTAATGAATATACTATCAGCTCTTTTTTCACCAACTATTCGAGGTTCTAATAATGCACTGTTAACAATGTAATTTACATGAATCTCTTTGCCAATCATTTCCAGTGTTCCAAAGACTTGTTCATCTTTCGTGCGAAATTTTAATAATTCGTTTTTGCCATTTAGATTTAAACAGCGATACGAATAATACCAATTGTAAAAACTAATATTATTTGCGATTTTTTGAATAGGTTTAATCGAATAACCTTTATGTCTGGCAATATATGTTGCTGTATCAGTCTCGTAGATATGCAATAGTTCATTATTTAATACAAATGAACTTACAACGTGAGGTTGATAATTAAAGTCGAAATAGTTAAAAGTAGTGTCTTGATACACAAAGACAAATCCAATCGGTTTGCCATACCAAGAATAGGATTTTCCTGTTAATTCAATGTTTTCATATGTTATGTCATCACTGCATTTGTTCAGTAATCGAGGATTCTTAATTTTCAAAACTTGAAATGAGTTTGTAAGATAATAAGTCGAATCAATTTTATTCACCAAAGGCGTAGTAGCTTCTAACACATATTCTTGACCAGTCTTTTTTTCTTTAAACCAAGTTTTTCCACCCCATTCCCCGAAATCCAAAGAGTAAACAATAAACTCTTCATCCTCAAATATTAAATCATCCGTTTTGTCAATTTTAATCCAATTACAGTCTACTAAATCAAGGTAATAGCTTTGTTTGTCCATGTAAGGCTTTAAAATCAGGCTATCATTCTTGACGTAAAAATCTAAATAAACAGTCCTCATTTCTTTAGGACAATCGACGATTTTCTCCACTTGTCCGTTTGAAAATATGTATAACCATCTTTTTCCATATCCTCCATATTTCAATACTCTCTGCTCAAAAAGGACATAATATTTGTCCTGATATTTTAAAGCATGAGTCATTTCACCTTTAATATCCACATAAATCGTGTCTTGATACAATGAATACCCATTGTCGAAAGTTATTACAGATGAATTCTTTTTATCCTTAGCACTTGAAAATGCAAAAAGTAAAATTGGGATTATCAGGAATATAATGTTTCTATTTATTACCATATTTTCAAATTGCAGATGTTTCTTATGCTGACGCACAACGGTTCTCAGCTATACGCAGGCAGGGATTTTAACCACTAAACTTCCTACGAAGAACTGAACTTTAAATTTAGCACTTTCCTGTCCTACGAAGCACGAACCCCCTGCTTGCGTATAGGTGATGTTATCGCTTCGGTGTTCTTTTTCGTCCACTTGTTTCTCAGTCATTTGGGGTTTAAGTGTATTCCTTAATTTAACTTCTTGAATGTTATGAGAATGAACCTCTATTAAGTGCTTGTTCTGGGTCGTACCAAGTTGATGTAATGAAATCCTGCATTTCTTTTACAAATCTTTTCATAACGTCAGAAGAAATAGGGAAGTCTCTATGTTGGTCTCTTACTTCTTCAAATATACTTCTTTTCTCAAATGGTAATCTTTTTGCTTTTCGCAGTAGAAATACATTGTCTATATCTGTCAATCGAACATCTTCTGGTTTCATATCAAGATACTCAACCAAAGCATAATACTTAGAAAGTGGACAACCCTTTTTTAATCTAGATGCTGTTCCTGCACATTCCTGAAACATAGTTTTATCATAATTGACTTTTACTTCGGCAGCTAAAACGGCTAAAAATAATTTACCATTGGCTGTTACTTTTTTATCAAACTTGGCATCTGGAGAGAATTGATAAAAAATACTCTTTCCAATGGTAAAGTCTTGGTCTTTTTGCTTTAATACTATTTCAGGTTGTTCAATTAATCCTTCTATTTTACTTGGTCTAAAGGTCAAGGACATAAAAGCTGTCTGACTACCTGTTTCAATTCCTTTAGGTAATCCTTTTAAAATATCGTCACATACTAAATGAATTAGAAATTCTTCGATTATGCTATTGTCAAGCTTCATTTGCCCTTTCTGTCTTTTAATAAAGGGACTGCCTTTTTTCGCAATTAAATCTACTTCTAAAAAGTCTTTGTACTCGTTAAGAAGACTAGTCATCTCCTCAACTCTCTTATCTCCTTTGCTTGTTAGTTTAGTCAGTTTATCTGACCAAGCTTCATATTGTTTAAAGGCTTCCTCCAATAAAGATTTATCCGCCTTTGCTTTAGGGTTTTTAATTGCAGCAAGCAATTTTTCTCGATGTGGTGTAAGTGCCATTATTTAAAAATTGGTGATGGTTTAACTTGATTTAATTTTACTAGAACGTCTTTAAAGTCAACTAAAACTTCATTTGGTGCTATCTGTTCCGCTCTTTTTAAATGTTTTTCTGCAATGGAAAAGGCATTTTTCGGAATAGGTAAATCGTTCTTTGTTTTTTCAAAAATCAGAATGTCTTCAAAAATCAATTGTCCAAATTTGTTGCTAAATGACCTTTCTTCTTTACCTATAAATCCGTAACCTCCCATTTTAGTAATTAGTTCTTCAACAATTTCACCATTATAAAATGGTGTTTTTCTTACGTTGGACTCTCTCCCTACAACCATAACTAACTTTCCATTATCCTTTAAAGTATGCCAAAAACTATTTATAGAAGATTCCATATCAAGACAATATTGCACAACGGTTAATAGTCGATTTCCTCTATTTTTTCTATTTGAACCAAACTCAGAATGTGCAACTCCAAGTATATCGTAGCCAAATGATTCAGTAACCGCACGGTAGTTTTGATGATAGTTAAAAACGTTTATATAAGGGGGGCTAGTTAAAATTAAATCTGTTTGCTCAGGGTACTGAGTTGAAATATTCCTCGCATCTGAATTATGTACCTGAATATCTACATCACAAAATGGAAGATTTAAAAGACACTTTTTCAAATAGTTAAATGAATACTTTAATGATTCATAAACAGTCATTTTTTTATCTTTCTCGGATAAAAAGAGCATATTCATAAAAAATGGAAGTGTTTCATTATTAGATATTGACTTTAAGGTTTTTGATACATCAATTAATCCTTTATATGAAGCACGATAATCAGGTAAGTCAATAAAGACCTTTTGCCCATTTAAGTTTGATAAAACCTGAGACAATTTATGCTCAATGGTGTAAAGTAATTCATTTCTTTCAGCAATGTTTAGTGATGAGTACTTATAGAAACAAGCCATTTGATAGGCAGCAGGATTAATTTCGTAACCCACACTTGAAAATCCTTTGACCGCAGATTCTATCAAAACAGTTCCACTACCCGCAAAAGGGTCAGCAATCAATGCATTCGATTCCAAATCCGATGAACTAATTATATATTCAACAAATTCAGGAGTAAACTGACCTCTCCAATTAAATAAATTGGCTCTCTTCTTTGATTTTACGTCTAACTTATCTTGTACAAGGTTCATATACTTTTTTTTCTTCGTTGATATTCAATTTGTTCCTCAGCAACTCTAAGAGCGTTAAGACCTTCTTCTTCATCCTTTACCAAGTCATAAACCTTTGTTGCAATCCACAGTGCCTCAAGTTCTGAATAGGGAGTATTGAAGACATTGCTTAAAGTTTTAAGTGTTCTCTTTTTAAGGGTTTATTATCACTTTCAACTTTACTTAAAAAGCCGTCACCAACTTCAAGAATAGATGCAAGCTGTCTTTGAAGCATTCCTAACTCTTCTCTCAATTGCTTTATTTTTTGCCCTAGTGTCATTTTACCTAATTTGGACTTGACTTATTTGGGTCAAATTTACAAAAGTTTTTTATACGAAGAATTATTTGTTGAGAAAATATTCAAAGGTTCTTAATTTTTTGTAATGGTTCGCTTGGGTGTTTGGTTTTTTACACTGAGCGATAACGCCCCAAGGCTAGAAATTGTGGCGGATTTTCCCCCGTTTCCAGTCTGCGA
>CAZZHH010000115.1:0-4383 GCA_964653595.1 uncultured Lentimicrobiaceae bacterium
CAATCCCCCTCGTTAGCTTGAGAAGTAAATGCTTCGGTATATGATGGATTACCGCTAACGCCTGAGGCTATGAATAGTGGCGGTTTTAACACCGTTTTCCTGTCGCCCCACAGCAAAGTTAATTAATATCTGTGAACTCTCAAATTACATTCTCACCCGCCATTATTTCATAGCCTTTGTTATGGGCTGGATTTATTAACATCTGGTTATGTTTTATCGTTTTATTTATTCAAAATACTTCATAAAAAAAGCAAGTTACGCCTATATTATAACTTTAATTATTTAGATTTAATTCTCTCTTCGACTGTTACCAAAACCTAATATTCCGAACCCGATAAAGATGAAACTAATCCACCACCATATACTGTATGCTGTTGTCGAGTTGGGTGCTTTGCAATATATGTCATCAGAAAACCAACTTACAATCCAATGAGGTATAATAAATGCACCGTGCCAAATACCTGAATTCCAAGTGTAAGTTTTGGTTGGATTGATATAACAAATCTTTGTTGATAATAAACAAAACACTAAAAATATGCCTACGTAAAAAATTATGGTTCCTATTGTAAGTATAATGCCAATAGATGCTTCTTTTTCTTCAAACATTTCGATTCCTGCACCAACAGATAAAGATGAAGCAAATCCAATCGTCAAACACGTAAGCATAATTCCGAAGAGTATACCTATCCCATTTTCAGTCAGGTTTGGATTTGTCCAATAGTGATATAATTGCAATATACCTAATAGAACACTAATTGTAATAATTGAATAATAAGCAAATTCTTTGCTTGGCGAAATTTTAGCGGATAGCCAAGTTATACCACTCGGTAAAAATGCAAAAAGAATTACGGCTATACCACCGAAGGATATTAAAAATACAATTAGCCAAAATTTACTCAAACTCATTAAGCCAAATAAAGATAAGGGCAACAAAGTATAGACTAACGCAATAATCATAAAGATTATTGGAATAAAAATGATGTATCGTATTGCTTTCATGTGTATAAATTTAAAAAAAATGTTGTTATTGTTACTTGATGTGTTACCATTGCTACCTAAAGCTAATGCTATAAATAGTAGCGGTTTTTTTAATATTTTAGAACGCTCAAATTGCATTCTCCCTCACAATTCGTAGCAGCACCTTAATATAATAATTATTTTAATTAATAATTTTAAATATTTAGATCGTTACATTTAATGAACGTTGAAACAATTACTTGCTTTGTGTTATTGAGACAAAATTTTTAAAATTGAATTTCATTGCTCTTTGCTTTGCAGTGTATATATCATAGATAAAAATGGTACCAAACCCACCTAATGATAAGAGTTTTATTATGCCAAAAAGAATTTCATCCGTTAAAAATCGGTCAACACCAATAATTCCGAATAGAATTGAAATAATTAATAATTTATATGGGGAAATTGGAACCGTCATACTGAGTGCAAGTTTTTTCTTTGAATCACATTTTTCTAAGGTATGGCGAATTTCATTGATTTTTTCAATTGGGAATCGAGATCCATATTGTGTAATATAAAAATCAATGTAATTGTTGTCAATTAATATTGATTCACTTTGTACAGTTTGTTCACTTTGTACAAACTGTACAAAGTGATTTTTTTTTGCCTCATTAGGTTTTACGAATTGAATCCAAATTATTGCAATTATAGGGAGGAGAAAACCAAAAAACCCCCATCCCGTTTTATCTTTATTTAATTCACCTGCTTTGTTTACACAATAAACAGATATTAAAATTCTGACTATCAAAGATATAAGACTGTAAGTGCCACTGCTGTGTTCCATCGTTGTTTTGTTTTAATATATGTATTGACTATTGAAATTTAAAATAAATATTTCAAAACGAAATTTTAGTATCTAAGTAGCTATTTAAAAGAGAATTATTGTATTTTTGTATTCTTTTACTTATTGTAGCTAAATCATATAAATACCAAATCCCAACTATACCTGAAATAGTATAACAGAATAAATCTTTTTCAACAATAGTTATTTCATAATTGAAATAACTACTAGAAAATGAAATGATAAACAAAATAAATGAAATTAACTTTAGAAATCCTGAAAAAAACTGATTAAGTATCATTCTATCAAAACCAAGAAACCCCATAAATATAGATGTATATGTCGAAGAATAAGTATTCTTAAATTTAATATTTTCAATTTCAATAAGACCAATTTGATCTAATTTAGCAATCCTATTTCTAATAGATGATAAATCTTTAAATGGAAATAAATACCCATAATTTGAGAAGAACAAGTCTAATGTTTCATCCTCTAATTTACCGATTTGACTATTAGATGTAGATTGATTTTTTATTAGCTGAATATTTACACTAAATAAACCACCTATCCTCTCATTAATAATATTTATCTTTTCATGCATCATTTTAGTGCATCTACTTAAAACGGTATTAAGCTTTTTATTCCTCGAATCAAAGACTAAATAAATAAGATAAAAAACCACAACGATTAGTAATAATTCAAAAAATGATTTTGAATAAGAAATATTATAAATGCCCTGATTGCCACTGTCATTACTTGTAAAAAAAACAGAGTGATATTCGAATTCATTTATACGATATTTTTTCACTTCAAATGGTGTAAAAAACAACAACTTGATTATTAATACAATTAAAAATGCTTTAAGATAATTTCTTTTTATACTTGCCATAATTAGTTAATTTTTTGATTGGTATTTTGTTTTGTCATTAAGCGGGCTTGTTTCAAATGCTCTAATCTAATATTACAAACCCTTCTTTAATTCTTTGATAATTAACTTCTAGATCCTTTCTTGATCCAACTTGAAGAAAATAGGATTTTTTATTCTTTATGAAAATAATTGCTTTATATGGCATCTCATTCATTTCAATATTATATTCAATTGAATTTGTATTAAGGAAGGTGCATTTTTGAAGATTTTTGGTATTTGCTTTTTGCATATTATCAAAATAACTATTTAAATATGTTTCCTCAAAATATTTTTGATCTTCATTTGTCATTTTAGTTAAATCTTGAGTGAAATCAGTAATAGTTACATTAATAATAACACCAGCTTCAAAACTTTCCTCATTCTCGGCCCCAATGTATGCACTGAATGGATATTCATTAGAAGCTGCCTTAGATGCACTTTCGAGCATTAAATCTTCTTTAAGCTCACATTTAGTTTTAATAGCAAAATTATCCTTTATAAATACTTGGAATCCTTTACTTTTTAATTCTTCAATCTTTTTTAGGCTAAGATTTATTTTAGGATTTTGATTGCATGAAATAAAAATAGTGATAAACAGGAAAAGTGTAATTGTTTTTTTCATTTTTTTAAGATTTAAATTTATACTTATTTTGCTTTTTCAAGTAGAGGCATTTTTTTTAATAGTTAAGACACTATCGTTATATTTAGATCAGTTACCTATTTAATATCAAGTTTGTCTGCAATTTCTTCAACAAATCTTGATACTTTTTCAATTAGTACATTTACTGCATTTTCGTCTGGGTCAACTGAATTTCCGTCTTTTGTTCTTCCGTTTCGATGGACTAAGTCGTGTCTTTTTAAAACACATTTGTAAACTTCTTTAATTGAAGGAAAATCTATCTTAAATGTGTCTTTATACATTAGACTTACTAATGGCAGATTATGATAAATAGTGTCCAACATTACAACCTTCGCAGTTTCTTTCAGTTTGACAGATTCATCAAAAATTTCTCTAAGTTCAAATTTTCGCTTTTTAAATTCAGGATGTGTCTCTATGAAATTTCTGAAAAACTCATCCTTGTCATCTGTTAAATTAATAAAAGCGTCTAATAGGAATGTTTCCATTGACCCTATCACGCTTATGTATAGTTGTCGAGTTAATATGCCTTTTAATTTTTTGTCAGGAACAACTATGACGTTGAGTGATTTTAAGTTAGATAATTCGTTTCGAAACTTTCGTAAATAATCCTTATTTTCTTTAATCGCTTCATACTGTTCTTCATAGTCATAATCTTTTTCTAAGTCCCAAGGTTGAAGATATACTCGACTGCCGTCTTCAAGATTTTTAATTTTTTGCAAAATGCGTATTGGAGAGTTGTCTATGTCAAATTCTACTCTGTAATTGTAAATAAGACCATCTTTGCTTTCATCTGTTTCGATTTCGTATTCAAGTTCAGTTAATTCGTCATAGGAAATACCAAGCAAGTCAGCTAAATGTCTGTCTCTATTTTGTAATTGCATTTCAATTGCTATTTCTTTCCATTGCCCCATAGTTTTTGTTGTTTTTGTTGTTGTTTAATCTTGCCCATAACGCCCCAAGGCTAGAAATTGTGGCGGATTTTCCCCCCGTTTCCAGTCTGCGAACTGTAAAAGTAACCAATATTTTTGAACTAACCAA
>CAZZHH010000116.1:0-4315 GCA_964653595.1 uncultured Lentimicrobiaceae bacterium
TTATGGAGAAGAAATATTTTGAAAGGTGATAGAAATGAATACTGTAAAAGAGCAACAATCTCATGAAACACATAATCATAATCACAACCACAACCACGACCATGATCACGGAAAGATGCCCATAATTTTGTATATTATTGGTTTAGTATTAGCGCTCATTGCATTATTTCTAAATGAAGAGTATGTAGTCATTAAGAATATTTTATTTTCAATTGCATCAATTAGCGCGGGTTATCATGTTATTCTTCTCGAAGGAGTTGGGGAAACAGTTGAGAATACAAAAGCCAAAAAGAAATTTACACCTAATTCCCACATTTTAATGGGTCTAGCTGCGCTTGGCGCCTCACTAATAGGGAATTTCTGGGAAGGAACGCTGCTGATTCTCATTTTCTGTGGTGCACATTTTTTAGAAGAGTACGCTGAAGGTAGAAGCAAAAGAGAAATCACAAAACTACTTGAAATGAATCCATCGACTGCCAGATTAATCATGTCTGATGGCAATACAAAAATTGTTGATGTTAATGAATTAAAAGTGGGAGACCGTCTCCAAGTATTGAATGGAGATCAAGTACCTATTGACGGGGTCATTTTATCAGGAAATACCTCCATTGATGAATCATCTATCAATGGAGAAAGTATCCCTAAAGAAAAATCTCAAGGAGACGTGGTTTTTGGTAGTACGATTAATGGAACTGGTACTTTCACAATGGAAGTCACAAAAGAAAATAAAGATACTGTCTTTTCTAAGATTTTGCAATTAGTCAATCAAAATCAAAATAATCAAACCAAAGCGGCAAGTATTATCCAAAAGTTTGAACCGAAATATGTGACAGTTGTTTTAATTGCAATTCCACTTTTCATTTTACTCGCACCCATGATTTTAGATTGGTCTTGGTCCCAAAGTATTTATAGAGGAATAGTTCTTTTAGTAGCAGCTTCTCCGTGTGCTCTGGCTGCTGCTACCGTATCTGTAACTTTGTCAGCCACTTCGAATCTAGCCAAAAGAGGCATGATTTCAAAAGGAAGTTCCTATTTATCTCAATTGGCCAATATTCAAGCCATTGCTTTTGATAAAACAGGAACCTTAACAAAAGGAAAACCTGAAGTGACAAATTATTATATTGCTGATTCTGTCGATGAAGAGAATATTATTGATATCGTTGTAGCTCTTGAAAAAGAATCCAACCACCCCCTCGCAGATGCCATTCTAAGAAAATTTGCACCAAAAAACAAACTAACTATTGAAGTAGAAAATCAAATTGGTAGAGGGTTGACAGGAGATTATAAAGGTAAAAATTATCGAATAGGAAAGCCAACTTCTTTTGACGGCGTTTCAGATAAATATATTCGTCTAAATAATGAATGGGCATCAGAAGGCAAGACAGTCGTATATGTAGCAGAAGATGAAGAAGTCATTGGTCTGATTGGGTTAATGGATATTCCAAGTGAACATGCGAGAGAGACTATTGATTATTTTAAGAAACTAGGTATACACACTACTTTAATCACTGGTGACTCAGAAATGACGGGAAAAGCGGTTGCTGAACAGCTAGGAATAGATGAAGTAATTGCGAATGTCATGCCAGAAGACAAGTCTCGAATTATAGATGAGCAAAAAAGAAAATACGGTTTAACAGCAATGGTAGGAGATGGTGTAAACGATGCACCGGCTCTTGTGAATGCTGATGTAGGAATCGCTATGGGAGATGGCACTGATGTTGCGGTAGAGGTATCTGATTTAGTATTAATGCAGAACAACTTATCAACTCTAATCCAAGCACATAAGATTTCATCTAAAATGGATCGTGTCATTTGGCAGAATATAATTTTTTCCATGGCTGTTGTTGCCTTTTTAGTAGTCGTTAGTTTCTTGGGACTGTCGGATATTGCAATCAGTGTCATTATACATGAAGGAAGTACACTCGTTGTAATATTAAACGGACTCCGTTTGCTGCGTTCTACCTAAGCCCAACATAAGAAGATAGAGAGCCTTATTATTTCTTGTTTAAGAAGGAACCATAATTTTTCCAGTAGACAGGGTTAAGATAACCGTCAAACGAAGGAGCGTCTTCCAATAAATTAATATGACGCAAAAGCTTGTTATTGAAGGCAAAGATGAAAGAATGCCTACAATTATACAAGAAGCAGAAAGAATAGTTAAAAAATTGAACCTGATACAACTATGAAAAAGGCTTAAAGGAGTTGAAGTAGCATGAAAAAACGTTTATGGAGAATAATTATTGCTGCATTAGTATTTATTGTAGCACTGCTAATTAATAATATTGAATGGTTGCAGATTGCTATGTTTGTAATCAGTTATATTATTGCAGGTGGAGATATTGTAAAAAGAGCTGTTACAAATATTCTTAGAGGTAAAGTTTTTGATGAGAATTTTTTAATGAGCGTCGCCACAATTGGAGCATTTTTAATAGGTGAGTATCCAGAAGGTATTGCAGTTATGCTGTTTTATCAAGTTGGAGAGCTATTCCAAAGTTACGCAGTTGATAAGTCAAGAAGGTCAATCGCAGATGCTATGGACATACGACCAGATTATGCAAATGTTAAAAGGGGCGATGAAGTTATAAAAATTGACCCTGATGAAGTAAAAATTGGTGATATTATTGTAATTAAACCAGGGGAGAGAGTTCCGCTTGATGGTAAGGTAATTGAGGGAAATTCAATGGTTGATACATCAGCACTTACAGGTGAGTCTGTTCCACGTGAGGTAGAAGTGGGACATGAAATTTTAAGTGGATGCATTAATATTAATGGAGTTATTACTGCAGAAGTTACTAAAGAATATGGAGAATCTACTGTAAGTAAGATTCTTGATTTAGTTGAAAATGCAAGTAGTAAAAAATCCCAATCAGAACAATTCATTACGAAATTTGCAAGATACTATACTCCAATTGTTGTAATTCTTGCAGTTTTCATTGCTATTATTCCACCCCTTGTTATAGAGGGAGCAACCTTTAGCGACTGGATATACAGAGCATTAGCATTCTTAGTAGTTTCTTGTCCATGTGCTCTTGTAGTCTCTATTCCTTTAAGTTTCTTCGGTGGAATAGGTGGAGCATCTAGAAAGGGTATTTTAGTCAAAGGTAGTAATTATTTAGAGGCATTAGCAGAAACTGAAATTATTGTTTTTGATAAAACTGGAACATTAACGAAAGGTGTATTTAATGTACAGGAGGTTCATCCAAAAGGAGTTTCTAGAGAAGAGTTATTAGAGTTAACTGCATACGCAGAAAGTTACTCAAACCATCCAATTTCCAGTTCTTTAAAACAAGCCTATGGTAAGGAAATTGACAATGGACGTATTTCAGATGTAGAAGAGATATCAGGGCATGGAGTTATTGCAACAGTGGATGGAAAAAAGGTTATGGCAGGCAATATTAAACTCATGAAAAAGAAGAACATTGCATACTTCGACGGAGAGTTGATTGGAACTGTCGTACATGTTGCAGTTGATAACCAATATGCTGGTTACATTGTTATTGCTGATGAAGTAAAGCCAGATTCAGCACAGGCAATAACGGAACTTAAGGCAGCAAATATTAAACAAACTGTTATGTTGACAGGTGATAATAAAAATGTTGGTTTAAAAGTTGCAAAAGAACTTGGTCTTGATAAAGTTTACGCAGAACTATTGCCAGCAGACAAAGTTGAGAAACTAGAAGAATTATTTTCGCAAAAATCTAAAAAGGGTAAACTTGCTTTCGTTGGTGACGGAATCAATGATGCACCTGTATTAGCCCGTGCAGATATCGGAATAGCAATGGGTGGTTTAGGTTCTGACGCTGCCATTGAAGCTGCTGATATTGTAATTATGACCGATGAACCATCAAAAATAGCTACCGCAATTAAAATTTCTAAAAAAACACTAAAAATTGCATCTCAAAACACAGTATTTGCAATTGGAATAAAAATAATTGTTCTTATTTTGAGTGCTTTTGGAATAACTACTATGTGGGCAGCTATATTTGCAGATGTAGGTGTAACTATCATTGCAGTATTAAATGCTTTTAGAGCCTTGAATGTTAAAAATCTGTAGTATTACGAAAATATAGTTTTTTTATCGCCGATTGGGAGTAGAATTCATCTTAATCGGCGAATTTTGATAGCAGGCAGTGTGCATCTTCTTTTAATGCGAAGCAAAGACGAGGAGGATATATAATGAACAATGTTAATGAATGTTGCCATGAGTGCAATACACAGAAAATAGATCAAACTAAGGATAATTGCCCGGTATGCAATAAAGGAGGAATTTCTGTTAGTAAAGTGACCGTTGAGCACTTAGTAACAGACGATTATC
>CAZZHH010000117.1:0-4030 GCA_964653595.1 uncultured Lentimicrobiaceae bacterium
GCAAAGATAATGAAATTAAATTACATATTGAATATATTATTTATTGACAAATCCTAAGATAAAAAGACATTGCGTCGGTAGCGTCTAATGAAATTGCTTTTGTGAGATCTTTAACGGCTCCTTTGAAATCGTTTAATTCAAATTTTGCCTTACCACTGTTGAATGCCATTGCGGCTTCTTTAGAGTTTGAAGCGTTTAAAGTGATGATGGTCATCGCTAAAATTGCTACAAATACTAATGTGATTTTTTTCATTTTTTTTTGTTTCCCTTATTTTATTAATTGTTTCCCTTAATTAACGATGCAAATTTACGATAAATATTTTTACTGACAAAATAAAAAGTTATATTTGTGTTAAAAAATTGACATTTGTAAGTGTATGAAAATCAAGCTATTAAAAAAATATATTTTTAAAAAGCCTATTCCTCTAGTAATATCTTAATTGTTAAAGAAAAAAGTTTAACATTTTAGGGAATTGAAAACTAAATACATCTAAACGTTTAAGTATATGAAAATCAAACAAAAAAATTAAAATCATTACACTAGCTAAAAAATTTAATTTTCAAGAAAAAATTTTTTTTAAAACCTTTTTTTGTTTTCATTATTGCATTTTTGATAAAAAATATAACATCATGAAGACAAAATATTAGTTGGTTTAAATAAAATTCAAAGAATTTTAGTATTTTGTTGACAAATACAATAGTTAAAAATATGATAAGTCTATTTTTTGTTCTGTTAAATTCTGTTTGTTATTAACATAACACAAAAACAGATATTAAATTATGATAGATGAATTGTGTTTCATCTTTGCATGATCACAAAATACGGAAACACAATCTGGTAAGGATTTTTTACTAGATTGTGTTTTGGAATTTTCTTATTATTAAATAGTTCTCTTTATTCTACGTTTTTTCTACGGATTAAAATATTTGAGTAATTTCTACCTAATTTATTGTTGTACTCTTGGTATGATTTTTTTGCCCACTCGATAGCTAAGTCTGTGTTTCCCAAAACTTCATACCCTACAGCAATGTTTAAACAAGCTCTGCCGGCGTTTTTCTTACTTGAAAATTTCGCAATTTTTTTCCATTTTTCAATTGCACCATTCCAATCTGCTACTTCTGCGTATCTGAATGCGGTTTTAAATTCCTCTTTTTTAGAGCCCTTTCCTCGTTTGTATAGGTCTCTTCTTACAGTATAATAAGTTGGAAGAAATCTTTGAATGTATTCATTTCCTGCTGAGTAAGCAGCATTGGTTAGTACTTCGGGGGAAGGCACAGCTACCCCTGATAACCCCCCGTCTATGGTGATATTACTATTGCCCTGATATTGATCTATAATGGTTTTTGTAGCAGGGTGATACAATCTCCAAAAACTGTAAACATTCACTCTTATTTGGTTTGGCAAACTAGGTTTTACCGTACCACTTTGAATAACATTGGTAACTTGTTGAGTTACGGTAGAAACAATTAAATCCGAATTGGAGTCGAAATTTTCTAATACTAAAAGAGCGTCTGATTTGGTTGAATCGCAAATCGATCTTACTAAATTCCAATCCAAGATTTCAGGTGTTTCTCTTGTTCCAGTTCCGTAAATTTTAGTCTTTGATGGGATTACTATGTTTATACCCCTTACACCATTTATTTGATCATATACTCCCATCAAACAATGATCAGAAGCAATTTTATCGGAACCAGCAACTTCTGCGGTTTTGATTGCTTCGGACACTTTGTGTTTCTTGTCCTTGGTATTTGTCAATGATCTATTTACCACAGCAATGGTTTTTACTTCATTTGGAAGTTTTACTTGCGGGTAAATTGGATAGTTAAGATTAACAAATCCGTATTTGTTACAACTTGTCAGAAAAACGAGGATTAAAATAATGGGTAAGAGGATCTTTTTTTTCATTTGCTCTATTTATATGGCATGTTAATTATTTTTTTTTGTGATGCAAAAATACATTAAATATTTTGTATTTCAAGATGCTGTTTTTTTGTTATATAACAAAACAACGAATTGTGTGTTATTCTAATAAAATCATAGAAATGAAAATTAAACACATCGCAAATTCAGATTCAGGAGTTTTTGAGGTTATGGATAATGGCTTTAAAATTGGAGAGTTAACTTATTTGATAAAGGAATTTAATACTACTGTTCTTATCGCCAACCATACCTGGGTTAATCCTAATTTTAGAGGTCTAAAAATTGGAGATCAATTGGTTGTTAAGCTTATTGAATTTGCCAATCAGAATAGATTCACCATTAACCCAGTTTGTCCCTTTATCAGTCGTTTTTTTGATTTACATCCCGAATATCTCCATTTTTTATCAAAAGAGTAGTTTTGAGTTCTAATATGGAGAAACATATAGATCTACAAATCAAGTCTTGATTTTTATAAAAAAGAATTGAAAAAAACAGATTTTAAGATACATAAAGGTGTTTTCTGGGTTTTTAAATCGCAAAAGTGTGAAAAAACAACAAAAAAACCCATCTGTGCTTGAAAATTAAGAATAAATTTATTATATTTGTTTAAATATTAATTTTAAGCAAATGAAAGAAAATATTTTATTTAAGTACATGGATCGATTAAAAAGCGATTCAGAGACGGAATCTCCAAAAAATCCAGGTCCTATTATTACCATTTCCAGAGAGTATGGTTGTTATGCAGGAGAAATTGCTGAAAAACTTCAGGAGTTGCTTTCTAAAGAAAATTCAAAAAACAAAAAAGAGAATTGGATTTGGATCGATAAAGAGATTGTTAACGACGCTGCCGTTAAGTTGGAAACAAATCCAAATCACCTTAAACACTTTTTTGAAGGAGAAACCTATAAATTTTTGGGTGACATTGTGGTGTCTTTTTCAAAAACTTACACCAGTGGCGATGTAATAAAAAAAACCGTTTCTAAAGTAGTAAAAACATATGCCGATGTTGGAAATGTAATAATTGTAGGTAGAGCTGGTTTTGCAATTACTCAAAACATAGAGAAGTCGTTACACATTAAACTTATTGCTCCAATAAATTGGAGAGCTAAGTCGCTGGCAAGTCGACTTTCTATATCTGAAGCCGATGCTAAGATAAAAATTAACGAAATAGATAAAAAAAGAGATAGTTTTGCCAAAATGTTTTCACCTTCTGGTAACGATAGTACCCAGTTTCATGTTGTTTTTAACCGTGAGAAAATGACTACCGATGAAATTGTAAATCAAATTCTGTTGTTAGCAAAAAACAAGAAACTAGTTTAATTGCAATGTTCTTTGAGTGATTTTTTTGCGTCCGAATTTCCTAGTTCAGATGCTTTTCTCCAATCATCACATCCAGTTTCAAACTTTCCAAGCTTTCGATAAACAAATCCTCTATAATAGTACGCTTCGTCATATTTAGGATTTATTTCGATGGCTTTATTATAGTAGCTTAACGCATCGCTGTATTCCTGATTTGTATAGCAAATGTAACCTTGATAAAAATTACTTTTCGAATGTTTGGGGTTAATAGAAATGCATTTTTTAAAATCAAGGGATGCTTTGGTGTTATTTTTTAAAGAGAAGTATGCTAGTCCTCTGTTGAAATAGGCACTTGCATTCGTTTCGGATGCTTTAATCGCTTCGTTATAACAGCTTATGGCGTTGTTGTCGTTTTCTAATGCATAGTAACAAAGCCCTTTATACATCCAGGCATCGCTGTCTGTGTTCGACTTTTGAATTGCTTTTTCAAAATCTGTCATCGCTTCTTTGTAGTTTTTAAGCTTATAATTACAAACTCCTCGGTTGTAATTAAGGTCTTTAGCCGTTGAGTTAAGTGCAATCAATTTGTTATAATCGATCAACGCAGAATCATACTTTTCAATCTCTTGGTAACAATAACGGACAAGTATATGCAAAGTGGGCGATTGCGGGCTTCAAAACTATCAAACCGTTAAGTAGTTGAAGCGGGCTACAACCGATGAATTTACAGCTATTTCGCCTATTTTGTATATACATTGTTGAACTAAATCCCGCTAAGCGGGATAGCTCTCTACAAAAGTAGACATTTTC
>CAZZHH010000118.1:0-3876 GCA_964653595.1 uncultured Lentimicrobiaceae bacterium
CGTTAGCAACAAGTGTAAGTGCGACAGACGAGCAGACAGATACGATAGTGACAATTTGAAATAAGAAATGATTTAGCTTTATGATAGGACAGTCCAAATTTGATGGAAATTTATTTTGTTTTTTTCTTTCCCCGCAAAAAAAAGAAAATAATAAATGGAAAAGAAAAACGGATACGGAACAGAAGAACCCTTAGAGAAACAACTCTGGAAAACAGCGGACAAGCTCCGCAAGAACAGGAAAATGTGTTTAACTAAAAATTTATGAATACATCACTAAAATTGGCCATTACCAAAATAGGAGACCTGCTTTTGGGCAATACAATCAGCCAAGATGCAGAAGGGAAGCCGATAAGTCCCATCAATCTTGTGATTCCCCCTTACCAGCGCCCTTATAAATGGACAGCCAAAAATGCCGTCCAACTATTTGATGATATTATTGAGGCCAAAAACCAAAATAAAGAAACATACCGTGTAGGAACCCTTATTCTTCATTTTGATGCAAAAAAATCCGTTTACAACATTGTGGATGGTCAACAGCGTACCATTACTTTTTCGCTGTTGCTTATGGCGCTAAATGATGGGCAGGGAGTTACAATTCGTTTCTTAAATCAGTCGTTGACTGACGATGCGCATAACGCCAGAAACATTCCCAATAACTACAGAACCCTCGAAAGACGCATACATAATATTACAGATGATAGGGAAAAGTTAGAACTTAATAATTATATTAAAAATAACTGTGAACTCATTGTTGTCATTACGGAGGACATTTCTGAAGCCTTCCAGTTTTTTGACTCGCAAAATGCTCGTGGAAAAAAGCTATATCCGCATGATTTGTTAAAGGCCTATCACCTGAGGGAAATGAACAATTTAGATATTGCTCAAACCGAAAAAACAGTCAAAGATTGGGAAGATCTGGACCAGAAGAAGCTTTCCCTCCTGTTTAGCGATTACATCTATCGCCTAAAAGAATGGATTAAAGGAAACAGAGCCTGGGAACTTAATGAGCATAATATTCAAAAGTTTAAAGGTATAAACCGCAACGGCAATTATCCTTACGCGCAGTTTTTTAAAGGTGCTTTTGCCTATGCTGATATGGTAAATCAATCTTCCATGCCTTTTGTTTCTGGCATGAATAATCTTAAGCCATTTCAGATAGATACACCAATTATTGCCGGCAAATCGTTTTTCGATTATGCTAGGCATTATTTTGAAATCCTAAAAGACATTCAGAACAACAATAAATACGAAGGGTACTTTATCAACGATAACGAAATTGTTAAAACACTCGACTTACGAACTTACAAAAACGGTGTGGGTAACGGTATTACACGTCTGTTATTCGATACCGCAGTGTTACTTTATGTAGATAGGTTCTGCCCAAGCGAACGTCCATCTAAAACGGATAAAGAGATGTTGGAGAAACAATTTGTAATGTATGCTTTTATTTGGGCATACTCACTCAGGGCTCAATACTATAATCTCGGGTGGCAGTCTGCTCAAAATTACATTTTAGGAAACGATGTTAAAAATTCATTCAATATTTATAAAATGATCACAGAGGCGGATTCGCCAATTACATTATTAAGCTCGCTTTCCGACAAGTTAAGTCCACTCCCCTTGCGTAACATCGTAGCAAAAAAAGATGATTTAGATAAAGAGGCAAATGGAGTTTATCAAAACTATCTGTACTATTTCAAACTAAATAAATTTATTGAAGAATAATATGGCAAGCAATATTTTACCTTTAAAAGAACAATCGATAGCCGAAATATATAATGGCAACCAGGTAACTTATGAAGTGCCTATTTATCAGCGAAATTATGCATGGGAAGATGATGAGATTACAGCACTTATACAGGATGTGTATGATGCATACCTTCAAAACAGGAATGCAAGCAAAAAAGGTACATATTTTATTGGAACATTGGTTTCCTATCACAAAGGCGACCAAGTGTATGAAGTGATAGACGGACAGCAACGACTTACCACCATTAATCTTGTTCTTTCTGCTCTTGGCGTTCCCCGTCAAAATAAATTAACCTACAGGGCACGAAAGAAATCAAACGAAACCATTAAGAGCATCCCTTTATTTAATATTGATGAAAAAGATAATGGCATCATCAATGGTTTTAATTACACCAGGAATGCGATAAATAAAATCGTTCCAGAAAATGATTTAGAAAATTTTAAAAAGTATTTTCAGGAAAATGTTCATCTTATACATTACAATGTTCCCAGAGACATAGACTTAAATCATTATTTTGAAATAATGAATTCAAGAGGTGAGCAACTGGAAAAGCACGAGATTATAAAAGCTCGAATGATTGAGCAATTGAACGAAGAAGATAAAGTAACTTTTAGTCAGTTGTGGGAAAATTGCAGTATCATGAATGTTTACATTCAGCAGAAATACAGGCAGGAAGCCATTTTTGGTAAAACACACTGTGAGTTTATAATTGAAAGTTTTGATGCCTTACCAAAAGTAGAAGTCGGAGCAGGTAAAAAGTCAATTCTAGAGCTTGTGAATGGTAAAGTTGCAGATCAGATGACAGTCAGCAACGATAACCTAGACATCTTCCAGCCGATCATAGATTTCTCAAATTTACTATTGATTGTCCTCAAGATTACAAGAATAAAAGAACCAAATTTCAATGCATCTAATTTTACACTTGATGATAAGGAACTAATTCGGGAATTTGATAAGCTTAAAGAAGAAAATATTCCATTAGATGAAGCATTTGTAAAGGAGTTTGGATATAATTTGTTGAAAGCAAAGTATTTTTTAGATAACTATATTGTGCATCATTCCAATGAAAACGACACCATTGATAGCAATCCATGGAAGTTACAATTTTGGCAAAAAGAGGGTAAAAACGAATACTTAAAAAATTTAGATGGCGAAAGCGAAATTCAACATAAACTGATACAGTTACTTTCCATGTTTGAAGTTTCATTCACGGCAAGACAAAGGAAAAATTACTTGTTCTACTGTTTGTTACATTTGTTTAAAGAAGGAAGCAATATCGGAAAGTACTATGAATTTATAAATGGCTTGGCAGATAAATACTTCAAAGATGTTTATTTAGATCCGATTAAGTTGAATTCCATCAACACGCCAAATCCTGGCAGTTTTGATAGCACAATTCTTATTAATAATCAACTGACTGTTATCCCGCAAAATATTAATGAGGATTTTACCGGAATATATGGCGATGGTACTGAAAAATCAAACGGAATTTCATTATTCGTATTTAATTACTTGGATTATAAATTGTGGGAGAAATACTTTGATGAGTTACGAGGTGAAAAAACAAAAGAAGGCAGTAGTGAAAGAAAATCTTTTTTTTACACACTTGGGTGCAGCGACTTTGGACTAAAACTTTTTGAACAATTCTATTTTTCAAGGACTCGCAGAAGTTTAGAGCATTTCTACCCTCAATCTAAAGCAGATGGTAAAGAAAATAGACCATCACAAGACCAAATAAATTGTCTTGGTAATTATGCAATGATTGGTAGCGAAATGAACAGTTCAGGAAATAATTGGGACCCTAATGCAAAGCTGAGTCATTATTTAGATGGTGGAAAGATTAAACAGGTGAGTGTTGCTTCCATTAAGTTTATGGTTATGATGCAAAAGTGCAAAGATAATTTGTTAGCAAACCATCGGAAAACCAGCCTAGAGTGGATATTCGATGATATAATAGAGCATCAAGAAAAAATGGTAAATATTCTTTTGGGTAACTAAAATCAGGGATAGCAAACGACAAGTGAATAAATCTATATAAATGATAAACAGACGGATATGAATGAACACCAGTTGCTAATAAATAGAGCTTTAAGCGGTGCGCAGCACCCAGCGTGAAGCTCCGGTTG
>CAZZHH010000119.1:0-3796 GCA_964653595.1 uncultured Lentimicrobiaceae bacterium
TTGGAAGCAAGGATTCTGAACTCCCTCTTCCTGTTGAATTGATGGCTTTTGATGCCACTTGTAAAGACCATTCAAAACTTGTTCGTTGGGCAACTCTAACAGAAATAAACAACGATTATTTCACCCTCGAAAGAAGCATAAATGGCGTTGATTTTGAAGCAATTGCACAAATTCAGGGACAAGGAAATTCAAATCAAATAATCAACTACAGCTATTTGGATGAAATAAAACATCAAGGAATTGTTTATTATAGATTAATACAAACCGACTTTGATGGCTCAAACCAAGTTTATCCAATGATTTCGGCAAATTGCTCTCAAGAAGCAGACATTCGCATAATGCCCAATCCATTTAAAGATATTGTTTACGTCAGTGGTTTGCCTGCCGATTGCTTAATCGAAATTTTTGGAGCGAAAGGTGAACGTATACAATCATTTAAAAACCATGAAGCCAATCTGTTAGAAATGAATCTTGAACACCTTTCGCCAGGGATTTATATTGTGAAAATTCTTGAAAATAATGGACAGTTAAAAGTAGTAAAACTAATCAAAAATTAAAAACATTACAATATGATGCAATATTAATACAATAACATTTCTTTTCGTAAGTGCAATTAGTAAGTGCAAATTATTTTCCATGGCAAGGGGTTGAAACCCCTTGCCATGTCTAAGATCAGAACAACTTACCTATGCGGATTTATCAAATAACTCTTTGAACCAATTTCATTTAAATATTAGTATTACAAAGTAAAAAACAAACACATTATGAACAACATATTTGACATGTTTGAGCCCTATCATTAACTAAATAAAAACAATAGCATTTTTAAGAATTAACACACAACAAATAATTTCTAACATTTTAAAGATTAGTCACTTTCTGAATAGTAATGAGAAAGAATGGAGTTTGATAACGAAAGTTTTTTCGGGAGACATTAATTTATTAAAAAAATACTGGCACCTGGAGTGATAAAAGACATTCATTCTGTTGGGGATTCTCGTTTGAGCAGCTTGAAAAATCTCAAGAAAGTAAATCCCGACATGATTACCATTTACATCAAGCCTCCTGCTTTGAGTGTCCTCTCTTCAGTTCCCTCTGGAAGAACGATACAGCGATTTTTTTGACGGGCGCTCTCCCGTATTTTTGTCATTAAATTCATAGCTTGAAATTTTTGTCAAACCTAAGAAATTTCTTTAAATTATGCAAGTTTTTTGGAACTAAATATGTGTTAAATGTAGCAAGTAGAAAGAGGGAAGTGGAAAACTGAAAGCGCATAATGAGCTGATAGTCGTCACCATACGCCACATCTCTCACTCCTGCCACCCGTCCACTCCCGAAAAATAAAAAATCTTTGATTTTTGTGATTTTTCGAGGATTTTTTAATCCTCGCTTGCGGGACTCGAATTGTTGTAAAAATCAAAGGTTTTTACAGCAATTCGGAACCGTCCACTCCCGAAAAATAAAAAATCTATGATTTTTGTAATTTTTCGAGGATTCTCGAATTGCTAAAAAAATCAAAGATTTTTTGCAATTCGGAACCGTCCACCCGTCCACCAACCACCATCATCACATCATCACTTAATTCCCTATTCATTAAACAATCTTTTTGTTAATTTTTTTATGCTTTCAGTGGTTTTTCTTGTCTCTTTAATTTGTTAAAAAATACAAGAATCCTTCGTAATGGCTTTGATTTGTCAAAAATAATATTTAATTTCGACGTTTTAATAAGAGGTGTTTCTTTTTTTAAGACCTTTTTTATGAAATTATTTACAATAAGGGTTTTCACGGCAATATTGTTTGTTTTTGGGTTTTTATCCAATTTTGCAAATGCACAGAGTGGTCAATGTAACTCAGGTGGTTGCTCTGGTGGAACATTGTATCCAAGTGCAGAGAAGTCAACGACAACAGATAATTGGACTATTGTCTCGACCGTTATTTATGCTGGAGAATATGCTATTTACAATGTAGTTTCTGGACAAACTTATGAATGGTCTCTTTTATCTGCTGATGGTGGAAGTTGTTCCTATGATTCTCAACTTACACTTTCTAGTGAAGACGGGAGTGTTAAATATTGTTACAGCGATGATGTACAGAATCTGAATGCAAAAATACAGTGGACAGCAACATTTACTGGGAAAGTAAGAGTTTTGGTAAATCAATATAATTGTCAAACAAATTCTACAAGCACCACTTTGGTATGGCGTTGTGGGTCCTGTGGAGTAATTAATGCGCCTGCAAATGATGAATGTGCTTCTCTTAAATTGACCAATGGAACTTATGGTGGGCAAACTTTAGCAGCATGGATTGATTATAATAATGACGGAATTTATTCAAGCACCGAAAAACTTGACGAATTCTCAAATATAGATGGAAGTCTGTCTGTAACAATCCCATTACAGTTCCCATTGGAGCAGCGATTGGAACGACAAAAATGCTGGTACGTGCTGTTTGGTCAACTACAGATATCGATCCTTGCGAAACGTATAGCTATGGCGAAGCAGAAATTTACGGTATTAAAATTATTTCTCCATGCATAACGCCGGCGACACCAGTTTTATCGGCTTCATCATTGGTTACAAGTAACTCAGCAACAATTTCCTGGTCGGCAGGATCGCCAGCAGGAAGTCCGACTGTAACATATTATTGGGCAATTGGCGCAGCATCGAATGTTACGTATGAAAGCAATTATCTGCAAAGAGGCTCGGGAGCAACATTGTCAACAAATTTAACAGGATTAATTGGTGGTACGAAATATTATTACACTGTAAAAGCAGTTACTTCTTGTAATGGTGGTCTAACCCCCTATTAATCTGTTTATTTAACAAAAACGAAGCTAAACTACAATGATTATGTGTTTTTTTACTATATTTGTATTGTAATTATGAAAATATCAGAATTATTTTTTGCATTATGATAAAAAAATAAAATTGATGGGTGTTTAATAAAGGGTACGTCTGTGTTCTATTATTATTATTATTATTATTATGAAAACTACAATGATTATGTGTTTTTTTACTATATTTGTATTGTAATTATGAAAATATCAGAATTATTTTTTGCATTATGATAAAAAAATAAAATTGATGGGTGTTTAATAAAGGGTACGTCTGTGTTCTATTATTATTATTATTATTATGAAAAAGACATTTACATTATTATTGGTTTTATTACCATTTTTCCTATTTTCACAAGTTCAACTGCTAAGTCACGATGCTACAAAAATATATCCTGACGATACGCGTATTACCTATATGCAAGTCTCGGATTATCCTATTGATAATGACTTTTTGCAATTTGTAGAAAAAGAAGTTTTAACAAACACTCTGATACAGAGGTTTAGTTTGAGTAAAAATGGAGGTACTTGCTTTTTTCATTCGCATAAAGATATTACTGAAGAAATGATTGTGGAGGCCATAAATGAGGCTTATTATTTGTATTTTACAACGGAGACTTATAAAACCAAAAAAGAAAATCACAGTAAAGTTTTTAATCAAAATAATCCCGATAAACTAATCTCAAAAGAAGATTTTGATAAATTTACAGAAAAAGAAAGGGCAGGCATTCCTATCTCAAAAGACGAATATGAGGAAGCTGTTGCAAGAAAAAAGAATGAGAAATCGAACGAAAAAGAAAATAATCAAAAACTTATCTCACAGGCTAATATTAAGCCTGTTTCTGCCTTAAATCAGATAAAGTGGGAAAAAGGTGGAATTTATGAAGGTTTTTCTCCCGAACAAGAAGATATTTCGCTGAGAACGCAAAACTCAAAGAAATTTCGTAATTACGATGGTTCTAT
>CAZZHH010000120.1:0-3789 GCA_964653595.1 uncultured Lentimicrobiaceae bacterium
TTTCAACCGGAGCTTCACGCTGGGTGCTGCGCACCGCTTAAAGCTCTATTTATTACCGTTTCGTTGTTCATTTTTCTCGTTAATTGTCTTTCATTTTTGCTGCATTGTCTTTCAGTCTGTGCGTTTAGGTAGGCAAGCTCTTTTGTAGGTTTTGGTCTTAGCGATGGCTGGTGCGACCTGCAAATGTGCTTGACTACGATGCGTAGATTTCATCGATGTGTTGCTATTGATACAATCTTAAAAATGTCTTTTCCAGCTCTTAATGCGTCCAAAAGTTGTTTAAACATAAATGCAGTTTCCATATTTGTTTTTTCTTGAATCATTAGAAGTCGAGCTATTAATATGAGAAACTTGATACTGTATTCTCCCTTGTCAGCAAGTGACTCATAATTCAACGCTTCTTGATTTACCTCATTTAACAATATGTCAACATTTAAAAGATTTGTTCTATCTTCCTCTGTCCGTAGAGGAGTTATATGTTCATTCCATGCTGTTATTAGAAAGTCAAGGAACTTTTTTGTTTCTTCTTCATTGGAGTGCATTTTCAAAAGCACGTCAACAGCCCAATGAATGTGTTTAGGCGTTCTTATATTCGACCAACCAGACCTCTTTGATTCGTCTTTTTGTCGATATTTTAAAAGCAAGTCAAATTCTGAAAGAGAACCTTTATAAACTGCTAAAACATATTTTCCGTTGATTGGAAACACTGAAAGAGGTTCATTTCCTCGCGATTTCATTTCTGGTAAACTCATAGTAATAATTTATTTTTATAATCAACTTTTGGCTCTTCAAACAAGAATAATTCAAGTTCTTTATCATTATTGAAACCAGCAATTTTATGTTTGTAACTTGCCGCAATTCTTGAGTTTTCAATTTCAAGTTTTCTGTTTTTACTTATTGTCAAAAATTCTTCTTCTTGATCAATTCCTAAAAATCGTCTATTTGCTAAATTAGCTGCAATTCCTGTTGTCGAACTTCCTGCAAATGGGTCTAAAATCCAAGCATTTGGCTTTGTCGAAGCCAAGATAAGTCGTGTTAAGACAGATAATGGTTTTTGTGTAGGATGCTTTCCACAAGATTTTTCCCAAGGTGCAATTGCGGGCAATTTCCAGACATCTTTCATTTGTTTGTCCCCATTAAGTTGTTTCATTAGTTCGTAGTTGAAGTAATGAGGAACTTTTTCGCTTTTTCTTGCCCAAATGATTTGTTCAGTTGAATATGTAAAGTAGCGACATGAGAAATTTGGTGGGGGATTGGTTTTTTCCCAAGTTACAATATTTAGGATTTTAAAACCTAATTCTATTAATATTTGTCCAACTGAAAAAATATTGTGAATTGTTCCGCTAATCCAAATGGTTGCATCATCTTTCATTTTATCTCGTACTAATGAAAGCCATTTTCTATTGAAGTCGTTAACATATTCAAATCCTTCTGATTTATCCCACTTGCCTTTGTTTACACTAACAATTTTACCACTTTGAATAGATAAGCCATTGTTTGACAAAAAGTAAGGAGGATCAGCAAAAACCATATCAAACTTATGTTCAAAATTTGGCAAAAGTACCATTGTATCTCCTTTTAGAAGATAGAAATTTTTATCTACAGATTTGAAAAATGGCTCATTCATTAGATTTCAATTATTCCTTCTTTTTGAATTTTTTTAATGAACAAATGAAGGGTTGAGAGATTATATAAACTCGGAATAATACTAAACGCCTCTTCAAGTTTGTTTTTAGCGGTATGCCAACCTTGTCCGTCTGTAATCCAAACAAATTCGTAATTTTTGTATTGATTTATTTTCGGGGCAACATCAGAATACGATCTTGCTGTTTCGTTAAGTTTTGAACCACCACCATTGTAATAATTGGTTTCAATTAAGTAGGTTTTCTTTTTTGTTTTAATGACAAAATCAAATCTTTTTACATCAGCACCTAAACTAATAATATCAGTGAAAACAGTATTGCTAACTTCCTTTTTGTATATGATGTTTGCTTTGTCAAAAAATAACGAAACTGCCTTAGACATGTTTTCTCCACCTCTGTTTTTTCTTGCGTTTGTGTCTAAACCAACTTCAATTCCGAAAACATAATCTACTAGGTTTGTGATGTTTTTATTTCTAAAAATATCAGCTAAACCTGTTTCCTCAATGTATTCAAAAATAGACTTTGATGTATGAAAATAAGTGTCAAGTAAAACTATATCGCCATTGCTGTTAAAGGTTTTGGCTTTCTTGTTTTTTCGAACTGCAATAAGAATATCTAAAACTTCAAAAACTTTTGGATTTTCGTTAAAAAGTTCTTGAATTGCTTCTCCTAAATTCTCTTTCCCAATTAAGTAATTTAATTGATTGAGTTTGATGGATATTTTATTTACATTGCTTTTTATTTTCTCGAAATCAGTAAAATAGTCAAGCGTTGCATTTGTCTCGGATAGTTGAGATAAAAAGGTTTTAAACTGCTCTGACATAATCTTGAATACTAGTTTGGTTTGTAATTAGTAGTTCTTTTAGTGAACCTCTTTTTTCTGGATTCGCATTTATACTTCTTCTTGCATCAACACGCTGAATGTAAAAGTCAGAATATAAATCGTCAAAAAAGTTGTCGTTCAAATCTTTTCCTTTAACGTCTGAATTACTTAAAATCCAAGTATGATTTAAAGCATCTAGTTTAGTACAAAAGTTTTTGAGTCGGATTTGTTCGTTATCGTTGAACTCGTCTTTTGCATAAGAATTAAAGCTAGATGTTTCACTCAAAGGCTTGTAAGGTGGATCAAAATAGAATAGTGAATTTTCTGTTGTGTATTCGAGTGTTTGCTCAAAGTCGCCACACAAAATTTCGACTCTTTGCAAAGCGTTACTAACAGCTAAAATATTTTTGTCGTCACAAATGGTTGGCTTTTTATAACTTCCCATTGGGACATTATAACCATTGCTTTTATTTACTCGGTACAATCCATTAAAGCAAGTACGATTAAGGAAAATAAACAATGCAGCTTGTCCGCTTTGTTCTTCTTTTCTTGTGTTGTACAAGTCTCTTTTTTGGTAATAGTATTCTTTCTTTTCTTCGGGTTTGTTTTCTAAAAAATGAAATTCGTTTTGCAGTTGTTGAAGAATTGAAATAAGTTCTTTTGGTTTAGAAGCTATAGTTTTATAAGTGTTTATTAAATCTTCGTTAATGTCGTTTATTACTGCTTTCTCCAATTTTGGAAAGTTGTTAAGCATCCAAAATAAAACTGCACCACTTCCAACAAATGGTTCTATAAATGTGAATTTATTTTTGATCAAATCATAAGGTAACGACTTTTCAATCTCATTTATGAGTTGTGTTTTTCCACCAGCCCATTTTAAAAATGGTTTTGCTATTCTATTATTCATTACTGTTTTTTGTATTCAATTTGTTTTATGCAAAGTTAAGATTTTTACTCTTATGGTTCGAATAATTTATTGTCAAGTTATCAAGATTCATGTGTGCGTTTGAGCAAAATTAAATGTGGTGTTTTGAGTTGGCTTTTGTTTTGGCAAAACAACTCTTTTAATTTTGCGAATGGTGGCTACTCTTCATTTTTCTTTTTTGTCCTTATGCAGCAAAAATTCCTTTGTTATTCAGTTGTCTGTTTCTGCCTTTTTACAATGAACGGTAACGCCCCAAGGCTAGAAATTGTGGCGGATTTTCCCCCGTTTCCAGTCTGCAAACTGTAAAAGTAACCAATATTTTTGAACTAACCAATTTATTTTCCCCCGCCATTATTTTTAGCCTTTGTTACCGTTTCGGTGGTTTTTTCCCCACAATG
>CAZZHH010000121.1:0-3666 GCA_964653595.1 uncultured Lentimicrobiaceae bacterium
GTGGACATTCTGAGTTCCGGATTCTGCATCACAAGGATAATACAGGTGCCGAAATTCAGGAGAGTCTTATTCTTGCGTTGAAGAGTCACCCCAATATTAAAATCTTTGACCATCATTTTGCGGTAGAGATTCTTACCCAGCACCATCTGGGAATGGAGGTGACACGTCAGACTCCCGATGTGGAGTGCTACGGGGCATATATCCTGAATGAACGTACGCGCAAGGTGGATACCTTCCTTTCAAAAGTAACGTTGATTGCCACGGGTGGTATTGGGAATGTATATCTTACCACCACCAATCCGCTGGTTGCCACAGGTGATGGTATTGCCATGGTATACCGGGCCAAGGGTACAGTTAAGGATATGGAGTTTGTTCAGTTTCATCCCACTGCTTTATTTAATCCGGGCGATCGTCCCTCTTTTCTTATTACCGAAGCTATGCGTGGGTATGGTGCCAAACTTCGTACGATGGATGGTAAGGAGTTTATGTATAAATATGACAGCCGACTTGAACTTGCCCCGCGCGACATCGTAGCCCGTGCCATCGATACGGAGATGAAAAACCGGGGGGATGATCATGTCTATCTGGATGTGACCCACAAAGATCCCGAGGAAACGAAAAAACATTTCCCTACGATTTATGAGAAATGTATGAGTCTGGGCTTAGATATAACCAAAGATTATATTCCTGTTGCACCGGCTGCCCATTACCTGTGCGGAGGTATACAGGTCGACTTGAACGGGCAATCGTCCATCAAACGGTTGTATGCTGCCGGAGAATGTTCCTGCACCGGATTGCACGGGGCCAACAGGTTAGCTTCCAATTCTTTGATTGAAGCCGTGGTTTATGCGGATGCATCCGCAAAGCATGCCATGGAACATATTAGCGGGTATAAGTTCAATGAGTCCATTCCTGTATGGAACGACGAGGGGACTTCGCTTACGGAAGAGATGGTGCTGATTACCCAAAGTGCAAAGGAGGTTCAGCAGATAATGGCGACTTATGTAGGTATCATCCGCTCTAACATCCGTTTGAAAAGAGCATTCGACCGGTTGGATATTCTGTATAAAGAGACTGAAAGTCTGTTTTTGCGTTCGGTGGTGTCGAAAGAGTTGTGTGAGTTACGTAACATCATCAATACGGCTTATCTTGTAATCAGACAGGCTATGGAAAGGAAGGAGAGCCGCGGATTGCATTATACGCTGGACTATCCTGATAAGATTGCAATTTCCGACGAAGAGTAATAAAATAAATATCCCCCCTCAAGCGAAGTAAGCACCTGAGGGGGGATTTTTCTGTTGAAAAGAACAATTAATAGTTTTGCTTCATGGGCTCGAAGTAAGATTGTGCATGATCGCAAGCCGGACAAGTTTTAGGTGCTTTTTTACCCTTGAATGTCCAACCGCAGTTACGGCATTGCCACATAATTTCTTCGTCTTTTTCGAAAACTTTGCCTTCAGTTACGTTGGCTAACAATTTGCGGTAACGAGCTTCGTGTTCGGCTTCTACTTTGGCAATCTGACGGAATGCAACAGCAACAGCTTTAAATCCTTCCTGTTCTGCGATATCGGCAAATGCAGGATACAGTTCTGTCCACTCTTCGTTTTCACCAGCTGCAGCAGCTGCCAGGTTGTCGGCTGTTGTACCGATGATACCGGCAGGATAAGAGGCTGTGATTTCAACCATGCCACCTTCTAAAAATTTGAAGAAACGTTCAGCATGCTCTTTTTCTTGTTCTGCAGTTTCAGCAAAAACAGCTGCAATTTGTTCAAATCCTTCTTTTTTTGCCTTGCTGGCGAAGAATGTGTAACGACTTCTTGCCTGAGACTCCCCGGCAAACGATTTAAGTAAGTTCTTTTCGGTTTCTGTACCTTTAATACTTTTTTCCATAATGATAAATTATATATGTAATATTAATGCGAGAATACCGCTTTTGAATCTTTCAAGCCCAAAATTATAAAAAAAAGCGATAGGTACAACCTCCCGGAGGAAAATTAGATTGAATTCTTTCTCACAAAAAGAGATCGTAACCATTTAAATGTACAAGAAAGGCTTACCTGATTGATTCAAGTGTTTTAACAAGCATGCTGCTTGTTTTGTTTAACCTTTCTTTAATATGGATGTAGTTGATGGCTAATGAATAACCCATAAGGGGCATCGTGTTGTTTTTATTCATACCTTTGCAGCATCATCAATTAACAGGCAAAAAGAATGAAAAGTAGGTTTGATTTTCGGCCCAAGTTATTGGCTGTGCTGGAAAATTATTCGAAAGAAAAGTTTATGGCCGACCTGATGGCCGGAGTTATTGTAGGGATTGTGGCCTTGCCTCTTGCTATCGCTTTTGGTATAGCATCTGGTGTTAGCCCCGAAAAAGGTTTAGTTACGGCGATCATCGGTGGTTTTATTGTTTCTTTTTTAGGAGGTAGTTCCGTTCAGATCGGCGGACCAACCGGAGCGTTTATCGTAATTGTTTATGGTATTATTCAGAATTTTGGAATAGAAGGGCTGGCCATTGCGACTGTCATAGCAGGGATCTTACTTGTCCTGATGGGGGTTCTTAAACTTGGGACCGTTATCAAATTTATTCCTTATCCTATTGTTGTGGGATTTACCAGCGGTATTGCGCTGACGATTTTTACTACACAGATGAAAGATCTGTTTGGTTTGTCAATAGAGAAAGTTCCGGCCGATTTTATATCCAAATGGATTGTCTATTTCGAACATTTCGGGTCATTTAATATCTGGCCTTTTCTAATAGGTGTGATAAGTATCCTTATCATTGTATTTACACCCCGTTTCTCGAAGAAGATTCCAGGTTCGCTGGTTGCCATTGTCGTAGTAACGATTATTGTTTATGCCATGAAGAATTTTGCAGGAATTACGGGCATCGAAACTATTGGCGACCGATTCACCATCAATGCCTCGCTGCCCGCACCCGAGAAAATCACTTTTTCGATGGAAACTATCAACCGGTTGCTTCCTTCGGCCTTTACCATAGCTATTTTAGGTGCAATCGAATCGTTGCTTTCCGCAACCGTTGCCGATGGGGTGACTGGCGATAAACATCATTCCAATACAGAATTGATTGCTCAGGGGGCAGCCAATATTGTAGTGCCAATTTTTGGTGGTATTCCTGTAACCGGAGCTATAGCCCGGACTATGACGAACATCAACAATGGAGGCCGTTCGCCAATAGCCGGTATTGTTCATGCTATTGTATTACTGCTTATCCTGTTGTTTTTAGGTCCGCTTACCAAACATATTCCCATGGCATGTCTGGCAGGTGTGCTTATCATTGTTTCCTATAACATGAGTGAATGGCGTACTTTCCGTTCGCTGATGAAAAATCCTAAAAGTGATGTGGCGGTATTGCTTACTACCTTTTTCCTGACAGTTATATTCGACCTGACCATTGCTATTGAGATCGGAATGTTAATTGCCATGCTGTTGTTTATGCGTCGTGTGGCAGAAACAACGAAGGTTTCGGTATCCAAAGAGGTGGTAGACCTGTCGGACGAAGGCGAAATTATGCACGACGACAGTGTCCTTGTGCTTCCTACAGGTGTTGAGGTATATGAAATTGATGGTCCGTTCTTTTTCGGGATAGCCAATAAATTTGACGAAAGTATGAAGGTTATCGGGGATAAACCGAAAGTCCGTATTATT
>CAZZHH010000122.1:0-3356 GCA_964653595.1 uncultured Lentimicrobiaceae bacterium
TATGCTGAGTTCATGGAGAGGCTTCAAAATAATTTTCTAATCAGTCATTCCTTTTTCTTTACGAAATATTACGAAAAGGATTGTGCATTTAACAGAGCATTAAAAACAGAAAATAAAAAAATAGACTTTCAATATTGTCCAGATGAAAGACTAATGAATATGACTGAAATAATTGATGAGAATTTTGAAATATTAAGCCGAATATTTTTTATGGATAATAAAGCCGAATTAAAGAGTCTTATTATTAATGATTTAGATATTAAAAAGGCTATATGTGTGCCTTTCTATAACCAAAAGGAAAATACAACTACCTACCTACCATTAGATCTTTTAATTCAAGGTACGGGCTCTACTGGAATGTGTGCAGGTAACTCCGCTGAAGAAGCCTTAGTGCAAGGGATATCTGAAATATTGGAAAGATATGCTGCATATGAAATATATCAAAAGAATATAGTCCCTCCTACAATACCTCATGATTATTTTAAAGAATATTCTATTTATAGTTCAATAAAAAAACTTGAAGAAAAAGGGTTGGAACTAACTATCAAAGATTTTTCGTTGGGTAAAGGAATACCTGTTGTTGCAGTGATAGTTGTTGATAAATTAAGGAGGCAATATAATGTTAAGATTGGATCAGACCCATGGCCATTAACTGCTGTAGAGAGATGCTTGACAGAGTTACACCAAAGCTTTAATGGTATTCGATTAAATAAAAAGAATGACTATGGTGCAAATTTGGGTTTTGAGAACAACGGACTTGATAGTGCCGAAGCCAAACATATTAATTTGTTAAATATTTTTAATAGTGCTACAGGGCAATGGCCAGATTCAATTTTTAGTGATGAATATTCATATGAATTTAAGGGATTAAACTTCAATTATGGTAAAAGCAACAAATCTGATTTGATGTACTTGATAAAATTGGTTGGAGAATTAGGTTATCAGATTTATATTAGAGATGTATCATATTTAGGCTTTAATTCATATTACGTTTTAATACCCGGATTAAGTCAGGACAAGAAAAATATATCTGATTATACTATTTTCCATAAAATAAATTCTTTAATTTATAATGTAAATAAAGCAGCAAAATTGTCTGAACAGGAATTGTCTTCACTTGTATCAGTGTTAGAAGATAAATATATCTTAATCAAAGAGAATTTTGTCAATTTTGAAAAGGTATTATTATTTAATACGGATAGTGATGCTACTGATTTAACAATTGACTTATTTTTGAGTATGGCAAATTTTAAATTAGGATACATTGATAAAGCCTATTTCTATTTAAATAAATATTTGGAAGATAAAGATGTCAAAGATTATTTATATTTTTATGCTTGTAAAGACTATTTTTCTTTGCTAAGGAATAAAAGAAGTGAAAGCGAAGTATATTCTTATTTGACCAAAATTTATAATATTGAATTAGCAGAAGAGATAATAGATGATTTGCGTGAATCCCAAAATATATTTAAAGCATATGATTTAAACTTTTATTTCGATTGTTTGGAATGTGATATTAGCAAATTTAATTATTATAAGGTTTCGTCAATATTAAAGAATATTGAACTAAAACATAAGACTCGACCCATTGATCAAATGAACTTATCACAAATATTTTATACTGTTTAGAAAATAAAAAAACATTATCTTTTGACGAAGCAGTATATTTAGATTTATGAAATTTAATTGTATTATACAGCCTGATTCCATGGACTGCGGCCCAGTATCAATTAAAATGATTGCCCAATACTATGGGAAAAGGGTTAGCCTTGATAAATTACGTCAACTTACATTTACTGGAAAAGATGGCGTTTCATTATTTGCAATAAGCGAAGCAGCCGAACAAGTTGGATTTAAAACTGTTGGCGGAAAACTTACATTTGAAAAGCTCGAAAAAGAAGCCTTATTGCCCTGTATAGTCCATTGGAATCAAGAACATTTTGTTGTTGTTTACAAAATAAAAAGCAAGAACCTTTTTAGAAAACAATCAACCATTTATGTTGCCAACCCTGCACACGGCAATGTAAAATACAGCGAACAAGAATTTAAGGAACATTGGATTAGTACAAAATCAAGTGAGCAGGAAAAAGGCGTAGTGCTTTTAATGGAGCCTACACCAGAGTTTTACAAACAAGAAAGCGATAAAATCAACAACAAAAGCCTGAAATTTTTATTTTCATATTTTTTGAAATACAAAAAGTTTTTCGGTCAGCTTATTATAGGTTTATTGCTTGGTAGTTTATTTCAATTAGTATTTCCATTTCTAACACAAGCAGTTGTTGATACAGGTATAGCTAATAAAAACATAAGCTTTATTTACATCATTCTAATGGCACAAATGGCATTAATTATTAGCCGAATGTCTGTAGAATTTATCAGACGTTGGATACTTCTTCACATAAGCACAAGAATAAATATCTCATTAATTTCAGATTTTTTTATTAAATTAATGAAATTGCCTATGAGTTATTTCGATACTAAGCTTACTGGTGATATTTTGCAAAGAATTGATGACCATGAACGCATTGAAAGGTTTTTAACATCAAGAACACTTGATATAATATTTTCGTTTTTCACTCTAATTATTTTTGGTGTAGTGCTTTGGATTTACAGTTTTAAAATTTTCTTGATATTTTTTATAGGAAGTTTAATTTATGCTGTTTGGATTTTGTTTTTTCTTAAAAAGCGTAGAGAATTAGATTTTAAATATTTTGAAGTAAGAGCCAAAAATCAAAATAAAACATACCAATTAATACAAGGAATGCAGGAAATAAAACTTCAAAATTCCGAAAAACAAAAACGATGGGAGTGGGAAGATGTACAAGCAGATTTATTTAATATAAATATATCCTCATTAAAGTTGCAACAAACACAAGAAGCAGGCAATATTCTTATCAATGAGAGTAAGAATATTATTATTACTATCATTGCAGCCTTATCAGTAATTTCTGGCGAAATGACATTGGGCATGATGCTTGCAACTCAATACATTATTGGTCAGTTAACAATGCCAATAGAACAAATGGTTAATTTTATTCATGATTTGCAAGACACAAAAATAAGTCTTGAACGAATAAATGAAATACACCAAAAAGATGATGAAAATAAAGGAAAAGAACTTCAGGAAGTCAAATTAGAAAATAACGATATAGAGATAAAAGACCTTGTTTTTCAATATGAAGGACCACATTCAAAAAAAGTACTCAATAATATTAACTTATCCATTCCTCACGGCAAAGTTACAGCTATAGTAGGTGCAAGCGTAAGTGGAAAAACTACACTTATTAAATTACTTTTACAATCACTACTAACCGACTAAATTTTCAAAAAAGAAGGGTACTTCTGTTAGGTTTCCC
>CAZZHH010000123.1:0-3307 GCA_964653595.1 uncultured Lentimicrobiaceae bacterium
TCAACCTGCGCTTCTCGCTGGGTGCTTCGCACCACTTGAAGCCCTATTTATTATGGCCAGTTTTTATTCATTTTCAATCGTAATAATCCCAATAATTATACTCACTTCTGAATATCTTTTCATCGTCCAAGTTATATCTAATTGTCAGCATAAAATTATGAGAATCTGAAGATAATTCATATCTGAATGTATCGGGTTTTAGTCCACACCAATGAATCGGAATACTTTTAACATATTTAGGTTTTAATTCCTTTAAATCACGAGGATAAACCTTAAAGTCTTTGTGGTATCTTTTCAACGAAGCAACAATTAAATCAGCATTCCTTTCATTGGTATTAACAAGAATTCTATGTGCTGCAAATCCTATGATTCCGCCAATCAAAAGTCCCAAAGTCACTGAGCTAATATATTGCTTGATCTTAACCTGCTTGATTTTCTTAATAAATCTCAAAATCAAATAAGCAATCACCGAAGCAAGCAACAATATAACTGCAATTAATCCAGCAAAAACATTATAATAAGTCATTTCCGATATAATCAGAAATTCTATCACAAATGAAAAAATCACTATTAAAATCCTAACTTTCATGCAAGTGTGTCATTTTTTTAAAATTGGCCATAACGCCTGAGGCTATGAATAGTGGCGGTTTTAGCACCGTTTTCCTGTCACCTCACAACAAAGTTAATTAATATTTGTGAACTTTCAAATTACATTCTCACCCGCCATTATTTCATAGCCTTTGTTGGCAGTCTGGGCTTTGTCTTACGTTTCTAAACGCACGGTCGTTTCATTGTGCGGATGGAGAAGGGCAAGCTCTTCTCGCTGTGGGTTGATCGTGTGATGCAAAAGCGGGATGTGCTTGACCTTGTGCGATGCCTTGCTATCTCTCATTTGTAGATTCGATTCATTCTTTATACATCTCGCCAAATGGTCCTTTATCATCGTTGCAACCTTCTGGTTTTTTCTTCGAAAATTGGAACGTTTTATAATTAATATAGCCTAACACTTGTTTTTTTGTAGTATTATATTTATCGTCTTTCACAATAAATTTAACTATTTGAAAATATGGGCAACAACACTCAAGTTTTTCTGGTTTAGGATAATTTATTTTAATTGTTTCATTTTTCGAATTAAATGAGGTGCTATAAACAACTTTTTTATCGGGAAATGATATAAGTGAAAAATCTTTTATCGATAAATTCTCGACTCTATCTGTAACACTTGAAATAAATGCAGTAAAAACGGCTTCTTGTACAATTTGTTTGTCAGCTCCATAGTATGAATCATAAAGACCATAAACTTGTCTATATCTATAATAATCACGATATTTGACTTTAAAAATCGGTTCTATAGTATCTTTAAAAATCAAACTGTTCTCTTTTTTATTTACATTAGAAAATATGGTGATAAAATCTTTATCATTGCTACTCTCCCCTTTAAAGACACAAACTGGGTCTTCCGTATACCATCTATCGCCACTAAATCGATGGTATTTGTCAAGTATTAACGCCTTGTTTTGTTCATCGGTTATTGTCTTATAGGTAGAATCAATCACATTATACAACTGTAAGGGTTGCCCAAGTTGATTAACTATAAATATACCGCTTATTGGACTCATTATTTCATCATCTTTATACGTATTAAATGGGAATAACGTATACATCTTTCTATTTGGTCTACTACTGTTCACGGATAAATAATTAACATATCCATCTTTAATTACTTTAATTAAATAATATATTACGGGAGTGGTACTTTTATCATTATCTTCAAATACTTCTAACTTCTCATAAGTTTTATAAAGCAAATTGCCTTTTGTGTCACAATACAATAATTTGTCATAGATAGCAGGAATAACATGATAATTAGAAATAGAAGTGCCTGAACCGTATGTGTATTTCCCTTTTAAAATTAATCCATATTTATTCTCTATAAAAACATATTGATTACATATTTTATCATATTCAATATTAGAGATATATACATTTTTTAACCAAACCACATATGTGGAAAAATTTTCCGTCACATAAGGACTTCTTAACCTTTCAGAATAGATAATAAAGCCATATTTGTTATTTTGCTTTAATATAATAAATTCATCATTCATAGATAAATAAACTGAATCTAATTTTGGTTCAATTATTATAGGAATTGTATCGGATGGAAATATAATAATACCATATTTATTAGAAATTTTTGTTATTAAAATTTCATTACTAAAAGCAAATATTGGAATATAAGCAGTATCATATCTAGCATTAGTTAATATTGTCCCATCACTATGCAAAACACCAAATTTCCCATTTTGCTTATAAAATCGTTGTGCTTTAATATTATAGGTATTTTGTGCGCCAATATAATTTGTAATTAACAAAATAAATATGGCTATATTAAATATTTTCTTCATTTTAAATTTTGTTTTTCAAAATAAATATTCACATCTTTTTCCGCCTCAGCTTGGGCCAGTTTAGACATTGGGTTCACCTTTTTTAAATCAAAATCAAATGTTCCTACTCCATAACTGTACAATGGAAGAATATGGTCGTGATCTGATATTGATCTGACTTGTCCACGCTCTGTGCCATAACTGTACCCTTCCATTGCTGTGGCCAGGATGCTTTTTTTGCAGCCCAAGGGAAAGGTCTGATTGATTTTTTATTCACTTGAATAATTCTTTTCATTTTTAACTTTAATTCCAACCTATTAGGCTATCCATATAACTGAGTTTTATAGATTTTTCATAAATTCATGCGTTTTATAGTTTATATAACCCAACATTTTATATTTAGATTTTGAGTTTTTCTTAATTTCTAAATACAACTTTATATATGGATAATTATCATCATAATAATATTTTTCTTTGTTGAAAATCAATTGTTCAGTTTCATTATTAAGAGTGATATTGTAAATAACCTTATTTTCGGGATATGATAATAGTGTGACCTCAGTTTTATTGCCATTTTCTGTTTTAAACCGATTATTCTTTGCAATAAAAATTGTATTATGGATATTATCAACATTGGAACTGCCATTTAAATCACTTGGAATTTCTTTTACAATTGTAATATTCTTATAATCAATCAACTTGCCTAGTGCGGAATCGTCAAATATGGTGTCTTTATAAACAACACTGTTATATTTGTTTTTTGCATCTACAAATACATTTATCATTTTTTTTTCTTTATCATTTACACCGATATAAAAATGCACATTATGACCATTTGGGTATATCATGGATTTTTCTTTATATCTAAATCACTATTGTCCGATAAAAATTCAAATTGGGTGTTTAGATTTTGTAAAACA
>CAZZHH010000124.1:0-3247 GCA_964653595.1 uncultured Lentimicrobiaceae bacterium
GGGAATGTAATTTGGCAATCAGGAAGTGCAGATAAAATCAATGTTGGTGGCGAAGATTTTAGGAATATTGGTACAACGTATACAAAAAACCAAATGGGAAATAATTATCATTATGTTCAAGACAACTTAGTTGGTATTACGAATAATAATACAAGTTTTGGAGAATATTTACAGAATGATAAAGCATATAAAAATGCCATTAGTGTAGCAAATACGCAATCAAATCAGACCGTAAAAGATGTCTATATGGCAAGATTTAATCAAGGATTATCTGAGGCACATGCAGGGACACTTCAATTAATGGGTTCTATAATAGGTGCTGTATTAACAGTTGAAACGGCTGTGTCAATTTATATTGGAGTTGAAGGGTTAATGGCTGTCGGTGGGTCAACTATTGCTAAAGGAAGTGCTAATTTGACTAAATCACAAGTTAAATCAATTTCTTCACTTGAAAAACAAATTATGAAACATGAAACCAAGCTTGCTGAATACATCAAAAATCCAATGAAATATGATAACAAAGGTTTTCTTAAAAATGCACCAAATGATGCAACAAGGCAAAAAATAATACAATCACGTATTAATCATTTAGAAAAAGAGATTAGTACGTTTCAGAATAATATTCAAAAAATAATTAATGGTAATTGAAAATATGAAAGTAAATATTGAAAAAATTGAAAAGATGACTTCAATTTTATTGAAAAGAATGAAAGAAAATATTGGCAATGAAATTGAATTAAAAAGTGATTTTTACTGGGAAATACCTGAAGAAGATTTGTATAATCCATACAAAGAGCCTATAAATCACACATTAGGTCAATTGTATGATGATTTAGAAGAATTAAATAGATTAAATACCAATTTTGATGATGCAATTGTTTATGATTTAAAGAGAATTTCTTCAATAATAAAAGCATTAAGCATTGAAAATCCTACAGCTTTTTAAATATAACTTAATGAAGCGCGTTTTTATAATTTTTTCAATTTTATGTTGCTGCACAATTGCTAACGCTCAAAATCCGTTTGAAGCGTATGGTTATACTCCAAAAATTGCAACATTAAGCAATGGAAAATACAACGAATTTCACGACCTTGACACTGTTGTTCAAATTGGTTCGGTTTTGTACAATACCCAAACAAAACAAATTGTCGCATTTTTACAAATTGACACTTTGTATTCGGAAGCAACTTTACAACCTGATATTGTAAGTATGTGGATGAGTCCTGACCCGTTATCGGATGAACGCCCATCTTGGTCGCCGTATCAATATTGCATTAACAATCCAATCAATAGAGTAGATCCTACAGGGGAGCTAGATAATCCTATTTATGATTTTGGAGGGAACTTTCTTGGAACAGATGATAAAGGACTTCAGGGTGAAGCAATTATTATGAATAAATCTGACTTCAAACAAGGGATGTCTAATTCTGATGCTATGGCTAAGGGTAGAACATTAGATAATATGAGTGATGGACAAGCAATGAAGTTTGCTAACAATGGTAATTTTGAAAACTTTCTAAACCATTATAACTCATTGAGTAACAGGCCCGATTGGGATGGTTATTTGACTTTGGATGAGGCGAATCAATGGTATAAGACAGGTAATGGAAAATCATTATACACAGATTTGTCAAAAATTGATTTATCTAATTTGTATTCCAAGGGAGAAAAGTATGTAGGTCAGGTTAAAGTTGTCAATCTACTTACAGCAAGTAAATCATTAAATGATGGTTTAGTTTATGGACAAGTTACCCTAAAACGGTATCCTAATAATCAAGTTAGAGCATTTTCAGATGAATATAATTTTGAGTTGCATAATTCTTGGAATCCTTTAAACTGGCCAAGGAATATTCAAACTCGAATAGGAAGAAGTGTAGCTGGTGAAGGTCAAAAATATGACATTAATATTTATGGTAGTAAAACATTAAAACCATTATTTCCATGGACAAAATAAAAATTTTATTAATATTATGTATATATACAACATTGCAAAGCTGTAATTATAACAATAATAAAAATTTAGGCAACAGTTTTATATATTATGCAGATCATAAAATGATAGCAAGCTCTACAGGTGAATGTGGTAGTATACCTTCAATTATTCTTGAATATAACTATGACAAAAGTTTTATTATTGCAGTCCAAAAACCAATAGAAAATGACCCCAACATCTTATTGTATGATGCTGAATATGAATATAAAGAGGGCTATAATTCTGTTTATTATTGGATAATAATAAAGGACATTCAAAAGGTGATAGGTCCAATGTCAAAGAGTGAATTTGTAGAAGTAAGGGGTAAATATAATGTTCCAGAAGATTTAATTTTAAACAAATAATATACTAATTATGAGTATAAGTAAAGCACAACTAATAGATGCTATAGCAAAAGAAAACGATTTGAGTAAGGCAAAAGCAAAACAGGCAATTGACCTTACATTGTGGGCAATAAGCAAAGCATTGACCAAAGGTCAAGATGTAACCATAATTGGTTTTGGTTCTTTTAAAATAGTCGAGCGTTCCGAACGGATGGGATTTAATCCAAAGACAGGAGCAAAAATTAAAATTGCATCTAAAAAGGTTGTCCGTTTTAAACCAGGAAATGACTTGTCTGGACAGGTGAAATAACTATAAAGCACTGTCAGACAAGAAAGTACGGTTGCTAACAGGCTGTATATTTTATTGCCGAGTTCATGCTAAAATTAAGGGTTGTGGCTCGCTTTAAACTTCATCGTGGCTTGACAGTGACGAGCTCCGAAATCGGCAACAAAAACATACAGCCAAAACGTTAGCAACCATACTGAAAAAAGACAGTGCGATGAAAATAAACGGACAACCTGAAAAAGAAAAACGGAATTTAATGAAGATTAGACTGACAATATTATTTTTAATTTTTGCCCTGAAAATATTTGGACAGATTCAACCACCTAAAACGCCGACTTTTCAAAATTTTGAACCTGTTGTACCCGGTAAGAGTATTCCGAACCAAAACAATAACCTGAAAACAAATCAAAATCCTAACGGTCTTGATTTATATGAGAAAGATAAACAAGAACAACTACGCAGACAACAGCAACTGAACAACATTTACAGCGAATTAGACGAATCAAACAAAGACAATATTAGTTATACTTTGCCTCCATGTGTTTCATTGAAAGGAGCTACTTTATACCAAACTGCATTTTACGAAATAATGAAAATGGCTGAAACCCAAAATGAATTCAGTATTGCAAAAGCAAACTTTATTG
>CAZZHH010000125.1:0-3134 GCA_964653595.1 uncultured Lentimicrobiaceae bacterium
GTCCTGCATATCATCCTGCTGATTTATTAAAACTTTTCATTTACGGATATTTGAAAAAATCGAACTACTTGATTTAGAAATATTAATTCGCTGATTCTGGGTTTAACAATAATCATCAAATCAACTCATCTTCAAATTAGCAAATTAGCAAATTAGCACATTAGCAAATTAAATAATTAGCAAATTAACACATTAGCAAATTAAATAATTAGCAAATTAGCACATTAGCAAATTTTCAAATCTTCAAATTTTTATTTTTTTCAATCATTTTCTTTTTATTTAGAAATTGTTTATATATTTGGAGTGTGAATTAAATAATATTCACCACATTATTTATCAATAGCTAATCATAATCAGTTATAAAAAGCAGTATATGTACACTTTTTTATTAAAATAGGTAAAGCAATAATAAGTTGGCAGCAAGGCTAAAAAAAAGACAAAGACAAAACAAAATGAAAAGAAACACCCCGAAGGCAACGCACATTGCAGCACATGCCACTTTTCCATCGCTCGAAATCAACCCACAGTGGCATAAGCTACAATTTTGGCAACGCACTTTAAATAAGTTATTATAATTTCAAATTATTAAACTATATATACTTAAGTTATATGGACAGAAATGAACTAATCTGGGAATATCAAAGGTCAATCATTGAAATATATAATGAACACCAATTGACTTCTCTTCGAGGACTTGACGGTGAATACAAAGTCAATGGAAGACAAATAATGGAGTGGTATAAAAAGGCAATTGAAAAAAGTGAAACAAAAAATATCGGAAAGTTCAACTATTGCAAAAATTTTGACGATATAATTTTTTGTTCAGATGAGCTTCTATATTTCACAGCACATCTTTTTATGTATAGACCATTCATTAATAATCCGATAAAAGATAGGCAATTGTTTTATGGACAAGATGTCTATCCCAATTTCCAAAGCTTAGAAGCAAAGAGATACAACATGTTTACTGATATTACAAGCCAAATAGCTTATAACTATTGGGATAGAATTGGGGACTTAATTGCATCTTTTTTCCCAGAACTAATAAAGCCTCGTGAAGTGTTTTTTCCTACTGCTATTGAAGCAATTCCCTTATGTTTTCAATCAAATGAAAACTATTTATGGCTTAAAGACTTCAAAGAAAAAGGATATGTATCGTTAAATAAAAAGAGAAAACGAACTGTACATTATCAAACAACTGACACAGACTTTATGTATAATCACAATGATAAAATAAGTAACAGAGAAGCATTACAGACTTTACAAGATGAAAGAAATTCACTTGCAGACTTTTATCAAGAACATATTTCTTTGACTATGACAGGATTTGAAAAGACATTGTTCTTTATTGAAGACATAAACCACATGCTATTTGAATAATTATAACCAATTAACAAAATAAAATCATGAGTATATTTAGTATTTTTAATAAAAAAAATGATGTTTTCTCCTTCGATATAAATTATGACAATACAGATTGGGGAGTAAAAGAATTACCAAAGGAAGTATCAGATAGCTTTAAAGAATTTCATAATACACAGAAGATGCTATTTGATAATCATATAAAATTTATTACTGAATCTTATCCGGAAGAATTTAAAAAAGATAAATTAAAAATTAAAAAATCATGTTTAGAATTTGCAGTTTTATTCTCTCTTGTCTTTAGCCAAGAATTTGTAGAAAATAATATTTCTAATAATATAGGGATGACCTATTTAATACCTATTTTCAATAATTTTAGAGATTTACAGAAAGAGATTAAAGAACATAACTATGAGAATTTACATGATTTTTTTTCAGTTAAATCAACATATTTATCTAGTGTTTTAAGCAACACCACTGGTGACAAAGGGTATTTTTTTGAAATATTTATTTCAAATCCCATTAAGAATATAAATCCAATACTCCCATTTGTTCATTCTTACGATGCGTTTAAAACAATGCAAACTTATATTTATGCATTAAACACAATTAAGGCGATTAATGAAAATGCACAAGAATTTGTAACAATGATTCAAAAAAAATCTTAAAATGATCGATTGAAAGTTGCAAGTATTAAAATATCTAATAAAAATCAACAATTTAAGTATGAAAAAAACATTTTTACTATTTGCATTTATGCTTATCACATTTTTTAGCTACAGCCAAACATCGGAAGATTTTTTTAATAGAGGCGTTGTAAAAGATGAATTAAAAGACTACCGTGGAGCAATTGCGGATTATTCAAAAGCTATTGAGTTAAATCCAAAAGTTGCAAACACCTTTTATAATAGAGGTATTGCTAAATATAAATTAGAAGACTACAGTGGAGCAGTTGTGGATTATTCAAAAGCAATTGAGTTAAATCCAAATGATGCAGATACTTATTTTAATAGGGGGCTTTCAAAAGCTAAATTAAAAGACTATCGTGGAGCAATTGCGGATTATTCAAAAGCTATTGAATTAAATCCAAAATACGTAGTTGCTTATTTTAATAGAGGAAATGCAAAATATAAATTAGAAGCCTACAGTGGAGCAGTTGTTGATTATTCAAAAGCTATTGAATTAAATCCAAATGACGCAGATGTCTATATTAATCGAGGAAAAGCAAAAGCTGAATTAAAAGACTATCGTGAAGCAATTGTCGATTTTTCAAAAGCTATTGAATTAAATCCAAATAGCGCAGAAGCCTATAATAATCGAGGAAATGCAAAATATAAATTAGAAGACTACCGTGGAGCAATTACGGATTATTCTAAAGCTAATGAATTAAACCCAAAATACGCAGAGGCTTATTATGGTAGTGGTATTTCTAAATATCAACTTAATGATTACAGTGGGGCAATCGTTGATTTAAATATGGCTATCGAACATAATCCAGATAATTCCAACGCTTTTTGCACTAGAGGTGCCGCAAAATATGGAATGAAAGATTTTAAAGGCGCAATTGTAGATTATAATAAAGCTATAGAGCTTAATCCTTTTTTTTCAGAAGCATATAATCTTAGAGGTGTTGCCAAAAACATACTTAAAAACTACCAAGGAGCAATAACTGATTATAGTAAAACAATTGAGCTTAATCCAAATTATAAAGATGCATATGCTAATAAATAGAGCTTTAAGCGGTGCGCAGCACCCAGCGTGAAGCTCCGGTT
>CAZZHH010000126.1:0-3129 GCA_964653595.1 uncultured Lentimicrobiaceae bacterium
TATAAAATATGCATCCTCACCCACAATACCTTTTCCTCGGTTATACACGGCAAAATTGGCAGGAGCAGTATTTTTGAAAGTACAACCTGAAAAGACGATGCCATCCACCTCGTATAGTTTCACAAATGCATCTGGATAGGTATTAGGGAAATTCCATGATGAATTTGTTTCGAAAGTGCAATTAGTAAAAAAAGAGAAGTTTGGTTTCTGGGTAGTAGGATTTGATGGAAGAAAATTATGGAATGGCATCATAACCACTCCCGTTTTATTGTTTTTGAACACGGCATTCGTTGCTTTAATCAAACCCCCTTCAGAATAAGAAACATGAACACCTAGTGAATCCCGTTTGCCAACATACACGGCTACTTCGGCATTTTCAATGGTTCCGCCATTAATAATTTCTAGTTGACCTTGATATACAGTGTGTGGCGATATTTGAGATTTGTTTGCAGTGCCCCATACTTCGATGCCTTTCCATAAATAGTTGTTTGAGTTATTATAACATGTACTATAAGTAGTTAAAGAAGAGTTGTCAACGACTAATTTTGCAGAATGTTGAACTGTAAGTTTACTTGCACTTGTTGTAAAAACAATTTTTGAGTTTTGTAGAGTAAGAATTGCATTTTGAGATATGTTTAGATTTCTTACATAATATGTTTTATTTATCAAAGTTGTGTTGCTTGTAATGTTAGTAGAAGATAATATCAAATCTGATGGATTTATGTAACCAGATGGAATAATGTACCCAGTAATTAAATTTAGATTTTGAGAACCATTTTCGAAATCTAGTATCGCATTATTTGAAACACAAATTGTTGCACCATTTTCTACAATTAATTTTCCCGTTCCACTTATGACTAGATTTGCACAATCTTCAATATGCAAAAAACAGCCAGTTCTTATTATTAGCTCTGCACCATCTTCAATAATATATTGTGCACCAGATTTAATTGTTAAAGAACTCATATTATCAAGAATAACATCTGAATTGCTTTGTTGATGAAAATTTGAACCACTTTCACAGTAAAAAGCAGTTGGGTTTGCAAAAACTCCCGTGTTCAAATTTCTAGTATGACGATCTGGTGTGTAGTTTTGATCTAACAGAATTGTTTTATCACTTAAAAGGTTTACCTTTTCTTTTAAAACAATTGTACCAGTCCAATTTACATCATCCTTTACATCATAATCATCCCATCTAACTTCTACACGATATGTATTATTTGAACTACTGAAAAATTTCACACTTAACCCGCTTAAATATATAGTCCTTTCATTCATAGTAGTATTAGCTGGGTTAAATATTGGTGTGTTTCCGCTATAATATTGAAAAGTATAGTTTGTTGTTGTATTAACCGAAGCGGGATTTGTGCTTAAACTTAATTCCGTGTTATTAGTAAAGGCATCAAGATTATCCCCCAAACCACATAGATTTTTTATTGGTCCTTGCCCTCTCTGATTATATTTAACAGCATTAGCCACAATATCATCTAATTGTAGAACATCATAAGATGGTATGTCTTTTTTCGGGAATATATGGTTTTGTTGATCTTGATATCCATTAAACGGGTTTGGTCGTGTCATCGATTCAGTTTCAACTAACTGGTTCCAACCTACACAGCCAATATCCTCCTTGGGCAGCTTTGTAAAATCCCAATTTCCCTCTGCACTAATAATTTTTAGATTATCAGTGTTAATATTATCCCTAACATCTGATTCTAAAGTGCTTGTTAAAACATCTCTGCCAACTTGATAATATGCATAAATTCCAGCCATTCCATCGTCGCGACAAGCAGAAGTTGTTGAATATGATAAATAATCAATTTTATTATTTATCCCAACTTGATGATTTTCAATCCAAATATACTGATTATATGCATTATTGTCTTTATATGGTAGTTTAATCCGTATTGCATCTCCATAAGTAACAAAATCACGGAGATAAAAAGTTTGATTTCCATCAGACTGTTGTATGTCTCCATTTTTCAAAACATTAATATTGTTAACATCCCGAGCTACAATCCACCATTCATTTGAATTTTGGTTGCTAACATCCCGCCAATGCATTCGCCACCGTTCGTACCCATTAGTGCATTGAAGACCACTTCCATAGCATCCCATTAAACCATACCCACCTTGTAGGCCCATAAATGGAGAAGAAGATGAAGTGCCAAAATGGTTGCCACCAGAAGTATGAAAGTTGTTTCCTCCAAAAAAAAGATGACCAATTTCATGGCTGAATATATTTATCGGAGTTCCTGTAAAAAAATCACCATTACCAACACATTGAATGGTGCCAGTATTATTTTTAAATGCGACACTATTCCCATTTATATTAATATTATTAAACGACTGTTTCGACCAACCACTGCCAGCGGATGTTCCATAATAATTTGTAATTGTATTATTTTCATCCACATAAATTTCATCCACTTTCCCATTTCTGATAAAAATTGCACCTAAATCAATTTTCCCATCATTGTTTGAATCATAATCGGATAAAGAATTGTGTTGATAAATCGTATTTAATCCTCCGTGATTATTAATGAAATCCATCACACTAGTTTCTACTTCATATAAACTGAAAGTATAAGTGTTTGGATGTTGAGCTATTATTGTCGAGTGTTTTATGTTTACTACCATATAATCAGAAAGAAAAATCAAATTCCCAAACGATGCTTCATAATACAATCTGGTAAACATGCCGTGCACATTACTTGGTGTTGAATAATTGATGTCCGAAAAATCTATTAGATAGGATGGGATAGACTGGTTATTAACACCTTCAATTGTTGCTGGTGCCCAACTTTCATTTGATGAAGAAGGATATGGGTCTTGAACGCTGGGTGTGTCATATATAATATTTACAAAGATGCTCAAAACACGATATTGTCCATTTGGGGCTAAGTCTACACCGTCCCAACTATTAATATTCGTTTTTGATGGCACACTTATAGTTGTGTCTGTATAATCAGTCCAATTGTTTATTAAAACCGAATTCGATTGGGAAATAACAGAGTTAATAGAAGTTAGTGAAATAGCAAAAATTAATATTATTTTTTTCATCGATTTATCCATTTTTAAAGTTTAACAAACCCAACCTGATATTTTGCACTATTAGAAAACAGCTTT
>CAZZHH010000127.1:0-2986 GCA_964653595.1 uncultured Lentimicrobiaceae bacterium
GGTGCAACTGGCCCACAAGGTCCGATAGGTTTGACTGGTCCTGCCGGTGCAACTGGAGCAACTGGAGCCACAGGCCCACAAGGTCCAATTGGATTGACTGGAGCCACAGGTGCTACTGGTCCTCAAGGTCCTGCTGGTCCTGTTGGATGTGCTACTGCAAATATGGTTATTAAATCTACAGGAACTTCTGCAACTTGTAGCCAGATTTTTGATAATGGAACGTATGTTGGAATAGGGACGACCACCCCTACTAATAAATTACATGTTTTAGCCAATGCATCTGGATCTAACCAAAGTGTAATATATGCAAAAAACACAAATACAACGGCGTCAATTTCTTATGGTATAAGAGGTGAGGCTGGTTCAACTTTATTAGGTTCAGCAGGTGTTGTAGGAATTTCAAATAATTCATCACAAAATGAAATAGGTGTATTAGGAGACTATTCATTATGGGGAGCTCCTGTTTTTGGACTTGGGTGGGCTGCTAGTCTTTCTGATATGCCTACTTCAAAAGACTTTGGCCTATTTGGAACAGTGAATTTCTCATCAGGAACTGGGATGTATGCAAATAATTCCAGTTCAGGTTCAAATGCAATTTATGGTGATGGTAATCAAGTAATAACTGGCTCTAAATCAGCTTCTGTACCAACAACCAAAGGAAATCAATTATTGTATTGCACTGAAAGTCCGGAAGTGTGGTTTGAAGATTTAGGTAGTGCAACTTTAATTGATGGGAAAGCTACGGTTTATTTGGATTCCATGTTTTTAGAAACAATCTTTATTGATACTACTCACCAATATAAAGTCTTTATCCAAATGGAAGGTGATTGTCAAGGAATATTTGTTTCAAAAAAAGCATCTACTTTTTTTGAAGTTAAAGAAATTCAAGGAGGTCATTCAAATATTACATTTTCATTTAGAATTATGGCAAAACGGAAATATTATCAGGATCATCGATTTGGGTGTGATTGGATGCAACCATTTGAAGATAATACATCTAAAGGAAAATATATTAAGCCTTATAGAGTTGATCCAAAAGAAACGAAAAAATGGGTTGAAGATGAAGCTACTAAAAAAGAATCTGAATATAAAAAAAGAATTGAAGAAAAAAAAGCTAAAAAAGAAAATGAATCTGAATAATTTAATAGCCATTGATCTTTAATTCAAATGGTTGTGTTTTAGAAGAATGTGTGTTTATCAAATTTATATATCTGATATTCATTGATCGACTCCAAGCAATGGTATTCAGTTTGAAACTATGACCTTAGCAAAGTCATAAATTGGCTGCAATGATTTTTTGATTTTTTCAAGGAATACAAACCAATTTAAATAGTTATCCAGATATTTGGTTGTTGTGATATAAAATCGCTTAACCCATCGTTTATAACGGTTGTCTATTGAGTTTGCGTGTTATACATGATAACATTTGTTTTTCACATGCTGTTTTGAAGCCACAAAAGTATGATGTTCTATTTTTTCCCTTTAGCCCATGAGATGATTGTGGGATGGGAATCTAAACAAAGTATATTTTCTTTTGAGATTAAGCCACCTACAGTTCTTTTAATACTTTTCATGGTTCTACTACGAATTGAGTGGAAAATATTAATTTAGCGCAATATAAAGTTTCCAAGCCATTTAACCCAAGTTGCAGCTTTCAACCCTATTATAGTTAAATCACAGTTAAATATTGCTCTAAAAAAGGGCTAATTACGCAATGAGGGTTACTTTTTGAGTACAATAATTTTGCAATTGTCTGAAAATCAGATCTTGTAATTTTTTAAAGCTAGTTTGTAGTCCCTAAGGGGGTATTGATTTTCAGCGATTTATGTATTTACTTTGCAAAATGTATTTCAAAGTATCTATGCGCACAAATCCAGAAACGAATCGCTACTCAGGCTATTACCGTTTAGTGGAGAGTTATCGCAACTCCGATAATCGGGTATGCCATCGTACAATCTTGAATGCGGGCTACTTAGATGAACTTTCCACAGATCAATTAAATCTAATTCAGAAAATACTCACTTCAAAAGTGAACAACCACGACCAGCTTCTATTCAAAAGAGTTAAAAGAACGTTCGATGAATGAGTAATTTTGGTCACGTTTTGAAGCTGGTTTGCAAAAGATAGCCGACAGCTTAACCAAAAAAGGTGGCGTAAAACAGGAAGATAAAGTCTATAAACGCATCGGTCGCGTAAAACAAAAGTACCCGTCCATTCAACGATATTTTGATATCGAAATAGAGGTGAAAGAGGATGTGGAAATCAACACAAAAAAGAAAGGCACTCAACCCACTCAGGGAAAAAAGAGGGTTGTAACTTCTCTCAAGTGGTCAATAAAACAGGGTGTTGATATAAATACCCGAAGCGGTGTCTATTTTCTTCGCACCTCGTTGGAGGGCGATTCGGAGAGCGTTTTGTGGCAATGATACAACACCATTCGGGAAATTGAAGCCACTTTTAGAGTGCTCAAAACAGACCTCGATTTGCGCCCAATCTATCACAAAAACGACGACAGTACAATGGCTCATTTGCATCTGGGATTGCTCGCCTATTGGGTGGTGAATACCGTTCGGTATCAATTAAAGAAAGAAGGCATTCGCAGCGGATGGCGAGAAATTATCCGCACGATGAACGCTCAAAAAGCGGTGACAACCTTGGCTCAGAACATGCACGATGAAGTGATATTAATACGCCGTTGTTCCGAACCAACGCAGCCAGTAAAAAAAATGTACGACGCCCTAAAATACAAATATGCCCCCTTCGTGAAAAAAAAATCTGTAGTACACAAATCTGAACTCGAAAATTGCCAAGCTATTGAACAGCAATTATTTCATTCGGATTAACTGCAACTTGGGTTAACAATTTGTTCGGACAGGTGTGATTTATTACTTGAATTTAATTAATGTTAAATATTTATATATTATATTTTATTTCACTACTAACCGACTAAATTTTCAAAAAAGAAGGGTACTTCTGTTAGGTTTCC
>CAZZHH010000128.1:0-2860 GCA_964653595.1 uncultured Lentimicrobiaceae bacterium
AGCATTGAATGTAGTAAGAAGACGTGCCGGAGCAGACCCGTTAACAGCCTCGGATATCAATATCGGAGCAATATTAGACGAACGTGCCCGCGAGTTGTATTACGAAGAAAACCGGAAATCAGAATTAACACGTATTGCTTTCACCTACGCTAAAACAGGTAAACCCTGCGAAGTATTTGGTGGCAGAGTATATAAACTGGAAGGTTTCTCCGGACCTGGCGGTATAAATTCGAATGTAAAGCAGGAAGGTATAAACTTCTGGTACGACTGGGTGGTTGCAAAGTCAAACTTCTACAACAAGGGGGTAAAACACAAATGGGCCGAATATAAAATAAGTGTACATCACGTATTATGGCCTATACCAGCCAACGCAATTAATACAAACATTAAAGGCGTAATAAACCAAAATATAGGTTATCCGGGTGCCGAAAATAATATTGAACCTCTTAAAGTACCAGCAGAAGGAACTGTATTAGGACCTCAATAACTTTCAATAATCATTTGAGGCTCTTTTACCAGTGCCTCTAAAGTATTAAATCGTAAAAAACAACATTGAAAATAATGAATAACACCAGAAGAAAATTTTTCAAGCAAGGATTAGCCGGCGCACTTTTAGTGGGCACGGCCTCCTTTGCAAGAGCTGGAATAACCGACCCGGTTAAACCCAAAGCACCCAAAGCCACCAATCCATTCCGGTTGGGAATGGCTGGGTATACCTTTGTAAACTTTGATATCGACAAAACATTGGATATCATGGAAAAACTGGATGTACATTACCTGTGCATAAAGGATTTCCATTTACCGTTTACAAGTACAGACGAACAGATAGCCGCCTTCCATGCCAAACTCGCTGCCAAAAAGGTAACGGGCTATGCCGTTGGCCCCATCTACATGAAAAGCGAAGCAGAAATAGACAACGCCTTTGCCTATGCAAAAAGAGTAGGTGTTAAAACAATTGTAGGCGTTCCTAACTACGAGCTACTCCCCTATGTAGACAAGAAGGTTAAGGAATACAACTTTAATTATGCAATCCACCTGCATGGACCAGACATCGCCACCTATCCCGATGCTACAGACGTGTGGAATCATACCCATATGCTCGATCCGCGTATCGGCATGTGCCTGGATGTGGGTCACGATCTGCGCAACGGTTGCGATCCCGTGGCCGACCTCAAGAAATACCATACCCGCGTATTCGATGTACACATCAAAGATGTAACAGAAGCATCCAAAGCAGGTAAAGGAATTGAGATAGGACGAGGCAAAATTGATTTTCCGGCATTGATACGTATGCTGCGCGAAGTAAACTATACCGGCGTATGTAGTCTGGAATACGAAAAAGACATGAAAGATCCCTTCCTCGGCATTGCCGAATCAATCGGATATTTCAAAGCCGTAAGCGATATAGCCTGACGGATCAAGGCATCCTTTCTACTCCCATTGTCCCATAATAATAATTGATCAAATGAAAAATACGATATTCATAGCTTTAATTCTGCTGGCAGGAATTTTAACCTCCTGCGGTTCGGTTAAATACTTTGGTATTGAAACCTTTACTCCGGCCGAAATTACATTCCCGGAGACGGTCGAAACGGTTGTTATTGTGAATAATGCCGTACCTCAGCCTAAAAAACCGGGGTACAAGTATACAATAATGGGAGTAGAACAAGATACCACTCACATGGTGGCCGACAGCGCCCTGTATGATGCCTGCAAGGCCTTGGGCGAAGCCATTGCCGATCAGCCTTTTTTTAAAGACGTACGTTTGTACAACGATGCAGTGCGCCAGGACGAATTTTTCTTCCAGGATACCAAACTTACTCCCGATCAGGTAGAAACCATCTGCGACGAAAGTGGAGCCGAAGCGATAATCTCTCTGGACCGTTTGTTGTTCAACATGGAAAAAGACGTATTCCCCTTTGGAGAAGTTATGGCAGGCACCATCAAGGTACAAGCAACCGCTGTATTGAGAGCCTATATGCCGGGGAGAAACAACTCCATGGCAACCATCTATCTTACAGACAGTTTGTTTTGGTCGGAAGGAGCCAGCAACCTGAGAACCCTCGACAGCTACCTCCCCAAACCAGAAGTTGCATTACGAGAAACAGCTGCCTACCTGACTTCCGGAGCCTACAGAAACTTTGTTCCGCACTGGGAACAGGCGCAACGCTGGTATTACACCAATTCGGGCACCCGATGGAAACAGGCATCAGCCTTTGCAGCCAAAGAAAAATGGGAAGAAGCCTTAACCATCTGGCAATCCATTTACGAAGCGCAGACAAACAAAAAATCAAAAGCCGAGGCAGCCGCCAATATAGCCGTAGGATACGAAATGGTCGGGAAGTTTAATGAAGCGCTTGATTGGGCTAAAAAATCGTTGGCACTATTCAAAGAACAGACAAGCGACGAAAAAGACAGCAATGTGGCACTACTCACACTCTATGAGCAGGTAATCACCTCCCGTATACAAGCCAACAACAAACTTAACATGCAATTTGGAAAGGAATAACACCTTGTTTGCTATTTTTTTATTACTTTTGGCAAATTATACGAACAAGAATTAACACGATATTATATGAGCACAAATAATGCAAAGGTACAAGCTGTAATCGAAACTGCAATTTTGTCGGCTATCGATAAAGTGGCAAAGAATGAGTCCGCCGGCTTTATCAGCGACTTATTTCTGCAAGCAGACCAGGAAAGCGGCGAATTACAGATATACGACGACAATGAAAAGTTGCTGGATAAGGTCATTATATTCGATTGGATAAACAACAGCGACGACGAAGAAGCATTTAATAAACGGGTGGCCGAATCCAGTAAGGCAGCCCTCACCTCTCTGGCAAACAAAGGAGTGTTT
>CAZZHH010000129.1:0-2745 GCA_964653595.1 uncultured Lentimicrobiaceae bacterium
TACAGAAAAAGATAGAAAAATTAACGGGATGCCCTACTGGATAAGGATTTGAAGCCGAAAAAGAGGATTGTTGATAAGTTTTTGATTTGGCACTATAATTTATTTATTTTTGCAAACCAACTTATATTTTTGACTTATTTTCTGTATTTTTGTAATAAAAAATGAAGCACATCATCTCCCTTTTACTAATTTTGAATTTGACAAGCATTGGATTTAGCCAAAAAAACGATTCTATCCCTAAAGGCATTGTTTATAAAAAGAAATCTGACACCATTAACGAACAAGCAAAAAAAATCTTAATCAATGAATTAAAAAGTCCATCATTTAGTTTGTTTGACAAACTCTTATATTGTGGTCCAAATTTTTGGGAACATTATAAAAACGATCCTAAAATTAAGAGTATTGAAAAAGGGAATATCGATTTTCAAGTTCCACAACCTAATGGAATAACAATTATAAAGAAGGGAAAACTCATTCAAAGTACTGAAGATTTTACAACAATATGGAACCAAATATCCAAGGATTTTTTCTCCCCAAACCTTACTATTCGAAAACTTAATCTAACCGAATTAAAATATTATTGGTCTATCATTTTTTTTGATATTGAAGAACCAATTTTTGTTATAGAGTCAAATCAAAAACAAATAATAATTGATTTTTCAAAAAATTATAACATTCAATTTATAGAGTTATTATAACTACGAAAAAAGCTTCTTAATTTTCATATCTATAATTACCATAAAACCAAAATGGTAGTGAATAATCTCTAACATCTGGAATTACAGACGAAAAATAATACGTGCAATTTTGTTGTTTAAAAAAGAGTTCAATATCTTTCAATAAATATGGTCTTTCCTTACATGTAAGGAAAGACAAATTAATTCTCTCTTTATTTAAAATATTTGCATCTTTATTATATTCAAATTTTGAATAGTAATCAATACAATTTTGATAAAAATGCATTTTTGATATTGGGAACAAGTGCTTATTTAACTTCATTATGTAAGAAATATATTGTTCGTTCTTAGAATTATAATCCAAACAGATAAAATAAATATTTTTAGTCTTTTCTACTATAACAATTACTCCATCAAAAAAATCAAAATTATCTGAATAGCCATTTAATATAATTATTCCATTTTCTTTATTTACTCTAAAAAAATAATTATATAGTTTGTTTACTGTGTCAATTCTCTCAAGAGCACATATCTCTGATTTTTTATAATAAACTTTATGAATACTTAAATCTCTATAATTTGTATCAGCTTTTTCAAAACTTGAAAAATCAAAATCACGAATAGTAGAAACACTATCAAAGCAAATATCCGCAATTAATGAATCACCTTTCGTTAATCTAATTGCTTTTTGCAGTATCTCATCTAATGACCAATTCTTTGCTTTTTGAGCTGAGATATTAAAAGTATTTAAAATTAAAATCAACAATAAGACAATATGCTTATTCATTTGTTTTTTTGCCATAAATATCAATTTATTTTTTAGGAATTATTAGAGGATCTGCTTTTGTTTGGGTCACTGGCGCGCCTGTTTTATTAAGTTGTAATGACATCCCTAAAAAATCTGTTTTCACTTTGCCACTTTCATCTAGATATGATTTCACAAATCCTTTCTTGAAATCTCCTGGTGTTGTTAAAGAAGAATTAAACATATAAAGACCATCTCCCCTTGACGACGCAGAGTAATCTTGATTAGCATACACATTGATGTTTTTATCATGCACCTTCTTCTCAGCAGTTACAAGTTCTTCTGTAAATGTCCCTTGTCCAACTTTACAACCAGTAAATACAATACTACCACCATCTTTAATTCCACTTGTAATTTCCATTAGTGATTTAACAGTACTAAATTTACTTTTTCCATAATTAGAAATATAAGTTTCTTCTGTTTCCTCCATCCCATTTGGAAAAATTGTCCCAATATTTGCAAAATCCGTAACATGCTCTGCTTTAACTGTTTTTCCAGCTGATGTAGTGCTCGGGTCATTTTTATCAGCATCGACATCTAATGCAGGTCCAGACGTTGATCCATGCGAACGAATAACAACATAATCTGCTTTATTTTCACCCATATCCGTTTTAAATTGAGTTGCAGCCGCTTCAATGGTTGGAGCAATAATAATATGCCAATTTATATTACCTTTCTTGTCATTATTAATGGCTTTAATCTGTTCAGCCGTTGGATTTATTAATATTAACACATTCTTTATTTGAGGGCTTTTTTCTTCTAATCCATCCAAATCAATAAAAGCAATAGGATTATTTCCTGCAAATTGATACGGTGTATACCATGGATATGAATTAGTTAATGGGTCAACAGACAAGAACCTACCTAATCGTGAATCGTAAATTCTAAATCCATAATCATACTGAACGCCACCGCCTTTCACTTCATCATCCTTCTCCTTCCCATTAAAGCCAAACCGATAGGTATCACTGCTAAACGTACGGCCATCCATCGGGGAACCGAACGGATAGTAATCCGTTGCCGAAGTGATATCGGCCACATAGTAGTCGATGGTGCCGTCGTTGCCAACATCCACCGGGATTTTCTTGTCGGAGACGGTGGTGAGCACATTCCCAAGGTGGTTGGAGAACTCGTATTGTTTCAGTCCCAGTAAGTGGGTAAGGATGCCATTGGTTGGGGCGGTGTAGCCAAACAGCTCCAACTCGGTATTGTCGATGCCCACACGACTGCTGCCGTAGATTGGGCGTTCGATCACCTTGTAGG
>CAZZHH010000130.1:0-2699 GCA_964653595.1 uncultured Lentimicrobiaceae bacterium
TATTGGCGTTTTGAGTGTTGCTAAATTCTTCCTTTCCAAGTGTTACAAAAGGTCCTGAATAAACTGCATTTAGTAATTCTTGATTGTTGAGTGGAACTCCAGCAATATTGATTGTTCTAAACCACTCTTTAATTTCACTTTCTGTTCCTTCACACTCGTAAATTAAAAGTTTTGTATTCAATATTTTGTCTTGCTTGTCCTTAGCAATACCACTAAAGTATTGCTCCATTCCATTCTCGTCTTTGATTGCAAATTTGTTCGTTACAAACCTGCCAAAACTTGTAATTCGTTGCTGACCGTCTAAAACTTCAAATTTATCAGCACTTATTTTATTGAAGTAGATTAATCCTAAAGGATAGCCCTTTAAAATGCTTTCAATAACGGCAACATCTCTTTTACCGTCCGCATAAATATAATTTCTTTGATATTCGGGTTGAATAGTCAATTTACCTGACAAACCGAAAAGACCTTTCCCTTCAAGTTCGTTATAAACAAATCCATCACAAATGGCTTTTACTGTTATGTCTGTTTTTAATGTTGTTTCCATTTACTTTTTATGTTTTATTAAAACTCTAGCGTAAGGAACTTCGACTATGCCATTAATCATCATATATAAATCACCGTCAACTGCACCTCTTTTTTGGATTTCTTTTCTGTATTTTTTGTGTTCAGGTTTATATGGTTGAACTCCAACTTCTAAACCCGAATTGGAAATCCCTAAACCAATAATCTCAAATTGGTCGGGGTTATACTTATTTAAGAAACTGATAGGAACACCCATTGCACCATTGTAATCGCTTGGTATTGCATCAGTAAAAGGAACATCAATAGCATCAAAGTTTTCATATTTCTGATACTCTTTCCCTTTAACCTCTTTGTGTTTGCTAAATTTTATGTTGTCTTGTTTTGTCATTAAAGGTAAAGGTTCGTGTCTTCTACCGTGGTCAAGATTTGTATACCAACCTGTCCCTGCAACACTAATCATTTTCTTCCCATCACTACTCATTTCAACCTCTGTTCCGCTTAACTCATAATCATCAGGAACAAAAAAAGTCATATTCTTTCCATTTAATCTTTGATTAAATCTTACTCCTGTCCATAGCTTATTTTGCTTTATAAGTGCGAAAATATCTCTATAAGTAATCGCATTCATATTTCCGATTATTACAAATTTTTTCTCAGCCTCGATAATCCAGGCAACAAACTCACGGAACAATGAAAATGGAGGATTTGTAATGATTATATCAGCTTCATCTCTTAGTTTTTTTATTTCATCACTTCTAAAATCGCCATCTCCTTTAAGATATGTCCATTCTAAATCATTTACATCAATTTTTCCGTCACCTGATTTGTCTCGTGTCAGTGTAAATATTTTACCGTTTTTTCTTGTTTTATATTCGTCAAATTGCGGGTCATTTACTTCAAAAAGAGTCGGCTGATAGTTATTCTGGTATTTTTTGCTGTCAACAGCATAGCTCGTGCTTATAAGCTTTTTAAGTCCGAAGCGTTGAAAGTTTTGAGCGAAAAATTTTGTAAAGTTGCTCCATTCAGGGTCATCACAAGGCAACAATATTGTTTTCCCATTAAATACTTTTGGGTCATATTCCAAATAAGCCGACATTTCTTTTTCTATGTCGTGGTATTGAGTATAAAACTCATCCATTTTTGCTTTATTGGCATTTCTTAAATTCTTATTCTTTGCTGCTTTCTCCATTATTATTTATTTCTTTCTTCTCAATATTATTTTGTCAGTTTTTGTTCTTTGTGCTGTCGTCCTACGCTTGCCTGTAACGCCGGCGGCTTGCTATTCGGTGGGGCTAAATCCCAATTTTCGTTTCGCTTACCGCTACAGTTTATTAATTTATTTATCGTTTCTAGTTCATTTCGAGCCCCCACTGATAGCAAACCGCTGTTAGGCACTGGGCGTTTTAGTCTTCACTCCATGTCAGTTTTTGGTTCTCATTATATATGATTTCAATGGAAAGTTTATCGCTAGCCTTAGTCTTTGTCAAGAATATTCTTAGCCAACCCGAATCACCTGTTTTAATTTGTTTTTGCCTATCCCACGACGAAATTATAATGGTTGGATTCGTGCTTCTAATATCCTTAATAACTAAATTATTTGTTCCAATATTATTTACTAATAAATCGTAAATACAATCATTTTTACTTTCCACAAAGGAATATTCATCTAAATTTTCTTTATTGAATCTTTCTATGGTTATATTTGTCGGTGGAAGATAATTTGAAACATAAAAATCCGTAAAAATTGTCTGAAAACAACCAGATTTTGTCATTAAATATGTTGACTTATGATAAGGACCTGGACGACCCAATAATAAAGACGCTACATAAACGGTGTCTGGATAATTGGGATATATTATTCCATGTGCGATAAATGGTGCTTCACAACCACATGAACTTGCAAATCTCTCAATTTCTACTGTGTCCTTTAGGCTTTCAACCAAAAAAACAGTACGGTGTATATAATCCGCTTCAGTAACTGTGTCATATGGAGTAAGACGAGTTATTTTCAAACAAGTATCTTGTCCAAATATCTTTGTAATAATTATTAAAAACGTTATTGAAATCGTAATTGCTTTCATTAAAATATTATTTCAATTGTACTGTAACTTGTTTTTTCGCCTTCTGACTAACGTTTTTATTACACGCTAATTATCAATTGATTATGATTCCGA
>CAZZHH010000131.1:0-2684 GCA_964653595.1 uncultured Lentimicrobiaceae bacterium
GTTTGACAGGAAAGGCTCACGCAAACCGCCACTGCCCATAGCCCAAACCGTTATGGTTCAGTGGTGAAAAAAAGCGAAATTGGTATTTTTAGGTTTTTGTGCTTTTGGAGACTGGAAAAGAAAATTGAGTGTTTGTTGCGGAACTGAAAAATGGAAAGTTTCTTGAAAGGCTACCGTTGAGAGGAACGTAACAAAAACGGAAATAAATAAAAAACAAAAAACTTGGACGCAGATTGTTCCGGTCTATGCTCCTTCGGAGCGAATGGTACTTCAGCGGAATCTGCATGGATCTTAAGTCTGACAGTATTTGCGTTGTGGTTGCGACCAACGAGAAACGGCATCAACATTTTGGAAGTTCAAGCTCGCAACGTAAAGAGAAATTGAAGTTTTTTGTTTTTAAAGTGAAAAATATTACTTTTGGGAAACGGTAGCAAATTCTGAAAATAAAGTATTGACCGCAACAAAATAGAGGAAAGAGAAGCCTTGGTTGAAATTGCGACCATCCGCACAAAATTGGCGATATTGGTTAACGAAAAGACCACCGAAACCATAACAGCGGTTTGCTATCAGTGGGGGCTCGAAATGAACTGGAAACGATCAATAAATTAAAAACGGTAGCGGTAAGCGACAGGAAATTGGGATTTAGCCCCACCGAATAGCAAGCCGCAGGCGTTGTGTGCTATGGTAGAGCGACACTCCTGCAAAAAATGAACAAGAAATAAAACAAGAAAATATAAATAAATAAATATGTCAAAACTTAACGTTGACCAAAAGACGATAATGTTACTTTTTTCCGACAAAAAATCGGACTTTTTAATTCCAGATTACCAAAGACCATATGCTTGGGAAGAGGCTCAATGTCAAACCCTTTGGGACGACATTTTTTCGTTTGCGTTTCCCGACAACAACTATGAAAACTTTAATAAGGATGAAGAATATTTTTTGGGTTCAATTGTAACTTTTGAAAATGAAAATAACAAAAAAGAAGTTATTGATGGACAACAACGCTTAACAACTTTAATGTTATTACTTCGTGCCTTTTATTCTAAATTCGGCAATATGCAAGACAACAATTCTAAAAATACAAGAGAAAGAATTGCACAATGTCTTTGGAAAACAAATGAATTTGGCGAAGCTGATTTGAACAGATTAAAGATAGATTCTGAAGTAGCAACTGATAATGACAAAGATGAATTTCTTGAGATTTTGAGAACAGGTTTAGTAGCTAAAGACCAAAAAAGTAATTACGCTAAAAATTATATTTTCTTTCAACAAAAAATTGATGAATTTTTAAGCGAGTTTCCTTCTTATTTTGCTTATTTACCCGCGAGAATTTTACAAAATTGTATTCTTCTTCCAATAGAGGCGGAATCACAAGACACAGCATTAAGAATATTCTCAACATTAAACGACAGAGGACTTCCTTTGTCAGATGCGGATATATTTAAAGCACAATTTTACAAACATTATGGTGCAAAAAATGAAAAGGATGCTTTTATTGAGAAATGGAAAGAGCTAGAAGAAATAAGTAGTAGAATTTTCAAACCTCTGAACGGAACGCCAATGGACGAACTTTTTACAAGATATATGTATTTTGTTCGTGCAAAACAAGGTAATAAATCAAGTACAACAGAGGCACTTCGCAAATTCTACGAAAAAGGTAAATACACAATTTTAAAACAAGATGAAACTTTACCAAATCTTAAAATTTTAGTAGATTTTTGGAATGACGTTTACACCCAAAATTCAGAAAGATTTTCGCCTAAAATTTTAAGAAAACTATTTATTTTGAACTATGCTCCAAACGGTATGTGGACATATTTTTTATCTGTTTACTTCTTGCACAACAGAAACGAAAAAGACCAGTTAGATGAAAATAAACTTGAAATTTTCTTAAACAAAATTATTGCATTTGTTTGGGGTTATGCTTTTACAAATCCTGGTGTAAATGCTTTGAGAACTCCTGTTTATGGAGAAATGATAAATGTTGTTACAAATAAAGAAGTGAATTTTGAAGAACATAAATTTGAAGAAAATACTTTAAGAACTGCGATTAACAACTTTGAATTTAAAAACGGAAGACCTATAACACGCTCAATGCTTACTTGGTGGGCATTTAATGACAATAATCAAGAAATACCAGCTTTAAATTTAAACTTTGATATCGAGCATATTTTTGCACGCAAAAGACAAGAAAACGACAAAACTTTAACTAATACCAAAAATCTTGAATCACTTGGAAACAAAGTATTATTAGAAGACAAAATTAATATTAGAGCAGCTGATTATAGATTTAGTGATAAGATAAAATACTATAAAGGATTTACTAATGATAAAGGACAACAAAAAGCAGGAACAATTATCACTGAATTAGTAAATTTAGCAGAAAGTAATGCAGATTTTACAGAACAAGACATAACAAACAGAAATCAAGAAATTATTAATCAATTTATAATTTTTTTAAACCAAAATCAATTATTTAAACAGAATTAACAAAACCACAGCACACAACAGCAGTTTGGCAAAATGGCGGATTTAGTGCTAAATTAAACATTTGGTTTTCAAATGAACATTAGTGCTAAAATGAAAGTAAGTGCTTCTAAATCCGCCACTTCGCCAAGCTGCGAAACGTTAGCACCAATCCATCATATACCGAAGCATTTACTTCTCAAGCTAACGAGGGG
>CAZZHH010000132.1:0-2622 GCA_964653595.1 uncultured Lentimicrobiaceae bacterium
GAATCCAACGAATTGCTGGAATTCAAGAATGGAATGAAGGCAATTGTAATGAATCTGGAAGAAGATAACGTGGGCGCTGTGTTGTTGGGGCCGACCGACAAGGTTGAAGAGGGTGATGTAGTTACGCGTACAGGTAAGATTGCTTCCATTCAGGTAGGCGAGGGATTGCTGGGGCGTGTGGTAGATGCGTTGGGAAATGCAATAGACGGACTTGGTCCGGTTACCAACGTGCCGTACGAGATGCCTTTGGAGCGTAAAGCCCCGGGTGTGATTTTCAGACAGCCTGTAAATGAGCCGCTGCAGACAGGGATAAAGGCAATCGATGCCATGATTCCAATCGGTCGGGGACAGCGTGAGTTGATTATCGGCGACCGGCAGACGGGCAAGACTTCCATTGCTATTGATGCCATATTGAACCAACGGGCCAATTACGAGGCCGGGAAACCTGTTTATTGTATCTATGTGGCAGTGGGGCAGAAGGCTTCTACCGTGGCGTCCATCGTTAATACGCTGAAGGAGAAAGGTGCCATGAAGTATACGGTGGTGATATCGGCTACAGCATCCGATCCGGCGGCGATGCAGTATTTCGCTCCCTTTGCCGGAGCTGCGGTAGGCGAGTATTTTCGCGATACCGGCAGACATGCCCTGGTAGTGTACGATGATTTGTCGAAACAGGCGGTGGCTTACCGTGAAGTATCCCTTATCTTACGCCGCCCTTCGGGCCGTGAGGCTTACCCGGGGGATGTTTTTTACCTGCATTCGCGCTTGCTGGAACGTGCTGCAAAGATTATCGCCCAACAAGAGGTGGCCAGTCAGATGAACGACTTGCCCGAAAGTCTGCGCTCGGAAGTGAAAGGCGGAGGGTCTCTTACTGCCTTGCCAATCATTGAGACACAGGCTGGCGACGTATCTGCCTATATTCCTACCAATGTGATTTCCATTACCGACGGACAGATTTTCCTTGAAACCGATCTGTTCAACCAAGGTGTTCGTCCGGCTATCAACGTAGGTATATCCGTTTCACGTGTGGGCGGTAATGCCCAGATCAAATCCATGAAGAAGGTGGCCGGTACGTTAAAAATAGATCAGGCACAGTACCGCGAACTGGAATCGTTTACCAAGTTTGGTGGAGATATGGACCAGGTAACAGCTTTAACAATCGATAAAGGACAGAAAAATACCCGTCTTCTTATCCAGCCTCAGTATAATCCGATGCCGGTGGAGTACCAGATTGCTATTTTATTTTGCGGCACAACCGGTTTATTGAAGAATGTACCATTATCTAAAGTACATGCTTTCGAAAAGTCTTTCCTGAATATGCTGGAACAAAAACACCGTACAGACATTCTGGATAAGTTAAAGGCGGGAGTTATAGACGACGATTGCAAGCTTAAACTGAAGGAGATTGCAAAGGATATCGCCTCTTCATATTAAAAAAGGATGTAAATGGCTTCATTAAAAGAGATAAAAAATAGAATAACCTCCGTACAGGGAACCCAGAAGATAACCTCGGCCATGAAGATGGTAGCTTCGGCGAAGCTTCATAAAGGACAGCGGTTAATTGAAAACGCACTTCCCTATCAGCGTAAAATGGAGGAGATGCTTGCGCATGTTCAGTTGGGGGCAAACGATTTTGATTCGCCCTTTTCTGAGGTGCGTGATGTAAAAAAGGTGGCCATCGTGATCTTTTCATCCAATACCGGACTGTGCGGAACGTTCAATGCCAATGTGATTAAGCAGGCTAAAGAGCTGATTGCCGAATACAAAGGGATGGAAATCCTGATTTATCCTGTGGGAAAGAAAATTGCCAAAGCCCTGGCCAAAGAGGGATACCTACTGCAGGAGATGTCCGACGAATGGGAGCACGAAGTTTCACCCTCCACAACCAACCAGCTGGCTTCGCAGTTGATGGATCTGTTTCTGGAAAGGAACATAGATAAAGTGGTATTGTTGTATCATCGGTATCATGGTAAATCTACGCAGCTTCTTACTAGCGAGACATTTCTTCCTTTTCATCCGGAAGCGGATGATAGGTGGGCGATTCAGAATGCCAACTTTATCTTTGAGCCCGGATGTGAGGAGTTGCTGACTTCCCTGTATCCCCGCTACCTGAAATATAAGTTGTATGCGGTGTATCTGAGTCACAATGTTTCCGAACATAGTGCCCGGATGATAGCAATGCAAACTGCAACCGATAATGCAGATAGCCTGTTAACGGACCTGAATGTCTACTATAACAAAACCCGACAGCAATCCATCACCAACGAATTGCTCGATATCATGGGCGGTTCCGGTAGATAAAAAATAAAGTATTCCTTCCTTTAGTTCTTTCTGTTAAGTTACGTAGTTCTAAGACAGTATTGTTTACTTGTTTTTACTTAAGGGAACTAATCGTTTGTCAGCTGTGTACCTTGCATTCAACATATGTTCAACGCAAGGTACACAGCTGTTCAACGCAAAGTAGACATATGTTAAACGAATAAGTGTTCGTTATGAAAAGATTAGATGATAACGACCAAAAAATAAGGGTATACCTGGTCCGGACTAGTTGTTCTATATAAAAATGCTGTAATTATCGGGTTAGCGTCTACGTGATACCATTTTGTAATGACAGATGACACT
>CAZZHH010000133.1:0-2541 GCA_964653595.1 uncultured Lentimicrobiaceae bacterium
ATTCATTATTGCCCGTTTTCAATACAAAGTTTTCTTTCGCCCGTTTTAATTCAAAGTATTGTTTTCCGCCCGTAAACATTGAATTGAAGCCGTTTTTTTGGTGGTGGTTTCCCTTTTTTGCGGTTTCTTTTTTCGGTCGGTTTTCCGCCTCCGCCAATAGTCGGAAAAGCTCTGTTTTGCGTCCATTCCAACCCCCTGCAACCGAACCGCCTACTGGCGGTGAGCTCATGAGCACCATAAATTAAATAAAAATATCGCGAATAAAATCCCCTGAAAGACGGACTGGAAAGCAACCAAAAAAAAACAAAGAAAAATTAACTGGATGCCCTACTGGATAAGGATTTGAAACTGAAAATTAGGGTTGTTGATAAGTTTTTGATTTAGCACTTTAGTTATACAACAAAAGCCCCAAATTTGGGGCTTCTGATGATGGTTTTGATTGGTTTTATAAGATTATGATTGCAGACGGTGCAGCACAAGACGTTACAGGAAATCAATCATATCTCAGATGGAACACCTCTTAAAATTTTCACAATTTCACATAATTGCTTTTTAGGTATTTTATTTTTGCAATTCCTAAATTTTGTTATTACAGCTGCCTCTCGAAAATTTACATCATAACTTGCCCAAAATTTATTATGCAATTTAAAAACACAATAATCTACAAATACCAGTGATATATAAATTGATAAATGATAGTTTCCATTGAAAAGATGCATTTTTCTGCAATTCATTAACAACTTATGATTGCTTATTTGCAATGTATCTCTTTGCACACATTTCCCAAGACTATATTGAGGTTCTACTAGTGGCAATCCAAACACTTTAAGAACCTCTCTTTCATTAAAGACTGTCATATTCTTAGCTTTTTTTATTATCTCATTAACATCTTCTGACAAATAATACATTTCTACGCCATAACCTATTTTGGAATTATCTGTCAGTTTAATCATAGTTATAACAACTTGATTCTGTGAATATGTACAAAAACAAATAAGAAATAATATTAATAAAATCGAGTATTTCTTCATTCTTCAACATCATTAATTCTTGGCACTGCCTTAATTATTTGATCAAAAGTCTCTTTACTAAAATCAAAGTCAATACCCTCTACTTTCATTGTTTGACCACTCGTATCATTATACTTAGTAGCATATTGCATCCAACCTCCCAACTTGTGGCCACTTTCTGGCAACTGATCAGGAGAAGCTGTAGTATAACCTGCAGCCGACATTAAGAAATGAGATAATTCATGACATTCACTATGACCAACCGGATAATCTCTAATTTTCGCAATATCAATTTTATTACCAGTAGTAACTCCTTCACTTAAAATATTTTTCCTAGAAATAACAACATCTTTACGGGTCATAAACTGATTTCCCAAAACATTATCTACATAGGTTGTTGGAGTATATTTTTTCCCTAATGAACTAGCCAATTTTTTTGGATCTGTTATTTTCGGATCAAACTCAATAAAATTAAATTTAAATTCAACAGGCAATCCTTCTTCATCCAAATAACCCTTTTCATTAAATTTACCAGTCATTATAGTTTCAATTTGTTTCGCTGAATTTGTAGAATATGCCCCATGCTTCCCTTTTTCATTAACTGCTATATGAATATCAACTTCAATAACTCTTTTAACAGCTGTAACATTCCCTGTCGTGGGATCCTTTCTAACAACTCTATAAGACACTCCTTCAAGACCATCTAAGTCAATATTTAAAATTGGATTATTTGTACTAAACTGATACGGCGAAAGCATTGAAAACTTTGACATCAATGGGTCTACACTCAAAAACCGCCCAAGCCTTGTGTCATAAATCCTCATCCCATAATCCTGCTGACCACCAGCCCCTTTCACCTCATTGTCGTTCTCTTTCCCGTTAAATCCAAACCGGTAAGTGCTATACGCATTTTGAACGCTTTTTTTCGAGGTCAGCTCTCCCGATAACGTGTTTATTTTCGGCTCATTTTCAGGATAATATGTCAGTTTCAAACAACCCATTCAGGCGAGTATTTTATTTTGGTTTTTCAAAAATACAAAAAATATCACACTCAAAACATAAAACATAAAAAAAACCGCTGTTAACGGTTTTTCCTGTTTGATTTGGTTGATTCGCTTTAAGTTATGTTTTGTAGTATGTGAGTGTAAATTTGGGTGCTGTCGAGGGTGCTGTGTCCTAAAAAATGGCTTATATTCTCGATACTCATGCCGTTTTGCAGTAAATGGGTGGCGATGGAGTGGCGCAAGATGTGCAAAGTTACTCGTTTTGGCTCGTTTTGGGTTATCCGTTGCAGTTCCTGTAAATCGTGGTTTAATGTGCCTGTGGTGCTTAAAAACAGTTGGTTGTGTTCGGCTTTTTGTGAGTTTCTAAAGTTATAAATGTAGTGTTCCAGTGCTTTTGTTACTTCCTTGTTTATGGGGATTATTCGGTCTTTGTAGTTTTTGCCCTGCCTTACAAAGATGGTTTTTTTGTCCAGTTTTCGCCCGTTTTTAATGCAAAGTATTGTTTTCCGCCCGTAAACATTGAATTG
>CAZZHH010000134.1:0-2536 GCA_964653595.1 uncultured Lentimicrobiaceae bacterium
CTGTTTATTTCACCCCAAAAGTATACCAGTATTTCAATCCAAAAGTATACCATTTTAATTTAATCTCCAAGTCCGTTTCCCTGTTGGGGGCGGTACCGCCCCCAACAGGGAAACGGGCGTTCTTATTCTGATTCTTATCTTCATTTTTCATTCATCATTTTTTCTGTTTCTTTCAGCCGGTATGAGTCTCCGGACATATTTACAAGATATGCCTTATGGGTTACCCTGTCTACCAGTGCCGCTGTCAGAACGGGGTCACCAAAGATCTCTTCCCAACGGTCAAAGCCGAGGTTCGTGGTAATGATGGTCGATTTCCTGCCCGTCCTTAAGGAGAGATGGTTAAACAACAGTTCAGAGCCTTGCTTGTCAAAGGATACATATCCAAACTCATCGCATATGACCAGGTCATATTTTTCAAACTGTGCTTCTACCTGTTTCAGTGTGCGCCCGGAGTGGGATTCACGTAACTGTGTCAACAAGCGGTGTACCGTGGTGAACAACACTTTATACCCCTGCATGCAAGCCTTAAGCCCCAACCCTATGGCGATGTGTGTTTTGCCCGTACCCGGGTTGCCGGAGAGGATCACGTTCTGGGCTGCCGGGATAAAGTCCAATCTTTCCAGTAAAGGGAGTTTCTCCCTGGCACCCGGTGGTAACTGGTCGCGCTCAAGGTCGGAAAGATACATTTTGGAGGGGAACCGGGCATTCCTTATTTGCGCTTTTTTACGGTTCTCAATCCGGAGCTCATATTCACGTTCCATGAGCTTTACCAGGTACGCTTCATAATCAAGCCCCTGCCGGGCTGCTTCTGTTGCCAGTTCCTTGTAATCACGCCTGAAAACAGGCAGTCGAAGCTCTTTACTGTATGCTGTTATTTGCCTGTTGATAGTGTCCATTGTAGTTTGTTTTTTGCATTAGCCCGGTGATACCGGCAAGTTGTTCTTTGGCTTTAATACTTATTTTATCTTCCGGCTCCCTGGTTGGGTTTACACAGGGTTTATTTCCCAGTAGGGCCCGAAGCTTTTCCACGCTGACTCCCTTACAGCCGGTGCCCAGCAATCGCTTAAGGGATTCCTCGAGTTTCTCCTGGCTCACCATTTGCCCGCGGCAGTATGTGAGCAGGTCGATAAATTCACGGGGTTCGCTTTGGAAATAATCCATGTACAGCCCTTTAAGGTAATGGCTGCCGGCAAGTGCCAGGCTACCAGCCAGGGCGCCCGGTTTCTTCTTGAATGTTGACAGGTAATGCTCTATCTCCACATTCCAGGAGTGCTTTTCGTAACTACGTCCATGAACGGCCACCCGTTTGTTTTGTACGTATACCTGCAACTCGCGGCTGCGAACACTCACATCAACAAACTCTCCCACCAGATGATCGGGAACCGAGTAACGGTTGGTGCGATAACTGATGGTGGCATATTTATCCACCCGCAATTGCACCTGTTCACTGCAGACAAGCTCCATGGCCGGATGCTTGCCCAGGAGGTCCTTCTCTTGTGAAAACAGTTCGTCGGCGCTTTTGCCTGTTCCCTGCTGCTTCCCCGCATTGAGCCTTCCCAGCGTTGCGTCAAGCCACTGTTGGGCCTCCAGGGTGCCTGTAAAGGCGTCTTTAGGGGCGAAGGCTTTACGGCGGACATACTCCACGCTCCGTTCCACGTGGCCTTTTTCGTTTCCACGGTATATGTTGCAAAAGCGATGCCTGAACTGATAGTGCCCCCGAAGCTGGAGCAATGACCGGGTGGGCTCCTTTTCATGCGGCCCGACAAATCTGGCTACCGCTACCCGCATATTATCGTAAACCATCTCATGGTAGACGCCACCAATGGTTTTAAAAAAGCGTACGTGAGATTCCATGAAAGCCAGGGTATCCTGCCGCTCGTAAATAAAAGCATAGCGGTAATTGCTGAAGGCGGAGGTAAAAACAGCAAGTTGCAATGACCTGCGTTTCCCTGCAATGCAGAGTTTGATCTCACCCCAGTCAAACTCACAGGTTTCCCCGGCCTGATAAACCTGGCGAATAAATGCTTCTTTGGTTACTACCCGGTTCTCTCTGCGCGCAATATGATTACAAACCGTGGTATAGCCAATGTCAAACCCTCGCCGGTGAAGTTCCTCAAGGATGTCCTTTTTCTTTAGCATCTGCTTGCGCAGGCCTTGCCCACGCTTACGCTCGTTGTCTTCAAGTAATTCATCGATGACAGTTTCCACCTCGCGTGTTAATTTGAGCCTCAGACGAGGTGTAGCCATTTTATAGACCGGTTCACTGGATAGATTACACGATTGCGCTGTTTCTTTACAGACTGCCGATTGCAATGCCTTTTCGTGTTCCTGCAGGTACTTCCTGATTGTTTTGCGACTAATTTGCAAATCACGTGCTATTTGACGCTGACTTTTTCCATCGCGGAAGCTGCTGATTATGATCTCCTGTTTTGTATACATACTTATCATTCTTTATGAACGGAGTTGTTCCGTTCAAGTTTGTAAGTGGTATACTTTTCGATTGAAATGTGGGGTACTTCTTAATTAATATATACAC
>CAZZHH010000135.1:0-2532 GCA_964653595.1 uncultured Lentimicrobiaceae bacterium
TTGTTTTTTTGTTGTGGGGGGGGGGTGGGGGGCGCACCCCCCCCCCCCCACCAACCCCCTCCCGATTATCCATAACATAATGATAGTCATTCCGAGCGAAGTGAGAAATCTTTAAGAATTTTGTTTCATTACGTTTTAATCGGACAATAGTGATTTTTTATATATATTTAAAAACATGTATAAAAGGGTATAACTTTTTTTGATCACCAAAAATGAAATTGATTCAAATATTTTTCAATAAAGGCATTTAATTCATATTTTTTTTATTACCAAAATTTACTTGATTTTACATTTACTGATTCAGGACTTATTAAAAACTACTTAAAATCAAACACTCACAACAAATTTAAATCAAATATTAAATTCATTTTTTAATCAATATTTAACCAATCTAACAAATAATCAAAATCTGATTTTTTTTTATCATTTTTTTTTGAAAAAAACAATAAATGATAGTATTTTTGTGAAAATTTTGGACGAATATATGGGAAAAATTAGATCATACATTTCGGTTTTTATTATATTAGTTGGATTTTTCTTAATATCTAATTCAGAACATCATTTTAATAATTTAAACCACCTATGTATTCCCACTAAAATATCTAACAACTCTCATTATCAGAAATTACCAATCAGTTCAAAGTCTTTTGTTGACATAAACTCATTGAGTATATTTATAGAGAATAAAATACAACTAGACAATTTTATTGCACAAAATCCAATTACTGTATTTGCTTCTCATTATTCGCAAAAAACAATTACAGTTAGATTCATAAAAGAAGATCCAAAAATTGAGACTAAGATTTTATTTCTCAGAATATAGAATCTAATTTCTGTATCTATAATTCTATAAAATAAATTTATTGGATACAGATAAAACAACACAATTTTTTATTGGGTAATTCTACATTTATTTTAAAATGATCAGAAATAGATGATTCCTTTTGTATTCATCTCTATGATATATTTTGAAACTAAATCAATATTTCATACATCAACAATTAAAAAATATAACATGTTAAAAAACAAGTCAAAACATCTCACTATATTTTTCACGATATTTATATCTTTGTTACTACTTCCATTATCTACTTTTGCATCTGAAAGTGGCGATATAGTTCCATCCATTGGTTCTATACGAATTGAATTTATACTTTTTGGGCTCACTCTTTTGGGAGTTGCACTTTTTCACAAACAGACTTTTTGGGTTGCCATTATTGGTTTAACCAGCATTTTACTATTCAAACTACTATTCAATCCATCCTATAATTTTGCAGAACATTTTTTAGGAGATAACTCTTTTCTTGATCAGTTAGCAAGTAAAGAAAATCGTCAAGGAGAATGGGGAATATTATTGAATTTACTTGGTTTATTGTTCGGATTTGGCATTTTAGCTAAAGTTTTTGAAGATTCAAAAGCGCCAGATATTTTGCCTAAATATTTGCCAAACGACTGGAAAGGGCCATTTGTATTATTGATTTTTGTTTTTGTGTTATCTTCATTTCTCGACAACATTGCAGCAGCAATGATAGGTGGCACCATTGCATTAATCGTCTTTAAAGGCAAAGTCCACATTGGATATATCGCAGGAATTGTCGCAGCTAGTAATGCCGGTGGATCAGGTTCTGTGGTTGGCGACACTACCACTACCATGATGTGGATTGATGGAGTTGCAGCTATTGACGTATCTCATGCATATATAGCAGCTATTGTTGCACTAATTATCATTGCATGGTTTGCTTCTCACCAACAGGACAAACATCAACGAATTATTAAAGATTCCACTGAAGGAGTCAAAATTGATTTTGGCAGATTAATCATAGTATTGTTAATTTTGGCAGGTGCTATCATTTCTAATTTCCTATACGATATGCCAGCATTGGGGGTTTGGATAGCAATATTAGTTGGTGCCACTTTCCGCAAAATGCCATGGGAAGAGATTTCATCTTCTTTTAAAGGCACCATTTTCCTTATGTGTTTGGTAACTGCTGCTTCTTTGATGCCTGTAGAAACTTTACCAGATGCATCATGGATGTCAGCATTTGTTTTAGGATTTGTCTCTGCAGTTTTTGACAACATTCCATTAACCAAACTATGTCTTCAACAAGGCCACTTCGACTGGGGTGTTTTGGCATACGCAGTTGGTTTTGGCGGTTCCATGATTTGGTTTGGATCCTCTGCAGGGGTTGCAATTACAAATAAATTTCCAGAAGCTCGCAATGTTGGCTTATGGCTTCGAAAAGGTTGGCATGTTACCTTGGCATATGTAATAGGTTTTTTTGCTATTCTTCTTATTTGGGGATGGCACCCTGAAACAAACAAAGAACACAAAGAACCTGCAACTGAATGTACATTTAAAGATGCTTCTGGAAAAGAGTGTCCCGTTAAAACAAAAGCAGATTTCGAAAAAAACAAAGAAGATAATTCAAACAATTCACCTTCAAAATAAACTAATCATTTCTCATACAAAAAAGGAACTTTCTTAAATTCAATTAGTAAATGCAACTTTTAGGAGTACTAATGTATTCTTAT
>CAZZHH010000136.1:0-2513 GCA_964653595.1 uncultured Lentimicrobiaceae bacterium
ATAACCGGCCTCTTCCTGGTCGTTTAATACGCACACGTAGCTGCCCCTTTTCTTAAAAAAGAGAGATGCGATTGTTAATGCTGCCCCCGAACCATTTAAACCCTTCAGTAAAAGCTTCCGGCTAGCTTTGTCGTCCAATAGACCGACCAGCGCCGACACCTGCGGGTGGGCACTGTACATAGTAAGTAACTCATGTACTTCCAAAGCAAAATAATTTGTACAAAGGTACAAATTTCAATTATAATATGTACCTTTGATCTTTAAAAACAGTTCAACACACAAAAGAAAGTATGTCCGACAGCATTGTGATTATTCCCACTTATAACGAAAAGGAAAATATTGAACAGATTATCCGCACCGTTTTTAAACTGGAAAAGATATTCCATATACTGATTATTGATGATGGTTCGCCCGATGGAACTGCCGCGATTGTAAAAACGTTGCAGCAGGAGTTTCCGGACCGCCTTTTTATGATTGAACGCAAAGGCAAACAGGGGCTGGGCACAGCTTATATCACAGGCTTTAAATGGTGTTTGAGTCACGGATACGACTATATATTCGAGATGGATGCCGACTTTAGTCACAACCCCAACGACCTTATCAAGCTCTATAAGGCTTGTGCGGAACAAGGTGCCGATGTTTCGATCGGCTCCAGGTATTGCAACGGGGTGAATGTGGTAAACTGGCCTTTGGGACGGGTGCTGATGTCTTATTTCGCCTCAGTATATGTGCGCCTTGTTACCGGTATGCATGTGCAGGATACCACCGCAGGCTTTAAATGCTACCGCCGTGAGGTACTGGAAACCATCGATCTGGACCGGATTCAGTTTAAGGGATATGCATTTCAGATTGAGATGAAATTTACGGCTTATAAATGCGGATTCAAGGTTGTTGAGGTGCCCATCATCTTTATCAACCGCGAACTGGGGGTTAGCAAAATGAATTCTTCCATTTTCGGCGAAGCGCTGTTTGGCGTGCTTGAGCTTAAATGGTGGAGTTTCTTCCGCAAATATCCCCGTAAACTAAACTAATAGCTTGCAAAAAACGAGACAATAATGAAACAACTTTTAATAAAAAATGCCCAAATCATAAACGAAGGGCGCACTTATACAGGCTCTGTTCTGGTTAAGGGAGATAAGATAGCCGCTGTTTACGAAGGCACGCTTCCTCCCGAAGCTATGGGCGGGGGACAAGTAATCGATGCCACCGGCAAATGGTTGATTCCGGGGGCCATAGACGATCAGGTACATTTTCGCGAACCGGGTGTTACGCACAAGGGAGATATTTCCAGCGAGAGCCGTGCTGCGGTTGCAGGGGGGGTGACCACCTTTATGGATATGCCCAATACAAATCCGCAGACTACCACGCTGGCCGAGCTGGAATGGAAACTAAACCGGGGGGCAGAGACGTCGGCTGCCAACTACTCTTTTTTCTTTGGCGGTACAAACGATAACATGGACGAGATACGTAAGGTGGATCCTACTCGTATTCCGGGATTGAAGTTGTTCCTGGGCTCATCTACCGGCAACATGCTTGTGGATAATCCGGCTACATTGGAAACTATTTTTGGCGAAGCCGGGATGCTTATCGCCATTCACGCAGAAAAGGAAGAGGTGATTAAACGCAATAAAGCGCATTACGTGGCCTTGCATGGCGAAGAACTTGATATCACGTTCCACAGCAAGATAAGAGATGAAGAGGCCTGTTATGAATCGTCGGCCGAGGCGGTTGCCCTGGCTAAACGTCTGAATACGCGCCTGCATATCCTGCATCTTTCTACTGCAAAAGAGATGGAGCTGCTGGACAACAGTCTGCCGCTTTCAGAAAAGCAGATCACCGGCGAGGTATGTGTGCATCATCTGTGGTTTACCGATGCAGATTATGCCACCTACGGAAACCGTATCAAATGGAATCCGTCTGTTAAAACACTGGCAGACCGTGAGGCATTGATTGAAGCCGTAAATAATAATAAAATAGATATCGTGGCCACCGATCACGCGCCGCATCTGCTTTCTGAGAAAGAGGGCAGTTGTCTTAAGGCAGCTTCGGGCGGACCGCTGGTACAACATTCGGTAGTTGCCATGCTCGAGCTTGCTAAGCAGGGCCGCTTCACCGTCGAGAAGGTGGTTGAGAAGATGGCTCACATGCCGGCAGAGTTGTTCAAGATCGACCGCCGCGGGTATATTCGTCCGGGTTATTATGCCGACCTTGTCTTAATTGATCCGGAAGCAAACTGGACGGTTGGCAAGGAGAATATCCTATATAAATGTGGATGGTCTCCTTTCGAAGGCTATACGTTCCACCACAAGGTGCTGCGTACCTTTGTAAACGGCCAGCAAGTATACAACAACGGAGTAATAGACGATTCCATCCGTGGGATGGAGGTGGCATACCTGGTTTAAGCAGACCTTTTGCCTCCCGTTTTGAAATAACATTTACCGTAACGGATTACAACCAGCTTGTAATCTATAACGAATCAACATCAGTCGGTCAACAGCTGATTGATATTTACC